>CAYOBQ010000011.1:70560-92401 GCA_964402225.1 uncultured Nannocystaceae bacterium | reverse complement strand
TCTATCTGATATTATTGTATATTCTTGTCGCACCACTGGATCTGCACCCAATCGAGATCAGCAGACGCGGAAAGCCGGTCGCGTTGCTGGTGTCCCTCGAGGGCTACGAGCATGCCGAGGGTGGCTGGCGGAGGCGGCCGGATGTGTGGGAAGCCATCGAAGGTTGGCGAGCGCGGTGGAAACCGGAGGAGTGGGCAGAGGGCGAGGATCCGTGGGCCGGTGTGCGTGACCGTTCGACGGATGGTGGGCGCCCCCCCGTGGACTTCTCGGGATGATCCGTCTCCGGCGGATACGAAGACCAGCGCGACCACGTGGCACGAGCTCAGCTACGGGGGGGGGCGTGGAGGACTGGTTCAGCGGTTGAGATCGTCCATCGCGGCGATGCGGGCGATCTGCGCTCGGTTCCACTCGTCGTCGCTCCAGGGCTCGTCGAACCAGGCGTCGAGGATCTCGTTTGCCAGGGCCTCGGAGGTGAGGCGGAGGGAGAGGGCGAGCACGTTGGCGTGGTTCCACTTGCGGGCGCCGCGCGCGGTCTCGGCGTCGGTGCAGAGGGCCGCTCGGACTCCGGGAATCTTGTTGGCGCAGAGGCAGGCGCCGGTGCCGGTCCAGCACATCACGATGGCCTCGTCGGCTTCGCCGCTGGCGACGCGGGCGGCCGCCTCGCGGGTGACCAATGGCCAGTCCCGCTCGTCGCCCGGCTCGACGGGTCCGCTGTAGAGGATATCGAGGCCGCGGTCGCGCAGGGCGCTGAGGACGGCGTCGACGAGATGGGTACGGCAATCACTCGAGACGGCGATGCGGAGAGTCGACTTCACGGCGCTCCACCGTAGCATGCGGCGGCTATCTCTGGAGCCGGCGTCATGAACTCGCGTCTTGCATCCCGCCGAGCGGCGGTGGTGGTGAGGGTGAAGGTGAAGGGGAGGGAGAGGGTGACGGGGAGGGTGAGCTCTGTCCCGCCGATCCTTGGGAGCTCGAGGGGGACGATGGGGAGACGTTGGCCGTCCTGCGGGGGGGCCAGTCCAGAGTTCGTCGGCGCTCGCGAAGGCGTCGCTTCGTAGCCTCTACAGGGACTCGAGCTCTGCCTTGAGCCGCAGCGCACGTTCCATCCCAGGCGTCCGTTCGAGCACCCTCGATACGAGGTCGAGCGCCTCGGCGTAGGCGTGCATGTCGTGCTTGACGACGGCGAGATTGAACAGCAATGAGGGCGAGCCGGGGCGCAGGCGGAGGGCGTCGCGGTAGGCGCTCTCCGCTTGATCGTACTCGCCGGAGCCGCGCAGCGAGAGGCCGATGTTGTTGAGCAGCGCGGGCTTCTGTCGCTCGTCGTTCGAGAGCGCGCGGGCGGTGCGAAGCGCGGGGCCGAGCTCATTGGCCTCCAGGTGGGCGCGGACATCGTCGGGCGTGACCTCGGGGCCGGCGAGGGCACTCCACAAGGCGTGGCGTGCCTCCTCCGCGGCCAGCACGGAGAGCAGTCGGTCGAGGACCTCCGTCTCGCGCTCGGTGGGCTGCTCTCGGTGAATCCAGGCCTCGACGACTCGGGTCGGGTGGCGCGCCTTGGAGAGCAGGGCGGCCAGCACGCGCAGCCGCTCGAGGGCCTCGGCGGAGAGCCTGGGCAGCGACTCCGGCAGCTCGGGAAGCAGGCGACGGAGCGCGGCGTAGTCGAGCTCCGGGCAGAGCTCGAGCAGCGGCGCGAACCATCGCTTGAGCTGGAGGAGCTTCACGTAGTCCACGGCGTCGGAGACGACCCCGCGCAGGGTCCTGAGGCGCGCCTTCGCCGCGTCGCTGAGCGGCTCGATCACGACCTCCGGCGGCAGCAGCGCCCTGAGTCGCTCGGTGTCGACCTCGAAGACCTCGCGCATCGAGCTCGCCAGGATGCTCTTCAGACGGTCGACGTCGACGTCCTCGCCGAGGTCGTCTGCGAGGGCCGCCACCACGGTCACTACCGCCGGCGGGTGCGCCACGACGCCGGTGCGCTTCTCTCGCAGGAGCGCGGCGAGGGCGATCATGCGGTCGAGCCACTCGGATGGGAGATCGAGGGTCCACAGCGAGGCGTCGTGGCGCAGCAGGACCTTGGAGGCGTGGGCCAACAGCGGCGGCACCGAGATGCCCTCACCGTCGCGCTCGATCGCCTCGAGCTCCGCGCGGACGGCGACCGCTCGCAGGGGCGTCGTGAGCACCGCGTCGACGCCGAGCTGAAGCGCTCGGCGCAGATCGGCGCCCCGCCAGACCTCGACGAACGCGAGCACCGGGGGACGCCGCACCTTCGGGATCTCGTCGTGGAGCCGGCAGAGGAACTTCAGCGCGTCGTGACGTGGGAGCGTCCAGTGGAGGAGCACCCCGACGAAGTCGAGCTGCTCGATTCGTCTGATGGCCGTCCCCGAGCGGCGCGCACCAGTCACGCGGACGCCCCCGTCCGCCTCGAAGGCCCGCTTCGCGTGGAGCAGGCTCGGCGCGTCTTCGTGTAGGACCAGCAGATGGCGCCGAGCAGCCATGAGGTCGCAGCATACCCCAACAGCTCCTACCGCTGGCGTGGGCACGCTGCCTGGCAGGCCGAGCGGTCCGTCGCGCGGGGAGGGGCGCCAGCATCACGGCGAGCAGATTCAACACGTCATCACGCCACCCGGGCGGATGATGATCCTGGCGACCGGTCGGCGGCGAGGGGCATGATGACGTGATGCGACGCCTCGCGGTCATTCTCCTCGCCTTCGGGTGCAACAGCGGGGAGACGAACGTCGAAGTCGCGGTGGACTCGAGCGATGTCCCTCGTGACGCGGCGGTGACGGAAGCGGGGGGGCCGGACGTGAGGTCTCCCGACGCGCGACGCGCCGACTTCGCCCCGGTCGACGCGCGCCCGGTCGACGCGCACCAGCCCGACGCGCAGACTCCCGACGCCCGCCAACCAGACGTGCGCCAACCAGATGCGCGGCAGCCGGACGCACGCCAACCGGACGCGCGGCAGCCGGACGCGCGGCAACCGGACGCGCGCCAACCGGACGCGCGCCAACCGGACGCGCGGCAGTCGGACGCGCAGGCTCCCGACGCACGTCCCGTGGATGCGCAGGCGCCGGACGCGCAGGCGCCGGACGCCGCCGTCGGTGATCCCTTCCACCCGGACCTCGGCGTCCTTGGGGACGCGGGCCTGCTCCCGCTCCCGGACGGCGGACGCCTCGAGATCGACCCCGCGCAGCGTGATCCGGTGACCGCCTACGGCTTCTGCGCCCAGCTCGTCCTCGATTGCAGCCGGGCGCGGGGGGAGGACCCCGATTGCGTCCGGGGTGTGCGGCGCTGCGCGACGGACGAACCGTGGAACGAGGACGAGCCGTGCTGCCCCGCCGCGTGCGTCGACGCCTACGACCAGCTCCGCGACGCGGGCGTCGGGCACGTCGAGGCGATGCTCCATGTCTTCGCCGAGGATCGGAGCTGCTTCCCCGGCCTCCGGGGGGCGCCATGAGGATCACTGTACTCGTCGCGCTCATGGTGGCCCCGGCGCAGGCGTGGGAGGCCCGCTGCTTTCGCGACGACGGTGAGCGTTGCTCGGAGGCCGACGCCGGGCCCAAGACGGCGCGCTTCCACTGGCGCGGCGAGCACTACGTCATGCTCCGCGACACGCTCACTGATCACGGCTTCCCCGGCGAGCTGCTGGTCCCGCGTGACGTGGTCTTCTATGGGGACAACCGCGACGTGCCTGGGGACGCGGCCGCCAGCTCGTGGCGGTTCGACAGCTTCCGCGACATCTCCTCGCGAGACGTTCGCTCCGTCGAGGTGGCCCGCTTCGCGGAGCTGCCGGACTTCAGCCTGAGCCTTGAGGACTTCCTGACGGGGAACGAGACCTGTCCGCTTGAGGGCACCGGCCCGGATCCCCAGGATTGCCACGTCTACGCGGTCGACTTCAGCGGCCTCAGCCTCGGCGTCGTCGCGCCGGTCAATAGCACCCACTTCTCGCCCCAATCCGGCCGGCTCTTCGAGCACTACATCGGGTTGGGTCGGGCCGTGGCCGCCCAGTGCCGCGCGCTCCAGGAGGGGCTCGGCGACTCCTGGCGCAGCGAGCGCTACCTCCCATACTTGCAGGACTGTGACTGGAGCGCCCTCGCCATCGCCGGCGTGGGCATCCACTTCCTCCAGGACACCTGGTCCTCGGGTCACATGTGGCACCGCTGGGGCGGGCCGCAGCTCGAGCACGTCGGTGGCCAGGTCACCGGCGGCCTGGTGGGCGCCATCGCCGGCATCCTCCACGGCGCCAAGTCCCTGGTGCCCTTCGCCGACGACCCCATGTGCTACCCGATCCACGGGCGCAACGTGCGCGGCGAGCGAACGGAGTGGCGGATCGGCGACGGCCCGCCGACGCCAGGGCTCGGCGACATCTACAGCGGCTACTTCGCCGACGAGCCCGACACCTACGGCGCGGTCCAGGAGGCCATCTTCGACTGCACGGCGGCGGCGCTGGGCTCGGTCTACAACGCCGGCGCCCGCAGCTTCAGCGACGGCGTGGACTGGAATGGTGGCGGGCTGGCCTACGAGGCCGATGATCCGCGCTGCGTGGCGCCGCGCGCCACCAACCAGTCGATGGCGGCGGGGATGGGCCTCGACATCGGCGGGATCAACATCCCGCTGGAGCCCGCCGTCGCGGCGCTGGTGACCTTCGGGGGCCGCTTCGCGCCGGTCTTTGGCGCGCTGGCGAACGGTTTCCGCGAGGATCTGGTGGCGCTCAGCCTGAAGGTCAACAGCGGCGCGCTCTTCGAGCCCAACGGAACCGGGGCAGCCCGCAACGACGGGGTCTTCGCCATCGGTTCGTTTCTGGGCGTCGCCCCCAACGAGCAACACCTCGGCGACGTCCCCGCCGCCTATCACGACCACGCGCCGCCCTACGACCAGGAGCACCCGATGGCCCGGGTCTTTCTGAAGGGCAACGTCAGCACCTGGTGCACCGAACTCGACGGTTTCGAACTCTCCCAGGTCGCCGCGGAGTGCCAGGACACAGGCGACGCCGTCGGGCCCGCCTGTCACCTCTGCCGCGAGCTCGCCGACATGGTCTTCCTCGACGGCTGCGATCCGGCGGTCGACGCCTTCCGCGAGGACAGCGGCGTCTGCGCCCGCTTGCACCGTGCCGATCCGAGCGTCGTGGACTGGCTGCCGCTGCCCGGTGAGGGCACGCCCGCGGAGCGCATCGACGCGTGGTGCCAGGGCGACGCAGCGGCCAGCGCGTGCTTCAACGACCGCTTCTTGCTCGTCGATCGCACGGGCGGACGCTTGCTCCAGCTCACCACCAACGAGGCCATCGCCGACGACGCCAACTTCGTGATCCCCGTCGGCGAGCGCCCCGAGCGCGTCGCCGTCGGCCCGGCGCTGGTGGCGGTCGTGAGCAACGGCGTGGGGGACTCGGTCTCCCTCGTCGACATCACCGCCCAGCGGGAGCTGGACACCGACGAGGATCCCGAGACAACCGACGAGGGCGCCCCCGATGGCGTCACGCGCATCCCCGTCCCGGGCCCCCGGGGGATCGCCATGACGCGCAGCGGGCGCTACGCCTTCGTCGCCAGCTACACCGCAGGCGTGATGACCGTCATCGACGTCATGCGTCGCCGCATCCATGCCCTGCTGCCGATGCCCGACGACCACGCCGACTCGGTGGCCATCAACGGCGCCGAGACCAAGATCTACGTCAGCCTCACGGGCACCATCCGCGAGCCCGACAACCGGATCGTCGTCTTCGACCTTCAGCGGGCCATCGACGGCGTCGACGGAAACGACGGCTCGATCGGGCTCATCGATCACGTCGGCGGCGGCGCCCGACTCACCCGGTTGGTCCTCGCCCCCGATGACAGCACGCTGGGCGTCGTGATGCCCGGCGTCGAGCGCGTGGGGCTCATCGACACGGAGACCGACACGGTGATCGATCTCACGCCCGAGCCCAACACCCGCTTCGTGCGCATGGACTATCCACCGACGGGCCTCGCCTTCCACCCCGCCACCAGCGCGCTCTACATCACCGAGGTCGACTCCGAGGGCGCGGGGGGCAGCGTCCGTGAGGTGGCGTTCGGCGAGACTCGCCTCGGTGAGGCCATCCCCGTCGGACTCAGCCCCCGCGCGATCGCCGTGACCGCCGACGGGGCCCGCGCCTACGTGGCCAACGGCGACAACACGATCAGCGTCATCGATCTCGCCACCGGCTTGGTGTCGACCCTCGATCTCGCCGACTTCTTCCTACAGGCGCGCCCGTCCGACGTCGTCGTGTACTGACTAGGACACTGCGGCAGAGTCGCGACGCGGCGCGCTGCACGCGCCCGCCAACCGATTTCGGCGTTGCGAAGCCTATCGATATCTTCGGATATCGCTACGGCTTCGCGCCTTGAACTCGGCCGGCGGGCACGCACATCGCTTGCTCGCTTTGTCTGCCGCACCGTCCTAGGGCCGCGTGAACCAGCTTCGGAGGATCACCTCTCCGGCCTGGAGCTGGGCGGGGCCGCTGGTGTCGACGCGGATGCGCCACTCGCCGGCGGGCTGCCAGCCGATGACGTCGTCGAGGTCTTCACCCACGGGCAGCGCCTGCGGCGGGTAGTGGGCCTGGTGGACCGCGCCGTCGGCGAGGGCCAGGTTCTGGAAGAGCAAGACCTCGGTGCCGTCCGGCGCGATCAGCCGCGCCGACGCGGTGATCGCCGCGCTGGCCACGATCCGCACCCGCACGGCGGCCTGCTCCACGTAGCGGGGCACGTTCGGGATCGGCACCTGTACGGTGCCGTCGACGGCGACGGGACCTTCGCTGGCGATGGAGAGCTCCTCCAGCCAGGCCCCCGGCGCGGGGAGCATCCAGCGGCTCACGCTGTCGCCGTCGTTGTTGGCCGTGACGAGGTCGGGGGCACCGTCACCGTTGAGGTCGCCAGCGTCCACCCCCAGGATGTTCCGCCCGATGGGGGCCTCGAAGCTGGCCGCCGCTCGCCATTGCCGGGCGCCGAGCTCCGCGGTTCGGCTGGTGATCGGCCCGATGAGCACGCGCACCGAGTCCTCTGCCCCGACGCTGATGAGCAGGTCGTCCTGCCCGTCGCCGTTGAAGTCGGCGACGCGCACGCCGCGAACCGTCTCGCGGACGCCAAGGTCGTGCAGGCTGGTGTTGCCGTTCCCGGTCCGGAAGCGACCGGCGACGGTGCCGCGGCGCATCGAGAGGCCGATGGGCGGGTCGTCGCCGTCGAAGATCGGGTGGGCGAGGTGCTGGAAGGGCACGTAGTGGCCGGTGACCACGTCGATCGTACCGTCGCCGTCGAGATCACCCAGCGCGACGGCGTTGGGGAGCCCGGCCATCACGTAGCTGGTGCGACCGCGCAGCGAGGTGCCGGGGTTGCCCTGGCGCAGGCTGACGGTGTGCCCGCCCTCGTCCGCCGTGACTACGTCGATCCGCCCGTTGGAGTCGAGATCGGCCAGGGCCACCGCGACCGGGCGATCCCCCATCGAGTAGCTCCGCATCCGATCCCGGTCGGGCAGGCTCGAGACGGGATCGCTGGGGATGATGCGCACCGTGTCGTCGTTGCCGCTGGCGACGAAGACGTCGTCCTTGCCATCGCCGTCCTTGTCGGCGATCGCCAACCCCTGGGGGCTGCTGCCGATGTTGGGGACGCTGAAGGCCCCGAAGACCATGCCGTTGGCCAGCCCGAGCCACACGTTGAGCGAGCCGTCGGTGGAGACCGTCACCAGGTCGTCCTCGCCGTCGTTGCTGAGGTCGCCGACCGCCAGATCGACGGGGTCGTGGGTGGCCGCGCCGATCTGCTGGCCCCCGAGGCCACCGCTCCCGTCCCCGAGCCAGTACCGGATCTCGTCGTCGACGTCGCCGATCGACGCGACGTCGAGGTCCCCGTCCCCATTGAGGTCGAGCATCTTCACCCGCCGCGTCCGCCCCCCCGCCGGGAAGCTCCGTAGGTTGCCGAGCTGGGCTCCGGGGTTGCCGTGGAAGACCATCACGCGCGGCGTCTGCAGCGCGTTGTTCACGCGCGGCGTCTCGCGGTGCAACGTCACCACGTCGAGGGCGCCGTCCTCGTTGAGGTCCGCCAGCGCGATGTCGAGGGGCCCGTGGGTCCCGGTCCCGACGTCGGGCACGAGCTTCGTGAACGTGGCGTCGCCGTCGCCGGTCATCACGCTGAAGCTGTCGAGCCCCAGCGGCGCGCTGGTCGTGCCGTGGTTGGCGCTGACGACGTCGGGCCAACCGTCGCCGTTCACGTCGCCGACGGCGATCCCGCCGGGCTCGCCCAGCCCCAGGCCCACGCCCCCGTTGGCCGTAAGCCCCCCCTGGCCGTCGCCGACAAAGACCGCGACGGTGCGCCCCTGCATCATCGCGACGGCGATGTCGGTGGTGCCGTTGGCGTCGAGATCCGCGGCGACCATCTCCATCGGGAAGTTCGACAGGTCCCCGACCAGGATCGCCGAGTCCTCGAAGGCCCCGTGGCCGAGGCCGCGGCGCCAGACGATCTGCCTGGTCGTCGTCGTCACGGCGACCAGGTCGGCGATCGCGTCGCCGTCCAGATCGGTGACGAGCACGTCGCTGGGCGCGGGCCCCATCGTGTAGGCCACCGGCGCCGAGAAGCCGCCGACCCCGTCGCCGTAGCGCAGCGTCACGGTGTCGGACCGCCCGAGGGCGCATTGCTCGGCCCCCGTCCCGGTCTGCTCGAAGCCGCAGTCGGCGGTGATGATGTCGGGCAGGCCGTCGCCGTCGGCGTCGGCGACGTGGACCGCCAGCGGCCCGGTGCCCATCGACAGGTCGCGGCGCGCGTCGAAGCTGCCATCGCCGTGGCCGAAGCGAAGCGAGACCGAGTCGTCCCCGGCGTTGGCCGTGACCATGTCCAGCAGCCCGTCGCCGTTCACGTCGGCGAGCTCGATGTTTCGCGGGCCCACCCCCGTCGCCCAGCGCGTCCGCGCGTTGCCGTCGAACTGACCGTTGGAGGTGCCCTCGTAGACCATCACCGAATCTCCCCCGAAGACGGCCACCGCCACCTCGAGATCACCGTCGCGGTCCAGGTCGCCGAGGGCCATCGCCACCGGCTCCCCGCCGCCGAGGGGCATCGACTGGCGCTGGACGAAGGTCCCGACGCCGCGCCGCCGTTCGGCGAAGAACATCCGGTCGTCTCGGAGCTGCGTGGCGTGGCCGGCGTCCCGTGTGTCCGCGAGCACGACCTCCGCGGTGCCGTTGGGGCCCCAGGGCAGCGAGCCGCCGGACCACTCGGCCCGGATCCGCGTCGCGAGGGCGCCGTCCTGCCCGTAGACCGCCGCCGCCGTGCCACCCCGCCAGGCGACCGCCCCCGTGAGCGTCTCCGGTGGCATCCCGTAGCGCTGCCGCGCGCCGTGCAGCCGCGGCAGCGGTAGATCCCGCCGCGTGTAGCGCAGATCGCCGATGCACGCGCCGAGGTTCTCGCAGAGGATGCGGTCGGGGTTGATCCCGAAGGGGCGCGTGACCTCGCCGCCCCCGGGGCTCGGGTTGCTGACGCCGAACTCGTCGTGGACGCCCTCGATCGTCTGCAACCCCTCGGTGCTCACCGAGAGCACCACCTCCTCGGCGAAGTCGTCGCCGGGGTTCGCCGGATCGGGGCCGCGGCGGACGACCGTCCCGCTGTTGGGACCCACGCGGAAGGTCGCGTTATCGGTGAAGAAGCGCCCGGCCACCGTGACCGTGATGTTGCGCGGCGCGGGGTTGCCGTCGGCGTCCGTGAGCTGCACCTCGCCGTGGGGCGACAGACGCGAGATCTCGGGCAGCGGGGCGATCACGTGGAAGAAGAGCTCCTCGGCCGAAGCGTTCTGGGCGTTGGCCACCGGGTCCGGCGTCTCCAACCGGGTGAGGTAGTCCCCGGCGTTCTGCATCAGCAGGGCGGGGAGCCGGATCGTGCACTGGTCGGCGCAGTTGTTGGGAGCGGCGACGCTGCAGTTGGTCGGGACGATGGGCGCCCCGCCTCGCCGGAAGGTGGCGCCGTGGCAGCCGACGCGGAAGTCACCGAGGACGATCTCGGTGTCCGGCGCGATGCCGTCGCCGTGGACGTCGATCTCATAGGGCACGGCCAGGTCCTGGGAGAAGGCGACGTGGCGGTCGGGATCGAGGCTGGTGAGCGTCGGTCGGGGCCGCGCGGGCACCAGGCGAACCTGTCCGCCCCCCGTCGGCGAGGCGTTGCCCGCGGCGTCGCAGAAGCGCCAGCACAACGACTTGAATCCGCCGCCGTCGGAGACCGTGAAGCTGCTCTGGGGCGCGAACGGTACGAAGCCGCCGTGGCTGCACGCTCGCACGTCGCAGCGACCGCCGCCGATCTCCCAGAACTGCATGGTGTCGGGGTTGGTGTCTTCGATGGTGATGGGGACGTTGCGGTCGAAGGTGATGACCTGTCCGCCGTTGAGCACCACCGTCCCGCCCGGCGGGGGGGCGGTGTCGAGGCGAACCACGGCGTTGGTCGACGACGAGCTGTTTCCGGCCGCGTCGGCGAGGACCAGCGCGACGACCTTGTCGCCGTCCCCCGCCGACACCCGGACGGTGGCGGGGGGCGTGTCGACGGCGAACTGGACCTTGCCCGTGAGGTCGCCGGCGAGGGTCGCCGTGAGGCCACCCTCGTTGGTGGCGACGGCCAGGGGTACGTCGCGGGTATTGGTGAGCGTCGCGCCACCCGCGAGGGTGAGCGTCCCCGCCTCGGGGGCGACCGTGTCGACCAGAAGGGCGTTGCTCTGGGCCCGCGCCGACACGTTGCCCGCCCCGTCCCGGGCGCAGAGGTACAGGCGCCGCGCGCCCTCGCCGTTCGCGAGGGCGAAGCCGATATCGTCTACGTCGCCGTAGGCGTAGAGGGCGGAGTCGCAGTCGATGGCCCCGTCCTCGAAGAGCGCCAGGGCCTCGATCCCCGCCGTCGCGTCGGCGGCGTTGACGTGGGCCGTGATGTTGAGCTTGTTGGTCGGCTCGTTGTTCGCGCCGCCGTTGAGGGTGAAGGCCGCGATGGCCGGCTGGGTGGTGTCGAGGGTCACGGGGATCCCGGGCGAGACGCCGGCTCGTCCGCTCGGATCGGTGCAGCGCGCCACCACCGTGCGGGGCCCGTCCCCCGCCTGCAGATCGACGTTGACCCGCGACGCATACGGGCCGTCGAAGCGGGCGACGCCGTCGACCGTGATCCGCAGCGTGAGGTTGGCCCCCGCCACCGCGTCGTGGCAGTCGACGTCGACGTCCACGTTGCGTGCCGTGGCGTAGCCGCCGCCATCGCCCACCGTCACCGCACCCACGGTGGGCGCCGCGGCGTCGACCACCACCGTGTGGCTGACGCCGTCGGAGGCGTTCCCCGCGCCGTCCGTGACCACGAAGTGCACCTCGTTTGTGCCGGCGTGGTCGAGGGTGAGCGCGTCTGGTCGGGCGGCCCAGGCGTAGGTCCGATCCGCCGGGACGACGTCGCCTGTGATCCTCAGCGTGTAGGCGCTGGGATCCGCGTCCACCGTCGAGATGTCGGCGCCGATCCCCACCGCCTGGACGAAGGCGTCGACGTCGACCGTCGGCGCGCTGGGCGCCACCGTGTCGAGGCGGACGGCGTTGGTCGATTGCACCGAGGCGCTCGCGTTGCCTGCGCCGTCCCGCGCGCAGAGGTGGAGCCGCTTGGCGCCGTTACCGGCGCTCACCGTGAACTGAACCTGCCCGCTTGGCGGATAGAGATAGGCGGCGCCTGCGCAGTCGAGGGCCGCCTCGCCCAAGGCGACGCCGGTGACGCCGCTGCGCGCGTCATCGACATCGAGCGTCACCGTGAGGGCGCGCTCGTTGGTCGGCTCGTCGGCCCCACCCCCGTTGAGCGTGAAGGTGTCGACCGTCGGCGCCTGCGTGTCGAGCACCACCCGCGTCGGCGCAGACGCGGCGGCACGACCGCTGGGATCGGTGCAGCGAGCGACCACGTCCCGGGGGCCGTCGCCGGCCTGTAGATCGACCGCCACCCGCGGCGCGTAGTCCCCGTTGTAGCGCGTCACGCCATCGACGGTGATCCGCAGGTCGAGCTGGCCGCCGCCGAGGGCGTCGTCGCAGCTCACCTCGACGTCGACGTTGCGCGTCTTCGCGAAGCCGCCCCCATCGCCCACCGTGACCGGCCCCACCGTGGGCGGCGCCTCGTCGACCACCACCGCGCGGCTGGTTCGCTCCGAGACGTTGCCGGCGGCGTCGCTGACCTCGAAGTGCACCGTATTCGACCCGCCGCGGGTGACCGTCACCGTGTCTGGGCGCTGTCCCCAGGCCCGGGTGACGTCGACAGTGTCGCCAAAGACCCGCAGGCGGTAGCCGCTCGGATCGTCGTCGTCGGTCGTGATGGTGACATCGAGCTCGCGATCCTGGGACCACGCCGCGGTCACCACGCCCGGCGCGCTCGGGGCCACCGTGTCGAGCTCGACGGCGTTGTCTGATTGAATCGACGCCGTGACGTTGCCGGCCCCGTCCTTTGCGCACAGATGGAGCCGCCGCGATCCGTTGGCCGCGCTGATCACGAAGGGGACCTGGCCCTGACCCGGGTAGAGATAGGCGGCGTTTGCGCAGTCGAGGGCGGCCTCGCCCAGGGCGACGCCGGCGATCCCGCTGCGGGCGTCATCGACATCGAGCGACACCGTGAGCGTGCGCACGTTGGTCGGCTCGTCGGCCCCGCCGCCGTTGAGCGTGAAGGCGTCGATCGTCGGCGCCTGCGTGTCGAGGACCACCCGCGCCGACGCCGACTCGGCGCTGCGCCCGCTGGGATCGGTGCACCGTGCCACCACGTCCCGCGCGCCGTCGCCCGCTTGGAGATCTACCGCCACGCGCGGCGCGTAGGCCCCGTCGTAGCGGGCCACGCCGTCGACCGTGACGCGCAGATCGAGTTGCCCGCCGCCGAGGGCGTCGTCGCAGCTCACCTCGACGTCGACGTTGCGCGACCGGGCGAAGCCGCCGCCGTCGCCGACCGTGACGGCCCCGATCGTGGGGGGGCTCACGTCGACGACCACCGTGCGGCTGGTCCGCTCCGAGACGTTGCCGGCGGCGTCGCTGACCTCGAAGTGCACCGTATTTGGCCCGGCGCGTGTCACCGTCATCGAGTCGGGGCGCTGCCCCCAAGGGCGCGTGAGGTCGCCGGTGTCGCCGAAGAGCCGGACCCGGTAGCCCGCCGGATCATCGTCGCTGGTGCTGATGGCGACCTCGACATCGCGGTCCTGGGACCACGCCGCGAGGACCACCCCCGGCGCACCGGGGGGGACCGTGTCGAGCTCGATGGCGTTGGCCGACTGGACCGAGGCCGTGACGTTGCCGGCCCGGTCCTTCGCGCACAGATGCAGCCGTCGTGCGCCGTTCGCGGCGCTGATCACGAAGGGCACCTGCCCCTGCCCGGGGTAGAGGTAGGCGGCGTTCGCGCAATCGAGGGCTGCCTCGCCGAGGGCCACGCCGAGCACGCCGCTGAGGGCGTCGGTGACGTCTGTGGCGACCGCGAGGGTGCGCTCGTTGGTGGGCGCGCCGGCCACGCCGCCGTTGAGCGTGAAGCCCTCGATGGAGGGCGCCGTGTGGTCGACCATCACGTCGAGCGGGTCGCCCTCGCCTGTGAGGCCCACGGGGTTGGTGCAGCGTACCGTCAACCGGTGGGCGCGCTCCGCGTCGCCTAGCTCGATCCCCACGACCGCCCGCAGCGGCCCCTCGAACAGGGTCTGTGGACCTTCCGCCACGGTGAGCGTCAGCGCAGCGGAGACGTCGTCGTCACAGGCGACCTCCACGAAGGTCGAGCCCTGGGCGTCGCGGACGTAGCCGGAGCCGTCGCCGACGCGCGTGAAGCGGACCGTCGGCGGGGTGTCGTCGACGCGCACCTCCATCGCGGCCTCCGGGGACGCGTTCCCCGCGTCGTCGACCACCCGCGCCCGCAGCACCCGGAGCCCACGGCCGGCTCGCAGGTCCACGTTCGCCGGCGCCGCGTCCCAGTCGAAGGGCCCGACGGGGGCCTGGAGATCCCCCGAGAGGATGACCCGGTAGCCCGTCGTGTCGTCGTCGGTGGTCGAGAGGTCGAGGGCGACACGGGCACCTCGCGACCACCCGCCGCCGTCGCCGAGGGTCCCCGTCGGAGCCGCCGGCGCGACCGTATCGAGGCGCACGATGGACTCCGCGGGGGTCGGCGCCGTGGTGTTCCCGGCGAGGTCGCGGGCGCAGAGGAAGAGACGCTTCTGCCCGTTGGTGGGCGCCAAAAGGAAGCGGGCCGGCGCTGGCCCGTAGGCCGCGTTCTCGCAGTCGATCCCGCCCTCCCCGAGGGCCACGCCGGCGAGCCCGGCCAACGCGTCTGTGACCTCGACGGCGACGGGGACGTCCCGCTCATTGCTGACCTCCACGGTGACGGCGAAGCGCTCGATCTCCGGCGGTGTGAAGTCGTGGACAACCTCGACGCCGACCCACTCCGCCACGTTGCCCGCGGGATCGGTGCAGCGCGCGCGGACGGTCTTGCGGCCCGCCTCGTCGCCCAGGCTGAGGGCGACTACCGGCCGGTAGAGGTCGTCGAAGCGCACCGCTCCATCGACCTCCACGCGCAGCCTGAGATCCGCCTGGCGGGCGGCGCCGTCGACGCAGTCCACGCGAACCTGGACGTCTCCGTCGGGGCTGGCCACGAAGCCGGAGCCGTCGCCGACCACCGGCGGCGCGACGAGCGGCGCCGACGGATCGTACGTCACCTCCACCTCGAGCACCGGCGATGTCGCGCGCAGCAGCGGCTCGCCGGCCTCCACCAGGGCGTCGGTCGCGAGTTGCCCGCGGACGAGGTGGGATCCCGCGTCGCGCAAGGCGTCCACCAGGGTCACGCGCCCGTCCTCGGGGAGCGGCGCCCAGTCCCCCGGCGCGTCGCCGACCCAGGCCCGAACCCAGCGGAGGTCGTCGTCGGCGGTGAACGTGAGGGCGACCCGATCGACGCGCACGACCGCATCCTCCGCCGCGAGTCGGTGGACTCGGGCCGCGAGGACGACGTCGTGGGGGGTGGCGCGCCCGGCGGCGACCACCACCTCGTCGGGGCCGTCCGGGCGGTGGCCGTCGGCGAGGGCCGAGACGCGCCAGGTGCCAACCGGGAGCCGTTCGAAGGCGTAGCGGTCGGTGGGCGCGTCTGCGCGGGCGACCCGCAGCACGGGGCCCAGGCCCAGTCCGTCTTCGACTCGCGTGGCCACCAGGGTCACGCCGCCGCCCCCCGGCACGCCGCCCCGAAGGGCGGTGCCGGTGATCGAGCCGCGATCGACGTCGACCACGAGGACGCCGGCGTCGACGGTCTGTCCCGCCAGCAAGCGGACGGGGCGCGAGATGGAGCCGTGGCGCGCGAGATCGACGCCCAGCGTGTACTCACCCTCGCGGACCTCGCCCACCGTGAAGGCCCCCTCGGCGTTGGTCGGGACGTTGCGCGGCGGGGCCCCCAGCCGCGACAGCGTCACCGTCGCGCCCAGGGCCGGGACCGTGGCGCCGTCGTCGGTGGTGCGCAGCACGACGCCCGAGGCGTGGGCGCGGAGGAAGGGGACGTCGATCTGACCCACGTTGCGGTGCTCTGACTCGGCGAGGGCCTCGAGCTCGAGGGTCGGCGCGTCGTAGCCCGCGCGGGAGAGCACCAGCGTCTGCGGGCCAGGGAGCGCCTGCACATCGAAGCCGCCATCGGGGCCGGTGACCGAGAAGAAGGGAGTGCCCGCGACCGCGATGTGCACCCCGTCGTGGTCGTCTGAGCCTTCCAGTCGTACGGTGCCTTGAACGCGCACGGGCCGGCGCACGGCGAGGGGCACTACGCCCAGATCGACCACCGCCCCCGGCGCCATCTGCAGCGGCAGCGCCTCGGGGGCGAAGCCCGCCAAGGCGATGCGCACGACCCAGTCCCCCTCCGTGACGCCGTCGACGAGGAAGAGCCCGTCGGCCTGCACCACGGCGGCGCCCCGGGGATCCACCTCGTCGGGGTCGTCGTCGGGTCGGTAGAGGCGGACGGCGGTGCGTGGCAGCAGATCCGCCTCGTCGAAGCCCTCGGGCAGCGTCAGTCGGCCCAGGACGCGGCCCGGCGCGCCGACCAGGACGATGTCGTCCAGGTCGTCTTTGCGCTCGCCGGCGTCGATGCCGTGGGGCCCGCCCGTCTCGGCGCCGTATCCCGCGCGGGTGTACCGCAGCGAGTACTCGCCCTGAACCACGTCGAGCAGATACTCGCCCGAGGCGTTGGTGAGCGTCACGAAGGGCGCCCCGACGGTCTCGACCTGGATGCCGCCGTGGTCGCATTCGTCGTCGGGGCACTGGATGCGGGCGTGGCCGACGAAGACCGCCTGGGCGGCGGCCGGGGACAGCCGGATGATCCCCGCGCTGACGCGCTCGCCGGGGCCGATGACCGGGGCGCGGAAGCCCGGGAAGAAGCCCTCCAGCGTCACCTCGAGGACGTAGCTCCCGGCCGTGAGATCCTCGAAGATGAAGACCCCGTCGGCCCCTGGCTCTCGCTGGGCCACAAGCACCGCCTCGCCGTCACGGATGACCTTCAGCCGGACGTCGACGTCCTCGAGGAGGGCGTCGTCGAAGCGTTCGTCGAGCTGGACGATGCCCTCGAGCACTCCGGGCTGCCCCTGCAGCAGGATGGGCTCCTCGATCTCGAAGGGCACGCGCGGATCGAAGGCGCCCACCCGCACCGGCTCCGGGGCGCTAAAGCCCGCCTTGCGCGCCCGCACCAGGTACTCCAGGCGCCCCGCGGGCACCCGGAGGGCGAAGAGGCCGTCGCTGTTGGTCTGGGTCCGCAGCGCGGTCCCCTCGAGCTCGATGGCGATGTCGGCGTGGTCCTGGCCCCCTTCGATCTGGGCCACGCCGGTGATCAGCGCGTCGGCGGGCAGGGTGCGCAGCACGACGTGGCCGACATCGGCGAAGCCGCCCACGGGGACCTCCCCGACTCGCAGCTCGGGGTAGAAGCCGCCGAGCCCGAAGCGCACCGCGTAGCGTCCGGCGGGGAGATCGCGCAGGACGAAGCGCGTGTGGTCGCCTGCGTGCGTGAGCTCCGCGACGTGGGGCTCGGCCTCCGGGGCGTCCGCCGGCACCGCGCTGACCTGCACCTCGCGCAGCACCGCCGGATCCGCCGCGCCGGGATCGAGCGCGACCACGCCGACCACTCCGCCCGGATCTCCGACGAGCACCACCGCCTCCTCCAGCGTCGTCGTCTCTCGTGGCGCGAGGGGTCCCACATCGAGCTGGGTCCCGGCGTAACCGACGTGGCCGAAGCGGAGCGTGTGTCGACCCGGGGGCAGCTCGATGCGGAACCCGCCGTCGCTGTTGGTGTTGACCCCGAACGGCGTGTTGAGCGCCTCGACTCGAATCCCCGCGTGGCGCCCGTCGCCGAGCCCTTGGAGGCGCGCCGTCCCGTCGACGAAGGCGGAGACCTCGCGGTCGCGGAACAGCACCAGCGTGCCTAGATCGACCTCCGCCCCGACGCTCGGCTCTGCCCGTACGGCGGGGGCGAAGAAGCCGGCCAGCGTCACCTCGACGCGGTAGGTCCCGGCGGGGATGGCCTCGAAGAAGAACGCCCCGTCGGGATCGGGGGCGGCGCGACCGACGACCTCGCCGTCGTCAGTCCGCACCACCTCGACGCTCGCGGACTCCACGAGCTGGCTGTCGTTCAGCGCGTCCTCGAAGGCGACGCTGCCCCGGACGCGCGCGGGCTGCCCCTGCAGGACCACCGGCTCGGGCAGCACGCGGGTGCTCCCGCCCGCCACGTCCACGTCGTCGAGCGTCGCCGGCTCGTAGTGGGCCAGGCTGAATCGCAGCGTGTACACCCCGGAGCTCACCGGGAGCACGAAGCGCCCCTGCGAGTTGGTTTGCGTGGAGAACGAGGTGTTGACCGCCTCCACCAGGATCCCGTCGTGCCCGGACTCGCGGTCGCCCAACAGCGTCTGGCCCTCGATGGCCGCGTCCTGATCGAAGCCCAGGACGACGTCGCCGAGATCCACGCTGGCGCCGATGTCCAGGGCGACCTGGAGATCCGGCGCGGTGAAGCCCCGGACCGCCACCCGCACGCGATAGCTGCCCGCCGCCACCTCCTCGGCCAGAAACGTCGCCCGCGGCGCCTCGTCCTCGGTGGTCTCGGCGACCTCGATCGCGGCGCCGTACGCGGCCTCGGTGGGCGAGCGGGGCGAGTAGAGCTCGACGGCCGCGCCATCGAAGAGCGCGCGGCTGAAGTCCGACGGCAGGACCAGCGTCCCCCGCACCTGCCCCTTCTGTTGCTTCGACTTCGGCGCCTGCGGGTCGAACGGGTTGTCCGCGCCGACCTCGGCGCAACCGATGAGCATGAAAGCGACGAGCAACGCGCGCATGGATCCCTCCCTTTTCGACCCACAGGAGCGGCACACGCACAGGTCTGGCTTTACGGGTGAGTCGGGCTAAATTGTTCCGGCCAGACTACGATGACACGAACTCGACGACACGCACAGGTCTGGCTTTACGGGTGAGTCGGGCTATCCCAGGGCCCGCTGTGTGAAGGTGACCGGGGAAGCGCAGGCGGGGCCCGTCCGGCGTGACGCGGGCCAGGGTCTCGGAGATCGGGGCCTCGATGAGGTGGTCGTCGTCGCAGAAGGCGACCAGCGTGGGGATGTCGAGGGCGTGCAGGCGTCGCGATTGAGGGGGAGGCGTGGGGCCAGCCAGCGGGGTGTCTCCCCAGCCCGGCAGGTCGGGGCTCTGGATCGCTGGGATTGTCGGGCCTCAGCGGGCCCTTGAGACGTGGGGGTTGCCAGTGACGTGGAAGCGCCACGGCGCGTCCCTGTGTGGGGGGGCCGCGTAGCCGATGCCGACGCGGGGGGAGGCGGTGATCTCGGCGTCGGGGAACGGCGCGCCCTCCGTGAGGAACAGCCCGTCGCCGCCCACGAGGTCGCAGGCGTCGAGGGCGCCGTCGATGCGCAGCGCCTTGGTCAACCTGGCGGGACCTGACGTGAGCTCACGCTCTCGGCGACCCGGACGGTTGGCGCGGATCACGTCGGCGCCACGGATCGGCTCGACGGCCCGCAGCAGGACCGCGCAGCCCGAGCCGGCGGGCTCGGTGACGGCGTTGAGGAGCCAGTGCATGCCGTAGGTGAAGTAGACGTAGGCGTGCCCCGGGGGCCCGAACATGACCTCGGTGCGTCGCGTCCGGCCCTTCGACGCGTGGCAGGCCGTGTCGTCGACCCCGCAGTAGGCCTCCGTCTCGACGACGCGCACGGCCAACTCGACGCCGCCGATGACTCGAACGAGGTGTCGGCCGAGGAGATCGCGGGCGACCTCGAGGGTGGGCCGCGCGTAGAAGTCGCGGGTCAGGCGCGTCACTCCCGTTCGTCGGCCCCCACGTCGCGAGGTCTGGTGCGGGGCTCGCCGTCGTAGTCCTCGTCGGCGACGCCGTTGGCGAGGGGTAGCGCGGCGTTGATAGCGGAGGCGGCGACGTCGGTGAGGTGGAGGTCGCCGGTGGGGATGTCGACGAAGGACTCGGGGGGCGCGACCTCGACGTTGCCGAGGGCCATCGCGACGGCGCCGTCGCGGGCGATGAGGCGATGGGTCGTGAGGTTGTTTGCGAGGAGAACGCGAGCGCTGTGGGCGAAGCGCCACTCGATGGCCGAGGATCGGGGAGCCATGGTCAGGGCGACGGTGTTGTGAGCGACGCGGGCGTCGCAGGTGCCCTCGAGGCCGATGCCGGTGTCGGCGCCGGTGCCCGAAGCGTGGACGCGGACGTCGCCCACGGCGACGAAGTTGTTGCGCACGTCGCCGGCGTAGTGGCCGGTGTAGCCATCACCGCAGTCGGGGGGGTCGGGGTAGCTGCGCTCCCCCTCGACGCCGGTGAAGCCGAGGCCGAGCCCGATGCCGCGGGCGCAGTCGAGCACGAGGTTGCGCTCGATGGTGGTGTCGCGGCTCGTACGCCAGAAGTGGATACCGTGCCGGGCGAGGCCGGCGACGCACCAGAAGCCCCGGATCTCGGTGCGTGTGACCAGCCAGCCCCGGGCACCGCGGGCGTCGATGCCGCCGGTGTCGCAGGCATCGCGGACCTGCGGGCGGCCTTCGTCGGTCAGCTCGAGGTGGGAGCAGGCGACGACGCCGTCGTTGGAGAAGAAGCGGTCGTCGGCGCTGCCTTCCACCCGGATGCTCTGGCGGCCGGAGTCGAGGGCAGAGACGTTGAGGACGCGGGGGCGATCGGTGTGATCGTCGGTGCCACCCACGACGTGGATGGCGTGGCCCGAGGCGCGGCGGACGGTGAGATCGGCGACCGTGACGTCGTCGGCGGCGATGGTGATGACCTGCTCGGCGGTGTACTCGCCGTCGAGGACCACGTCGTCGCGGTCGCCGGTCTCGCCGCGAAGGGTGACGCCGGCGGCCTCGATGCGGAGGGGCTGCGCGCCGAGCGGGTACTCGCCGGCGGCGAAGACGAAGGTGTCGCCGGGCTGAGCGCTGGCCAGCCGCGCCGCCAAGCCGGGGATGTCGTCCGGGGTGATCCGAACGGCGTCGTCGGCGACGGGGGCAAGCGGCGCGCAAGGGCTCGGTGGGGGTGGCGCCGCGTCGGGCTCCGGTGGCTCGGCGTCGCGGTTGGGCCCTGTGTCCGAGGGGGGCGTCGCGTCGGCGGTGTCGGCGCCTGTGTCGCGGACCGTCGCGGCGTCGCCCGTGACGCGATCCGGGCCGGGTCCATCGGTGGCGCTGTCCGTGACGCCGAGGTCGGGGCTGGGCGCTCTCCTGCCGCTTCCATCATCGCAGGCGATGAGGGAGAGGGCGGCGAGCCAGACGGTGCGGTGCGTCATGCCGTCAAACTACGATGGCACGCGGGTCCGGCGCTATGCTGCACCGACGAGCGCGCCGCGCCGTGGATCCGGGGGAGGTGATGCGAAGAGGATTGCTGGCGCTCGCGCTGGTCGGCTGTGTCGACGCCACGGGTGGCGGTGGCGGGGGGGGCGATGATGGCGGGATCCCGCTGCCGCCGCGGGACATGGCCGCCCTCGACGGCGTCGCCCTGCCCGTCGACGGGACGGTGGCGGACCTGGGACGCGACGCCGCGCTGGACCAGAGCGCGCCAATCGACGCGGCGGTCGATGGTCCTTTGCCGGACGGCGCGTCGTCGGATGGACCTCCGCCGGACGTCGCGCTCGACGGACCGCTGCCGGACGTGGCGTTGGATGGCCCGCTCGCGGATGTGGCCTTGGATGGTCCTCTTCCAGACGTCGCCTCGGATGGCCCGCTGCCGGATGGACCGACGCTCGACGCCGCTGCGCCCGATGGGCCGTGTCCGGTCGGGGTGCCCTTCGTCGCCGGCTACTGTTGGGTGGCGGCCGAGGCGGGGGAGGATCACGCGGCGGCGTGTGCCCGGATCGGCCTCAACGCTACGCCGCGGCGGGTCCCGGTCGACTGGGACGAGGGGGCGTTGGACGACGTGGCGGAGGGGCTGGGCTGTGATCCGGGGCTGGAGCTCGGATGCTGCGCTCAGTCGATGTGGATCGAGGCAGACGGCCTGGCGTGCGGGACGCAGGCCTTCGGCGAGGGATACAACAACCTGGGGCCCCTGGGGGACCGCTTGCCGGTGTACACGTGCGCGGCTCCGGGAGATGACGACGGCGATCTGGCGCCCGACGAGGACGACAACTGCGTGGGCCTCGCCAACCCAGACCAGGGCGACGGGGATGGTGATGGGGTCGGCGACGCCTGCGACGCCTGCCCGGGGGTCGTCGATGACCAGGCGGACCTCGACGGCGATCTGGTTGGCGACGCCTGCGACAATTGCCCGGAGTCGGAGAACGCGGACCAGGCGGACGCGGATGGTGATGGGGTGGGGGACGCCTGCGACGAGCCGCCGGCGGGGGCGTGCCCGGTGGGGACGGCGGAGGCGGCGGGGTATTGCTGGGTGCGGGGGAACGCGAACGAGGGTCACGCCGATGCGTGCGCGCGGCTGGGGCT
>CAYOBQ010000011.1:36975-70460 GCA_964402225.1 uncultured Nannocystaceae bacterium | reverse complement strand
GGGTGCGGGGGAACGCGAACGAGGGTCACGCCGATGCGTGCGCGCGGCTGGGGCTCGATCCGACGGTTCAGCGAGTGGATTTGGCGTGGGACGCGGCGTTGCTCGCGGAGGTCGCCGAGGCTCTGGATTGCGTCGACATCGGGGACTTCGGGTGCTGCGCTCAGGGGATGTGGGTAGATCCGGAGACCGACGAGTGCGGGACGCACGGCTTCGGCGACTCGTTCTTCAACTTCGGGCAGGCAGGGGATCTGACGCCGGTCTACACCTGCGAGCCCGAGTAGTCAGCGGCCCACGCGCGGCCAGTTGACCCCTGGCGAGGGGGGGCCGATGTCGTCGCAGACGTCGCCGTTCGCGATGTGAATCGTGTAGTCGAGCCGCTCGTCGTCGTCGATGATGCGGTTGATGTTCAGGGCCGCGACCCGCAGGTAGAACGTGTCGTCTCCGCCGCCGCTGCGAATACGGATGCACTGCTTCGAGTTCACCCGCGCGACCAGGTTGGTCGTCGCCCGCAGCACGCGCTGATCGTTGTAGAGCTCGAGGAAGAGGTCGCCGTCGTCACCGAAGACGAAGGTGGTCACGATGGTACGTTCGGTGTTCGGCGGGACGGAGATCTCGAAGTAGTCCGACTCCGCAGGGACCCGGTCGCAGAGCCACTGTGTGTCTCGGACGAGGGTGCCACCGCCGAGGGGCGTGGCGTCGTCGATACTGTCGTTGGCCTCGTCGTTGTCGTCCTGGCAGACGAAGACGCGCTCGTTGATCTGCACGTTGAGCTCGTAGGCCGCTGTCCCACCGTCCACCGCGCGCACCGCGATCGTGTACAGCCCCGGCAAGCGGTTACCGAGGACGACGTGCTCCCCGTCGCCGTTGCCGTGCCCCTGCTGCTCCGCGCCGTTCTCGGCGTCCTCGTTGTCGTCGCGGAAGATGTCGACATCGATGTTGGCGTCGTCGTGGTCGAAGCTGAGGTCCACCACGAGGTCACTCACCGCGTCGAGCTCGACGACGAAGTAGTCGATGTCGCCTTCGCCGCCGCAGATCGACAGGTCCTGGTACCGCCCGGGGTCGACGTCCGTCGCGTCCCCGCGCGCTTCGTTGGGCTCGAAACGGTCGTCCACGCAGGGGATGAAGCCCGCCGTCCGGTTCAGGCGGAGATCGTAGTTGGTGGTCGTGTCGGCGTCGGTGGCCACCACATGGCCGTAGTAGGTGCCGGCGGCGGCGTCCTCGAGCCGCGCCACGTTGATCGCCTGCCCGTTCTGCCCCGCCTGGCCCACCTCGTCGCCGGCCTCGTCGGTGATCTCGACTCGGACCACGCCTCGGACCGGCGCCGCACGCGAGATTCGCACGTCGATGTCGTCCCCTTCGCGCAGCTCGAAGCGGAACCAGTCCTCGTCGCCCTCGCACAGGCTGAGACGCCGCAGATCCAGGTTGGCGTCGGGGCGGAGCTCGGTCACCCCGTCGAGGGCCTCGCGCGTGAACGATCCCCGGCGCATCAAGTCGTCGGCGTCGCCGCGCGCCTCGTTGGGCTCGGCGCCATCGTCCCGACACGCCAGAGCGACCCGATCGACCTCGACGGCGAGGTCGTACACGCCGGGCAGATCCGGCGCGAGCCCGAGGACCTTGAGGTAGTAGCGGCCCTCGACGATGAGCAAGTTGTTGCGCGGGGCCGTGAACCCGATGGTGACGGGTGGCCCTTCGTCGAAGCTGTCGGGCAGCATCGTCGGGAACGCGCCGTCGGCCGGGACCCCGGGGCCGTAGACCTCGAAGTCGAGGCCGTCGAAGGCCCCGCCGTCCATACCGGTCATGGCGATCTCGATGTCGACGCCGTCACCGTCGCCGAGATCGAAGGCGTACCAGTCCAGGTCGCCACCGCAGATGCGGCGCTCGAGCACCTCCTGCCGACTTTGTAGCTGCGGCAGGTTCAGGAGCATCGCGTCGGGCGCGAGATCGTCGCCGGGATCCGCCTCGTCGAGCAGGCACGCGCCCGCCGGGAGCTCCACCTCGACGCGAACTCGGTACCGGTTCTCGTCGAAGCCGCGGGCGAAGACCTCGAGGTGCCAGTCCCCGTTGGCGGCGTCCTCGACCCTGATGCGCTCGTCGTCGTTTCCGCTGCCGGCATTGAGGGCGTTGCCCGCCGGGGGGTGCAGGCGGATGTCGAGATCGCCCTCGTCGTGGGCGAACTCCACGGTGACCGTCAGCACCGCGCCGTTGGCGGGCTGCGCGAAGACGAACCAGTCGGTCTCGAACTCGCAGATGCTCAGGTAGGCGTCCGCGGAGTCGTACGCCAGCCCCTCGAGCTCGACGCGGTGGGCGTCGGCGCGCGCGTCGTTGCCCGCGAAGTCGTCCGCGGCACATCCCGCCTCGCAGCGCCCCGCGGCGCAGACCTCGCCGGACGAGCAATCCGCGTGCTCGACGCACGGCCCGATGCAGCGGTGACCCTCGCAGACCCATCCCGCGCCGTTCTCGGCCACGCACTGGGCGTTGTCCGCGCAGCCGTTGACGCATTGGCGCACCGCGTTGCAGCGGCGCCTAGCGGGGCAGTTGTCGGGCGCCAGACGACAGCCGCTGATGCACGCGCCGTCGTCGGCGCAGAACTCGTTGCCAGCGCAGTCGTCGTCGATGTCGCATCCCGGATCGGCCATGTCGGGGTCGGCCATGTCGGGGTCGGCCATGTCGGGGTCGGCCATGTCGGGGTCGGCCATGTCGGGCTCGGGCAGGCCGTCGCGGTCGCCCGCGCCGTCCGGGTAAAGCGCGCCGTCGGGATCGGGCGCTCCATCTGTATCCGGCGCGCCATCGGGGTCGAGGGCGCCGTCAACGCCGGCCATGTCGGAGTCGACGACGCCGTCGGGGGCGACCGCCATATCCGAGCTCGCGTCCGCGGGGGGGCCGTCGGTGGCCGCGTCGGGATTCGGGCCGTCGGGGGTCGGGTCACCGGTGTCGGGATTCGGCGTCGAGCCGTCGTCGTCTACCGGACCGACGTCAGCGGAGCCGGTGTCCGTCGCGGAGCTGCCCCCGTCGTCATCACAACCCGATACCGCCAGCGCGAGCGCCAGCATCGCGATCCACTTCATCGGTGATCCCCCGGAACGTTCCGCGGAGCATTCTGGCCCCGAACGCCCGGTCGGCGCCACCATTGGCGTGGGTCGCTACCGCTCGGCGGCGCCGGCGAGGTCGAAGGTGGAGCTCTCCGAATACCCGCGCACCATCCCGAAGAGCCGGGCGGGGGCGGGGAGCACGACCTTGCAGGCCTCGTTCGAGCCGGCGCGGTGGGGGCGGCAGTCGTAGTCGGCCACGGTCGGTGCGAGGCCCACGCGGACGTAGAGATCGGCGTCGCCGGTGCCGGACATGGTGAAGCTGTAGGTCCCCGCGGGGAGGACCGCCGTCTCGAAGTGGAGCTCCTCGTCGCGCTCCGCGACGCCGGAGCGCGCCATGCCCTCCCAGTCGGAGACCTCGGGGGCTTCGCCGCCGCCGGGGACGTAGACGTTGTCCTGCTCCCCCGAGACCAGCACCACCTGGGAGCTGTCGACGCCCTGGAAGATCTGCTCGTAGGTGCGCGGCGCCTGGTAGCGCATCAGGCTCTTCACGAGGGCCAGCGTGGCGTTGGGCATGCTGGCGAAGAAGGCGGGCAGGGCGTTGGTGATGACGTCGGTGTACTTCGTCCCGAGCTCGTCGTCCTCGTTGACCTTGGCGTGGGCGTCGAACAGCGCCGTGTCGACGTAGGCGTAGGTGTCGCAGCCGTTGAGGAAGACCATCGCGTACTGGCCGGCCTGCCACTCCCCCTTGCCCGCCAGGGCCCGGATGTTGGCGCCGAGGCCCGCGTGGCCGTTGTAGACGATGAGGTCGGCGAAGCGGGAGAGCTCACCGTAGCGCGCGTCGAAGGCGGCCCCAGCGGTGCGGACGTTGTCCACCAGCAGGGCGTGGACGACGACCCGGTGCGTGTCGTCGATCTTGGCGCTGTACATCACGTCGGGGGCGTCGATCCCAGGTCGCCGTGTGGCGTGGCGCGGCACCACGTCGAGGGAAGGACTCGCGAGCATGTCGCGGATCTGGGAGTTGAAGTTGTTGTAGGCGCGAACACCGGCGTCGCCCTCGTGGGTCGCGCCGTCCTCGTACTTCCCGAAGACCGCGACGACCTGGAAGACGCTGTCGGACCAGACCTGGTCGTATTCGGGGTACTTGCCGGTGGTGTTGACCTCGCTGACGGAGACCGTGGCCTTCGCCTCGATGATCTCATCGGCGGCCAGCGCACAGGAGGAGCGCTGAGGCCGGTAGTAGTACCACATGCTCCCGGAGTCGATGTCGTGGGCGCCAGCCTCCACGCAGTCGTGGCTGTACTTCTCGGTGAAGGCCTTCTGGCCCTTCTTCCCCACGTTCTTGGGGAGCTGGAAGGTGTAGCTGTCGGGCACGCCCTGGCTCTTGCGCCACGCGACCTGCAAGACCGCGTCGTACTTGACCATCCACTCGCCGTCCGCCGGCGCGGTCTTCAGGTTCGTCAGCTCGACCTTGTCCAGCCGACCCACGGCGTCGTCGCCGTTGAGCTGCCCGACGGTGTAGAGGAGCTGGTCCTTGATCGCCCACTGGGGCACCAGGAAGTCCGTCGTCCGCAGCTCCGCGGTGAAGGCGAGCTCGAGGATGATCGCCTCGGCGCTCGTGTCGGCCTTGCCCGGCTCGACCTTCTGGATGCTCGACGGATCGAGGTCCGCCGGCTCGTCGACGGCGCCGTCGTCACAGGCGGTGAGCACGAGGAGCAGGCAGATGAGGGGACGAACGCGCCGCATGGTCGGCCTCCGAGGTTGCGCGGTGTCTGTGCTGCATGCTCCGTGCCAGCACCGGGTCCAGCATTCTCGCCGATCTCGGGGTGGCTCCAGCGCTGGCCACCCTCGCCGCAGTCGACCACTCGATCGGCCAGCTACTCCGCCTCCGTGGGCTCTGAGAGGGGGCGGCTCAGCTCGATGTCGTCCCCGTAGAAGTAGCGCAGGATGTCGTAGACCTCGTAGCCCGCGTCGCGGGCGAGGCAGATCGCGGCGTTTTGCCCCAAGGCGCCCCGATTGCGCGCGTGGTCGCCGGCCATCGGCGTGGGCTCGACCGCTTCGCCGCGCCGCCCCTCGTTTCGCGTCACGACCACCTCTGTCCAGGCGGTCCCACCAAACGGGCGGCGGCTCCGCGTGCGTCGCGCCTCGAGGTAGGCCTCGCGCATCTCCGCCCAGGTCTCGTAGTCGTAGCCGTTGTCCGACGGAGACCGCGCCGCGCAGTCCAACTCCAACGCACGAGCGCCAGCGACGTAGTTCGCGGTGACGAGCGCACCGGCGTGCAGCATCACGATGTCGGCGGTGTAGCGCGCGGCCCCCCTCGCGCGCTCCGATTTGGGATCCCGCCAGCACTGGAAGTGGCCGCCGATCGGCACCTCCGCCTCCTCGCCCCGCCGCTCGAGGAACCCCGCCAGGTACGTGCGCGCGGCGATGGCCTGGGCCTCGAGGGCCGCCCCCTCGTCGCTCCCTCCGAGCTCGCATTGCACCACGCCGGGGACGTATCGGGCCTCCACCGACATCCGACCGCGGTCGGTGTCGATGCACACCGGCAGACGGGTCTCGCGGTCCATGGGCTCCCGGCAAGGATCGATCGTGGGGGACGCACCGCAGCCGGCCAGGGCGAGGGCGGCCAGCAGCCTGATCACGACAGGACGTCGACCAGGGTGACGATCGGACCGTCTTCGATGGGCTCGCGCAGGTCGACGGCGGCCTCGACGTACCACATATCGTCGCCCTCCCGGTCGCGCAGCACTTGCCGCACCCGCCACGTGCGGGGCGCCGTCTGGTCGATGAGCGTGCGGCTCGTCGCCCGCGCCGTGTGGTCGAAGAGCACGTCGCCGTAGGTCTCGTGGAAGGGCGCCATCTTCTCCTTCAACGCGGCGGCGTCCAGTGGTTCATCCGCGTCGACCCGCAGGGCCGCGACCGCCTCGGCGTGATCGCGCTGGGCGAGGGCCCTCACGAAGCCGTGCAGCTCGGCCCGGATGCGCGCGGAGAACGCCTTGGGGTGTCGCGAGATGTCCACCGGCTGCGGCGCCTCGGGCTCGGCGGTGGTCGTGAGCGGCTCGCCGTGCACCATCGCCTCCCAGGTCTGCACCAGGCTCGAGTCGGCCCGCGCAAGCGTCGCCCGCAGCCAGGCGATGAGATCGACGACGGCGTCGTCGCGGAAGGTCTCGGGCACGTTCTGCAGCAGCGTCTTGTAGACTTGGCTGAGGTAGCGCAACAGCGCCCCTTCGGACTTCTCGAGCCCGTAGAGCCGGACGTACTCGTTGAAGGTGGCGAAGCGCTCGTACATGTCACGGACGACGGACTTGGGGCGCAGGTCGTCGACGCGGACCCACGGGTGCTCCCGACCGAAGGCGTCGAGCTCCTCGCACAGCGTCTCGGCGTCGGGCATCGGCCAGTTGATCTCTTCGAGGATCTCCACCCGCTCCTCGTAGGGCACGCCCTCCGCCTTGAGCTCGGCGAGCCGTTCGCGACAGAGCTTGTCGCGCTGGCGCATGAGCACCACGTGGGGGTCCTCGAGGATCGCCTCGACGCGGGTGAGCACCTGGGTCGCGTGCTCGGGATCGCCGGGGGGGAGGCGCCCCACGGCGGAGAGCAGGAACAGCGAGAGCGTGTGGTGGATCGAGAAGTCGTGTTGGAGGTCCGGGCGCACCTGCACCGATCGACCGCGGCGACCCGGGCGCGGCACGAGCTCGACGACCTTCGCCGCGCGCAGGGCCCGGAACAGGGCCGCGGCGCGCTTGCGCAGGATGGCCTTGCGCCCGCCGTGCTCGTGGCTGCGCTCGATGAGTCGGATGAGGTCGCGGTAGCCGTCCGGCCCGCTCTGGAGCAGGTTCAGCACCATCCCGTGGTCGACGTGGAACCGCGACTTCAGCGCCTCGGGCTCCGAGGTGGCCAGCTTCTCGAAGGTGGAGGCGTCCCAGTGGGCGTAGCCGCGGGTCGGCGGCTTCTTGCGTACGATCTTCCGCAGCTTCCTCGCGTCGCCGCCCGCCTTGCGCTCGAGTCGCCTGTTCTCCACCACGTGTGCCGGCGCCTGGCAGACGACCCAGCCCTGGTCGTCGTAGCCCTTGCGCCCCGCGCGCCCCGCGATCTGCTTGAAGTCGCGCACCCGCAGGATGCGGGTCTTCTGCCCGTCGTACTTGCAGAGCCGGGCGAAGAGCACGGTGCGGATCGGCACGTTGATGCCCACCCCCAGGGTGTCGGTCCCGCACACGACCTTGAGGTGCCCGGCCTGGGCGAGGGACTCCACCAGCAGTCGATAGCGCGGGAGCAGCCCCGCGTGGTGGACACCCAGGCCGTGGCGGAGGAAGCGCTTGATCTCCTTGCCGTAGGGGGTGTCGAAGCGGGTGGTCGTGAGCGCGTCGGCGATGGCGCGCTTCTCCGGCTTGGAGCAGAAGTTCAGGCTCATCAGGCCCGAGGCGAGCTCGTGGCAGTCGCGCTGGGTGAAGCTGACGACGTAGACCGGGGCCCGCCCGGCCTCCACCAGCTCGCCGATGGTCTCGGTGATGGGCGTCTCGACGTAGCTGAACTCCAGCGGGACCGGGCGCTGCGTGGAGCGCACGAGGGCGACGGAGGTGCCGGTGAAGGCCTCGAGGTGCCGACGGATGTCGCTGGTGTCGCCGAGGGTCGCCGACATCAGGAGGAAGCGCGCCCTGGGGAGCGACAGCAGCGGGATCTGCCACGCCATCCCCCGGTCCCGGTCGGCGTAGTAGTGGAACTCGTCCATCACGACGTAGTGAGGGGCGCTGGCGCCGTCCGAGAGCGCCATCTGGGCCAGGACCTCGGCGGTGCAGCACACGATTGACGCGCCGGCGTTGATCGACGCGTCGCCGGTGAGCATCCCCACGTGCTCGGCGCCGAAGTGTCTGCAGAGGTCGAAGAACTTCTCGTTGACCAGCGCCTTGATGGGCGAGGTGTAGAACGAGCGCCGACCGGCCGCGAAGGCCTTCAGGTGCAGGGCGAGGGCGACCAGGGACTTCCCCGATCCGGTGGGCGTGTCGAGGATGACGTGGCGATCACCGAGCAACTCGATGACCGCCTCTTCCTGGGCGGGGTACAGCTCGAGGTCGCGGTCGAGCGCCCACTCGAGGAAGACATCGAGCAGCGCGTCGGCGTCGGCCGCGCCCTCGGGCAGCCGCTCGGCGAGGTTCTTCGTCTTACTTCTTCTTCGGAGCGGCGAGCTTCTTCAGGACGCGATCGAGCTTGTCGTGGACCAGCTTGTCCTTGCCCTTGCCGCCGGCGTAGACCTTCTGGAGCGCCTGGAAGGTCTTGGCCTCTGCCCCGAGCTGCTTCATCGCGTCGATCGAGCCGGTGCGCGCCATCCAGTTGGCGTTCTTGTCCTTGGCGATGTCGGTGAGCACCGCCATGAGCTGCGGCTTCTTGAACCACTTCGCGCGATCCTGGAACTTCGGGAGCTTGGCCCACATCAGACCCGAGAACGCGGCCCACGGCGGGTTGTCGTCGGTGCGCGGCTTGACCTTCAGGCGCTTGATCGTGAGATCGTAGGCCTTCTTCGAAGGCGTCTGGTGGACCACCGGGGAGGACCACATCCCGATGAGCCCCTTCACGCAGTCACCGTAGAGCTTGGGATCGGGCTTGGGGTCGCGGGTCATCTTCTCGAGCAGCGGCAGGGCGCGCTCGTCGCCCCGGGCCCCGAGGCGGCTGCAGCCGTAGCGGCGCACGGTGGCGTCGGCGTCCTTCTCGACCATCTCCATCGCCTTCTCGAGCGTGCCCTCGGCCTTCTTCGCCCAGGTGCTCGTCAGCGCGCTGACGACCTCGGTGCGGACCTTCGGGTTCTCGTGTCCGGCGCTCGCCAGGATGAGGGCCTTGACCTGCTCGTTCTTGGAGATCGACGACGCGACGGTGCGCAGCATCGCCTTGAGGACGCGGGCGTCCTTCTCGACCTTGGCGGCGGCCACGATGGCGTTCTGGTTCTCGTTGCTGGCGCCGAAGATCGACCCCATCAGGCTCGCCGACTGGATGCGGACGGCGGCGCTCGCGTGCTTGACGTGCTTGCGCCCCAGCGCGCCGAGCTTGCCGCCGAGGTTCTTCATCAGGTTGGCGCGGTTCTTCTTACGGGCCGAGTCGAAGGCCTTCCAAGCCTCGCACTTCCGGTCGATGCCGCGGTCGGTGACCTCGCAGCCCTCGAGGCCGAGCAGCAGCTTCTCGTACGCCTCCAGCGACAGGGCGTCGCCGCCCTGGGTCACGGCTTCGGCCACCTTCTTGAGGTCCTTCGCCTTGTCAACGACCTGGGCGGCGACCTTCTTGGCGGGGTCAGCCTTCTCGGCGGGCGCGGCCTTCTTGGCGGGCTCGGCCTTCTTGGTGGCGGGGGCGTCGGTGCCCTTGTTGCCGCAGCCCATGGTGAGCAGGGCTCCGGTGCAAAGCAGAATCGTCAGACTACGCATCTTCTCCTCGGACGGTCTGGTCGCGTTGGTCGCGGAGTTTCGACTGCGCCCGCGGGGGTGTCAACCGCCGGCTTCCGGTCCCGACGATGTTACGCTCGGCCCATGATGAGAAGACTGGCATACCTGTTGGTGCTCGGCGGCTGCGTCCCCGCTGGCGGTGGGGGCTCCACCGAGCCCGATCTGGCCCTGCCGGCGCCCGACGCGCGCCGTGGGATCCTCGCTGACGTCGCGCCGCCCCCCGTCGACGGTGCCGCACCCGACAGCGGCCCCGCGCCAGACGCCACCCGCGACGCCGAGCCGAACAGCGACGGGGGGCCACCCCCCGATGGTGCCCCGCCCGACGCCCCCGCGCCGCCGCCGTTGCCCGAATGCGGCGATGGCGCCGACAACGATGGGGACGGGCGCGTAGATCTGCACGACAGCGATTGCTCGAGCGTCGCCGATCCGCGGGAGAGCGGCGATGCCTCGACGCCGTGCAGCAACGGGCAGGACGACGATGGCGACGGGCACGTGGACTTCCCCGATGATCCCGGGTGCGTCGCCGCGGGGGATCCCGACGAGGCGGATCCGCAACGGGTGGCGGCCTGCGCCAATGGGGTCGACGACGACGGCGACGGGCTCGCCGACTATCCGATCGACCCCGGCTGCGCTGGCCGCGGGGACCCCGACGAGTCCGATCCACCGGTCCTCCCCGACTGCGGCAACGGTGAGGACGACGACGGCGACGGCGCCATCGACTACCCGGCGGACACCGGCTGCGACGCCGCCGGGGACGACCGCGAGATCGGCGGCTGCGGCCCGGACGTGGAGGTCGTCGATCTCAACGCCCACCTCGTGCGCGACCCTCACTACGACGGCACCACCGTCGGCGCCCCCGCCGCCTTCGTCGGGAGCTGCGGCGGCGGCGCCGGAGGTGAGCGGGTCTTTGCCTATCGCGTCTCCCGCGGTGTCGAGCGGTTGATCATCAGCACGCTGCATGAGGAGACGCGGTCGCCCACGGTGGTCTACGTGCGCCGGCGCTGCGACGCGGCGATGGACCTGGCGTGTGACCGCGGCGTAGGCGAAGCCAGCGGCGTACAGGTCGTGCTGCCGCGCCCGCAGCCCGGCGTGTACCACCTCTTCATCGACACCGGTGCCCGCGACGGGGGCGGGCCGTTTCGGCTGACGGTGGAGGCGATCCCCGTACCGCAATGCAGAAACGGCGTGGACGACGACGCCGATGGCCGCGTGGACAACGCCGATCCCGGCTGCCAGGAGGCAGACGACATCGACGAGAGGGATCCCGAAGAAGCGCCGGTCTGCGCTAACGGGATCGACGACGACGGCGACGGCTCGACGGACCACCCCGACGACGCCGACTGTGAGTTCGCCGGGGGCGGGCGCGAGGCGCCGCTGTGTCCACCGGGGACGCCGGTCGTGCGCGTGGGCCAGGCCGGCGGCGACTTCGAGCTGCCGCCCGGTGAGGGGGCGGGGGGCGCGTCCCCGAGCTGCGACCCCCGTGTCGGGGCGGAGGCGGTCCTCGCCATCCAGCTCGACGAGGCCTCCGACGTCAGCGTCGAGGTCCTCCACGACGGACAGGCCGCGTCGGTGCCGGTCCACGCGCGCGCGGTCTGCACCGATCCCGAAACCGAGCTCGCCTGCTGGGGTCGGGGCCAGATGGGGCCGCTGCGTATCGAGGCGCGACCCCGCGGTACGCTCTATGTCTTTGTGGAGCAGGACTTTGCGCCCGTGGGGGTGCAGCGCGTCGCGCGGGTCGCGATCGACAGCATCGTCGGCGAGTGCAACGACGAGGTCGACAACGACGGCGACGGCCGCGTCGACCTGGCGGATCCGGGCTGCGTCGGGCTGCGCGACGACAGCGAGCGCGATCCGCCGGCGCCCCCCGAGTGCGACGACGGCGTCGACAACGATGAGGACGGCGAGATCGACTACCCGGACGACGACGGCTGCGAGGCCGCGGGGGACGCCCATGAGGGGGGCTGCGACGGCGACCCATTGTGGCGGCCGGTGGAGTGTCGGACGGGGGAGTGGGTGTGGAGCTCCGACCGCGGCGTGGCCCAGGACCTGATGACGGCCAACGCCCAGCGGGTGTTGCGGACCGGCTGCCGCCACGCCAACGACGACAACGACGACGGCCTGTGCAGCCTCGACGGCACCGGCTGGGTCTCCGTCGATAGCTGGCCGATGGCCGGCTGCGGCGAGCGCTGGTACCACATCGGCGGGCGCCACACGGGCAACTGCGGCGGCCACGACGGCGACACGGTGCGACACCTCGTGCTCTTCGAGGACGACTGCTACGACTACCGCGCCGAGCGGTAGGCCTTCGCCACGGCTGAGAAGCGCCGGGGGGGCGACGTGGTAGGCTGGCGGGATGCGACGATTCAACGTCTCGGGGCCCTGCAACCCGGCGCGCCACTACACGCTGCCGCCGGAGCCACGGTTGCCTGGCGCGCGGCTGCTGGTGGACGAGGGTGCCTGTTTCGTTGTGCACGCGCCCCGGCAGACAGGGAAGACCACGACCTTGTCGTCCCTCGCCCGCCGGCTCACGGCGGAGGGGCGCTACACGGCGCTCCACTTCTCCTGCGAGACCGGCGAGCCCGCCGGGGACGACATCGTGATGGCGCAGCGTGCGGTCCTCGCCGCCATCCGGCGGGGGGCCGACGCGCACCTGGACGAGGCGCTGCGTCCCCCCGAGTGGCCCACCGGGGAAGACGCCGCGCTGCTGACCGCGGGGATCGAGGCGTGGGCTCGACGCTGCCCGCGACCGTTGGTGCTCTTCTTCGACGAGATCGACGCGCTGCGCGGAGAGAGCCTGCGCTCCGTCCTTCGGCAACTGCGCGATCGCTACCCTTACCGGCCCGAGTCGGCGCCCTGGTCGGTCGCCCTGTGCGGGCTGCGCGACGTCCGGGACTACAAGGCCGCCAGCGGCGGAGATTCGAGGCGCCTCGGGACATCCAGCCCATTCAACATCAAGGACGACTCGCTGCGCATCTTCGACTTCACGGAGGCGCAGGTGGGCGAGCTCTACGCCCAACACACGGAAGAGACGGGGCAGGTCTTCACCGAAGAGGCGCTGGATCGAGCCTGGGCTTTGTCCCAGGGGCAGCCGTGGCTGACCAACGCCCTGGCGCGGGAGATCGTGCGCAACATCGGGGTGCCCGCCGACGTGGCCGTCACCGCCGAGCACTTCGACGAGGCGAAGGAGCGCCTGGTGCTCGCGCGGCAGACGCACCTCGACTCGCTGGTGGCGAAGCTGCACGAGCCGCGGGTCCGCACGGTGCTCGCGCCCATCCTCGGCGGCACTCGCCTCGCCCTCGACACCGAGTACGACGACGCCGTCCGCTACGTGCGCGACCTCGGCCTCATCGCCCCGACCAAGCCCGTCCGCGTCGCCAACCCCATCTACCGCGAGATCATCGCTCGGGTCCTCTCCGGTGCCGTCGAGGATATGGTCCCCTTCGAGGACAACCGGGCCTTCGTCGGCGCCGACGGGCGCCTCGATATGGACGTGCTCCTGCGCGAGTTCACCGGGTTCTGGGTCGAGCACGGCGAGTGGCTCGCCACCCGCGACGCCTACCACGAGGCCGCCGCCCAGCTCGTGCTGATGGCGTACCTGCACCGGGTCGTCAACGGCGGGGGTCACATCGACCGGGAGTACGGCGTGGGTCGCGGGCGCATCGACCTGCTCGTCCGCTGGCCCTACGAGTCGGGCGGCAAGCGGCGGTGGCAACGGGAGGCCTTCGAGCTCAAGGTGTGGCGCGACGGCGAGATCGACCCCCTCCAGCGCGGCCTCTCGCAGCTCGACGGCTACCTGGAACGCCTGGACCTCGACACCGGGGTGCTCGCCCTCTTCGACCGCCGCGAGGGGCGCGCGCCCATCGCTGAGCGTACCCGCCTCGACGCGGCCACCACGCCGTCCGGACGCGAGGTCACGCTGCTTCGAGCCTGACCGACGATCCCAGTCAGCGTAGGGGCGGCGTCTCCAGCTCCGAGTAGGGGTCGATGACCTCCGCTGGGCCGTCGCTCTGCCAGGTCTCCAGGAAGTGGCGTGCTTGCAGCTCCGCCTCTCGGGACAGCGGTGTGTTGCCGTGGCCGGCGCGGGTGACCCGGCCGCCCCCGACCGAGACGCGGTCGTATTGGAAGTAGACGGACGTGGCGCCTTCGAGGTTGTTGGCGATGGGGGCACCCTCGACGTCGAGCAGGCGGACGGGCGTCGTGACCGGCTTGCTGTGTGTGGCGCCGAGGGCGCGGGCGAGGGCGCGGCCCGAGGCGGGGGGGACGGTGTCGTCCTCGGCGGCCACCGGGAGCAGCACGTCGGGGCGGTGCTGGGCGCCGCTGAGCCGGGGGCCGGTGACGTAGGGGCCCCAGGCGGCGGGGTCGGCGGCGTCGACGAGGGTCTGGGCGAGCGGGAGCATGCGCTCGAAGCGGTCCTCGCCGCCGAAGAGGCGGAGGATCGCGGGGCGCAGATTCGCGACGGAGCTGGTGTCGGTGACGAAGAGGAGCAGGCCGCCCCCCGCGACGCTGAGGATGCCGGCGCCGAGGTCGTCGCTCAGCGCCAGGAGACCGCTGCCGAGCATCCCGCCGAGGCTGATGCCCCAGTACGCGAGCCGGTCGATGTCGAGGTCGGCGACGCCGTCACCGTCGACGTCCGGGCTGTCCCGGACGAGCTCGATGAGCTGTAGGCGGTCGAGGTTGCTCTGGTTGAAGTGGCCTCGTAGCGCCAGCGCGTCGATGCGGACTTGCTGGAGGTCGATGCCCAGGAAGGCGAGGGCCGGGAGGGGGTCTTCGGGGTCGGCGGTGGGGTGCGCGCCATGACGCATGGCGTCGATGGCGATGATCGCGAAGCCGCGCGGGCAGTAGAGGCGCGCCAGGGCACGACCCTCGCCCCGGCTGCCGCCGAGGCCGTGGCCGTAGACGAGCGTGGGGAATGGGCCCGGCCCGGACGCGGGGAGCCAGACGGAGACCGGTAGGGTCCAGGCTTCGCCGGGGGCGGCGGTCGCGATGTGTCGGTCGTCCCGATAGTCGTAGGCCTCGAACTCACCGTCGCAGCGGCGGTAGTCGCCTCGGTCGTCGCAGACCGGGGGCGCGGACCACGCATAGGCCCTCGTCGTGACGTCGGCGGCGGCGGCGGCGACGACGTCGAGGTCGCCGTGGGTGGTGAAGACCGTCGCCGCGTTGAGCGTGTACGGATCGACCTCTGTAGCTTCGAGGGCCGCGTGGTAGCGGGCCCGCATCCCCTCGAGGGCCGGGGCGAGCGCGTCGTCGGTGAGCAGCGCTCGCAGCGCGGGGCTCGGGCGCACGCAGCCGCCGTCGCCATCGGTGAGCCCGGCGGCGAAGAGCGCGTGGCGCGTCGCTGGACGCAGCGGGCGCAGCGGCTGGATGATCACGGTCGCGCCCTCCTCGCGCAGCGTCAGCTCGATGGGGACGGTGACCGGCGGCGTCTCGCCGAGGTCATAGAGCGTGAACATGTGCTCGCTCGCGGCGACGGGGGCGGTGAATCGCATCACGGCGCCCGCGTGGGTCCCGAACCCGCTGAGCGTGGGCAGGTCGTCGATGGCGCCGCGCAGCACGGCGGGCACCGTGTTCACCCACGGCGCGACCTCCGGGCGGACCTCGAGGTGAAGGCCCGTGGGGCTCTCCGGGTCCTCGCGGGTGAGCAAGTCGTCTGGGAAGAGCTCGATCTCGGTGGAGTTCAGCGGGTCGTAGCGCTGCTCGACGGGCCCGGTGCACCACGGATCGACGAAGGCGTCGGGGGGGGTCGCGTCGACGGCGGCGTCGGGCGGAGCGCCGTCGATCGGATCGACGTCGCCGGTGGTCCCGTCGTCGCAGCCCGCAAGCACCAGGAGGTAGAGGAGGCGTCGCATGGGGCCACGATAGCAGGAGCGCTTGCCCGCAACGCCTCCGACCCGGGACACTGGCGAAATGGGGGGACCGATCAAGCGCTACGCGCTCGCGGTGGCGACGCTTCTGGCCTGCGACGCGCCCGCACAGCCTCCGTCATCCGTGCCCCGCGCGCGGGCGGCGGAGAGCCCCGCCGTAGCGGCTTCGCGGGCGACGTCGTTGCCCGCGACGGCGCTGTTGGCCGTCCGGCTGACGCAGCGGGGAGAGGTCGTCGTCGGCGACGTGCGCCCCAAGCCCGTCGCCTGGCGTGGACCACTCTCGGTCTACGAGCCGCCCCCCGGCCTCGCGCGCACGCGCGCAGAGAACATACGTCCCGGCGCCGAGCGCACCGTCGAGATCCCGACCTCCGAGTCGGCGCCCCACTACCAACTCGTGGTCGTCGCCCGAGCCCCGGGGCGCCCCGCCATGTCGTGGCCGCTGCTGCTCGACGCCCCCGGTGGCGGTCGCGGTGACGTGATCGATCCGTGGACCGCCAGCGGCGCGGTCTGGCGGGTGCCCTGGTATGGCGCGGCGACGCGCTACGAGGTCGTCCGTGTGGCGCCCCGCCCCGCCGTCCTCGCCACGTGGCCCGCGCGATGAGGGTCGCGCTCACCTTCCTGCTGGTGGCCGGGGCGATCGAGGCGCGCGCCCAGTGCAGCCCGCTCCACCCGACGCTCTGCGATCTCCCGGTCCGCTCGCTCATCGAGCAGCCCGCCCTCGACCGCGCGGTGGACATCGTCCTGGTCGGCGACGGGTTCACCGATCTCGACGGCTGGCGCGGGACGGCCGATGCCCACATCGCCGCGTTCCGCGAAGCCCAGACCGACACGCGCGTCTACGCAGCCGTCCCCGGGGTCTACAACTTCCACGTCGTCGACGTCGTCTCGCCGACCGACGAGGTCGGCGACGCGGATCTCGCGGACACCGCCCTTGGCACCCGCGCCGTCGGGCGCGAGCCGATCACGGCGGACATGTTCCGCGTCGCCCTCGCCGCCCTCAGCGCCCCGGACGTGGACGTGCTCTACGTGGTCGCGAACAGCGTCGGGGGCCGGGCCAACGCGAGCTTCCCCAGCACCCTGGCCAGCGGCGGCGCGGTCCGCATGCCCCTCGATCCGAGGGCCGCGAGCCACGAGCTCGGCCACGCCGTCGTGCGCCTCGCCGACGAATACATCGAGGCCGCGCTGTGCCCTGGCGGTGATGAGCTCACCGTCTTCACCGTGCGCAACGTGACGGCGGATCCCGACTGCTATCGCTTCGCCGAGGTGGAGGGCGCCGAGTGTCGCCGCGGGAACCTCTACTGTGCCGACGACTTCTATCGCTCGGCCCGCGGCTGCTTGATGCGGACCTCGGGCAATACGCGGCCCTGCCCGGTGTGCGCTGACACCATCGAGCGCACGCTGCTCCAGCGCCGAACTTGGACCGATCATGCCGATCCCTGGCCCGTGATCGAGCGGCCCGCGGAGGGAGCGCCGGTGCGCGGGCGGACCCTCGTGCGGACCTGGGTCTGGGACGACTACATCATCGACAGCGTCGTCTTCCTGGAGCTGGACGGCGCGGTGGTAGACCAGACGCAGGTCGATCCGTGGGCGGCGACGACCTCCATCGACACCCGCGCCCTCTCGAACGGGGAGCACACCCTCGTCGCGGTGGCGGTCGATCCGGCCGGACACACGCGCCGGAGCCTCCCGCGACGCTTCGTGGTGGCCAACGGCTCGCCGGAGGACCCTCCCGTCGTCGAGCTCCTCGAGCCGGCGGCGGGGAGCGATCAGGCGCGCGGCCCGATCCGGTTCCTGGCCCGTGCCACCGACGCGCTGGGGCAGCCGGCGCCGCGCGTCGAGCAGATGTCGGTGATGCTCGACGGCGAGCTGCTCGAGGCCGTCGTCGGCAACGAACTCGAGGTGTGGTGGGACGCCTCCCGCGCGCCCCTGGGGATCCACACCTACGAGATCACCGCCCGCGGTGAGGGACAGAGCGGCGCCACGATCGGCCCCCTCGAGCTCAACATCCTGCCGGTGGATCGGGCGCCCGATCTCGAAGTCACGGCCCCCGCCCCCTGGGCCGGCGTGCACGAGTATTTCGTGCTGAGCTACCGGCTCTCCGGCGTCCTCCCGGGGGGGCGCGCGGAGCTGTTGGTGGACGGAGTCCGCGCACGCCCGCTGCCGGTCCCCGCCCCCGGCGAGGAGGCGGTGGTGGTGGTGGACGCGCGCGCGTGGGCGCTGGGTGCCCACGAGCTGCTGGGGCGGCTGATCGTCGGGCCCTTCGAGTTCGAGTCGCCGGTCTTGCCGGTGGTGCGCGTCGACGCCGAGGCGGCGTCCGTGCGCCTCGTCGGGCTGCCCGAAGCGGTCGCCGGAGAGTGGCCGGTGGAGGCGATCGCTGTGGCCCCGACGGCGATCGAGAGGGTGACGTTGCACGTGGCCGGCGTGGGTGAGGTCGCGCGCGCGCTCGGATCCCACGTCACCCTCGAGTGGCGCACCTTGAACCAGGAAGATGGGTGCTACGTCGTGTGGGCCGAGGTTCGCGCCGAGGGCGGCGAGCACGCGGTCTCCGAGGCGGCCCAGGTGTGTGTGCACAACCAGCCACCCGCGCCGGTCATCGTCTCGCCGGCGGACGGCGCGGCGGTGGCGGCGGGGGCGTTGGCGGTGCGCGTTCGCCTCGAAGGGGAGCTGCCTCTCCGGGTGGACCACACGATCGATGTGCGCGAAGCGGGGGTGTTGCTGGGCCGAACGACGGGGGTGCGCGAGGAGGCCACCGTGACGGTGGCGCTCCCCGCCGGGGACCACGAGATCGCGGCCGAGGCGACCAACGCGTTTGGCGTGACGACCGTCTCGCCGCCGATTCGCCTGCGGGTGGACGCCTGCGCGGCGCCGGAGGATTGCGATGACGAAGACCCTTGCACCGAGGACGTCTGCGCACCCAGCGGGCTGTGCGTGAACCGACCCGAGGCGGGTTGCTGCCGGGTGGACGCCGATTGCGCCGATGGCGATCCGTGCGCTGCCTTCGCCTGCGAGGAGGCGCGCTGCGTTCGGGGCCGCGTCGATGGGTGTTGCAACCACGCCGCGGACTGCCCCGACGACGGCGATCCCTGCACCGTCGAGGTCTGCCCGGAGCCCGGCGGCGCCTGCGACGTCGAGCCCGGACCGTGCTGCGAGGGGGACGACGACTGTGACGACGACGACCGCTGCACCATCGACACCTGTCTTCCGGATCTGTTGGTGTGCGCCCAGGACCCCGATCCCGACTGCTGTGAGGTCGACGGCGACTGCGACGACGGCGATCCCTGCACCGAGGAGCTGTGCCGCGCCGGTGGCTGCCTGCGGGACGGCCCCCGGGAGGACTGCTGTCGCTTCGACTTCGAGTGCGACGACGCCGATGGGTGTACGACCGACGCGTGCGTTGACAACGGGTGCCGAAACACCCCGGTGGCGGGCTGCTGCGCCGAACCCGGGGCCTGCCCCACGCTGAACCCCTGCGCCGAGGGGCGCTGCGTCGTGGAGGAGGGCCGCTGCGAAGAGGTGCCGGTGGCGGGCTGCTGCGTCTTCGACCGGGAGTGCGCCGACGAGGACGTGTGCACCGTGGACCTCTGCGTGGACAATGTCTGCGTGCACCAGGACGAGTGCTGTTTCGAGGCGGCGGAGTGCGACGACGGCGAGGTGTGTACCGCCGACCTCTGCACCGATGGGTTCTGCACTCAGGAGGCCGTCGCCGGCTGCTGTCACGGCGACGCGGAGTGCGACGACGGCGACGCGTGCACCGCGGAGCGGTGCGAGGAGAACGCGTGCGTCGCCGAGCCGGTGGACGGCTGCTGCAACGAGGACGCGGAGTGCGACCGCGGCGACCCCTGCGTGGTGGCCCGCTGCGAACTCAACGCGTGCATCTTCGTGGCGATCGCCGGCTGCTGCAACGTCGACGCGGAGTGCGCCGGCGACGGAGATCCGTGCACCTTCGAGCGATGCGCCGAGCACGCGTGCGTCGTCGAGGCGGTGCCCGACTGTCCCCCGCCCGACGCGCGCGTCCCCGACGCCGCCGTCCCCGACGCCGCGCCGGACATGGCCCCGGACATGGCCCCGGATCTCGGCCCCGACGCTCAGGTCGACGCGGCCCCCGACGCCGCCCCGGACGTGCCGCCCCCGCCCGCGCCGGACACCGGCCCCGACGCGCCGCCGTCGCCGCCCGACGCCGCACCGGACCTGGCCGTCGATCTCGACGTCGCCGACGCGTCGCCGCCGGTCGACAGCGCCGACGCGATGCGCGACGCCATCCGGCGACCCGACGCGGCGGGCGACGACGGGGACGGTGACGGTGATGGTGACAACGACGGGTGCGTGGCCGCTCCAGGTCGTCCCGGCCCCCCCGGCTGGTGGTGGCTCCTCGCTCTCTGTGGGCTAGGAAAAAGGGCGAGAGGTCACTCCCGGTAGCTCCAGTCGCAAAACACTGGAGAGACCGATGCGCTCACTCACCCTACTCGCCGTCACCTGTGCCCTCACCGCCTGCGCCGATCCCGCGGCGCTCGAGCTCGGCCGGATGGAGATCCCGCTCGTCGCCGACGGCGACGACGGCGCGCGGTATCGTCTGCGGCGCGCCTCGCTGACCATCACCGGCGGAGAAGCGCCCATCGTCATCGACGCCAGCGACGCGCCCCTGGTGTCCCACGACCTGCCGCCGGGGGCCTACGCCGTGGAGCTCGCCGACGGGTGGCGCCTGCAACGCGCCGAGGGAGAGCGCTTCGTCGAGGTCGAGGCCAGGCTCCTCTCGGCGAACCCCCAGGACTTCGAGATCGTCGAGGGCGAGGCGACGGATCTGGCCCTGCGCTTTGGCGTCGGGGAAGGCTTCATCGCCTTTGGCTACGGGCAACTGCGCGTGTCGATCGACGTGGACACGCATCCAGGTGGGAGCCCGGAGCCCGAGGAGCCCGTCGCCTGCTTCCCGATCGTCCAGAACTGCCCCGCCGAGGAGGGCTGCTACCCGAATGGGCCACGTGGGCTGTGCCTGGAGCCGGCGGCGATGGGCGCGGCCGGTGACGCCTGCGTCGCCATCAACGACTGCGCTCCGGGCACAGCCTGCATGCTCCCGGTGCCCGACGGGCTGGCCTGCGTGCCGTTGTGCGACGCCGCCGGAGACGTCGGCATCTGGTGCGATCCCGGGCTCACGTGCGTGCCCCAGAACGACTTCGGCTACGGGCACAGCGAGACCGGGCTGTGCATCGACTGCGACGCCCGACCCGAGCTCTGCCCCGCGCGCTGATCCCACCCACTCGACCCGAGCGCGCGTAGTCCGCCGGCATGGTTGGAACGCGTCGCCCTTCGAGGCATGGTAGGCGCGTGAGCATCGTCACCTTCGCAGCTCTTGTGGCCCTCGCGGCGCCGCCCACCCAGGCCAGCGGTCCCTTCGGGCTCGGGGTCATCCTCGGCGAGCCCAGCGGCCTCTCCGGCAAGCTCTTCCTGGACGACCGTCACGCGCTGGACATGGCGTTGGACTTCAGCCTGGTCGACGACGCCTTCTACGTCCACGGCGACTACGTCCTGCACGTGCCGGAGCTCTTTGGGAAGCTCCCCGGCGGGCGCTGGCTCGCCTACGTGGGCGTCGGGGGCAAGGTCCGGCTCCGGGAGCGCAGGCACGACTCAGACGAGCTCGGCCTCTCCGTCCGGGTGCCCTTCGGGGTGGCATGGATGCCCGACGAAGCACCCATCGATGTCTTCATGGAGGTGGTCCCGGGCGTGCGCGTACTCCCCGACACCGATCCAGACGTCGACGCGGGTCTGGGCGTCCGCTGGTTCTTCTGATGCGCGTCGCCTGGCTGTGCGCCCTCCTGGTTGGAGCCGCCCACGCCGAGGAGCCCACAGAGACCTTCCGCTTCGACCTGGGGCTGACCTTCACCCGCTTCGAGCAACAGGTGAAGTCGCAGATCGGCGGGGCCCGCGGCGAGCGGCTGGTAGAGGAGACCCGTTTCGGGGTCAACGCGCTGGCGAGCTACACCGTGTGGGGGCCCCTCTCCGTTGGCGGCTTCGCGTGGCTCGACGTGGGGCATCGCAGCGCGGGTCGGTTCGGGGGCTTCGATCACCGAACCGGGGGCGCGGTCGTTGCGGGGTCGGTCGGCGGCGACTTCGCCGAGGTGTGGATCGGGCCGATGGTGCGCGCCCGCTGGCGCATGGTCTTCGTCGAGCTCGGCTACGGCGCCTTCGGTCTCCGCAGCGACGACGCCCGCGACGATCTGCCCGACGCCGATGGCGACATCGACTCCGCGCTGCGCACCTCCCCCACCGTCGCCTGGCGTCTGGCCCTCGGCGGCCACGTCCCGCTCGTCGCGCCCATCGAGCTCGCGCTTCGCATGGAGTATCGCGTCCGCTACTACGACCGTCGCGCCGCGTCGCTCCGAGACGACGTCGCCCACGGCACCCAGGAGTACACCCCCTTCGTAGGGATCTCCTGGCCACTGTGAAACCGTGAAACCCCGCGACGCCAGCGGTGTCCAAAGGGGCATCGGACAAGGAGGGCACGGATGCGCAAGGCGATGATGGTGGCGATGGTCGGCGTGGGCTCGGTCGGGGCCTTGTCGCAATACGACCCTGACTTCGGCTTCGCGACGGTCGATCCCGTGGAAGCGCATGGCGCTTGGCACAAGACGCTCGGCGAAGCAGCCCGGGAGCGCCCCGCTCGCCCCGACGGACCCGGCGACGACTGCGCCCTCGACAAGCGCAAATGTGACCGGCGCACCGCCGCACTCCACCATCGGCTCCGCTTCGATCTCGACGACATCGAGGTCGCGCGCCCCCTCGGGCTCGGGGCGGTCGTCGAGGCGGTCCTCGAGCGCCGGTGGTCCAAGTTCTACCTCAGCGCCAGGCTCCGGGGCGGTGGGCGCGGCTTCGGTCTGCGGACGGCCCGGGCCTCCTACGACGAAGTCCCCCAAGGCGGACTCGGCGTCCAGGGGATCGCCTTCGTCGTCCCCTGCGTGGAGGTCGAGCTCTCCCACGGCGCCGTGGCGTGCTACGAGCTCGAGGTGACGCGCTGGCACGGCACTCCGGCCGAGGCCTCCTTCGGGCGGGCGGTCCTGTGGTCGACCTCCAAGGGGCGCCTCGACGTGAGCATCGACGGCTTCGCCATCTACGAGGAGGGCGCGACGCTCAACGGCATCCGGGACCCCGACTGGCGCGACCGCTTCTCGGCCCTCGTCGCGCCGCCGATGATCGATCGCGACGGTGACGGCGACGGCGACGCCTGGCGCATCGTGGGCCGCGCCCGCGGCAGCCTGGCGGAGCGACGCCGCCCCATCGACTCCGTGCGCGCCGGCTGGCTGCATAGAAGCGGCGACAGCAACGTGACGACCTGGACCTGGAAGGCCGACGGCGACCAGCCGTGGTGGGTCGACCGCCCCACCTGTTGGCCCTCGCCGCCCAGGCCCGACGGCCGGTCCACCGACGAGGTCCTCTGCCGCACCTGGGTGCGCTAACCTCGGCGAGCGATGGACGGTCCCGTCTCCCTCATCGTCATCGGCCTCGCGCTCCTCGCCGGCTGGGTCGCCCACGAGGTCGGGCGCCGCGCCCACGTCCCTCGAATCACCTTGCTCTTGCTCATCGGCGTCGCCCTCGGACCCATCGGCCTCGACGTGGTCCCCGCCGGCTTCTCAGCCTGGTTCCCGCCGCTGGCCACCGCCGCCCTGAGCATGGTGGGCTTCCTCCTCGGTCGGCATCTTCAGTGGAGCCAGCTCCGGCGAACGGGGGCGACGATCCTGTCGGTCTCGCTCCTCGGCGCGCTCGTGCCGGCGGCGCTCGTGGCCGCCGTGCTGCTGGCCCTCGGCGTCGATCCCGTCGTGGCCACCCTGCTCGCCGGGATCTCCGCGGCGACCGCCCCCGCCGCCACCATCGACGTCATCCGCGAGACCGGCGCCAGGGGCCCGGTGAGCGAGGCCCTCTACAGCGTGGTCGCCCTCGACGACGTCTGGGCCGTGCTGCTCTTCAGCGTGCTGCTGACCGTCGCCCAGACCTTCACCGGGGCCGACCTCTCGGGCGCCCTCGTCGCGAGCGCGCTGCTCCACGTCTTCGGGGCCGTCGCCCTCGGCGCCCTCCTGGGTCTCCCGATGGCGTTCCTCACGGGGCGCATCCGCGCCGGTGACGTCACCCTCATCGAGACGCTGGGCTTCGTCTTGCTCACCGGTGGTGTGGCGATGGCCCTCGAGGTCTCCTACCTCATCGCGTGCATGGTCGCCGGCGCCGTGGTCGCCAACCGAGGTCATCACCACGAGCGCGCGTTCCACGCCATCGAGGGCGCCAGCGAGCCCTTCCTCGTCGTCTTCTTCCTCGTCGCCGGCTTCGAGCTCGACGCCACCGCCCTCGTCGGCGTCGGTCTGACGGGGGTCGCCTATCTGCTCGCCCGCGCCGCCGGGAAGGTGATGGGCGCCGCCCTCGGTGCCCGGGTCGTCCGCGGTGATCCCCACGTCCAGCGCCACCTCGGCTGGTGTCTGCTCCCCCAGGCCGGCGTCGCCCTGGGGATGGCGCTGCTCGCAGCGCAGCGGTTCCCCGAGCACGGCCCATCCGTGCTCTCGCTCCTGGTCGCGACCACCGTGGTCTTCGAGGTCGTAGGCCCCATCGCCACCCGCATCGCCCTGGTGCGGGCGGGGGAGGTCTCAGCGGCTCATTCCACCGGGCGTGGGGGCGCCTGATCGCGCACGTCGGCGAGGGTGGTCCCGCCCGCCCACTGGGACATCGCCTCACTGAACTGGACCCAAGCAGGGTGCAAGGGACAGGGATCCGCCGGGTTGCACTTGCCCCAGCCGAAGCTGCAGTGGTCCGGCACCAGGCCCTGCCCCACCGCCTCCAGGACGTCCAGAAGCCGGATGGTCTCCGGTGCCCGCGCCAGCGTGAAGCCGCCCTTGTGCCCCTTCCGCGAGGACAGCAGCCCGGCCACCACCAGCTTGCGCAGCAGCTTTGAGATGTAGTGGGGCGGGACGTTCGCTTCGACGGCGAGATCCTTCGCCCGAACCGCTTGTCCGGGCTCGAGCAACGCCATCTGCGCCATCGCGCGCAGCGCGTACTCCGCGGTCTGGCTCATCCGCATCGCGGCCTCTCGCTTCCCGGCGCGGCAGCACCGTCAGCGGGGCACCGTCTCCCAGGAGCGCGACCCCGTCAAGCCGGAGCCTAACCTCCGGGGAGACACAACCTCGACCGGCTACAGGTCGAAGGGGTTGCCCGTCTCCATCACCGGGGCGATGTCGGCGAGCACCTTCACCAACTCGATGTGATCGAGCAGCTCGACGTCGGCGCGGATGCGCAGGGTGCCGCTGATGCCGGGCTCGCAGTCGTCGGTGGTCTGCGCGGACTTCTCCTCGTCGTCGCAGTAGTTGGAGCGGCGCAGGAGGGTGTTGGCGCGCTCGAGGCTCGCCGTCGCGCCCCCCGTCCGGTCCTCGTAGCGAAGGGCCGCGTAGGTCATCCCGGTGGTGGGATCCATGAAGGTGGTGAGCCGCTCCGCGTCGATGTCGGGGGCGGCGCCGGTGCCGACGACGAAGACGCGAGACTCGTCGCGGAAGGACTGGTCGAAGGTGCTGATGAAGCGGGCCTGACCGAGGATCTGCCAGTAGAGCTGGACGGTGAAGGTGGCGTAGGGGTCGACGGGCTCGACGTGCTCCTCCTCCATCACCCCCGCGTAGTTGGGAAAGCGGAGCCTGCCGCCGAAGCCGACGTAGGGCCCGATCTGCGCGAAGTCGCCGCTCATGATCGCTCTGTTGATGCGGCCGATCTGCTCCGAGAACGTCGTGAAGTAGCCCACCTCCCACTCGCGCAGATCCTCGGGGGTAGCGCGGGCGACGAAGTTGGTGCTGGAGTCGGAGAGCGCCTCGATGGCCATCACCTTGTCGAGATAGAAGCCGATGTGATGCAGGCACTCGTACCACTCGTAGCCGCAATCGCGCGCGCCGTCGCCCCAACTCGTCGAGAAGTATCGCGCCTGATCGACCCCCAGCGAGAGGCTCGGACCCTGGACGTTCTGGACCATCGAGGAGGTGCCATCGAGGTTGCGGAAGGGACCCCCGTATTCGCCAACGTTGGGCATCAGCACCGTCTGCACCAGGTAGTTGAAGGCGTTTTGAACCGCCCAGGTCTGTCCGCCCCAGCCGTTGACGGGATCGCTGAGGAACTCCTCAAGGATGGGTCCGGCGCCGAAGCGGAGCAGGAGCTGGGTGAACAGACCATACATGTCGTGCCAGTTCTTGAGTCGGTCGTAGATGCGGCCGTACCACCGAGACACATAGCGCCACTGGTCGACGCCGATGATGCCGCGGGGGAAGGCGCGGGTGATGTACCAGGTCGACAGCTCGTCGAGGATGTTCTTCATCCGCTCCTGGGAGTCGGCTCCGAAGTCCCGCGTGAGGCAGCTATCGCCGAGGTTTGCGCGGCTGTGGGAGCAATAGATGTATGGCACGCGCTGGTAGGTCGCGCCGTCGATCTCGGCTCGGTCGAAGCGGTCGTTGAAGGCCTCGATGTCGACCAGCATCCGGTTGTCGCCGTCGAAGAGCTTCTCGCCCATCTCGTTGTAGAAGGTCGTGTAGTGGACCGCCCGGATGCCGGCCCCGCTGATCTGGAGGATGTCGCCGTCCCGCTCGAACCAGTCGCGCAGCCAGGCGGCGGGGACGCCGGCCGTGTCCTTGAAGACCTCGAGCTTGCGCGCGTAACCGAAGAGGATGGCCGCGCGGTCGTACTTCCCGATGCCGAAGCCGTCGATCGTGAGCCGCCCGGCGTAGTCCATCACCGAGCTGTAGGCGTAGTTGTAGAGCTGCCCGTCGATCTCCTTGCGGGTGATCGGATCCAGGAGTCGGGGGCCGACGTCCCCGTCGTCGCGCAGCTTCCAGTAGCCGTCGAAGTAGTTGATGGCGTCGTCGGAGCCGCCGAAGTTGTGCATCAGGCCGAGGCTGTGGCCGACCTCATGGGCCAACACCGCCGTGTAGATGGACCGCCGCGCGCGTTCGTAGACCGCGTCTGCGTCGCTGTCCTCGAGCTCGCGGGCGAGCCCCAACAGCGCGTCGTCGGCCATCTCGGGCAGGTACTTGTTGCGCTGGGCGGCGAGGACCTCGAGGGCCTCTTGTCGCCGCCGCATCAGCGACCCCATGCCCCCGCGCAGCACGCTGGCCTGCGACAGGGCCTCGGCGTCCACCGGCAGCCGCGGGTCGTGGCCCGTCGCCGCGAGGATCTCGTCGTCGACCAGCAGGTCCTCGATGTAGGTCCCCGCCAGCGCCGCGAGGCGACCGTCGGGGCTGTGCCGCTCCGCGTTGCCGATCCCGGCGCCGTGCATCTCATTCCAATAGGGCGCCAGCCACGCGTCGATGCCCATCTCGCGCTGCGCCGCGAAGTCCTCCTGCGTCGGCAGCGCTCGCGCGCCGGCCCAGAAGTCGGCCTGGGGACCGTTGGCGATGCGTTCGACCATGTGTTGGGCGGCGTCGAGGTCGAAGTAGTGCCCCATCGGTTCGTCGCTGTTGACCCAGTCTCGCCACGCCTGGAGGTCGACGCCGTCGATGAACTCGCCCGGGTCGCGGGTGCCGTTGAGCAGCTCGACCATCTCCTGGACGCGGTACGCGGCGGTGTCGTTGTGATGGTAGACGTACGCCATCCCGCTCAGGATCTCGCCGGTCTCCGGATCGGTGTTGCTGGGGCCCAGGCCGAGCAACCCGTAGGTCATGTACTTGGGGATGTATGCCATGAAGGAGTAGCGGATATCCCCCAGACGCGGGGCGGTACCCGGGGCTCCACACTCCGCCGGATCATCCGCCTCGACGGGGTTGTTGGGGCACAACACGAACATGCGCGCAGGGCTCGCGTCCATCGCCTCCATCGCGTCGATGAAGACCCCGTTCCACTGGTCGGCCACCTCCAGGGCGATGGGCTTCAGGTCGTCGGGGAAGTCGCGGTTGACGTGGTAGACGATGGGCTTGGGCACCCGCTGGCCCGAGGCGTCGAGCTGCCACACGCCGTGGCGGTTCAAGAAGCGCTTCTTGTTCTGCTGCCGCACCCCCTCCTTCCCGTCGTAGACGAGCCGGTCGGTCGTGAAGTACCCGAAGACCTTCGTCTGACCACCCTTGAAGGGCAGGGGCTCGTAGTAGTGATCGGGATCGACGCGCATGAAGCTGTGCCGGATGGTGAACTCCCCCGCGCCGCACTCATCGAAGGGGTTGGTGAACAACCAGCAGACGGGGATCTCCCCGAAGCCGGGGAATGGGATGGTGCCGGCCTTCGCGAAGACCTTGCTCGTCACGTCGAAGTAGGAGCCGTCGGGCTCGAAGAGCGGCGCGTCGGGGTTGCGCTCGCCGGTGTCGGGATCGGTGTCCTGCACGAAGTAGGGGACCGACTCGAGGGACGCGCGATCCCACGAGAGTCGGTAGTCGTGCACCAGGCTCTGCGACCAGTCGACGCGGATGTACTCGCGCTCGTGCCACGGCCGGTCGACGGCGTTCTCCTCCCGGATGTTGAGGCGCTCGCCGGTGGTCGGGTTGTAGGCGTTCGCGATGTCGAAGTGCTTCTCGATGCGAAAGGCCGCCACGACCTCGCCCTCGTAGTCGGCGCCCTCCTGCGCCCGGCGGTCGCCGCCCTCGATGAGCTCGAAGGTCCGGCGCGCGTAGAGGACATCTTCCTGGACGTCCCAGCGGATCTTCTGCAGGCCGCCGAAGTCGGTGTCGCCGACGTGGGTGAACCCGTTGGCGCCGGGCACGTCGATGACCGTGCGTCCGTAATGGAACTCCCCCGCGAGCTGTGACTTCGCCAGCGCGTTGGGCTGGACGCGGTCGATGGTGGGGCGTTCCTCTGCGCATGCGACGAGCAGCGCGGCGATCGAGAGGGGGACTGCGATTCTCACCCGTCGGTCTCCGAGTCGGTTGTGATCAGCGCCTCCGGCGTGAAGCGGAGGGCGACGAAGAGGTTGGTGAAGCGGTTGAACAGCGGCTGGCGACGCGTGCCGTCGGTCGCGAGCTGGTCGTGGAAGGTCGACGCGCCCACGGTGAGACCCAACGCCTCCCAGGGGGCGATGGTCACCGACGCCGACGCGCTCAGGTACTCGCGCCGCGCGCGGTCGTCCACAATGGCGTCGTTCATAGTGAGGCGCTGCGCGTCGTGGAGTTCGTGCTGGTGGAGGCCCGCGCCCAAGGCCACGCTCAGGGTGGGGACGATGGCGAGGGAGAGGTCGCCCCGGTGGCTCATCCGCCAGCGCGTATTCCGCACGCCCGTCCCCAGCGTCGACGGCTCGGCGTCGATCGTCGGCTCGACGCGCTCCGCGGTGGTGAAGCGGTGGAGATCCACGGCGAAGGCGAAGCCGTAGCCCACCGTCAGCCCCGAGAGGACGCCGAAGCGCCGGCTGACGCGCAGGCTCGGCTCGATGGCGATCCGCAGGGTCCGCGCCTGGGACGCCTCGCTGGTCGGCAGCCGCGCGCCGAGCTCCGCCGACAGGTCGATCTCGGCTGTCGGCACCGTCCAGAGGGTGCCGCCCACGGCCAGCGTCGTGTCACTCAGGTAGGTCTCGCGCGCCTCCGTCGTCCAGTTCGACTCCGTCAGCTCCCGCGCGATCGTCAGCCCGCCGCGGGCGTAGATCCCGGCGCCCAGATCCGCGCGGGGCCGTAGCCCCACGCTCATCACGTACAGCGGATCGTAGGTCTGCTCCGCCGAGCGGTCGACGGAGATCACGCTCATCTGGTTGCGGTAGACGACGCTCGATCCCGCGAACGGCGAAGCGCTCGCGGTGGCGACCGTGAAGCAAGCGAGGACGAGAGCCCGGCGCATGGAACCTCCTGGCCCCGAGGTACGCCGGCTCGCGGTCGCAAAGTCGGATCAGTGGACCCGACCTCGAACTAGGTGCACCATTGGCCCGTGCGATTCTCTAGTCTGGCAACCCTGGTCGCGTTGTTGTTCGCGCCCTCGCCCGCACGCGCGGACGCAGACCCCTGGGGGGGCGAGCGCGACGTCGTCGTGATCCAGCGCTTGCCCTACGAGCGCTCGGGCCGGTGGGCGGTGACGCCCTTCGCGGCGGTGATCCCCAACGACCCGTTCGTCACCTACCTGCCGGTGGGCCTGCGCATCGGCCGGTTCTTCAACGAGGGCTTCTTGCTCGAGCTGTCGGCCTCCTACATGGACGAGCTCAGCGTCGACCGCGACCTGCGCGCCCGCGTCGGCAGCACGACCGACGAGGCGACGAGCACGGTGAAGCTCGAGGACCACCAGGTCGCCCGGGCTCAGTGGAGCGCGGCGTGGACGCTGGTGTCGGCCAAGGGCCGCTGGTTCGGCGACGATCTGCTCTACGTGCGCGGCCACTTGCTCGGTGGTTTCGGGACGCTGTTGGCGCGAAACGCCGCCGACGAGCTCGACGCCCGGCCCGAGGGTCTGTTCGGGGTGGGCGCCGAGGCGCACCTCGGTGGCTCGACCAGCCTGCGCGTCGAGCTCCGGCAGGCCGTCTTCCAGCGTCAGGGCGGCGGAGCGCTGTTCCCCACCGAGTTCTCCGTCGGCTACGTCTGGTACCCCGGCGGCGCTCTGGGGGGTCTGCGATGAGGGTCGCCGCCCTGCTGCTCGCGCTCACCGCGACGTCGGTGGCCGCCGAGCGCGACCTCTTCCAGATCGGGGCCTTCGGCGGCGTCGCCCCCGCCGAGCCCATCCACACCCACTACTTCGTCGGCGGCTGGATGGGCGTCGGCCTCGGTGACTCGGCCCGCCTCGAGATCTCCGGCTCCTTTCGGGACGGCCTCGAGTCCGAGAGTGATCTGGGCGCCTTCCTGCGTCGTGAGGCCTTGCTCGATCCCGGCGACCCCATCGCCGACCGCCCGCTGTGGACCGCCGAGGGTCTGATTCGCATCGAGCCGTTGCGCGGGAAGTGGGCGGTGATCCAGTCGACCATCGACGACTTCGCGGTCCACGTCGGCTTCGGAGGCGGCGTGCGCAAGCTCCAAAGCGGCCTCGAGGACGACGACCTCGCGCCCGCCGGCATCCTGGCGGCGGGGGTCGATCTCCGCTTCGTCGGCTGGCTGCGCCTGCGGCTCGACGCGCGGGGCTACGGCTTCCTGCGGCGTGACGACACCTTGGGGCTCGGCGCGGAGGTGCTGCTGGGGATCGGGGCGGGCGTATGACCGTCGCGCTCGCCCTCGTCGCGGGTCTCCTCGCCAGCGATCCGGCGAAGCTGGTGGTCTGGGCTTCTAGCCCGGGGACGCAGTCGCGGGTCGAGCTCGCGCGGGCCCTGGCCGAGGCGGATCTCCCGCGGCTCTCGACGGCGGTGCTCACGGAGGTGCTGATCCTCGATCGGAAGAAGCCGCAGCAGGTGGGGCTCGCGCTGCGGATGTACCCGATCTCGTTGCGCGGCGAGCCGTCCCCGGCGCGGGTGCTCGGTGCCCTGTCGGCGGTCCCCGGCACCGGGTTGGCGATGGCCGATCTCAGCGTGCGGCACTTCCTGGTCGGTCAGGCGTTGCTCGCGGCGCACCAGCCGCGGGCGGCGACCGCTCAGCTCACGCAGGTCGCGCCGGGATCACCAGCCTACGCGCCGGCTCGTTTCCTGTTGGGCGTGGCCCACGTGACGCCGCCGCTCAACGACCTGCAAGCCGCGGGGCTCGCCTTCAAGCAGGCCATCGTCGAGGCTGAGACCAGCCCCCAGCGCGAGCGGCAGGTCGTGCGCGACGCGCGCCGCCTCTCGTTGCTGAACCTCGCGCGTCTCTACCACGAGGTCGGCAGCCCCGAGGTGGCGCTCTACTACTACCACCAGCTCCCCAGGGGGGCGCCCGAGCAGGTCGAGGCGACCTTCGAGACGGCGTGGGTCCAGTTGTTGCGCGGGGACATGCACCGAGCCCTGGGCGCGGTCCACGGCGCGCGCGCCCCGGGGACGCTCCATCCCGACCGCGCCGAGCTCCACCTCGTGGCCGCGGCGGCGTTGATGGGTCTGTGCCACCACGACCGCGGGCGCGACGAGCTCGAGCGGATGAAGTCGAATTACCTCGTCCACCTCGAGGTGATGAAGGCCGTGAAGGAGAAGACGTCGGTCGAAGGCGATCGATTCGTGAGCAAGCTCGCCCGGGCCGGCTCCCCGCTGCCGGCGTCGGTGTCGCAGATGCTCGCGGAGTCACCGGCCGTGCGCTCGGCGCGGGCGGAGGGCGCCAGCGTCGAGGCGGAGATGGCGCGCCTGCGGAGGATCGCCGTCGACGAGCGCATCGAGGTCACCCAGATCCTCGCGCGGGGAGAGGGGCTCAAGCTCGCGGCTCAGGCGCGCGAGGTCGCCGCCGTGCGCGATGCCCTCGACGTGATGCTCGCCACCTGGAGCCGGCTGGACCACGCCTACGACCAGCTCACGATCGACTTGCTCGATCATCAGCAAAGCGAGCTCGAGCGACAGATCCGAACGCGGAGCGACGCCGAGGCGGTCCCCGCCGAAGCGCAGGTGCCGGCCCTCGGTGAGGACTGGCAGCGGTGGCGCTTTGAGGGGACGTGGTGGCCCGACGAGCTCGGGTACTACCGGAGCACGCTGCCCTCGCAGTGCGCGGTGCGCGACGTGGAGATGAAGGCGGAGGACGAGGAGAAATGAAGCGGTTGCTCTTCGTGGCGCTCCTGCTCTCGGGGGGCGCGTTCGCCCAGGAGCCGGACGCGGTGCGGACGAAGTTCTACGACTTCGACGAGCTCAGCGTGACGGGAGATCGCAAGCGGCCGGCGTTGCTGTATTCCGACGCCAAGCAGCGCGCGCGTTTCGAGCGCATGTTCTTGATGAGGCGCTCCTTCCTCCCCGAGCTGCGGCGATCCGCGGACGGCGCGGCGGCGATCACGCCCCCGGAGGCGAAGTGATCGCTCGTCTATCTCTGGTCGTCATCAGCGTCGCGCTGTGCGCCGCGAAGCCCTGTGACGTGCGGGAGAAGGAGCTCTACGTCGAGGCGTTGACTGCGCGTGGTGGCGTGGCGCTGTTGAAGGCCGAGTCGGCGCTGATCGAGCACCGTCGCCCCGCGGACTGTGTGGAGGCGGCCCAGCGCAAGGCCGGCGCGGCGCCCGAGCGGGTGAGCGTGGAGGTCGACTTGCCGCGGCAGCCGGAGGGGACCGGCGCGGGGCCCTGGGTCTTTGTCGGCTTGGGGGTCGGCCTGGCGGCGGGGGCGGTGGTGGTCGATGTGGTGGCCAACGGCGTGCGCGACCGGCTCGAGGAGGCCCAGGCGTCGGGGGATATCGAGGGTTTCGATGCCGCCCGCGACGACTTCATCACGCACCAATGGATCGCGCGCGGGCTCGCCGCGGGCGCGGCGGTGGCGGGGGTGACGGGGATCCTCTGGCTGACGCTCGGCGGCGAGGACGACGCGGTCCAGGTGCGGCCGGTCTTCGGTCCGACGACGGCGGGCGTCGGAGGGCGCTTCTAGTGCGCCTCGCGTGGCTCGTTCCGGTGCTGTTGTGCGGGTGCATCGTCTTCGACGAGACGCCCGAGGGAGACTTCCAGTTCACGGAGAGCCAGGCGTTTCTGACGGCGTGTTCGGACAACGGCCTCGACCGGGCGATCGGGTGCGTAGCCACGTGCGGGGTCGGGGCCAGCCCCGCCCTCGGCATCGAGCGGAACCTGTTCCGCCACGTGGGCGCGGGGGCCAGCTACGCCGCCGATCTAGAGGCCGATCCCTTCGACGCGCGCTGTGGGCGCGCGGAGTGGCGGGTCTGCACCGAGAACGTCTTCGACGGGCTGCAATGCGAACGTCGCAATCGCAACTACTGCGCCAAGTGCACCGGCGACGGCGTGGTGCTCGCCGACGAGAACGGCTTCAAGGAGGGGCGACCCGTCGTACCCGGTCAGGTGCTGCTCGGCTCGGTGTTACCGGAGATGATGCAGGGCCGCTTTCGGGGCGAGTCCGGGAGCTGCCTTGCGGCGTGCATCGCGGCGGTCTCACGCCCGTCGTGCGAGGGCGGGTGCCGGGACGGTGAGGGGTGCCTCGAGACCGGGTTCGGCGACGTCTGCCACCCACGCGGACAGATGGACGCCGGCCGGCGTTGTCATGGCGACCAGGATTGCCGCTCGTTGAAGTGCAACGCGGAGGGGCAGTGTGAGTAGGGACACTGGTCAAGACGCCGGCTCTTGCTGCACGGCTCAGAGAGCCGCGGGCGACGTGGAGACGCCGCAGGCGTCCCCCCCCCAAAAAGCGGCGGGGGGGGGGGAGGCCGCGAGTCGCGGCCCGTGCGGGGGAGGGGGTGACCCCACACCCGCAGCAAGAGAGGGGCCC
>CAYOBQ010000011.1:0-36965 GCA_964402225.1 uncultured Nannocystaceae bacterium | reverse complement strand
GGGGGGGGGGGGGGGGGCCCCCCCCCCCCCCCCTCAATTTGGGGGCCGGCCCCCCGCCCCTTGGTTGGGGGGGGGCGCTGACCGGCCCCTGAGTAGGATCTATTGGTCATTGCTGGTCTTGGTCGCCGGCTGCGGCAACGAGCTCGCGTTGTCGGCGGGGGACGCGCCCGAGGTCGAGGAGCCCGATCCGGTCTCCGTGCGCACGCGGCCGGTCTGCGGCAATGGCGTGGTCGAGCAGGGCGAGCAGTGCGACGACGGCAACGACGACGACCGCGACGGCTGCGACTCCTTCTGCCAGACGCCCTGTGCTGCCGGCGAGATCACCATCGACGCGTGTGGCGCGGGGCGGACCTTCCGGGACGAGTCCGAGCGTTGGAGCGAGTGCAATCAGGTCTGGGTCGACGCCACGTCCACCCGCACCACGCAGGTGTGTCGCACGCCCCTCGGGGGTCTCTTCGAGGTGGGTGTCTGCCGAAACGGCGCGTGCCTCAACGTACTCCCGCCCGTGGGTGGGGAGCGCGTGTGCTCCAACCGGTGTGAGACCACCACCGACTGCGCGATGGGTCAGGTCTGCGTGCACACGTGGATCGAGTCCGAGGCTCGAGAGGAGCCGTTGCTCTGGCGGCGACCCGCGGGATTGCACCCCGACGGCGATGGGGTGTGTTTACCCGCGGTCGGTGGGACGGTCGGAGATCGCTGCGGCACGTGCGGGGCGGGGCTCGGCTGCAACGGCGTCACCGGCACCGACGATCTCTTTGTCTGCATGCCGCACTGCGAGGCGGACGCGGATTGCCCCGACGACGCCTTCTGTGGGGACGCCTTCGACACCGTGACGCAGTGCATCACGGGCAAGAGCTGTTTCTACGGCGTGAACGCGCCCATCGGATCGCGCGTCCAGGCGTCGCGCCAGTGCACGCGCGGCCAGGCCCTCGACATCGAGGACGTGGTCCAGAGCTGCACCATCGGCTGCGCGCGGCTCTACGAGTGTGGTCTCGTGGCCCGGCAGGACGGGCGGGAGCTGACACAGATGGGATGCGGGCGGGTGTGCACCGAGGACGCCGACTACCGGCGCGCCTACTGCAGGGGGCAGGTGAGCTGTGACAACATGGCGACCTGCGAGGACTTCGACGAAGCGATCGGGGGTCGCTACTGCACCCGTTCCTGTCGAGAGCACGACGAGTGCCCCAGCGGGTGGCTGTGTCTGTGGCACGGGCAGCGGAGGCTCTGCACCGCCAACAGCGACGGCGATCTGCGTGACGCGCCGAACTTCGCGGCGACGAACGAGCGCAGCTTCCCGGACCCGGGGTGTCCGGCGGACATCGACGCGACCTGCAGCTTTGAGAGCGAGTGCGACCGCGACTGCGCGGTGTCGACCGGGTGTGGCGAGGTGCCCAGCGGAGGCGTATGTGACGAGGGGCGGCTGCTCTTCTGCGAGCTGCACCGCATCGTGAGCATCGACTGCGGATCCCGCGACCTCGAGTGTGGCTACGACGCCGCCCTCGCGCGCTTCGACTGCATCGACACCAGCCCCGAGGAGCTGCTCCCGTGAGGTGGCCGTGGTTGTTGGCGGTGCTGGGGTGCAACACCGGCGCGGAGTTGGACGTCGCGACCGAGGAGGTGGCGGCGATCGGTCTGGTCGGGGCGCACGGGGCCTGTGACGGCGAGGGCCACATGGTGTCGCTCGTGATGATCAACCAGGCCGGAGGCGCGGTGCGCATTGGGGGCGCGCGCGTGCCCCAGACGCCGCCCGCGTCGGCCTTCAGCTTCCAAGACGTGCGGATTGACGGGCGGGCGACCGAGGTCGAGGTCGTCGAGGTGTCGACGGTGAGCGGGGGCTTCGAGGAGGAGGTCACGGTGGCGTTGGATCGGTCGGGGGTGGCGTGCGGCGCCCTCCCCACGGGCCCGTGGCTACCGAGGTGCAACTTCACGCCCTGCGGTGGCGGCAACGAACGCTGTGACATCGCCACCGGTTGCTGTGACGGCGAGCGGGTCTGTGTCGGCGTGGAGGATGGCAGCGCGCTGACTCAGCGCTGCGTCGAGCCGGCGTCGGGCTGCGCGTGCGGGCCCCGCGAGGCCTGCGTTCAGGGACGCTGCCTGCCGCGCCTCTTCGGGCCGGTCGACCCCGATGACGAGCTCGTACAGCTCTACGCGGCCACCCTCTCGAGGCTCCTCGACGACTCCATAGGGCGGCTCGCCGTACGCGCGCCCTCCGCCCTCGCGGTGGTGTCGAGCGAGGCGGGCTTGCAGGTGCTCGGCGGCGGCTCGGCGCATCGCTTCGACACGTTGGAGGTGGCCATCGGCGAGACGTTGCTACCGCCCTATGGGCGCGCGTCGCTGCTGCCGAACCTCGGGACGCTCGCGGGGGACGGTGCGGTGGTTGCCTGGGCGTTGACGCCGGGCCCGGCGACGACCCTCAGCGAACGGCCCCATCTGTTCGCCACGCTAGACAGCGCGGTCTTGTCCGACGCCGACGACGCCGCCTTCGTGCGCGCGTCGTGTGAGACCGACGGTAGCTATCTACGGATCGGGGCGGGCAGCGGTCTGCTCGACAGCCTCGCAGGCGTGTGGCTCCCCGCCGCCGCTCGGAACTTCCTACGCTTGGGCGTGCGCTTCGATCCACCGCCACTCTCGGGCCCGCGGAGGTTCCAGGGCACGGTCGTGATGGACGTCCGGCGTGCCACCAGCGGGGCGGTGTCCGAGCTTTCGACGTTGAGCCTGGACGTAGACATCGTCATCGGAGGCGCACCGTGATTCGAGGGACGCTCCTGCTCGCCGCGCTCGCGCTCCCGGCCTGCTACTCGCATCAGCGCGTCGCGGTCACCGATCTGGACCAGCTCACGGCGGTCCCAGGCCGCCCCCCCGAGGCCAGCCTCCAGGGCACAGATTGCGGCGGTTGCCAAGTGCAGGTAGACGGCACCACCCCCTTGGTGCTCACCACCCGCGACGGCCAGGTCCACCGAGTGACCCCCTTCTACTTCCACATGAACAAGACCCAGCTAGTCTCCCCCGACTACGGCGTCCTGGTGGACCGCACCCAGGTGAGCACGGCCGAGATCCGCACGCTCAGCACCGGCGGCACCATAGCGATGGTCGCAGGCATCGCCGCCATCGCCGCCGGCACCTTCCTAGCAATCCAGCTCACCGCCGGCGACGAGAACCTCGGCAACTGAACCTCCCGCGTTCACCCGTCACGACGCTCTCCCCCGACGTTCCACCCGAATGGTTGGAGGGGGAGGGGGATGTAGGTGGGGGTGGGGGCTTTTGGTGGGGCTGGCGCCCTGGTGCGGGCTCTTGAAGCAGGTGGGCGGCGCGGTTTGGGCGGGTGCGGGGTGGTTGGTGGCGGTGGCGGGGGGCTGGCGCTGGATTTGACGCGCACCGCGAGGGCTCGCGTGAGGGCGTTGGTGGGCGTTGAATCGGGAGGCGTCGCCTTGACGCGGGCTGCTACGACGGGGCGGGACGCAGACCGCCTGGGGCGATGCCGGCCCAGGGGATGTACTCGTCTCGGTTGTCCTGGAGGTGGCCGCGGAGTTTGTCGAGGCCCTCTTGGTACGCTCGCACGAAGTTGTAGTAGGCCTTGCGGAACGCCTTTCGGGCGGCCTGGGTGCTGGCGTGGCACAAGGGGGCGGGGCCGCGCTTGACCTTGTCGGGGCGGTGGGTCGGATCCATGTCGAGGATCGCATCGACGCCGAGGATCTTTGCATCGGGCTCGGGGCCGAGATCGGTGATGGCTTGCTTGTAGGCTCGCTTGGCCTGGCAGAGTTGGGCGCCGTAGTCGAGGTGCTTCCAGCACGGCAAGGGCGAGAGCGTGAGGGTGCAGGTCTCGCGGAAGTCAGACTCGCGGACCGAAGCGCCGTCGGAGCGACGCCGGGCCTTGAAGAGGGCCGTGCGATCGATCCAGACGCCCTTGATCTTCTCGCCTCCGCAGGTGGCCCGGATCGTGTGGACGCCGGGCCACTCATGGGCCTTGGCCACGAGCGCCTCCTTCTCGCCGTGGGCGAGCAAGTAGCCGAGACGCTGGATCTGGCTCTCCTCGTCGTTGCACGTCGCGGCGCTGTACCGACGCTGCCAGACGCGGTCGCTCCAGCCGTGGAGCTTGCCGATCTCGCGGGCGATGTTGCCATCGACGAACTGCATGTAGTCGGAGAGGTGCCGGGCGGTCTGGCTGGAGACGAGCAGGTGGAAGTGACCGCTCAGGAACACCGCTCCGTGGAGGCGGCACCCCGGGAGCCGGGCGGCTCGCTCTAGCACGCCGACGCAACGGAGGTTGAGCTCCTCGGAGGGGCGTAACAGGAAGCGACCTTGGAAACACCGAACGGTGATGAACTGAACCATCCACTCTTCGGGCTGGTAGCGCAGGACCCTTGCCATGACGATTTCTCTCCTTGAGTCGAGTTGTCCCGCAGATCCCTTTCGGACAAATCGCGCGGCTGTTGCGTGAAAAGCGATCTCAATACGGAGGATGCGCGCTCGGCTGGGTCGGCGGCCGGCGCTCGCTCGTCGCTTCGCGACTCGCATCGCCCCGCCCACCAACCCAGCCGAGCGCAGGGGATCTCGTGCAGGCAGGAGCTTTGGAGCGAGGACCCCCGACCAGTCTGGCGTCCCCGGTTTGCCAACGCTATGACGCTTCATGCTCAAGACAGCCCACGAGGCTGTTTTCAAGTTCGCGTTCTCCAAGCCAGCCCACGCGGCTGGACTGTTCGCGAGCTTGCTGCCTCCGACCCTCACGGAGTTGCTGGTCTTTTCGACCCTCCGGCTTTGCCCCGGCTCCTTCGTCGACGAGGCACTCTCGGAGCGGCACTCGGACCTGCTCTTCGAGGTCGAGGTCGAAGGCGGCGGCCGACGGCTGCTCTACTTGCTCTTCTAGCATCAGAGCACGGTGGATCGCTGGATGGCCCTGCGCCTCTACCGCTACATGGACCGTATCTGGACGGCGTGGTTGGCCGATCACGACGAGGCGAAGCTGCTGCCGCCGATCCCGCCGATGGTGCTCTACCACGGAGAGACGCAATGGTCGGCGGAGCGCTATTTCGAGTCGCTGGTCGACATGGGCGAGACGCCGGACGCGTTGGCGACCGCGTTCACGAAGTTGACGGTGCTCTTTCTCAAGCACGCTAGGCACGAGGTCGACTTCCTGCCGTGCCTCGTCGAGTGGTGCGACCTCATCGTCGAGTTGCTCGAGGCGCCGTCGGGTGTCAACGCATTGGGTGCGCTGATGCGCGATGCTCTCGAGGTGAACGAGACCCTGCGGGTCGAAGCGGCCGTCGCGGTGCTCGGGAGCGCCGTCGGACGACGGGCAAAGGAGGCGATGGTGACTGCGGGAGAGAGCCTGATCGAAGAGGGGCGCCAAGACCTGCTCTTGAAGCTGCTTCGGTTCAAGTTTCGCGCGCTCCCGTCCGAGGCGGCAGCGCGCGTCCGTGCGGCCCGCGGAGAGCAACTCGAAATATGGGCCGAGCGGGTGCTCGTGGCGACGAGCCCCAAGCAGGTCTTCGACGAGTAGTCGGCCCGCTCCGCGGACGACTACCGCCTCCTCGACATTCCCAGCCGCCGCTTCCCGCGCGAGCGCGAAGTCCGGGCCGACCATGGACGCAAGTTCGACAGCATCGACGGAGGCGGCAGCTCTACGGAGACCCCCTGGTCCTCCAAGCTCGCCTGGCTGTTAGGCATCGGCACCGCCCACGCCCAGTCTCTCGGTGGCATTTTGCTCGACCCGGATCGCCCAGCGCGAAGAGATGGCGCGTCAGGCACCCTGGCTCAACGGCCAGGTCCCGACCCCCGTTGGCGCCGGTAGGGAGCTGGCCATTGACGCACTCGCCGGCCCCTTGTGGGGCAACGAGTGCGCCGACGTCAATCTGCGCTTCACCATCCAGCCCGAAGGCCCGGACTCACCATCAGACGCCACCATCGAGGCCCGCGCGAGTTGCCCGTGGGGAGTCCGACGTGATTGGCCCGGATTGCCTCCGGGTGTCACGAGCCCCCCGCAGGAGGCTTCCGTTCGCCCGTCGCCCGCCGAGACGTTGGGCCGAGCGGGTGCTCATGGCGACCAGCCTCGCGCAGGTCTTCGAGGAGTAGTCCGCGCGGCCGGAAGACCGACAGTGGAGTCCCGGGTCTCGAGGGACGGCTCGGTCGTCAGGGCGATGGCCCACTCCTCCAGCGTGTCGAGCTCGGCCGCTTCGAGGCGTCCGAGGACCCAACTGGGGAGCCCCCCGAGTCGCTGCTTGGACCACCGCTCGTAGCCCTGATCCTCGAGGCGGTCTCCGCACGTCAACGCGAAGACCCCGTCGGCGCTGGTCGCCGTGGGGAGCCGCTCCAACCACTGCTCGAGCCGGTGGCAGTCCGCTGACCTGAGCCTGGCGTGCCGGTACTCGGGCAAGTCGGGGAAGCGCTCCGGGATCTCGCGCAGGGCGCGGTCGCGGGCGCGCTCCTCGCGAAACACGCTCATCGCTGAGCCCCCGGCCATGAGCATGCGTCCCCATCTCACGAGGTCGGCCACTTCGGCTTGATGGACCCGGGTCGCGTCGGCCTGGTCGACGCGGCCCCAGGCAGACGCCATCAACTCCAGTAGGAGCTCGGCCTGACCCTCCCTGCGTGCGATCTCCAATGACCTGTGGTTCAATGCTGTCACCATCCGGTAGCGGGTGGCGCCAATATACTCGCCTGGACGCTGGCACGGGGTTGGCAAGCTTCCTGGGCACGCACGACGGAGAGATCGATGACCGCAGACGAGGTGATGACCGCAGACCCGTTCTCACTCAACCCGACCGATACGGTTGGCCGCGCGCTGGAGATGCTGCGGGAGTATGACGTGCGGCACGTGCTGGTCACGGAGCGAGGGCGGCTGGTCGGGATGCTGAGCGACCGCGACCTTCGCAGCTTCGCGCTGCCGCCGCTGGCCAGCATCGAGCATGCTGACGACGCGCGCGCCCGAATGCGGGCGCCGCTGTCGACCCTGATGAGCGCCAACACGATGACCGTCGGGCCCGACGAGGACGTGACGGATGTGGTGGACCTGATGTTGGACCAGAAGGTCGGGGCGGTCCCGGTGGTCGACCCGGCGACCGACGAGCTGCAGGGCATCATCTCCTACATCGATGTGCTGCGCGCTTCGCGAGACCTCTGGTAGCCCACCCCTCGCGGGGTCGGCGATCCGGCGCTGATGGTTGTCGTTGCCGTACGGCAGCGGTCCGGGCTTGCTCGCTCCACGCCGCTCTCTGGTCGCCTCGTGGAGCTCACTGGCTGAGCAGCGCCGTCGCCTTGCGGGACATCTCGCGGACATCGGACGCCAGCGCGCGCACCTGGCGCCCATCGAGCCCGAGCACTTCGATGCTGGCCTCGATCTCGTCTGAGAGCGCGTCCCGATGGTTCGGGTTCCAGCGCAGCTCGTCGAGCCCGCTCACCACCCGCACGACGTGGAGCGGTACGTGCCGCGGCTCCCCGTTGAGATGCCCATCGTGGTGCAGCGTGCACATCTCGATGATCCCCTCCGGCAAGCCCCATCTCTCGATGGCGTCCCCACCCAGCTCCGAGTGCAGCCGCTCGAGCACCGCACACACCGTCGCGTCGCTCGTCTCCGGCGGCGCCATCCCCTCGACCATCGGCAACAGCATGAGCTTGCCGACGTCGTGCAAGAGACCTCCGGTGAACGCCCGGTCGTAGGGGCACTCGGGCCGGTCGAGAGCCACCTGGCCCGCCGCGAACGCGCTCGTCACAGCGTGCTGCGTCAGGTCACGCAGCAAGGCGGTGTACCGGCTCGAATTGGCGACCGCCGCGTCCACCAGGCTCAACAACGACGCGGTCGCGATCACGTTGGCCACCTCGCGCAGCCCCAACCGGGTCACCGCCTCGCGTGTCGCCTCGATCTGCCGCCCCCCGTAGATCGGGGAGTTCGCGACCCGCAGCACGTCCGCCGCCAGCGACGGGTCCTGGTTGATGAGCCGCACCAACTCGTTGACGTTGCAGTCCTTCCGCCGCGCCTCGCTCAATGCACGCATCGCCCCGTTGGGCATCGCGGGCAACTCCTGGGGCGCCGCCTCGATCCTCGCGCGCACCCCCTTCGAGAGGCGGACCACCATCTCTGGATCGGGCATCCTCCGCATTCCCTGTCGGTATTCGGCGACGGAGTGAACGTCGAAGGGCTCCGCCTCACGCCGTGCTGGGGCCTCCGCCGCCCTCGGCGCGCTCTTGGTCTGTGCGCCTCCGCCCCCGAAGAGCTTCCGTAGCCAGGCGAGCATGTGCGCCTCCGCGTCGTTCGAGTCTCCCGTGTGAATCGGACACCTCGTCCGGTCTCGATAACCCACCGGCGGCCGGCGACCCCCCCGCCAGCGTTGTCCGCGCGGCGCGCGCGTGCGAGCCTGCCACGCGCATGGACGACTACGTATGGTGGGCCGCCTGGCTCGGCGCCCTGAGCGCCTTCTCGCTTCCCCTCGGTTCAGCCCTCGGCCTCGTCTGGCAGCCGCGCCCCAAGGTGACGGGCGCGCTCATGGCCTTCGGTTCGGGGGCGCTGATGGCCGCCCTCGCCCTGGAGCTGGTGGCCCCGACAGCGACCGCCGCCCGCCCCGCGGGGGCCGGACCCTCCGTCGATCTGATCCTCCTCCTCGTGGGCGGCGCCGTCGGCGGCGCGCTCTTCGTGATCCTCGATCAGATCATCAACGCGCGCGGTGGCTTCCTGCGCAAGACGGCGACGACCATCGCCTTCCTCTCGACCAAGCGCTCAAAGCGACACCAGGAGATCCTCCGGCGGTTGAGCGCCGTCCAAGTGCTGCACGGCGTCCCCCCGGAGCACGTGCAACGTCTCGTCGAGATGGTGCGGCCCCGCCAGTTCCACCACGGCGAGGCCCTCTTCGACGAAGGTGATGTGGGCGATTGCCTCTACTTCATCGAGTCCGGGGCCATCGATCTCTCCCAACGCGATCAGGTCTTCAAGACCCTGCCCGCCGGTGAAATCGTCGGTGAGATCGCCCTCCTCACGGGCGCTCCGCGCACCGCTGGCGCTCGCGCGAGTGGCCACGTCACGACCCTGATGCTCGATCGCTACGACTTCGAGCGCCTGCGGGAGCTGTCGCCGGAGCTGGCGGAGGCGACCGCGCAGCTCGCCAGCGAGCGCCTCGACGAGCTGGCCTCCCACCGCCAGGAGAAGGCCCAGGCCGCCGCCGATTGGGCCCATCGCGCTGTCGCGGCCCTGCGCACGAGCACCGAGCTGCCCACCACCGCCGATCTCCAACAGGCGCGCCGCGAGCACTCGGGCGCCCCCCTGGCGATCTGGCTGGGCGTCCTCCTCGACGGCATCCCCGAGAGCATCGTCATCGGCGCTACCCTGGCCGGAGCCCTGGCCGGGGCCCTGGCCTCTGGCCCCGTGAGCTTCCTCGATATCGTCCCCTACACCCTGATCGGCGGCCTCTTCATCTCCAATATCCCCGAGGCGATGTCGAGCTCGATCGGCATGCGCGCGCAAGGGGTCGCGAGCTGGAAGGTGCTGCTGATGTGGTCGGCGCTGGTCGTCGTCACGGCGGTGGGCGCCGCCATCGGCTTCTGGCTCGGAGACAGCGCCTCCCATGGCTTCGTCGCCGGGATGGAGGGCATCGCCGCGGGCGCCATGCTCACCATGATCGCCTCGGCCATGCTGCCCGAAGCCATCCACCTCGGCGGCCCAAACGTGACCGGCGTCGGGACGCTCGCGGGCTTCCTCTCCGCCGTCGCCTTCAAGCTGGTGGAGTAACGCGTGGGCCAGATCCCCCTGGTAATCGAGACCAAGCGACGCCTCGTCCTCGTGCGTGGCGACCGGATCGAGCTCGTGGCCGATCCCGCCGATGATCCACCGCTGCCCCCCGGCTCGATGCGCCTGCGCGGCGACGACGTGCGCGTCGGTCATGTCAACGCCCACACACACCTCTACAGCGGCCTGGCACCCTTGGGGATGCCGTCGCCCGAGCCCGCGCCGGAGAACTTCGTCCAGATCCTCGAGCGCGTCTGGTGGCGGCTCGACCGCGCCCTCGACGCCGACGCCCTCCGCGCCTCGGCCCGGCTGTACGTCGCCGAGGCGTTGCTCGCTGGGACCACGGCGCTGGTCGACCACCACGAGTCGCCGGCTTTCATCGAGGGGGCCCTCGACGTCCTGGCCGATGCCTGCGCCGGCCTCGGCGCGCGCGCTCTGCTCTGCTACGGCGCGACCGAGCGCAACGGTGGCGCCGAGGAGGCTCGCCGCGGACTCCGCGAGTGCCGCCGCTTCATCGAGTCAGCACCCCCGGAGGGCATCGTCGGCGCCGTGGCCCTGCACGCCTCGTTCACCGTCTCCGATGAGACCATTCGCGCCGCTGGCGATCTGTGTCGGGCGCTGGGGACCGTGATGCACGTCCACCTCGCGGAGGACGTCGCCGACGTGCTCGACGCCCGACGCCGCGGCTACGACGGCCCCCTCGAGCGCCTCTGCGACCTCGACGCCCTGCCGGCGGGCTCGATCCTCGCCCACGGCGTGCACTTGAGCGCCGCCCAGGTGCAGCGGACCGAAGCGATGGGCCTCTGGTTGGTCCACAACCCCCGCTCGAACCACGGCAACAAAGTGGGCTACGCCGTGAACAGCCGGTCGAGCGCGCGCGTCGCGTTGGGTACCGATGGCTACCCGGCGCGGATGAAGGACGAGCTCGCGGCGTTGATGGAGCACGCAAAGGCCCACGGCGAAGAGCCCCTCACGGCGACACCTCGGCTCGACCGCGGTCGAACCCTCTTTGCCGAGCGGGCCGGGATCCCGCTGGGCGCTCTGGTCGAGGGCGCCGCCGCGGATCTCGTCGTCGAGGACGCCGGCGGACCGCTCCATGTCCTGGTGGGCGGTCGACTCGTGGTCCGCGACCGGAAGCTGGTGCGCGCCGACCTCGACGCGATTCGGGCCGAGGCCGAGGCCGTGGCCCCCAGACTCTGGGCGCGGATGCGCACCCTGTGACCGGAGAAGGACCTCGAGTTCAAGTGCATCAGCGAGAAGGCTGAAGAGGCAGGAGGACCTCGCGGCGGTGATCATCCGCGAGCTCGCCCACCTCGTAGGGCGCTACCAGCGCAGCGTCACGTAGTTGAGCTGGGCGCCGACCGTGGCGTGGAGCGCGCACATGATGTGGAAGTACGTCAGATCGACGACCTCGCCGGGCGCGACCCGCGTGGCGACGATGGAGTCGCGTCGCCCCCCACGATCCAGCTCGATGGCGAAGTCGGCCCCGCAGAAGCTCGCGCGCTCGCCCGCGAACCGCGCCTCGAAGTCCCGACCACCGAACCGGCCCAGGATGCGGTCCGGCGCGAGGTAGAAGCCGTCGCCGCCGGAGAGCACGCGCCAATCCTCCTCGGTGCCGAAGAACCGAGGCTTCACGACATAGGGACCGCCGTCCTCCGGGCAGAAGACGTCGCAGTTGCCGCACTCGTTGCAGAAGTCCGCCCAGGTGGCGAGCTGGTGCTTCTTGGTGATCGCCAGCGCCCCCGTGTCCTCGGCCTCCCAATCGGAGCCCGTCCAACGCAGCCGCTCGACCGGGATCTCGCCCCTCGGCAGCTCGAAGGGGAAGTTGGCGTCGTTGGGGCACACGGGCACGCACTTGTCGCAGGTGATGCACTCGAAGAGCGTGAGCTGGCTGCCGATCTTCTTGGGCGGCTTGCTGTTGGCGGCCTTGGCGTAACGTGGATCGTCGGTGCATCGCTCGACGTAGCTCTCGGTGTTTCGCAGCGTGGCCGCCGACACCCAGGCCTCGAAGGCGTCTCCGGCGGCGACCCGCAGATCGCCGCCGTCGGCGTAGGCGGCTTCGCAACGGGCGCGGATCGCCTCGTCCAACTCGAGATCGCGCAGCGCGCGCTCCCCGTGTCCGAAGGCGCGGATGATGAGCTCGTCGACGCTGCTCGCCCCCACCGCCTCCATCCGCTTCGACAGGCCCTTCAGGTAGGCGGGCGCGCGCCCGTAGCCGCCGGCCTTGAGCAGATCGCTACAGGTCGTCACGGGGGTGAGCCCGATGGCGGTGGACTCGGCGAAGTTGTGCTTGTCGATGCCCGCCGAGAACGAGATCCGGTGCCGGTCGCCGAAGACACCGCGGAAGCGCCCCACCAGGTTCATCGCGAGCACGTGCAGCGGCGGGCCCGAGAGGTACATCTCCTTCTCGGTCGCGGGGAAGAAGTCGCGGTGATTCTCCACGATGAGCGTGTTCGTGAACTTCACGCCGAAGCCGCGCCCCCGCGCCTCCGCCAGCTCGCCGAGGCGCCCCACGAAGTCCGTCGCCTGCGCCCACGTGGCGTCGTTGGTGAACGCCGCGTCGGGGACATGGCAGTCCTCGTAGCCGAGCGTGTCGTTGAGCAGCCCTCGACACGCCTCGGGCCCCAGCAGCGTCGGGTTGAGCTTCACGATGGCGTTGAGCGCGAGGTCGTCGAGCAGAAACGACATGATCTGCTCGATCTCCGAGGGCGGGCAGCCGTGGAAGGTGCTGAGCGTGAGCGTGTCGGAGAGCTCGGTGCGGAAGTCCAGGTCGCGGTACTCGGCGTAGGCGTCGGGGATCTCCGCGCGCAACGCATCGACCCAGCGTGTCGCGTCGCGCATGTCGCCGATGAAGGCCTGCACCTTCGGGGTCTTGATGCCCGCGAGGTCGTAGCCGACCGACATGTCGTAGACCACGCGGTCGTAGCCCGGGGCCAACTCCAGCTTCCCGCTCGCGATCAACATCTCGATGAGCATCGAGGCCGCCACGTACTCGCGGACCGACTGCTCGAGCCTCAGCTCCTGCGACCACTCGACGTTGAAGCCGATGGTCTCCATGTCGATGCACGGTCGCGGGAGCTCGAGCTCGTCGAGGAACTGGACGGTCTTGAGCTCCATCACCCGGCAGCCGCCCAGAAACGAGAGCACGATGTTCTGGGCCATCTGCGTGTGGGGTCCGGCGGCGGGCCCCAGCGGGGTAGATGGGTGGTGCCCCTGGAACCGGATCGAGAGGTCGCGATCCGGATCGCCGCGGTAGAACTTCCGCTGGGGCAGGTCGAAGATCGAGCGTCGCTCGTCGAGCTCGCGGAACATCCGCGTGACGAGGGCGCCAAAGGGGTACGGGCGAAGCTCGGCCATGTCGCGACTGTCGCCGGGGGCCGCCCGGGGGTCAAGCGGGCGCGGGCGGATCGATGCAGAGTCCGCGGCGCAACCCAGCAGCGTCGCGAGCGCGAGCGTTACTTGGGCTCTGCCTCAGGGATCCATCGTTCGAGGGTCTCCACCAACTGGCTGAGCTGCACCGGTTTCGCCAGGTAGTCGTCCATGCCGGCCGCCAGGCAGCGTTCACGCTCCCCCTGCATCGCCGACGCGGTCATCGCGATGATGGGCACCCGCGCGGTCGCCCGCGGATGGGCGCGCATGGCGGCCGTCGCGTCGTAGCCGTCGAGGACCGGCATCTGGCAGTCCATCAGCACCAGATCGAAGGTCTCGTCGGCGTGCCGCTCCACGGCTCGCTGGCCGTCGCTCACCAACACGACCTCGCAGCCCAACCGCTCGAGCTGCCGCAAGACCACGCGCTGGTTGACCTTGTTGTCCTCGGCAACCAGGACCCGCAGGCTCCGACCCGAAGGGTGCTCGACGGCACGCGGGACGGGGTCGGCGGCGCCGGGCGGCGTGCTCGGCACCGGGTCGCTGATCTCGAAGGGCAGCACGATGTCGAAGCGCGTCCCTCGGCCCCGCGCGCTCTCGACGCTGATGTGCCCGCCCATTCGGTCGACGATCTCGTGGGCGATCGTCAGCCCCAGGCCCGTGCCCCCGAAATGCCGCGTGATCGACGAGTCGGCTTGCTCGAAGGCCCCGAAGAGGCGGGCGCAGATCTCCGGATCGATCCCCGTGCCAGTGTCCTCGACCGCCAGGCGCACCGTCGCGACCTCGCCCTCCACCCCCTCGACCTCGGCGCGCAGGCTCACGTGCCCCCGCTCGGTGAACTTGACGGCGTTGTCCGTGAGGTTCAGCAAGACCTGTCGGAGGCGCATCGGATCGCCGCGCAGCCGCCCCGGCAACCGCTCGTCGAGCTCGAGGCGAAGCTCGACCTGCCTGCGCGCCGCCCGCTCTCGCAGCAGGGCTCGGACCCCCTCCAGGACCCCGCGCAGCTCGAAGGACACCATCTCCAGGGCGAGCTTCCCAGCCTCGATCTTCGCGAGGTCCAGGATGTTGTTGAGGATCCCCAGCAGCGCCTCGCCGGAGCTGTGGATCGTCTCGACGCACTCGCGATCGGCGGGGGCGAGGTCGGACTCGAGCAACAGCGACGCCATCCCCAACACGCCGTTCATCGGCGTGCGGATCTCGTGGCTCATCTTCGCCAGGAACTCGCTCTTCGCCCGGTTCGCGTCGCGGGCCTCCGCCTCCGCGCGCTCGAGCGCCTCGATCCGGTGCTTCCTCTCGGTGATGTCGCGGGAGATGCCGACCAGGAGCTGCGGGGTGCCGTCGGCGTCGCGGATCGGGATCTTCTTGGTGTGAAGGATTCGCTCCCCCGACGCCGTCGCCAGAGGCTCCTCGGGGACGTCGAGGGGCTCGCCGCTGTCGAGCACGGCCCGGTCGCTGACCTCGAAGAAGCGCGCCTGGGACTCGGGGAAGAAGTCGTAGTCGTTCTTGCCGAGCATCTCCGCGCGCGGGATGCCGATGAGCGCCTCGGCCGCGGCGTTGAGCCGGACGAAGCGCAGATCGCGGGCGTCCTTCACGAACACCATGTCCGGCAGGTTCTCGAGGATCGCCTCGAGCTGCGCGCTGAGTCCGTCGGCGTGGCGCCGCGCTCGGACCTCGGCCGTCACGTCGCGCCCGATCCCGATCGACGCGCCGTCGCTGAGGTGCACGTTGGTCCACGCCGTCTCGATCGAGTCGCCGGACTTCGTTCGGGTCGTGAAGGTCCGCCACGTTCCGTCCGGGTTCGCCATGAAGGCGTAGACCGCCTGCCGCTGCGCCTCGTCGGGGTAGCACTCCTCGAGCACGTTGCGCTGTTGCCACTCCCGGAAGCTCCAGCCGAGGCTGCGCTCGATCTCTCGATTCACGAAGCGGACCCGACCGTCCGGTCCGAACATCGCCACCATCACCGGGAGATGGTCGAGGATGGTAGCGAGGGCGCCTTCGTGTTCGATCAACACGTACTGTGTGCTCCTCGCCGCGGGTGTGCGCTTGTTTTCGAGTGGGTCGATGTGACGGTCCGCAGTGTAACACCCGTCACGAAGCGGCGGGAATGGCGTTCCTCCGTCGTTCTTGAAGCCTTTGATCTCAAGGTGTTGCGTCGGCGGCGCGGGTGGGCACGCGGCTTGCGAAGGGGGAGCTGGTACTCGATGGAGGAGACCGATGATTCTACGCATCCCGAAACCCGGCGCCCGACTGGTAGACCCCCGCTGTGCGCTGTTCTTCGCGCTCCTGGCGTTTGGCTGTGACCACTCCGACGACGCCGTGGACGCCGGCGCTGGGGAGGCCGAGGCGGACGCCTGCGGTGGTGACGGTCACGGCGGGGAGCCCGGCGACGGCGAGGAGGATTTGGGCCCGCACAACGCGTGCGGTCTGCACGGTCCGCTCCCCGTCGAGGTCTGCAACGGCATCGACGACAACTGCGATGGCGAGATCGACGAGGGCGTGCTGAACGCCTGCGGTGAGTGTGGAGCGGCACCGCAGGAGGTCTGCAACGGCATCGACGACGACTGCGACGGCGAGATCGACGAGGGCGTGCTCAACGCCTGCGGTGAGTGTGGAGCGGCGCCGCAGGAGGTCTGCAACGGCATCGACGACGACTGCGACGGCGAGGTCGACGACGGCGTGGCCAACGCCTGCGGCGGTTGCGGCCCGGTCCCCGCCGAGGCGTGCAACCCCGAAGGCGGCGGCGATGGCGTCGACGACGACTGTGACGGTGAGGTCGACGAGGGCTGTCCGACGCGGTGCGAGGTCGCTGGCGACGGCCCCTTCGTCGGTGTCTGGCGCGCTCCGGCCTCGGCCCTCGCCCAGGATGTCGCCGACCAACGGCGTGGCACCCTGCGGCTCCCGCGCATCGACACGGCCCCCGACGCCGACGACTACGAGGTCGATGGTGGCGCGGCGCGTGATGGCGCCTCGATCGTGGTCGAGGGCGAGGGCCGGTTCTACGCCGACGGGATCGACGTCCCGCCGTCGAACGTGGTCCACGTGTCGGTCTCGGCGCTGCTGGAGGACATCGACGGCCTCGCCGAGGGCCTCCTGCGGGTCACCGCGCGCTACGAGGACCGCGTCCCGAGCGAGCATCTCCTCTTCTTCACCACCGAGGAGCCGGTCGCGGCGGTCTCCTTCGAGTTCGAGACCGCCATCGACGGCACCTTCGTCGGCTACGACGTCGGCGTCGACTTCACGGAGCTCGCCGCGGCGCGCTTGAGCCCGCCGACGATCTCCGTCGCCACGGCCTACGCGCCGGAGCTCGAGGTCGCCTCACCCGCCCACGACACCGGCAGCCCGTGCAGTCGGGTCCTCGCCGCCCGCGTCCTCGGCGCCAACGCCCCGGGGACCGACGTCACCGTCGCCGTTCGACTCGACGACGAGCCGGCCTGGCTGACGGTCGACGAGGCCGACGACCAGGCGCAGCGCGTCGCCCTCCGCCTCGGGCTGCGCAGCGACGACCCGCTCCGCTCGCCCTCGGTGGACGCCGTCGAGATCGTCTACGGCCATCGCGCCGGCCGCGTCCACGGCACCGTCACCCATGCCGGCAACGGCGCGGTCGTCCGCGGCGCCTCGATCGAGCTCGACGACGGCCGCCTCCTTCGCGCCGACGCCGCGGGCCGCTTCGAGGCCTTCGTGACGCCGGGCGAGGGGCACTTGAACGTGACGCGGGCCCTCTTCTCGCCGTTGCTCGCTGACTTCGAGGTCGAGCCCGACGGCGCGGTGGAGATGGACATCGAGCTCTCCCCGACCGGCGCCTGGCCCCAAGGGTCCGGCGACGCCGGCGGGGCCCGGATGCAGCCCGCCATCGGACGCATCGACGGCCGCCCCGAGCTGCTGTGGCGCACCCCCATCGGCGGCGCCTACCCGTCGTCGGTGGTGGTCGTCGACGTGAACGGCGACGGCGACCAGGAGGTCCTCTCCATCGAGAACGAGCGGGTCATCGTGCGGCTCGCCACCGGCGAGGTCGTCTGGGAGACGGCGGTGGCGGGGGCCAACACGCTGCTGGCCGTGACCGACATCGAGCAGGACGGGCGCCTCGAGATCGTGTTGGGCAGCGAGCCGAGCGCCGGCACCCCCAACGGGCTCCGGGCAGCGCGGCTCACGATCCTCGACGCGCGGGCCGGCGGCGTGCGCTTCCGGCGTCTCCTCGCCGACGAGGCGCCCGGGGAGATCGGCGGGCTGCGTCCCAACTGGGCCAAGGTCGTCGATCTCGACGGTGACGGCCGCCCGGAGGTGGTCGTCGCGCCCCCGCGCCACGGCGGCGTCGATGTCTACCACTTCGACGACGGCGTCGAGAACGCGGCGATCCGCTGGTCCAGCCGCTTCGATCTCAACGGCCCGACCTGGTACGTGCTGGCCGTCGGCGACGTGGACGGCGACGGCGTCAAGGACGCGGTGGTCAAGGCCGACCGACGCCTCTACGTCCTCGACGGCCGCGACGGCATCGCCCGCCCGAGCCCGGAGATCGACGGTGGCGCGGTGGAGGGCAGCCTCTTCCTCGACGACCTCGACGGCGACGAGGACGACGAGATCGTCTTCCTCGGCGTGGGCGACCGCGGGCTGTGGGTCCTCGACGTGCGACCGCGGTTCACCCCCGAGGACCAGGAGGGCATCTTCGTGCGCTCTGCCCAGCCGGTCCCCACGACCCCCTCCACCATCGAGGACGCCCTGGGCGACTTCGACGGCGACGGAGTCCCGGAGATCGTCTATCACGCCTCGCGCGAGCTGCTGGTCCGCGACCCGCTCACGGGGGTCGTGAAGCTGCGCATGGCCGACAGCCGGCCCCGCGGGGCCGCCGACTTCGACGGCGACGGCGTCCTCGACCTGCTGGTCTTCAACTCGTCACCGTGGGGCCTCTCGGTGGTCGGCGTCGCCCAGGCCGGTGACGATCTCGGCGTGAAGGCGAGCCTGGCCGGCGTCGGCTACGGGACCTTCAACCACGGCCGCTCCGAGCGCCGCAGCCGGAGCGACCGCGACCGCCACACCCACCGCGCTGAGGTGGGCATCGGGACGACAGCGGCGATGCTGACGGCCTCGATCGCAGACCTCGATGGCGACGATCTGCCGGAGGTGCTCACGTGGGACGTCTCCCGGCGCCGGCTGACGGTCCTCGAGATGGACGGAGAGAGCTTCGCCGTGCGCTGGCGCTCGCAGCCGACCGCCGCCTTCTTCTTCCCGCCCGTCAACGCCGCGGGGCGGGATGACGATGGCGAGAGCTTCGTGGTAGTGGCCGCCGCCGACGGACAGATCCACGGGATCGACGACGGTGGTCAGAGCCGCTGGGCGGTCGACGGCGCTCGCCGCCTCGGCGCGCCGCTGGTGGGCGATCTCGACGGTGACGGGACCAACGAGGTGGTCATCCGTGGCGCCGAGCCGCGCTCCAGCCGCCGGGTCGCCCACGGTCCGGTGCGAGTCTTCGACGCCCGTGAGGCGACCCCCGACGTGGCGCCGGTGGCGGTGCCCTTCGCCTACGAGGGGCTGGTCGATGGCGAGCGGCACCTGGCCCTGGCGGACCTGGACGGCGCGCCGGGGATGGAGGTCCTCGCGGCCACGCGCGCCCGCCGCCTGGGGGCCCTCGCCGGTGACGGGGCGCTGCTCTGGGAGACCGGCAACCAGCGGTTCCCGGTGGCACGCGTCGCCGCCGCGCGGACAGACGATCCGGCCCACGCGACACCCCTGATGAACCTGGACGACGGGCGCTTCGTCTCGCTGAACGCGGAGACGGGCGCCACCCTGGCGGTGGGGAGCCACGGGCGGGTCAACGGAAGCGCCGCCGCCGACGCCGACCACGATGGGCTCGCCGACCTCTTCGCGACCTCCGGCTCCTCGCTGCTGGCGGTGGAGGGCGGCGGCCTCGCGAAGCGCGATAGCGGCGCCCTCGGTGGCTACACGGCGGGGGGCGCGGTCCTCGCCGCCGACTGCGATGGCGACGGCTCCGACGAGATCCTGTCGAGCGGCTTCGACACCGTGTTCTGCGCGGAGACCAGCGGCCAGGTGCGCTGGACCCTCGAGGCGCGGGCCGGCTGGCGCAACCACCTCGCGGCGGCGGGGGATCTCGACGGGGACGGTGCCGACGACCTCGTGCAGAGCGGCAACCTGGGCGTGGCGGCCTTCGATGGCCGCACCGGCCGCACGCTGTGGCGGTTTGCCCCCGAGGGAGGGGACGCGCAGAGCCACGCTTCGCTCTGTGACCTCGACGGCGACGGGGATCTGGAGGTCCTCGTCGCGGGCCACGACGGCGTGCTGCGCGCCCTCGACGGCTCCTCCGGTGAGGTCGCCTGGGCCCTGCCGATCGGTGGGCTCCCCGGGGCACCGATCGCCGCCGACGTCAACGGAGACGGCCTCGTCGAGATCCTCCTCGCGGTCGACGGTGAGCTGCGGGCGTACGGCCGATGAGCACCGCGCGACGACACGAAACACGCACCGACGGAGACAAGACCATGCGCTACACCTGCTTCATCGCCGCCCTGCTGCTGGTGGCCTGCGACCCGTCGCTGGAGTGCTACGGCCCCGATGATTGCGCCGACGGGGAGCGCTGCGCCGCCCACGTCTGCGTGGCCGAGGAGGAGCCGCCGGCGGAGGACGAGGGGGAGGGCGGAGACGACGATCCCGAGCCCGACCCGGAGCCCGATCCCGATCCCGACCCGGTGCCCGACGGGCCCATCCGCTGTGAGGAGGGGGAGGCGGGCCCGGGCCCCGAGTGCGAGCACCTCCTCGACTTCGTGGACCGTGCGCGCTTCGAGTTCGGTGGCGCCCCTCGCTGGAGGGAGCTGGTCGCCCTCGACCTCGATGGCGACCCGGAGCACTCGATCGAGCACGTCGTGGTCCGCGGCGGCCGGGTCGAGGTCCGCGCCGCCGACGGTGCGCTGTGGTGGCACAGCGGCGTCGTCGGTGCGCGGCGCGTCGAAGGCGTCGTCGATCTCGATGGGGACGGCCCCCTCGAGGTGGTGGTCTCGACGGGTCGTAGCGTCCACGTCTACGCCGGGCTCGACGGTCGGCACCTCTGGACGCTGCCCGAGCGCCCCTTCGGCGAGGAGCGGGCGGCGATGTCCGGGGTCCACCGGGTGATGCTCGACGACGTGAACGGCGACGGGCTGCCCGACCTCTACGCCGCCGATTCAGGCTGTGGTGGCGCCGGCTCCGGCGACGGCGTCTTCCACACCTTCGCCCGGGGCTTCGACGGTGAGACCCGGCTGGGCGTCGTGCGCGAGCCTCGCTGCGCCCGCTACCAGGTGCTCGCGGACGTGGACGGCGACGGTGGGGTGGAGCTCGTCACCCCCGACTCGACGGGGCTCCACGCGGTGGATCCGGTGGACGGCGCGCGGCGCTTCTGCGGCGACGTCGAGCCCGGCAACAACGGCACCCTCTCGACCCTCGTCGCCGATCTCCTCGACTCACCCGGCGACGAGCTGGTGACGCTGCGCCGCGACCGGATCAGCGTCGTCGACCTCGTGGAGGGGGCCACCGAGCCCTGCGCAGCCCCCCGCTCGTTGCGGGTCGTCAGGGAGATCGTCCTCGGCCGTGATGTGCGGATCCGGGCCGCGGGGAGCGCCATCGCCGATGTCGATGGGGACGGCGCGCTGGACATCGTGACCTCCGGTTGGTTCCCCGGCTTCGACGTGTGGTGCACCCTCGGATACGGCGTCGATGGCGAGCTGAAGTTCATGATCGAGGACGCCGTGCTCTTGGCGACCCAGGACCTCGATGGTGACGGCCGCCCGGAGCTCCTGGTGGCCACCGGCCAGGGTCGTGCGCCGGCGCGGCAGACGCCGGTGCAGCTCTACTCGATCGCGGGGCGTGAGCCGGTGGCGCTCTGGCAGGACCCGCCCGAGCGGGCGTCGGTCCTCGCCGACTGGCCGACGGGGACCGCGACCTCGTTCTCTCCGGACCTCGCCCAGCCGGTGGGCTTTCGGGATGCCGTGGTCTTGCTGGTCGACGCCGTCGCGCCCTTCGATGTCCCCGAGCAGCTCCAGGTTCTCGGCGTCGAGGGCGGCGAGCGGATGCCCCTTGACGGGACGCCCGGTGCGGCCCACCGCTTTGTCGATCCAAACGGGCAGCGACGAGATCTCCTGGCGCTGGCCCTCTCGGGTGGCCGCCTCGGTGTGTTCGACGCGCGGCTGAACGGTGGCGTACCGGTGCGAGCCCCGAGCGGCGCGGTGCAGCTCGTCTCGGTGGACGCGAGGAGCACCCAGGTCGTGGCCTACAACGTCGAGGGGACCCTCGCGGGGATCGACCCGAGCGATGTGGAGCCGGCGATTGAGTGGACCACCCGGATGGGCGTCGATCCTCGGCGACCGCAGGCGGCTCTGCCCGCTCCGGCGCGCATCCCACACCCTGACGGTGACCTCGTATTGGTCCGCGACCACCGGGACTCGAGTCACGCCGGTTGGGCGGTGGTCAACGCCATCGATGGGAGCACCGCCTTGGAGGTGGGCTACGACGCCTCGGACTTCAAGGCGAACTCCGGCGGCGTCCTGGGCGTCGGCGACGAGGCCCTGGTGATCACCTACGACCTGTTCGTCGGCGACGGGCGCTTCCCCCTGATGGGCTGTGACCGGGTGGTGGGCGATCTGGAGGCGCCGGACGCGGCCTGCGGGAACCGCGCGGTCCTTCCGCGGACGGTGACGGCCTGGCGCCTGGACGGTGGCGGCTGTGCGTGGCGTGCCGTGTTGCGCCCCAACACCGCCTGCGGCGGGCCCGCGGGCCAGACGATGACCATCGAAGACGGGGTCGTCTACATCACCGAGAGCAACGCCCTGCGAGCCATCGATGGCGCCACCGGTGAGCTGCTGGCGACGGCCGATCTGGGGCGCTTCGACCCCGAGGTCGACGGATCCAGCGCGCCGCGGGGTGGCGGGCGCGTGCTGGTGGCGGGCGACCGCCTCCTGCGCGTCGGTGGCAACGGCCCCGTCGATGCCTTCGACCGGGACCTCGGCCTGGTCTGGCGCGCCGAACACCCCGCGGACCTCGACTTGCAGGCCTGGGCCCGTCGGGGTGGGGTCGTCGTCGGTGACGAGCTGTGGGTCTCCCCCGGCGCCGGCCAGCCGCTGCATCGCTACGCCGCCCGAGACGGCGCCCTGCGCGGCCGACTCTGGTTGCGGGATGGCGCGGTGGAGGAGGTCGCGCCCCCCGGGGGGCGGTCGGCGGATGTGCGGTCGCTGCAACGCGCCGGTGGGCTGGTCCTGGTGACCACCGACGACGGCTTCCTCTACGGCTTCGACGAGGGCGGCGGGCTGGTCGACGCGACCGAGCACGCCGCCACACCGGGGGCGCCGCTTCTGGCGGATGTCGATGGTGACGGCGAGGACGATCTCCTGGTGCCCACCGGTGACGGGGTCACCGTTCTGCGTGGTTGCGCGCTGCTCGACGCCCCCGGCGCCGCGTGGGACGTGGTGTGTCCGCCCAGCGCCGATCTGTGCCACCCGGAGCACGACATCGACGTCACCGAGTCCGAGCACGAGCTGTGCGCGATGTTCTACTCGGTCCCCGACGCCACCCACTACGACACGCGCGTGCTGGGGCCCAACGGCGGGGTGGTCCGCCCCTGGGCGGTGCGCGGTGGGGAGACCTTCGCCGACTACGCGGGCCTCGAGCTCGTGCCCGGCTCGCGCTACAGCGTGGAGGTCCGAGCGTGGCGCATCGAGGAGGGCGAGCTCGCCTTCAGCGGCGTCGTCTCCGCCACCGATGGGGTCCTCGTGCAGGACCCGTCGCCCCCGGAGATCACCCTGCTCTCCGCCGCGCCGAACCCCGTCCCCCGCGGGGGGCGGACGACCATCGTCGTGGAGGCCAACGACGACGACCGGGTGGCGGGTTGGTCCCTGGCCGTCCACGACGCCGATGGGCTGGTCGTTCGGCTGGTCAACGGCCAGCTCGCCCACCCCGAGTTCCGCGGGGAGTACACCTGGGACGGGACGGATCGCGCGGGCGAACGGCTGGTCGGGGACTTCACGCTCGTCGCCCGCGTGGTGGACCGCGCCGGGAGCGAGGCTGCGGCCCGCGCGCCGATCACCCTCTGCGACGACGACTGCTAGGACCCTCGCCCACGGTGTTATCCTGCCTTGCGTGGGTACTCGCCTGGTCTCGCTCGCCACCCTCACCGCCCTCGCCTTGGGCTGCGAGGCGTCCCCGCGGTCCGCGGAGGCGCCTCGAGTCGAGGCGTCCCGGCTCTCGGTGGTCGCCCTCGAAGACGGCAGCCTCGAGCTGCGTTGGGACGAGGCGGTTCGGCTCCGCTTCGAGGCGGACGCCTTCCAACTCGGCGTAGTCGATGCGCTCGAAGAACGCTTCAACTACGACCCCTGGTACGTCTTCGAGGGGCCCGTCTCCTCCCTGCCGCGTGGGCTCGAGTGGCGGGTCCCCGAGACCGTGGAGGCCGAGGTCGATGGAGCGACGCTCGTCGTCGGCCTGCGCTACGCGGGGCTCGGGGAGGCGACGCTCTCGATGTGGCTCGAGGAGGACCGCGTGGTGGCGGACCTTCGCCCGCCCGAGGGGAATATCGCGTACTTCCGCCTGCGGCCCCGGGTGGACGAGGGTGAAGGCTTCTACGGCCTGGGCTCCGCCCTCGACACCCCGGAGCATCGGGGCAAGGTGCGCGCGCTCCAGATAGAGGTCGACCTCGGGCTGGAGAGCGGTGTCAACGAGGCCAACGTGCCGATCCCGCTGCTCATCGGGACGCGGGGCTGGGGCCTGTTCATCGAGGACGACCACCCGATGGTCTTCGACGTGGCCGCGGGCTCGGCGGAGCACGTCGACGCCTACGTCGGCACCGGGCTGGCCTCCGGCGAGGGCCTCCGCTTCCACCTCTTCGCCGCCGATCACCCCCTCGACATCACGCGTGGGTACTTCGCCGTGACGGGGCAGCCGCGGTTGCCGGCGCCGTGGGCGCTGGGGCCGTGGCTGTGGCGCGACGAGAACCGCGACCAGGCGGAGGTCGAGTCGGACCTCGAGACCATGCGCGCCCTGGACCTCGCGGCCACCGGGCTGTGGGTCGATCGACCCTACGCGAGCGGCGTTAGCAGCTTCGACTTCCGTCCGTCCCAGTTCCCCGATCCGGGGGCCATGATCGAGCGCGCCCACGAGCTGGGCTTCCGCTTCGCGCTGTGGCACACCGCCTACGTCGGCGAGGGGCAGGAGGCGACGGCGACGCTGCACGCGGAGGCGGAGGCGGAGGGCTACTACCCGGTGCAGTCGGGGCCCTTGCTGAGCCGATGGGGGCGCCTCGTGGATCTGACCAACCCCGACGCCTACGCGTGGTGGCAGTCGCTGGTGCGGCGCTACACCGAGCTCGGCGTGGAGGGCTTCAAGCTGGACTATGTCCAGGAAATCGTGGCCGGGATCGGGCGCGTCCGCACGGTGTGGACGTTCGCCGACGGCAGCACCGAGCGGACGATGCACAAGCGCTACCAGGCCCTCTACCACCAGGTCTTCGCCGAGACCCTGCCCGCGTCCGGTGGCTTCTTGCTGACCCGCACGGGGGTCTATGGCGACCAGCGAAATGGGGTGATCATCTGGCCGGGGGATCTCGACTCGACGATGGAGCGGCACCGCGCCGCGGCGACGGATCGACACAACGGCGAGGAATACGTCGCCGTGGGCGGGTTGCCGGCTTCGATGGTGCTGGGGCTCAGCCTCGGGCCCTCCGGCTTCCCCTTCTACGGCAGCGACACCGGTGGCTACCGACATTGCCCGCCCGACAAGGAGACCTTCACCCGGTGGTTCCAGCAGACGGCGCTGTCGTCGGTGATGCAGATCGGGACGAGCTGCAACGACGTGGCCTGGGCGCCGACCGAGGCCAACGGCTTCGATGAGGCGCTGCTCGAGGGCTACCGCCGCTATACGCGCCTGCACCTGCGGCTGTGGCCGTATCTGTGGACCCTGGCCCACCACCACCAAAGGGACGGGCGCCCGATTCAGCGGCCCTTCGGGCTGCAACACCCCGAGCTGGGGATGCACCCCTGGGACGTCTACTTCCTCGGCGACGCGCTGCTCGTCGCGCCGGTCCTTTCCCACGGCGCGCGCGCCCGCGTGGTCCCGTTCCCCCCGGGTGACTGGTTCGACTGGTGGACCGGCGAGCGCGTCTCCGGGGGCGTCGATGTGGAGGTCGCAGCGCCCCTCGACACGCTCCCGCTCTACCTGCGCGGCGGCGGCATCGTGCCGCTTCTGCGGCCCACGATAGACACCCTGTCTGCGGTCGCCGATCCCGACCGGATCGACAGCTTCGCGACGGATACGGGGCGCCTCCATGCGCGGATCGCGGCGGGGCCACCCGGCGAGCTCATCCTCTACGACGGCACCCGCATCGCCCACGACGGTGTCCGGTTCGAGGTCGCCCCGGGGTCGGACTTCGTCGCAGGCTTTCAGCTCGAGCTGCTCGGCGTCGGCGTCGCGGCGGAAGGCCTCCCGGAGCTCGCCGACACAGCCGCCCTCGAGGCCACGGAGCGCGGCTGGCTCTACGACGCGCGGCGCGGCGCCCTCCACGTTCGGCTCGCGCCGGCGGATCGCGGCTTCGTGGTCGAAAGGGGAGGCGGGTGATGTCCGATGAGGTCTCGGTCCTCACCGGCCTGGTGAGCGAGGGCGTCGTCGATCTCGACGTCGCGCTTCGGCTGCTGCGACCGCGCACGTTGCGCGAGGCGGAGGATGCGCAGGCGCGGATGCACGAGGCGGCGGGCACCCAGCGGGAGGACCAGGCCTTCGAGACCACGGTGGACGGCGTCGTGGGCGCCTTCGACTCGGAGGGCGGCCCGGACTTCCCCTATTCGGAGCGCTACGCCCTCGAGACGGTGTTGGGCGCGGGCGGCATGGGCTCTGTCTGGCTTGCCCACGACCCGGTCCTCGGCCGCGCCGTCGCGATCAAGGTCCGCCACGCGCAGCAGGGAGAGGACCCCGAGGGGCGCTTCTTCTTCGAGGCGCGGGTGACGGGCGGCTTCGCGCATCCCGGGATCATCCCGGTCTACGACGCCGGGACGTTGCCCGACGGGCGTCCCTTCTACGCGATGCCCCAGGTCGAGGGTCGCAGCCTCGCGGACGTGCTGGGCCTCGGCCGCGCGGGCGCCCCGGAGGCGTGGCCCTTGCAACGGCTCCTGCGCACCTTCGCCCGGGTCTGCGAGGCGATGGCCTATGCCCACGACCAGGGCGTGATCCATCGCGACCTCAAGCCGGCCAATATCCTGTTGGGACGCTACGGCGAGGTCTACGTGGCCGACTGGGGCCTCTCCCGCGGTCTCGCCGAGACCGAACGGGTGCGACCCGGAGACGCGACCCAGGACGGATCGATGCTCGGCACGCTGCACTACATGGCGCCGGAGCAAATCGACGGGCAGATGAGCGAGATCGGGCCCTGGAGCGACGTCTACAGCCTCGGCGTGCTGCTCTTCGAGATCCTCACGCTGAAGCTCCCGTTCACGGGGTCCAGCCGCATCAACCTGATGTTCCAGGTCGCCCGCTCGCCAGCGCCGAACCCGGTGGAGGCGGCGCCCGAGCGAGAGGTCCCGGCGGAGCTCGCGGCGTTGTGTTTGGAGGCCCTCGCGAAGGACCGCGCCGAGCGGCCGGCGAGCGCGGCGGCGCTGGCGTCGCGGATCGGCGCCTGGCTCGACGGCGTGGAGGCGCGTGCGCGGCGGGAGGCGGCGGCCACCGAGGCGCTCCAGGCGGCGCGGGCCGGGGCGGAGACCTACCAGCAGCGGAGGCTCGGGCTCGAGGCCGAGGCCCAGGCCCAGCGATCCGCGGAGGCGACGTTGCCGCCGGAGGCGCCCCTCGAGGAGCGCCTGGCCGTCTGGGGGCGCAGGCAAGCCCTCGAGGTGCGCGGGCTGGAGGTGGAGGCGCTCCTGAGCGAGGCCGTCGGTCGCGCGGAGGCGGCGCTAGCGCAGCACGACACCGACGCCGGCCACGCCCTGCTCGCGCGGGTCTTCGCCCACAAGATGCTGGACGCCCGGCGGGCCCGCGACCCCGCCGGTGAGCTCTACTTCCGCGCCCTCGTGCGGCGCCACGACCGGGGCGCCTACGCCGATCGCCTCGCCCAGGCCGGCGCGCTGCGGGTCTCGGCGCCTGCGGGGGCGATCTTGCGCGCCGAGCGGCAGCGCCCCCACGGTCCGCTCTTGCTGCCGGAAGCCGCGCCCCTGTCGGCGGAGGAGACGCCGCTGCCTGTCGGGAGCTACATCCTCGTCGTCGAGGCGCCGGGGCGCGTCCCCGCGCGGGTGCCGTTCTCGATCGAGGGCAACCGGACGGCCGAGGTGCGGATCTCAGCGCCGGAGCGCTTCCCGGGAGACGAGGCCTTCGTCTACGTGGTCGGCGGGCGGGCGGCCCTCGGCGGCGACGACGGGGCCCCCGGCGGGCTGCCGGCGTACGTCGCCGACGTCTCGGCGTTCCTGATGGCACGCCACCCGGTGACGGTGGCGGAGTACGTCGAGTTCCTCAACGGGCTGGGGGATCCGGCCCTCGCCGTCGCCCACGCGCCGCGATCCGTGGACGGGAGCCGGGTGTGGATCGCCCCGGACCCGGTGACCGGTCAGTTCTCGGTTCCCAGCGTGGACGCCGACGGCGACGCCTGGGATCCGCGCTGGCCGGTGGAGATGGTCAGCTACGACGACGCGGTGGCCTACTGCGCGTGGCGGAGCAAGGTCAGCGGCGCGACGGTGCGGCTCCCCACCGAGACCGAGTGGGCCTACGCGGCGCGCGGCGTCGATGGCCGCGTCTTCCCCTGGGGCAACGGCTTCCACCCCTCGCTGTGCATGATGGACCGCAGCCGCGCGGGGGCGCCCGTCCCGGTCCCCGTCGGCAGCTTCCCCCACGACACCTCGCCCTTCGGTGTGATGGACATGGCGGGGCTGGTGATCGAGTGGACGGCCACCCCCGACGCCCATGACCCCGAGCGGCGCGTGCTGCGCGGTGGCGGTCGCCGGGCGCCCGAGAAGTCGTGTCGCGCCGAGACGCGGCGCAGCAATACGACGTCGTGGAACTCCGTGCAGTTCGGGTTTCGTGTCGTGCGGGAGGTGTCCGGGTGAGCCCGCCGGCGATTGAGCGGGGACCATGAACCGCACCGTCCTAGCGTTGGCGCTCCTCGCCTGTGGCGCCGACGAGGCCCCCCCGGAGGCCGTCGAGTCGCCGGCGATCCAGCGCGAACTCGAGCTTCGGGGCGATCTGTCGGTCGTGGGCCCGGGACCCGGCTGCGGCGTGGTCTTCTGCGATGACGAGGCGGCGCCCGGGGCGTGGCCCGACGTTTACGTACGCGCGGACGCGGGGCCGGGTGGGGAGGGGACGGAGGCGCGGCCGTGGCGTGCCCTCGAGGAGGCGCTCGGCGATGGCCCTCGGGTGATCCACCTCGCCCCAGGTCGCTACGCGTGGCCGGACCGGCCCCTCGCCGACGCGGCGATCGTGGGCGCCGGGGCGTCGGTGACCACCCTCGATGGCCTCGATGTCGACGCCGTGGAGGTCTTCCGCGCCTCGCACCTCACCGTCGAGGGGGCGCTGGTGGCCACCGGGGTGGGCCACCTCCTGCTGCGGGACGTGCTGGTGGCTGCCGTCGGCGAGCGTGGCGTCACTCTCACGGGCGTCAACACCGCGCAGCTCGACCGGATCGGCGTCCGCGGGGCCGCCACCGCCCAGCTCGTTGCGGTCGACACCGCCCTCGCCATGACGGCGAGCTTCGTGGGCCCTGGCCCCGGGGCGGGTGTGTTGGCCGGCCCGTCGGCGGTGCGCGAGGACTGCGCGGGCAGCCCGAGTCCGGTGTGTCCCTACGGGGCCTGGGTGCAGATCGAGGGCTCGCTTGTCGAGGCGGTACGGACCCGGGGCATCGAGACCAGCCGCAGCGTATTGCTCGTGCGCGGGAGCCGGGTGGCAGGCGTCGGCGGTGAGGGCTTCGGCGTCCGCATGGAGCAGAGCTTCGTGGCGTTGACGGAGGGCACCACGGTGGTCGACTCGGCCCTCGTCGGGGTCGCGTCCGTGAGCAGCCGTGGCCTGTTGCGCGACGTCGTCATCGAGGGCAGCGGGGCCGGGGGCCTGCTGGTCGAGCGGCTCGCGCCCGAGGCGATTCGGGCCTTCCCGCGGGTCGGGCCCCGAGGGAGCACGAGCTACCCCGGCTGCGACATGCGCCCCCCCGCCGAATGGTCGCGTGCGCCGCGCGCCTTCGCCGGCGTCCCCGACCGCCCCGACGGTTCGCTCTATCCCGGGGGCACGAACCTCGACGCCAGCGGACCGCTCCCGGGCGCCCTCGATCCCGACGCCGATCCCGAGGGCAACAGCCCCGAGCTGGGGCTCTTCCGCTGGGCGCGGTTGCGCGTCGACGACATCGAAGCGGTGGACAACGCCGCCTTCGGGATCCGCGTCGGCGGGCACGCCGTGCACGTGCGGGGTGGGCGCATCGCGGGGACCATCGGTGGCTCGGGCTTGCACGTGGAGGACGGGGCGCCGATCCCGCTCTCCGTCGCCGGCGCGAGCGTCGCTGTGTTGTCGACCTTCGAAGGTGTCGAGGTCGCGGGTGGCGTCGGCCCCGGCGTGACCGTCGGGCGCGTGGCCCTCTACACCCGAGAGGGTGAGCGCACCGAGCCCTTCCTCGCCCGCTCGTTGCGTCTGGAGGGCCTGGATGTGCGCGCCAACGACGGCCCCGGCGTGGTGCTCATCGACAGCGTCGCCGCCCTCGCGAGGAGCGGCGTTGCGGGCAACCGCGGCGTCGGCGTGTGGCTCTCTGGGGCCTACGCGCGCGTCGAGGGCAACGAGATCCGCGGGACCTCGTTGGGCCGGGTCCCCGGGCGCGACGGCGCGGAGGTGGAGGTCGGCGACGGGGTGGTCGTCGCAGGGACCGAGACCTGGGCGGACTTCTCGACGGAGTACCTCTCCGTCGCCGACAACGTCATCGCCGACTCCGCCCGCGCCGGGCTGCTGGTGATGAGCGACCTGTTCGAGGTCGGGGGGCGCCTGGCGCTGGGCGCGGGGCGCATCGAGGGCTCCGGCGTGGTGGACGCCGTCGCGGTGGGTGATCTCAGGGCCCTCGCGGTGGAGGGCGTCGTCTTCGAGGACGTCGAGTTGGCGCTCCCCGCCGCGCCCTGATGATCCGGCTGGGGTCCCGCTTCGTATGACGATCTGAGCCGCCCCTGCGGCCGGGGAGTCGACGGATGGGGAAGACGACGACGCTGCTCTGGTTGGCCTGTCTGGCGAGCGCCGCCCAGGCCCATGACCGCCCGCGGGCGACGACGCGGCTGGTGGTCGATGAGGCCGGCGCGGTGGCGATCCGGGTGGACCTCGCCCGCGACGACGCCGCCGAGCTGCTGGGGCTCGCCGCGGGGCGATCCCTCGACGTCGTGGCGCGGAGCTTCGACGCGGGCCTGCCCGGCGCGCTCCCCGAGTGGATCGGGGTGTCCGCGGGGGGGCGAGCTTGCCCGGTGAGGTTCACCGGCTGGCGTCCCACGGAGCTCCGCGGGATCCGCCTGGAGGGGGTGGCGAGCTGCCCCGAGGTGGGGACGCTGCGCCTCGACTGGGGGGCGCCTGCGCTCTCCACGGTGGCGGAGGTCTTCGCCCCGGACGGGACCCATCACACCGTGGCGCTCGACGACGGCAGACCCTCGGCGTCGGTGGCGCTGGGCGGGTCGAGGGCGGCGTCGGTGCGTAGCTTCGCGTGGTCGGGGGTCGAGCACATCCTCGGCGGCTGGGACCACCTGGCCTTCTTGCTCGCGCTCCTCCTCACGGTGAGGACCTGGCGGCGCGTCCTGGCGGTGGTGACGACCTTCACCGTCGCCCACAGCGTCACCCTCGGCCTGGGGGCCACCGGCGTCGTCGCGATCGACTCGGGCGTCGTCGAGCCGGTGATCGCGGCCTCGATCGCCTTCGCCGCCCTCCTCGGGTTGAGGGGGCTGCGCCGAGGCGCGCTCCACGGACCGGAGCGGCTCGCGCCAGCGCTGGCGGTGTGCTTCGTCTTCGGGCTGGTCCACGGGCTGGGCTTCGCCAGCATGCTGGCCGCGCAGCTCGAGGGCGCCGGCCGGGTCCTGTGGCCGCTCGTCGGCTTCAACGCCGGGGTCGAAGCGGGCCAACTCGCCTGCGTCGCCCTCGCGTTCCCGCTCCTCGCCTGGAGCGGTGGCCGGCGATGGGAGCGCCACCTCGTCGCCTCGATGCTCGTGTCTCTAGTGGCCCTGGGCGCCGGCGTGACCGTCGATCGAATCCTCTAATAGCCCCCTTTTCGCCGGTCATGTGATCCGGCGTCTCGGGTCCGCCGTACCCACGACGGACCGACCAAGACAACCCACGGATGAAAGGTGATTCGATGTTGATCGCTCTGAGAGATCCTCGGGCGAGGACCGCCCTGCGCGCGTCACTCCTGGCGGCTTGCTTGCTGGCAGCCGGGTGTGATGACGACGGCGGGACGAAGGCCACGCCCGACCAGGACAGCGGGACGTCGCCCGACGAAGACAGCGGCACGCCGCCCGACGAGGACAGCGGTATGCCGCCCGACGAAGACGCCACGACGCCGCCCCCCGACGGCGGAGCAGAGCCAGGCTCCGCGGAGGTCACGGCCTTGATCGGGTTCAGCGGTCAGGTGGAGTTCCCCCTCGACGCCGCGCCGTCCCCCGACGGGCAGACCACCTGGCTTGTGGCCTACGTCGAAGGGATCGGCCGAGTGCTGGCCGCCACCGAGGGCGCCGGGGCGGAGGCCATCGACTCCGGCGGCTCTCTGGTGATTCCCATGGGCATCGCGACGGACGGACAGACGGTGTGGGTCGCGGATCCGGGCTGGGCGAACCCGGACCCCGAGGCAGACGGGTCGCCGGGCGCCATCCTCGCGCTGCCCGCGTCGGGTGGCGTACCGACGCCGGTAGCGGGCACCGAGGGGACGCAGCCGGTCGCGCTGGACGTCACGGGTGATACCGGCGCGGCTACCCTGCACTTCGTCGGCGTCGACTCGGAGACCGGCGCGCCCGGCGTCTTCAGCGTCGCCGCGGCGGGTGGCGACCCGTCCGTCGTCCACCGAGGCGCCCCCTTCGGGCAGCCGGGCGGGCTCGCGGTGGGGTCCGAGGCGACCTACGTCGCGGATCACGAGAGCGGCATCCTCTACGCCATCGGCGACGGGGGCGTCGAGGTGCTGTTGACCGGCTTCGCCTTCGGCACGCCCGCCGGCATGGCCCTGTCCCTCGACGGTGCCTTCCTGCTCATCTCGGCGGTCGATCCCGCCGACCAGACCGCCCTCGTGTACCGCGTCGATCTCGCCGCCCGCGAGATCGCGGCCACCTACGACATCGGAGACGACGGAGCGCGGGTCGCGGCGGGTGGTCTGCACCGCGCCCGCGACCTGGACAGCTTCATGTGGGCCTACCCCGCCGATCCCGACGACGGCGGCGAGGTCTTCCGCGTAGCCACCGAGGCGTCCCCATGACCCAGCACCGACCACAGCCCGACGAACACATGGAGAGGAAGATGAAGAAGCGTAGTTTCAGCCCCCGCCTCACGGCGGCGATCGTCGCGACCCAGGCTCTGCTCCTGGCCGCCCCGGTGGGCGCCTCGAGCCACCGCGAGACCCCCTTCACGGCCCACAACCCGTGCGCCGACAACGCCGATGTCTACTCCTGGGTGGAGGAGGTCGATGGCGAGAAGCGCCTGGTGCTCATCCGCACCATCCAGCCCCTGCACGAGCCTGGGCAGGGCAACTGGCAGAACCCCTGGTGCACCTACGACCGCAACGGCGACGGCATCCGCTACCGCTTCAACATCGCCGTCGGCACCGGGCCGCTGAACCCCAAGTACGCCGTGGAGTTCCGCTTCCACCGCAGCCAGCCGTCCCAGGTCGACGTGGGCGCGTTGGCGGAGCAGGCGGTGGTGGGTGAGGACGGCACGATCGCGAACGGGTCGGAGCTGCTCGGCCAGCTCAGCGGAGCCGAGACGACCTACGATGTCCACTGGATCGAGTTCGACGACCGTGGGCGCGCGCAGCGCAGCGACCGGATCGGACAGTCGATTCGGGTCTCCCCCGCAAACATCGGGCCGCGCACCGACCGGCTCGCCTATCAGGTGGGGGGGGCCACCTTCGGCGGCGCCCCCGGCGACAGCACCGTCGGCCTCTTCGACGGCGACTTCATGAAGTCCTTCGTCAGCTCCCTCGACAACGGCGGCGTGGTTTGGGCCGGTGAGGCCGACGATCCCTTCTACCTCGACGAGGACGCGGTCTTCGACGTGCTCAACCTGCGCACGCTCAACGGGATGGAGCCCAAGGACGTCTTCGCGGGCTTCAACATCAACGCGATGGCCGTCTCCGTCCCGGTCGACCAGATCCTGCCGGAGGTCGAGCTCGACGGTGAGCCCGGGGACGACAGCCTGCTCGGCATCTGGGTGACGACGGAGCGCCGGAAGATCAACATCGCCCGCCGGTATCCGCGCCGGACCGGTCAGACCGAACGGCAGCGGGCCCGCTTCCGCAACCGCGGATCGATGAAGAGCATCGGCGGGTGGGTCCAGATCGGTCGCCAGGGCCTGCCCCTCATCAACGCCGCGGTGATCGGCGCTCAGGACCAGGAGGTCTACCTGCGCACCCCGCCGACCCAGGACCTCGACCTCTTCGGGGGCTACTTCCTCAACCCGGTCCTGGTGCGTGACCTCAACGCGCTGGGCGTCTACTCCGCCCTCGTCAACGACCTGGGCCTCGTCCCCGCCGAGGGCTTCAGCGTGGAGGGGCTCTCGATGGGGCGCGTCGACATCGTGGAGACCATCAACCTCGCCGGGCCCGGCCTCGGTGACCACAACGTGCCGATCGCGCCGGGCCACACCGGTGATGTGTTGCGCTGTGACGTCGACATGCCGGCGTCGTTTCCGAACTGCCGCTCGCTGGTCGGACCCGCGCCGAACAAGGAGCAGACCGACGTGAGCGACATCCTGGTCACCCTGATCGCCACCGGCTTCAACGTGTTCACGGACGCCGAGCGGACCACGCCCTTCATCGTGCCCGACGGCGTGAACTCGAACGACGTCGACTACCTGGACTCGTTCCCGTACGTCGGGGTCCCCCACGAGGGACTCAGCGGCGGGCACGGCGCCCCGGCGCCGTAGGAGGACCATCAGATGAAGTCGCCTCTCCTCCTCGCGGGCCTGCTCGGGTTCGTCGCGTGTACCGCCCCGGAGCCGGCCGCCCCCGTGGCGCCCGAGCCCCCGGCCTACCCCGACCTGCAGACCGCCGCCCGGGCGAGCTGCCTCTTTGAGTCAGGGGAGACCGCCGAGCCAGGAGAGGCCGTCGAGCCTCGTGGGCGCGCGAAGGCCGACGCGCTCGGTGGACTTCAGGCGAAGGCGCGGGGGCTTCCGGGGAGCGCTGACGCCTGGGTCCGCGTCGGCGAAGAGTGGCTGCGGCGCGGAGGTGCCGTGGCCCCGACTCGAGCGGCTGCCTGCGCCGACGCGGCGCTGTCCCTCGTGCCGGGCCACGCCATGGCGGAGGGGCTGAAGCTCCCCGCGCTCATGGAGGCCCACCGATTCCGCGCCGCCGCCGACGCCGCCCGCGCGTTGGTGGAGCGGCACCCCGGTCGATCCCGGGTCTGGGGTCTGCTCAGTGACGCTCTGCTCGAGCTCGGGGATTTCGAGGGGGCCGTGGACGCGGCCCAGCGGGGCGTCGACCTGAGCCCTACGCCGGTCATGGTGGTCCGCGCCGCGCACCTGCGCTTCGTCGGGGGTGACGTGGAGGGCGCCAAGCTCGCCATGCGCTCCGCCCTGGGCTCGGTGCGAGATCCGCGGCGCCGGGAGACGGCGGCGTGGGCCTACACCGAGGCCGCCCGGCTGTTCTGGGCGACCGGCGACTACGCCGGGGCCGACGCCCTCCTCGATCGGGCGCTCCTCTGGGTCGAAGACGATCCGGTCGCGTTGCGAGAGCGGGGCCGGGTGGCCCTCTCCCAGGGGCGCTTCGAGCGCGCGGTGAGCGCCCTCGAGGCGGCGTGGCGACGGGGCCGGTCGGTGGAGGCCGCGTGGCTGCTCGCCGACGCCCGCGAGGCCACCGGTGACGGGGACGGCGCCGGGGTGGCCCGGGCGCTCGTCGAGCGGGAGGGGATGCGGCACGACAAGCTCACGCTGGCGCGCTTCCTGGCGGTCCGCGGGGAGGACGCCCCACGAGCGGTCGAGCTCGTGGAGTCCCTCGGCCCGGCGCGCGGTGGGGTGTTCGTGGAGGACGTCCGCGCCTGGGCGCTCTATCGCGCCGGCCGGCTGGACGAGGCGCGGGCCGCCAGCGAGCGCGCCCTCGCCCTCGGGACGCAGTCCGCCGAGCTGCTCTACCACGCCGGCGCCATCCTGCACGCCTCCGGCGAGGTGGATCGGGGGCGGGCGCTGGTCCGGCGCGCCCTCGAGCTGAACCCCCACTTCGATCGGATCGGCGCCCGCGAGGCCCGCGCGCTGAACGATCCGGCCCGGTCGCCGCGGACGAAGATCCCAGTCCGCCCGTCCGCCCCGTCAGGGCCGGGGGTGTCGAGAGGTGTCCATGAATCGGCGACCTACCCGCTCGCCGAGCGGCTCTGCGATGCGGTCCACGGGGTCCCGGGGCGCCGCCGCCGGGCCTGCTGCGGTGGCACAGCGCCCCAGCAGTTCCTGCGCGACCGATGCGTCGAGGCGGTCTCGACGGCGCTGCGCGGCGGCGGTGTCACCCTCGACGAGCAGCGCCTCTCGCGCTGTGAGCGTGCCGCCGAGGCGGCCCACGACGGCTGCGCTTGGGTGACCCCGATCACCCCGCCGCCCCCCGCCGCGTGCCGCGGCCTCCTGGTCGGAGACCGCCCCCTGAAGGCGGCGTGCCGCTCGTCTCTGGAGTGCGCGGGGGACCGGTTCTGCCTCGGCGCCGGCCCCAACCGCCAGGGCGCATGCTGGTCGGCGGTCGCCGTCGGTGGACCCTGCGGAGGGGCCTTCGACTCCCTGGCCGCCGCGCTCCGTGACGTCGACGCCTCGAAGGCCCACCCCGCCTGTCAGGGCTACTGCCGGATGCGGAAGTGCGCGGCCCTCGCCGAGCGCGGGGAAGCGTGCGCCCGTGATCGGCGCTGCCGGGAGGGCCTCTCCTGTGTTGACGGCGCCTGTGTGCAGGGCGAGCTAGTCGTCGCCACCGAGGTCGCCAGCCGTTCGCCCCGCTGTGCCGCGGCCGCGCCCTGGGCCCGCGCGGATCTGTAGCGGCTACCTCACGACCTCGAGCTCGCCGACGATCTCCGCGCCGTGGCCCTGGTCAGGTAGGAGGCCAACGAGCCGGACGGGCGAAGCCTCGCCCAGATTGCTCGAGACCTCGACCTGACCGAGTCGGCGGTCAGGAACTGGGTTCGGCAGGCCGATGTCGACGCGGGGCGGGGCCCGGACGGAGCCCTGACGAGCGACGAGCGCAAGGAGCTGCGGCGCCTCCGCAAGGAGAACCGGACCCTCCGCATGGAGCGCGAGATCCTGAAGAAGCGACGGCCTTCTTCGTGAGGGAGAGCCAGTGAGGTTCTCGTTCATCCTCGCGGAGAACCTCGTCGAGCGTGACTCCGAGCCCGCCGACCCCAACGAGCTGTGGGCTGCGGACATCACGTACATCCGAACGTGGGAGGGGTGGCTGTACCTGGCGGTGTTGATCGACCTCTGGTCCCGCCGGGTGGTGGGCTGGTCGATCGCGGCAGCCAGTACGCCAGCCACGCGTACCGGGAGAAGCTGACGGGGCACGGGATGAAGTGCAGCATGAGTCGCAAGCGCGACTGCTGGGACGACGCGTGCGCCGAATCGTTCTTCGCGACCCTCGAGACCGAGTTGATCCACCGCGAGCCGTGGGCGACGCGGGCCGCCACGAAGCTGGCGATTCACGAGTACATCGGGGGGGTCTACAGCGGGGCCAGGAGGCATTCGTTCCTGGGATTCACGTTCCACTGGAGCCGCTCGCGGCGGGGTCGTTGGACCATCA
>CAYOBQ010000010.1:12964-93639 GCA_964402225.1 uncultured Nannocystaceae bacterium | reverse complement strand
GCGTGACCGCCGCTGACGGCGACGGGCAGGGACGCGGTTTCTGGGTGGGTCAGTCTTGGCGAGCGCAAATGGGTCAGTTCTGCCAAGCATCGAAGCCACTCGCTCACATGTGACGAGTAGGGCCCTTCCCAGCGCAGCACCGCCCCACGCTCTCCGGGTCCGACGTCGTCCAATTGCTCGAGGATCTTCAGCTTGTACTTCGCCGTGAACCGGCGTCGGCGTGGCTTGGCCACGACTTCGGGCCCCGGTACGTTCTCAACCGTGGGAACGCCGGCTTCCGCCGATGGACCGCGGTGGGGGTTCTTCTTGGTCATGCTCTCTCGATGCCTTGGTCACCCTGGACGGGAATTGTCCGGATCGTTCGTGTCTCACGTACGTTGGCAGAGAGGGGCAGGGGGGCGCGAATACGCCACGGTTGCGGCGCTGCCCGAGGGTCGTCCCGATCGCGGCGACGGGGGGGGGCTGCCGCGGGGGCCGGGGAGCCCAAAGGCGTGCACGCCGGTCCGTCGGGAGGGAGCACCGGTGGAGAGCGTCGAGCCTGCGCTCGACCGACTGTCGGCAGGCGTTCCGGCTTTCCGGCTTCGAGGGGGCGATGTCAGGTGGGGCTCAGTGGACCGCCTGCATGCGTCGCGACATGTCGGGGATCTCGAACGTGATCGCGTCGAGGTCGATGTCGTCGAGGTCCACGTCCGACGTATCGTAGCCCTCGAGGGCCTCGGCGGCGAGGCGGGCCTGGTCACTACGCGAGCTGGAGTCCCGTTGCTGGCTGGCGACTGTGAGCCGCTCGGTGGCGCTGCGTAGGCGCAGGGCGAGGTCCATCGCGACCTTGTCGAGGATCTTGAAGGCGAACGGACTCTTGGCGTGGAAGAGTCGGTCGAACTCCTCACGCCGGAGCTCGATGAGTACTGCGCGCTCGCCCTTGCGCGCGCTGCAAGTAGCGCTTCGAGGCTTGTGGTCGATCAACGCCATGTGTCCGAAGATCGCGCCGGCTTCGAGGGTAGCGAGCTTCTCGCGGCGGGCACCGCGCAGCGTCTTGTAGACCTCGATGCACCCCGCCAGGACCACGAAGCTGGAGCGGCCGAACTCGCCCTCGGTGAAGAGCGTCTCGCCGGGCTCGACGTAGCGGCTGCGGAGGTGCTGTTTCAGGACGTCGAGCTCGGCGGGCGTGAGCCCGGAGAAGAGCGGGAGCCGCGCGAGCTGGCGTGAGATCGAGGTCATGGAGTGCTCCGTGAGAAGAGGCGTCGGAACCAGCCGCTGTGGGTTGACTCGGAGCCGGGCTGAGCAGGGGAATCGGTGGCTGGCTCGTCGTGCGTGAGCAGTCGGCCGATGTGGTCGTTCGTGTCGCGGATCCGTTCGCACAGGGTCTGCGAGATAGCGCGAATGACCTGAAAGGCCGCGGGGCGCAGATTGCGACGAAGGAAGTCGAATTCTGTGCGGTCGAGCTGCATGAGCCTCGTGGCTTCGCAGGCGCGAGCGCTGGCGCTGCGTGGGGCGCCGTCGAGGAGCGCCAGTTCGCCGATCACTTCGCCTCGGCCCATGGTGGTGATCGCGATCTCTTCCCCGTTCACTTCGGCGAAGACCTCGATGCTGCCGGACTCGATGACATAGGCGGCGTCGCCTGGATCGCCCTGGGTGAAGAGCCGCTGACCCGGCGCGAGTGTGGCAGGCCGTACTGCGCGAAGAATGTCGTTCAACTCCTCGGCGTCCAGGGAGGAGAAGAGCCGGATTTGTGAGAAGAAGGCCTGGAGGGGGTGCGCCATGTACACGCCGATTCGCGGTTCTGTGAGGCCTACGAGGGTAGGTGAGGGAGCGCGCAGGCGTCAAACGCGCGGCTGCAGACGACGGTCCCCCGCGGCTCCTCTCGGCTGTACATCGGGGGGGGGATTGAGGTACGGACGGGCGGCTTGAATGCGTTCGAGACCAGGACCGCGCCGGGCCAAAGGGGTCGCGGCGCGATGCTCTTCGCGCTCGCTGTGGCGGTGGCGGGTTGCGGCGATGGGCGACCGGTGTCGCTCAAGGTGGACCCGGACTCGGGGCTTGACCGGGGCGACGACGGGGGGCCGGCCGCGCTTGATGCGGGTGGGGAGGTTGGCGTGGACGCGGGGTTGTCCGCCGATGCCGCGCAGACCTTGGATGGCGGTCCGGCGGGGTCCGGCTTCGGCCTCCTGCTGCTCGACCTCGAGACGGGGGCGCTCGATCATCCCGTGTATCCGCGTGCGGTGCGCTCAGCGGCCTACGAGGCGTTCCTCGCTCGGCGGGTCGCGCAGCTCCGACCGGATGTGGTGGTCGTGCTCGGTACGGTCTCGAGCGTGGATTGCGCGGTGATCGACGAGATGGATGCTCGGCGCCCGTGCTACCAGGCTGATGAACGGCCGTCCCAAGCCCAGCGGCTCCTCGGTGGCGCATACACGGTCGTCTGCGACGCCCTCGCGGAGACGGTCTGCGTTGGCGTGCGGTCTACATTTGCGCGGGTGGATGGGGTGGAGCCTGGGGCGCAGTCAACGGAGGCGGGGCACACGGCGAACCTGCCAGGGCCTGCGTGTGAGTATGCGACCGGGGCGTGTGGGGAGGAGTCGTGCGACGAGCGTTCGGGTGTGCTGGCGTTGGACCTGCTCGCCCTACGTGGGTCGCTCCGCCTGATCGCGATCGATGCGAACGGCAGCGGCGTCGATATGGGAGGGGCGTTCTACCTGGGCACGCGCTGTCGTGCGTCGCAGGTGGCGCAGGCGTTCGGCTATGCGGAGGAGGGGCCGACTCTGCTTGTCGGAGACTGGGCCTTCGAGCCGGGAGAGATGTTCCAAGAGGCTGAGACGGCGATCTGGGCTTCGAACGTCGGCGCGGATGCGCGCTTCTGGGACCACGACGCCCGCGAGGGTGGTGGCGGGCGCGTGCCGACCCGTGAGAGCCCGCCCCGAGCTCTCGCGCACGTGGTGTCCGACTTCGCCGAGGGTGAGTGCGAGGTGCTCTCGATGCCGGCGATCGACAACGGCTTCGTCTTTGACCCACCCGAAGAGGAGAGCGGCCGTCTGCTCGGCTTCGCGGTTCATTGCACGCTCGGGTGGCCGCGGCCATGAGGCCGGAGGCAGGAGGCAGGAGGCGTGGACGGTGAGTGACCAACGTGCGGTGATGCTGGCCAATCGGCTCAGGAAGAACGCGCGGCACCGTCGCCGATGGGCGCGCCGCTGCGGAGTGGAGTGCTATCGGATCTATGACCGTGACATCCCCGAGATTCAGCTCACCGTGGACTGGTACGGGGGGCGGGTGTGCGTGTGGTCCTGGGCAGACGACGCCGAGGAGCTCGTGGAGGCGGTCGGTCCCGCCCTCGAGGTGCCGCCGGAGGGCGTCTTCGTGAAGCGGAGGGCTCGCCAGCGTGGTACGGCCCAGTACGAGCGGGTGGGTGGGGCGCGCGAGCGAGTGGAGGTCGCCGAGGGCGGTCTGCGGTTCCTGGTGAACCTGCGCGACTACCTGGACACGGGGCTCTTCTTGGACCAACGGCAGACCCGGGCGATGGTCCGCGAGGAGGCGCGCGGCTCGAGGATGCTGAATCTCTTCGCCTACACCGGCGCGTTCAGCGTCTACGGGGCCGCTGGCGGCGCGGGGTCGACGTGTACGGTGGACCTGTCTCGGACCTACCTCGACTGGGCCACGGAGAACATGGCGCTCAACGGCTTCGAGGGCGGGCAACACCGCTTCGAGCGGGGAGATGTGTCGAGCTGGCTCGCGCAAGCCCCGCGCGAGTCCTTCGACCTGGTTATCGTGGATCCGCCTACCTTCTCGAACAGCAAGCGGATGCGAGGGACGTGGGATATCAACCGGGATCACGTCGGCCTGTTGGAGGACGTGCTCCGGGTGACCGTCGCGGGTGGCGTTGTGTACTTCTCGTCGAATGCCCGGCGCTTTCGGCTGGGGGAGGTTCGTGGGGCGGAGGTCGCGGAGATCACCGACAGGACCGTGCCACCGGACTTCAAGCAGCGACGGCCCCATCGGTGCTGGCGTCTGGTGCGGGTGTAGGGCGTCTCGGCGGCTGGGCGATCAGCTAGTGGATTCCGCCTCGCGGAGGGCTGCGAAGGCTGGTCGCTCGACCATTCGCTCTCGAAACGCTCGCAGGTTGGGCTCGTGGAGCAGTTTGGCGCCGTGGGCCCACTCGAGGGTGTGGGCGAGCAAGAGGTCGGCCATCGTGAACGCGTCACCGACGGTGTGCTGACGGTCCCCCAGGTGGGTGGCGGCGGCGGCGGCAGCGCGGGCGAACTCCTTGTGGGCTGTGTCGATGATGGCCGGAACGCGCCACTCGCGTGGCAGGGCGAAGCGATGCTTGGCGGCCGTCCAGAGCGGCTGCTCGAGCTCGGTGCACACGAAGAAGCACCATTGGTCGTAGAGGGCGCGGTCGCGGGTTCCGGGCGCAGGTACGAGGTCCTGAGCAGTGGCGCGCTCTCCGATGTAGGTGACGATCGCGCCTGATTCGCTGAGGACGAAGTCGCCGTCGACAAGGACCGGCACCTTGCGACCTGGGTTGAGGACGCCGAACCAGTCGGAGGCGAGGTCGCCCGCGCGGGGGTCGAGGCGCTGGTACTCGTACTCGAGACCGGCCTCTTCGAGGGCCCAGAGGGCTCGGGAGGCGCGGGAACGTCCGAAGCCGATCACCTTCATCCCCCGGTTGTAGGCTCGCTCGTGTACGTTGTCGACCCGTGCGTGATCCACTCAAACGTCCTCGACCCCTCCACGCGACCTGCGACCATGGGCTCGAGGCCGTGCTAGCCGACGAGCTGCGCGCCCTCGGCGCCGACGGCGTGCGCTGTCTGCATCGCGGTGTCGCGTTCAACGGGGCGCGCGAGCTCGTGTGGAAGTCGAACCTCGCGCTGCGAACCGCGAATCGCGTACTGATGCCGGTGACGGAGTTCGTGGTGAAGGGGCGCAAGGACCTCTACGACGGGGTGCGGCGGGTCGACTGGCCGAGTTGGTTTGACGTGCGGCGCACCATCGCGGTGGAGGCGACCGGTCAGACCCCAGGGTTGGATCACCTGGGGTTCGCAGCTCAGGTGATGAAGGACGCGATCTGCGACGGGTTCCGCGAGGTGGGGGGGCGGAGGCCGAGCGTGGATCGTCGGAAGCCCGACATCCCGCTCTACGTGCACTTTGATGGGGAGCGTGCGCTGGCTGGTTTCGACACGAGCGGCGCCCGCCTTCATCGGCGGGGGTATCGGGTCGAGGCGGGGCCGGCGCCCCTGAAGGAGACGCTCGCGGCGGGCGTCTTGGCCCTGCTCGAGTGGGATGGTTCGGTCCCGCTCTACGACCCGATGTGCGGTGCCGGGACCCTCGCCATCGAGGCGGGCCTGCGCGCCCAACGGGTGGCGCCGGGGCTGGTGAGGCTGGGGCGCGCGGGGTTTGCCTTCGAGCGCTGGCGAATCCACGACGCGCGGGCCTTCCATGCCCTCGTCGAGACGCTGCGGGGCGAGATCCGTTCGTGCCCGGTCTCGATTCGTGGGAGTGACGCGGACGCGCAGGCCGTCGCTGTTGCGCGCAGCAACGCCGAGCGGGCGGGGGTCGAGGTCGCGTTCGAGGTCCGGGCGCTGGCTGACCTTCAGGAAGCGGAGACCGGTGCCGAGCCAGGGCTGGTGGTCGTCAACCCGCCGTATGGCAAGCGGTTGGAAGCGGGACCGGAGGTGTACTCCGATCTGGGGCGAGTGCTGAAGCGTGGCTTCGTCGGGTGGCAGGCCGGCGTCCTCGCCGCCCTGGAGGCACCCGCCGGCGCCATCGGGTTGCGCGCCTCGCGGCGTTGGAAGCTGCGCAATGGGCCGGTCCCCTGTCAGCTCCACGCCTTCGACCTCTACCGTGGGTCACGCGGGAGTCCATGAGGCTGCGCGCTCGGTTTGTCCTGACCGACGGGCCGACCCTGCTCGAGGATGCGGTCATCGAGGTGGCAGACGGGCGCATCGTGGCGATTGGAGTAGACGACGGGCCGGCGCAGGACCTGGGAGAGGTGGCGGTTCTGCCGGGGCAGGTCAACGCCCATAGCCACGCGTTCCAGCGGGCGATTCGCGGGCGGACGGAGTACCTGGACTCCGCGCGGCCGGAGGAGGACTTCTGGAGTTGGCGGGCCCAGATGTATGCAGCGGCCAACGCCCTCGATCCCGACGGAGTCGAAGCCGTTTCGGCGATGGCGTTCCTGGAAATGGCGCTCGCGGGGGTGACGACGGTCGGTGAGTTTCACTACCTGCACCACGCCCCCGACGGGGGGCCCTTTGACGACGCGAACGAGTTGGGCCACCGCGTGGTGCGCGCCGCGCGGGCGGTCGGGCTGCGCATCGCGCTACTTCGAGTCGCTTATCATCGGGGCGGTATTGACCAGGCACCCGGACCCTTGCAGCGTCGCTTCGTCGAGCCCGATGTGGACACCTTCCTCGCGCGGGTAGACGCGCTGGACGCCGCATGGCGAGAGGAGCCGCTGGTGTCGGTGGGGATGGCTCCGCACAGCATTCGGGCCGTACCGAGGCCGTGGTTGACCGACATCGCCGAGATGGGCCGACGCACCGGGCGGGTGGTCCATATCCACGCCTGTGAACAGCCGGCGGAGGTGGCGGAATCGCGGGCCGTGTACGGCTCGGGTCCGGTGGAGGTCTTCGATTCGATCGGCCTGTTCGAGGCGACCACGACGTTGGTCCACGCGACGCATCTCGACGGCGAGGCGCTGGCGGTGGTTGGCCGAGCGAGGCCCACCGTCTGTGCGTGTCCGACGACGGAGCGGAACCTGGGGGATGGCTTTCTACCGGCGGGGGCCTTGCTCGCTCGGCGCGTACCGATCGCGCTCGGGAGTGACAGTCAGGCCACGATAGACCCTTGGGCCGAGCGCCGGCTGGTCGAGGGCCACGAGCGTCTGCGCTCCCAGCGGCGCAACGTGCTGGCGACGCACCACGCGTCCTGGCTGGCGGCACCGGAGGACGGCCACCTCGAGACCTCCGACCTCCTGTGGCCGATGGGGACGGCGCATGGGGCCCGCGCCCTCGGACTCGAGGTCGGTGTCCTGGCGGTGGGTCGGCCGGCGGATTTCGTGACGGTCGATCTGCGGGATCCCGCCGTCGGGCTGGGGCGGGCGAGCCTGCGGGAGCTCGTCTATTCGACCACGCCGCGCGCCATCCGAGACGTGTACGTGGCGGGCCGGCCCGTCGTGCTCGACGGTCGCCATGCCCAGCAGGACGCGATCGTCTCGAGGTTCGTCTCGGCGATGTCGGGGCTCGCGTGACGTTGGGCATCACGGCTCGGCTCACGGACGCGCAGTTGGAGGCGCTGTGGGCGAAGTCGGGGGTGGTGGACGCGACCGCCGAGACGATCGGCCTGACGCTGCTGCCAACGACGATCGACCCCTGGGACGCGCGCGAGGCGCTGCCGCTGCTCATGGGGGAGGGCGCTGACTTCGAACTCGTCGAGCCGATCGCCGAAGGGGGGACCGCGGTGGTGCATCGCGGCATGCAACGGTCGCTGGGGCGGGAGGTGGCGGTGAAGATGCTGCGGACCGACCGACGCTCCGAGCGGATGCGCACCCAGCTCCTTCGGGAGGCCCGCATCGCGGGGGATCTCGAGCACCCGAACGTGATCCCGGTGCACACGATCGGAGTGGACGAGGAGGGGGAGCCCGCGCTGGTGATGAAGCGCGTCGAGGGGACCCCGTGGCGTGCCTACATCGCAGCGCCCGACGCTCGCGTAGCCGGAGACTCCCCCCTCGAGCGCCAACTCGAGGTGCTGCACCAGGTCGCTGGCGCCGTCCACTTTGCCCACCTCCATGGAGTCGTCCACCGCGACCTGAAGCCAGACAACGTGATGATCGGTCGCTTCGGAGAGGTCTATCTACTCGACTGGGGCATCGCGGTTCGGATGGAGGGCGGTCAGGTGCTGCCGCGCGGCGTGGCCGGGACGCCGGGCTACATGGCCCCGGAGATGGCCGCCTCGGGGGTGGTGACGGCCAGGACGGACGTCTACCTCCTGGGCGCAGTGCTCCACGAGCTGCTGACCGGGGCACCGCCGCACGAGGGGCGGACCTTGTACAGCGCGATGATGGCGGCCTACCAGTCCGAGGGACTCGAGTACGCCGAGGAGGTGCCCGCGGAGCTCGCCGCGGTCGCCTATCGCGCGATGTCCCGCGACCCCTCCGACCGGTTCGCCTCCGCGGAGGCGTTCCGGGCCGCCGTTCGCGCCTACACGCGGCACCGCGAGAGCTACGTCGTAGCCCATGAAGCCGAGCGGCGCCTGGATGCGATGGACGCGGCGGCATCTCCCGCCGAGGAGTACCGCCACTTCGGGGCGGCGAGGTTCGGATTCGAGCAGGCGCTCCGGATCTGGCCGGAGAACGGCCGTGCGCGGACCGGTCTGTGGCGGGCGATGGGTGAGATGGCGCGGCGGGAGGCGCGTGAGGGGCGGATCGAGGCCGCTGAAGCGCTGCTCGCGGAGGTCCCGTCCCCAGACGGTGGGATCGTCGCGGAGGTCGAGGCCGCGCGGAGTCGTGCCGTGGTGGCGGGCCGGGAGCTCGAGGCGCTCCGGGCGATGGAGCGCGAGCTCGACAGCGATGTGGGGGCCCGCGCCAGGTCTCGGGTGACGCTGGGGCTGGGGGTGGTGCTGGGCCTCGCAGCGGTCGTCTTCGGGTGGCTGGTTCGCCGGTACCTCCCGCACGGACCTCAGCCAGAGCACTATCTGCCCCACGCGCTGGGCTTGTGCGTCGTGGGGGCGGTCGCGCTCCTGCTGCAACGCCGGTCGCTCTTCCAGAACCGCTTCAACCGCCGGGTCTCGATTCTGACGATGTTGGCGTTCGCCGGTGGGCTCTTCTTCCGGGCGTTGCTGGCCCTGCTGGAGCTCCCCTTCGAGCGCTATCTGCCGCTGGAATGGGCCCTCTACGCCGCGCTCCTCGCGTGCATGGGGTTCTTCGATCGGCGCCGGCTGGCGTGGTCTGGCGCGCCGCTCGCGCTAGGCGCGCTGGCGATGGCGTCATGGCCGAGCGCGACCTACGAGCTCGCTGGAGCCTCGATGTTCCTCGCTCTGGGGACGCTGGCCGTGCTGTGGCGACCGCGGCGTTGAACTCCAACCAGGGGTGAGCCCGAGAGGTGTCCGTCAGGAAGCCGTGGCGCGGCGGCGGGCGGCGTCGCGGGCGGCGGTGCTGATCCACTGGGCGGTGACGATGCAGACCGTTACGAGGCTGAGGGCCACCGCGACCTTGAGGGCCGCGGGGCCAATGAGCGCGAGGCACATGAGGATGAGCGCGTAGACGTCGCGGTGGGCGATGAACTCGAAGCGCGCGCAGAAGCGGGCGAAGAGGCTCTGGCTCTCGGCGTCCTGGAAGTCCCACTCAAGGGCCAGGTGGGTTCCCCGTCCGCTGGCGAGGAGCTTGCGGTAGAGCGAGATGCAGACGATCCAACCGAGGACGAAGGTGGCGAGGCCAGCCTGAAGCCAGGCCGACTGGCCGGTGATGTTGTAGAGCGCGTAGCCCAGCGAGAGCTGGTAGCTGAGGTTGATGACGTCGTCGGAGATGGTGTCGAACCACTCCCCCGAGTCGCTGTGCTTGAACTTGAGGCGGGCGATCTCGCCGTCGCACCCATCGAGCATCGAGGAGAGCTGGTAGAGGACTCCACCGACGGCGAGGAGCCAGAGGGCCCCCGGATGAGCCAGCGCGGTGACGAAGGCAGCGGCGAGGCCGACGATCAGGCCGACCGCGGTCATGTGGTTCGGGACCACGGGGGTGTTCATCAGCAGCCGCGTGACCCGCTTCGAGAAGCGGCGGTTCACGTGGCGGCTCACGGGCCCATCGATGGCCTTCGTGAGCGAGGCGAAGAGGAGCTTCTCACCGTGCTTGCGCGTTTCGAGGTTGTCGACGTCTTGCCACCATGCGTCGCCGACGTCGGCGGTGCGGGCGCGACCGCGCTCCGCGAGCTGCGTGACGCCGTGGCTGAGGGAGGCGTCGCCGGTCTCGTCGCGCACGGCCTGGAGGGCGTCGAAGAGCGCCGGGGAGCAGCGGAACACGCCCGTGTCGACGGCGTCGAAGCGGGTGAGGTGCTTGCCGATGTCGGTGATGCGGTCGCGATCGTCGACGCGCACCTTGGTGGCGTCCTCCATGTCGAAGATGGTGCCGAGCTTGCGGTCGACGGCGAGGACCAGACCGCCGTGGGCCGGCGTGGACTGGAGGGTACGGAAGATGGCCGGATCGGTGATGTGGTCGGCCATCGTGAGGAAGAACTCCCCCCGGATGTGCTCGCGCGCTCGAAGGACGCTGACGCCGTTGGAGAGCTCGTAGTCGGGGTTGTCGACCCAGACGAGCTCGAGCCCAGCGAGCTCGGGATCGCCCTCGATGCCGGCGCGCACCTGCTCGCCGTCGCAGCCCACGACGATGACGAATCGGCGCACCCCGCAGCGCTTGGCCGTGAGGATGCTGCGCTTGAGCAGCGTGAGGCCTCCGCAGCGCACGAGCGGCTTGGGGAGCGGCTGGGACCGGCCGCGGATGCGGGTGCCCTTGCCGGCCGCGAGGATGACCATCTGCGAGATGTGGATTTGACCGCTCATCGAGACTCTCCTGGCGACGCGATTCGCCGGGTGGAGCAGGCTTGCTCCAATGAAGTTGGAGTGACCTTCATCCACCCGGGCCGTTCGCGCCCGATTCGTGCTTCGAGACGGGGTGTCTAGCATGAGGCGTGCCAGCTTGCACGGGGCCCCGCCGGGCGAGCCCCTCGAGGCGCTCGTGGAGGTCCGCGAGGGCGGGGTCGGCGACGACGGCGCGGTAGCATGCGTGGGCCGGGACGTGGAGCATCGTGCGCGCGCCCTCGATGGCGTCGAGCATGTGAAGCCGCCAGGGGGGGTGGGTGGATCGGAGCAGCTCGGCGATGCGCACGCGGGCGCCGTGGCGAAGCTCGGTGAGGGCCACCAGCGGGCGCAACCAGGGTCCGATCAGGCGTGGTCGGTCGCTCTGCGGGAGGCGTCGGATGACGCAGGCGCCAAGGCGATGCCCGAGGGCGGCGAGGCTCTGTCTGCGGGCTGCGTCGGGGGCGTCCGGCTGTAGGACGACTCGGTGGAGCCGCCACGCGTGCTCGCCGTGACCGAGGACTTCGAAGACCAGGACCAGCAGGTCGTCGTAGGGGGGCTCGAGCCGCCCGTCGAGGGCCGCCCGGACGAGCAGATCACGGGCCCGCTTCTCGGCGGTGAGATCGAGGGGGCGGTCGTTGGGGTAGAGGACGCGGTCGATGGTCTCGTAGGGGTCCATGGGGATTCCTGTGAACGTGGGTGCACAGGCTTTATCGGACAGACGAACGAGTTGTTGCGTGAAAAATGCTGAACTCGCGTTCAGCGGTGCGCCATCTGCTGCCAGAGCAGCTTGGCTCGGGCCATGTCGAGTCGGTCGTCACCGGGGATCCAGGTGACGCCTAGGACGGCGCGGGCCCGGGGGGCGGAGACGCGTACGAGGCGCAACGGCAGGGCGCCGCGGGCGGCGACCAGGCGGCCGTCGCGGAGGGAGATACGACCGCAGTCGTCCGGTGCCTGATAGACGCCGCTCGGTTTGGGGAGGTGGCTTCGTAGGGCGGCGGGCGGAACGACCGGGAGGTCCAGGCGCAGGAGCTCTTGGTTGGGGGCTGGGCGCCACAGGGTCAGCAGGCGCAGCTCGCCGTCGCGAAAGGCGAAGGCGGCGCGTCGGAAGTCGTGGGTGCCGAGGGCCGCCGCGTGGTCGCCGCGCATGCGGAGCTGCCGGAGTCTTCGGCGAGCGCGGTCGGGGAGGTCGTCGCGCACGAGCTTTGCAGGATCGGCCACGCGGCCCGGCGCGCGGATGGTGGCGTAGCGCGAGTGGTCGAAGGCCTCCGGGCGGTGTCCCTGGAGCGAGGCGTGGACGCCGACGTAGGGGCCCAACACCGAGACCAGGCGGAGGAGGTTGCGCTCGTCGCGGGGGCCCGGGTGGGCGGAGTCACCGGGGCCGAGCGTCGCGGGGTATCCGTGCCAGGTGGTCTTCGGGCCGTTGGGGATGGCGCGCCCGACGAGCAGGTCCCAACGTCGCTTGACCGGGCCGTGCGGGCTGTCTTCGATGGCGTCGCGGCGCACCAGCCGCAGCGCGTGGGCTCTCTTGCCGTCGTGCACGACGAGGCCGGGGGTCGAGGCGCCGGTGGGGCGTGTCCCCACGACGACGTCGACGGCGACGTGCTCGTCGAGGGCGTCGTTTGCGCCCAGGCTGCTCGTTCGTAGGTTCACGATGGCGCGGCAGGTGGCGCCTTCTGGGCGTGCCGAGGGGGGAGGCGGTCGGCGCGGCTTCGGTTTGTGGGCAGCGGGCTCGGGCTTGGAGGCGGCGCGCTTCCGTTTGGACGGTGGTGTTCGGGCGGCCACGGGGGAGGCACGCCGGGCGCCGGGGGGGGGGCCGGCGGTGAATTCGAGTTGGTGGATGGTCTTGCCGTCGTGGTGGACGTCGATACGCCATCGGCCTGGCACGTGGAGTCGCATTCGGGCCCACGTGCGCCAGGAGCCGCTCCGACCGACCTTCATTGTCGAGCGACCGCGGGCCTCGCCGTCGCGAAACCAGAGGAGCTCGACCTCGGTGGGCGGCGCCTCGTTGCGGAGCCGCAGATAGGCGTGGACGGTGGTTCCGGCCGGGAATCGTCGGGCGACGCCGACGGGTTCGCGGTTCTCGACGTCGGCGCAGGTGACGGCCTGCAACACCTTGGGGCCGGCCTGGGCGGCGGCGGGGGCGAGGGCGAGGGCGAGCCAAACGACGGCCGTGCGGGGCATGGGGCCTCCTCGGGCGGAAGACCGCGAATCCTGCCAGGAGTCGCCGAGCGCTGGCAACCGGGGCTCGAACCGGCGAAGGTAGCGGCATGAAGATTTGGGTCTTTGCGGCGCTGCTGCTCGTGGGCTGCGGCAAGAAGGGCGGCGACTCCGCCAAGCCGAGCAACGCGGGGAAGGCGCCGCGCGAAGCCGTGCTGGGCGTCTGGACCGTGGATGTGGCGCGGCTCGCCGAGCAACCGCACCTGCTGGCGATGCCCCCGGAGCAGCGCACGCTGTCGGTCGAGATGGCGCGCGGAATGCTGCGCTCGATGACCGTCGAGTTCACCAGTGAGCGCTACGCCATCCGGGTGGGAGGCGCGGCGAACGAGGGCAGCTACACGGTCCGAACGGAGTCCGGCGCGAGGCTGGTCTTGGCGGCGAAGGGCGACAACGGCGAGGCGACGGAGATGACGGTCACCGTCGAAGGGGAAGGGCTGTTGCTGGAGCCCGCCCCCGACGAGCATCCCATCCCGCTCGCGCGGAAGTGAGCGAGGCGCTGCCGGACGTGCGCGACGGGCTGACCCGGCTCGAGCGCGCCATCCTCCTGACGCTGGGTGAGGCGCAGCGTGAGCTCGGGGCCCGTGGGGTGCCAACCACGCTGCTCTACGGGCGCGTCTGTGAGCGATGCCCGGTCTCCGTCGAGCGATTCCAGCGGGCTCTGCAACGGTTGACGGGCAACGGCTACGGCTGATGCCCGTCGAGTGGCGAGGTGACGAATCCTGTTCGTTCCAGTAACCTCGCGCGCGAGGAGGGCATGTGCCATGCGCGTGACCACGCTGCTGACTTCCATCTCGCTCGCCGGGTTCGCGATCGCCTCGCCCTCCAAGCTGGCCGAGAGCTGCGCCCCGGTGGTCCACGCGCCCGGCTTCCTCGCCCCGGACGGGACCAAGGTGGCGCTCGCAGACTATGCTGCGGGCCGTCCGTTGGCGGTCGTGGTGATCAAGGGGCACTGGTGTCCGGCGTGCACCGACCAGCTCCGCACCCTCTCCAAGCGCCTCGACGAGGTTCGGGCCACGGGTGGAGATGTCATCGGGCTGTCAACGGAGGACGCGGGCACCAACAAGATGATCATGCTCAAGCACGGGCTGCGGATGCCGGTGCTGGGTGAGCCGTCGGCGGCGTTGCTCGAGCGGCTCGGCTTCTGGTGGCCGCAGATGGGGCACCCGACGCCCGGGCTCGTCTTCCTGGATCGCTGCGGGGACGTGGTGAAGCGCGTCTTTGGCCGGCGCCCTGGGTGGTCGCAGGACGACATCGTCCTCGATGTGCTGCGGCAGTTGGCGGAGCAGCCCACCGCGTGCGGCTTCGAGGCCTGAAGACCCCGGGCGGGGATCAATCCAGATCGAGCGTGAGCGCGCCGGCAGCGGCCTGACGGTCGGGCCCCGGGGTCGCCGCGAGCACCAGCCTTGTGCGTACCGGGTGTGCTCGCAGCCGGGCCATCTTCGCGTCGTCGGCGAGGGCGCGGGCGAGCAGGTCGTCGGCGGTACGGGCCTTGACCTCGGGGGCATTGGCGAGGGCGTCGAGGGCGCGGCCGAAACCTACGAGGGCCTTGGGCGGTCCGGCGGGCGGCGGCGCGTAGCCTGGTGGCGCCTCGCCCGCGAGAAACGCCCGTCGCAGCGTGATGATGTCGCGTTCGAGCACCTCGTCGGGCTGCCCTTGACACCAGTCGTGGAAAGCGCGGGCGCGGGGGTCTTTGAGGTCCCGGCCGAGGGCGGCGCCGGTGGCCCGGGTGCGCGCGACGCGCTGGCGAAGGCCGCGCATCCGCTTCCAGAAGCTGTAGTACTCGAGCTTGACCTTGGTGAGGAAGCTGCGCTGGTCCTCGAGCACGAAGCCTTCGACGTGGCGGCCCTCGAAACGGTAGCCGGGGGCGCGCGCGGCGCGGAGCCAGCCGGTGAACGCGGCGTGGCTCGGGAGTCTCATGGCGTGTTGCTTCACCTCGATGCCGAGCGAGGCGCCCAGGCGCTGGAGTTGCTCGTAGGGCAGGCGCGCGAAGTCGAGCTTGCGGTGGATGACGTCGAGCAGGACGACGCGCGGATGGTCGTACTCGATGATGTGCGGATCGCGGGTGGGATCGACGACCTCGAAGGCCATCGCGGCGTGGGCGTCGCGCAGGTAGCGGCGCAGGCGTTCGAAGGTCCCCGGCGACCAGGCGTCGATCGCGGACGCCTCGAACCACGCGGCGAACTGCGTATCGGGGGAGGCCTTGGAGGTGAAGACGAGGTCGCCGCGCGTCGCGTCGTAGCCCAGGATGCCGAGGTAGCCGTTGTCCTTCACGTAGACATCGAGGGGGAAGGCGAGGTCGCGCGCGAGGGCTTCGAGTGAGGTCTCGGGGCGCTCCTCGAGGTTGAAGAACTTGTCGTAAGCGCGGGCCGCGATCTCCCGCGTCTCGGTGTTGATGAACAGGCCGCGGGCGCGCACCGTCAGGTCGTCCCAGGCGGCTTGGAAGAAGGCGTCTCGGGTGAAGTTGAACGACGAGAGGTGGGGGCGGGTCGCGCTGGGGCGCTCGCGTACGAGGGGGTGGCTCCGCAGCGTCTCGAGGGTCTCCGGGGCGACGCGGGGGGCTTGGGGGGCGAGCCAGCCAGGCAGCGCGCGGGCGTGGGGCGCGGTCCCATCGCGCAGACGCTCGCCCAGCGGCTTGAACGCTGGGTTTTCTAGCTCAACGACGGTGAATCCGCCGGCGGTGAGTTCGACGACGCGGAGCTGACCCCCGTGCTCGACCTGGCCTTCGAGGTTGTAGCTGCGCTCGGAGGCGCGGGTGGGGACGAGGTGGGCGTTGCGGTGGCCGTGGATCTGGATCCAGCCGGCGGGGGCCGCCTCCGAGAACCGCGCATCCACCGGGTCGCTGTAGTGCCCGGTGCCGTGGGTGTATTGGCGCAACGAGATCCGCTCGGGGTGCTCGGGGACCGTCGGGAGGCCGGCGTGGGTCACCAGGACGCGCGCCCCGCGCCAGCGGTAGCGGAGGCACTCCACGAGGTGTTCGCAGAGGCGGTCGGCGTCGGCGGCGGTGATCCCGGCGGCCTCGAGTTGGGGGCGGGTTCGCTGATCGAACTCGTCGCTTCGGCCCGGGAGGCCAGCCGCCCAGCGGTGCAGGTGAAGCTCGTGGTTGCCCCAGAGGACCGCCACGTTGGGGCGCTCAATCGCGTCGAGGGCGAAGCGAAGCACGGCGTCGTTCTCGGGGCCTCGGTCACAGAGGTCGCCGACGAAGATGTAGAAGCGGTCGTCTCGGAGGCTGGCGCCGCCCAGGTAGGTCCGCAGCGGGGTGAAGCAGCCCTGGAGGTCGCCGATGTGGACGACCGTCTCGTACTCCGAGAGATCCCGCGTCGGGACGGCGAGCCACGCGCGTAGCGCGTCGGCGTGGGCGCCGTCGGGGCGCCACTCGATGTGCTCGATGCCCTCGGGGACGTGGCCTGCGAGGCACGCGTCGTGGGTGCGGCGGAGGATCCGCTCCGGCACGACGGCGTAGGTGTCGCGTCGGAGATTCGCGGCGAGGGCGACCTCGAGGGGGACCGGCGTGAAGTCGACACAGGCGACTCGGTAGCGGTGGCGCTTCGCTAGCTTTCGGTAGCGGGTGAAGTCCGCGGCGGCGCGGTGGGTGGCGTCCACGCAGACGAGCTCGCCGCGGGCCATGCGCTCCTCGAGGGTCTCGAAGAGGGTGGCCCAGACACGGGGCTCGGCCTCGTGGTAGGCGCCGACGTTCCCGAACGGGCTCATCACCGGGGAGCCCATGACCTGGCGGATGTCGTCGGCGGAGAGCCGGTAGCCGCCGAGCCCGATCTCGCGCAGAAAGTGCGTCTTGCCGGTGCCCTGGTGACCGCGCGTGAGGACGAGGCTTCGCACGGGGGAGGCCGCTTCAGTCCTTCCAGATGCGGACCACCGGCTGGCCGCCGGAGAGCAGGTAGCCGCGGTACATTCCGGCGGTGCTGTAGGGCATCGCGACGTTGCCCTTGGCGTCGATGGCGATGAGCCCGCCGATGCCGCCGATGGGCGCCAGACGCTGGTGGATCACCGCGTGGGCGGCGGCTTCGAGGGATTGGCCACCGAGCTCCATCCTCGCGGAGACTGACGACGCCGCGGCTTCGCGGATGAAGTATTCGCCGTGGCCGGTGCAGGAGATGGCGGCGGTGGAGTTTCTGGCGTAGGTCCCCGCGCCGATGATCGGGGAGTCGCCGATGCGGCCCCAGCGCTTGTTGGTCATACCGCCCGTCGAGGTGCCGGCGGCGAGGTTCCCGTGTCGGTCGAGGGCTACCGCGCCGACGGTGCCCTTCTTGCCGTCGTGATCGAGCTGGGTGGCCCCCGATCCGCGGACGCGCTCCAGGGCACGCCACCGGGCCTCGACGCGGAAGTAGGCTGGGGGCTCGGTTGCGAGCCCCTTCTCCTTCGCGAAGCGGTCGGCGCCTTCGCCGGAGAGCAGCACGTGCGGTGAGTCGCGCATGACCTTCAGCGCCGCCCGGATGGGGTTTCGGACGGTGCGTACGCCCGCGACGGCGCCGGCCTCGGTGGTCCGGCCGTCCATGATGGAGGCGTCCATCTCGTTGCGCCCTTCGTGGGTGAACACGGCGCCCTTGCCGGCGTTGAAGAGCGGTGAGTCCTCCAGCAAGACGATGGCCGCCTCGACGGCGGCGACGCTGGTGCCTCCCCCGTCGAGGACCGCGTACCCGGCGCGCAGGGCCTCGTTCAGGCGGGCGCGGTAGGCGCGCTCGTCCTCGGCGCTCAGGCCGCCTCGCTCGATGGTGCCGGCCCCTCCGTGGATGGCGATGCCGTAGACCGCGAGCAGGACCACCGCGTTCATCTCGGACACCGCGGCAGAGTCGCGACGCGGCGCGCTGCACGCGCCCGCCGGCCGAGTTCAAGGCGCGAAGCCGTAGCGATATCCGAAGACATCGCCAGGCTTCGCAACCCCGAAATCGGGTGGCGGGCACGCACATCCCCTGGTCGCTCTGTCTGCCGCACCGTCCTAGCCGACCGCCTTGCGGAGGGCGCGCTCGATGCGCGGGAGGCAGGCGTCGATCTCATCGAGGCCGACGGCGCCGACGCTGAAGCGGACCCACCCATTGTTGACGTCGTCGCCGAAGGCGCTGAAGGGGATGATGGCGCAGCCCGCCTCGTCGAGCAGGTAGAGCCGGACGGCGTCGGCGTCCGGGAAGCCGGGGCGCCCCTCGAGATCGAAGTGGACGCTGAGGTAGATAGCCCCTTCGGGGGCGATGGCGTCGACGGGCAGGCCGTCGGCCTTCCAGCGCTGCGTGGCTTCGTAGAGGCGGTCCAGACGCGCGCGCAGGCCGCCCTTGAACTCGTCGAGGTAGGCGGCGACAGCGGCGTCGTCGTTGAGAAGCTGTGCTGTGCCGAGCTGGATGGGCCGCGGCGCCCAGGCGCCCACGTGGGTCATCAGCGCCTTGACCTTGAGGGCCACTTGGGGAGGGCCGACCAGCCAGCCCGTGCGCAGGCCGGTGCCGGCGAAGCCCTTGGAGATGGCGTCTACGAAGAGGGTGTAGCGTGCCATCTCCGGCGCGACATCGACGGGCGTCACGTGCTCGACATCGCCGAACGTGAGCAGCCGGTAGACGTGGTCGTAGACGAGGTAGAGCAGGCGCTCACCGGCCTTCTCGCGCCGGGCGTTCTCGGCGAGAATCAGGTCGCAGATGGCCTTGAGCTGGTCGCGGCGGATCATCGTGCCGGCGGGGTTCATCGGTGAGCAGATGACCATGAGCCGGGCGCCCTCGAGGTGGGGCGCGAGGCCCTCGGCCGTGGGCATGAAGGCGTCCTCGGGTCGGCTCGTGACCTGGACGAGATCGGCCCCGGCGAGCTGTGCGAAGTAGTGGTTGTTCCAGCCGGGCGAGGGCACGACGACCTTCTCCCCGGGGGAGACGAGGCACTGGTAGGCGGCGTAGAGGATGCCGCGGGCGCCAGCGCAGACGACGACGGAGTCGAGCGGGTAGTCGTGCCCCAGCGTGCGCGCGTAGTGGTCGCGGATGGCGTTTCGCAGCTCGGGGGTGCCGTGGGCCGGCGGATAGTTCGTCTGGTTCGCCTCGAGGGCCTCGATCGTACCCTGCTTGAGGATCTCGGGGACCTGGAACTGCTTGGGGCTGAAGTCGCCGACGGTGAACTGCGTGACCTCGGCGCCGGCCGCGATGCGTTCACGTACCGCGTAGGCGATCGTCAGGATTCGGCTGGGTAGCATGCCCTGGGCCATGCTGGAGAAGGAGAGCTCGGCGGTGCGAGCCAGCTCGGCGTCGTCGGAAGGAAAGTATCGGTCCAGATCGGCCACGAGTGCGCCCCCAGCGGTTAGGAGGGGGCATTCTGAAGGCTCGGTGGGGCTGAGCGCAACGCGGTGTTGACAGGTTGGCGCTGGGGGCCGAACGATGTTCGCCCCGACTGGCTGAGGAGTCTGCGCGCATGGGCTACAAGAAGCGGCGACTCGGGCCACGCCTCGTCTGCGCGGCGCGGTCGGGGGCGCGATACCGGGACGTACATGTCTTCTTCGGCGGCACCGGCGCGGTCGGCGGCACGGCGCTGCTCCAGATGCTCGATCTCTATGAGGAGATGATGGCGGTCCGTGCGCCGGCGCCCGACGACGTACCGGTCCTGGTCGCGACGGGGATGCGCGGCGCCGAGATCAAGGGCTTCACGCACCGCCTCTTCCGGTGGGTCGAGTCCCGCTACGGGCCGAAGATGCGGCCGACGCGGGTGCGAGATGGCTACCTCACGCACAGCGGCGTCTTCGTCGCCCTCGAGCGCTTCAAGGTCGTCGCGCTGCCCGGGCTGGACAACGTCCGCGCCGTACCGGCCGCTGACCGTCGCGCGGAGGTGGCCCGCTATTTGGGGGGGATCGGCGCCGACATCGACGCCCCGGTGGGCGACATCGACGCCGCGCTCAAGCGCGCGTTTGCCCAGGACCGGCCGTTCTCCGGCTTCCTGGATGCGTATCGCGAGAAGCTGCCGGCCGGGCGCTCCGGGCGTTACCGGTCCGTCGTGCTGGGCATCCCGCTGCCCAGCTTGATCGCCTACTACCTGGGGGGCCTGGAGACGCTGACGGGCCATGTCCCCGGCCTCGCGGAGCGCTTCGACGGGTTGCGTGACGCCTTCGAGCGGAGCATCCGGGACGACGTCGCGCGGATGCAGGCGGAGCAGGCCGAGCATGTGCTGGTGGCCCACACCACTGCCGTCGGTGGGATGTACGACGAGGTGGACGCCGCGCGGACGATCCGACTGGGCTTCGCCCACAGCGCCGTGGATGAGCGCATCTACGAGAAGCAGCGCGCGGCGGAGAAGCTCACGGAGCTGTACGCCGCGGCGGGTATCGACATGCTGATCACCGCCGCCGCCATCGGAGTCGACGAGGTCCAGGTCAACGCGCCGGTGCCGATTCACCATCAGGTGCAGCAACGGCTCTTCGACGCGCCGTGCGACCTCTTCCCAGGCTCGCGTGAGGCGATGCCGGCGGACTCGAAGGCGAGCCGTGCGGCGGGACGGCCGGTGCCACGACCGCAGATGGCGCGGTGCTTTCGCCCGCTCACGATCGGCCTGGACCACCCGACCTCGGCGAAGGCGAGCTTTGAGCGCGGCGAGGAGATCCGCCCCTCGTACGTGATCCGGAGCGGGGAGAACGGGTACTTCACGGTCGCCAATAGCGACGCCCTCTACCGCGTGATGCGGGTGGCCTCGGCGAGCGAGCTGGGGCAGGTTCTCGCCGTCTGTGGGCTGCTGGGGGACGACCCCCAGGCCCCGTGGTTCGAGGACCACATCTGCTACTACACGCAGACGGATAACAGCCGGCAGGTCTTCGACTTCCTGGCCCAGCCGATGCTGCGACGCGCGCAGATGAACGGCTTGGATCCGATGTCCTTGCAGGATCTCGGATCGGCGAAGCACCAGGGGGAGCTGCACACGCTGGGGTTGCTGATCCTGCTGCATCGCCTGCGGACGGTAGACATCAACGCGATCCCGCCCTACGTGGATCTCGATCGCTTCGACGCCCACGACTTCTTCTTGTCGCGCTCCCGGCCGCTGCTCTTCGAAGACGTGGCCCGCTGGGATCTGGGCGAGCTGGCGCGGGATCTGCGGTTGCTCGTCTCGGCGGACTCCGCGGAGGAGCTCGAGGCGCTGAAGCCCTTCGCGCGCTCGGGGGGGAACGACCTCTTCCCGGCGAAGGGAGCCGCGCGTCGCCAGGTGTTGGAGACGGTGTTGAAGGCGGTGTGGCAGGTCACCTCGCTCGGCTCGCCCATCCTCTATGAGGAGGACGGCATCTCGTACGTGCGCACGGGCTACTTCGCGGCGCCCCTCGACCTGCTCGTGACGGCCCACGGCTCGGTGCGCGACGAGCTGCGTCGGCTCTACGAGGAGAGCGGAAACGGGTGCAGCTTCGAGCGCTTCCGCGACTACCTGGTGTGCAGCCGAGGCTTCGTCGATCTGCGACCGCACGCGATCGTGACCTGGGCGACGTCGGCGCGGGATGATCTGACGTACAAGGTGGCGCGGGCCGAGGATGAGACGCGACTGCGCTCGATCCTGGGGGGCATCGAGCCCTACAGCGTGTTCTCGAGCTGCGGGCTTCTGGCGCTGCTCCATCGGCTGCGGGCCTTGGACCGGAAGCTTCGGCAGGCGATGTTGGAGTTGGGGACGCTGCAGGACTTCCGCTGGTACATGCCGCGCGACGACTACGGGCACGTGCTGGTCGTCCCCGGGGTGGTGGAGGCGTTTCGGATGGTGTCGGAGGGTCTCGAGAAGACCACCGGGACCGATCGGCTCGATGGGGATTGGGGCTACGAGCGGCGGAGGATCCCGGACCGCCGTGGCGACATCCCGATGGGCTGAGACCTTCGGCGCACGGCGAGCAAGAGAAGCAGGCCGATCATCAGAGGCGAGCCGTGGGCCCGGCAGGTGCAGCCCGCGTCGTCGGCGGGTGGCGGCTCGTCGGTGTCTGCGTAGGGCTCGGAGTCTGGCGCATGGGAGTCGGTGGGGGCAGCGTCGGGTGTGGCGGCGTCGATGGGCCCTGCGTCGGGTGTGGCGGCGTCGATGGGCCCTGCGTCGGGCGCCGCGGCGTCGATCGGACCCGTGTCGGTCAGGCCGGCGTCGGGCGTCGCGGGCGGCGTGAACTCGAAGGCCTCGACGACGAGCTCGGCTTCCTCGCCATTCGTCGGCGCTTCGCCCCGGAAGAGCCAGAAGTTGATTCGCGCGTGCGAGGGGCCCAGCGGCGGGACGCCTTCGCCGTCGAAGCGCCACTCGGCGTGCAGCTCGTCGTCGGTCTGGGCCACGAAGTCGACGCCGTCTTCGAGCCAGGTGAAGGCGTAGTCCACGGCCGGCCGAGCGGGGGTCGTGAAGCGCTCCAGGTGGCCCTCGGGCTCGTAGGGCTGCACGACGAACTGGGCGTTGGTTGGTCCCGCTGCCTGTCCCCAGCGAGCCAGCTCGATGTCGAGCTCGCGGTAGGCGACCTCGGGGGCGTCATTGTCCCAGGTGAACAGGCCCACGACGATGTTGGGATCGAGGTCGTGGTGGGGCCCGGCGATCCGCCAGCGGTAGGTGCCGAAGCCGAGGGATTCCGTGGCGACGACCTCGGCGCTGTACCAACGGCCCTCGCGCTCGCGGATGCGCAGGTGCAGGCGCCCGTCTTCGTCGACCTCGACGGCCTCCTCGGTGGCGAGCCAGTGGTTGGGCCCTGGTCCAAGGGGCGTCTGGCTGCCCTTTACGGCCCACTCGCGACCGCCGAAGTCGATCGTGCGTCGCGGCGCTGCGCGCTCGGCTCCGGTGGAGGCCGCCGCGGCGTCGTCGAGGGCCGCGGGCAGGTTTGGGAGACCGTCGACTCGGGGGGGCGCGACGCCGTCGGGGAGCAAGAACGAGCGCAGCGCGGTGGCGAAACGGTCGTTGGGGTGGGTCACGACCTGGGTGGCGAAGCGACCGTCGGCGTCGAGGGGGCTCAGCGGCTCGGCGAAGGTGGGCTTGTTGTACCAGCCGCCGCCCACGCGGATGTACGTGGCGACGCGGTGGGCGGCGGGATCGACGCAGAGCGCGCGACCCTCGAGCAGGCCGTCTGTGCCGTAGGCGGGGACGGCGGTGTACTCGAGGCCCGGCGCGCAATCCACCGGCTGCGCATGGGCGGAGGCGCAGAGCGCTAGGCCGATGCGGCAGACCAAGCGACCAAGCGATGTGCGTGCCCGCCGGCCGAGTTCAAGGCGCGAAGCCGTAGCGATATCCGAAGATATCGGTAGGCTTCGCAACGCCGAAATCGGTTGGCGGGCGCGTGCAGCGCGCCGCGTCGCGACTCTGCCGCAGCGTCCTGGCATGAGGGGCCAGCGTAGACCGTTCATTCGTCGGTCTCCTCGATGGCGCGGTGGGCCATGTAGCTGCTGCGGACCATCGGCCCCGACTCGACGTGTTGGAAGCCCATCTCGCGACCGATGGCGGCGAGGCGCGCGAAGGTGTCGGGGTGGACCCAGCGCTCCACGGCGAGATGGCGTGCGGTGGGAGAGAGGAACTGCCCGAGGGAGAGGATGTCGCAGTCGACGTCGCGCAGCGCCCACATGACCTCGCAGATCTCGTCGTCCGTCTCGCCCAGGCCGAGCATCAACCCGGTCTTCGAGAGCACGCCCCGGCGTGCTCCGACGCGGTCCAGGACGTCGAGGCTGCGCTGGTAGATCGCCTGCGGCCGGACGCGACGATAGAGCCTGGGCACGGTCTCGATGTTGTGGGCGACGATGTGGGGGCCGGCCTCGAGCACCTGGTCTACGGCACCGAGAGCGCCCTCGAAGTCCGGGATGAGGAGCTCGACGTGGGTGGCGGGGGCGGCGGTTCGGATGGCGCGGACGGTGGCCGCGAAGTGGAGGGCGCCGCCGTCGGGCAGGTCATCGCGGTTGACGCTGGTGATGACCGCGTGGCGCACGCCCATCCGCTGGATCGCCTGGGCCGTGCGGGCCGGCTCGTCGGGATCGAGGGCGCCCGGCGCGCCCTTCGTCACCGCGCAAAAACCGCAACGGCGGGTGCAGACATCTCCCAGGAGCATGAAGGTGGCGGTCCCCGCCGACCAGCACTCGTCGATGTTCGGACAGCGGGCCTCCTCGCAGACCGTGACCAGGTCGAGGCCGTCCTTGAGGCGCTCGAGGGCGCGGAACGTGTCGTTGCGGTGGTAGCGTACGCGCAGCCACTCCGGGCGAGGGCCGGGCTCCCGCGCACGCACCCGGGGATCGTGGATTTGGACCAGGCCGTCCATCAGGTCGGAGTCTCGCGGATCTGGCGGTCGAAGACCCGCATGAAGTGCTCCGCGAGGCGCCCCATGACCTCGGCGATGGGCGTCCGCGGGCCGAGCTCGCGCTCCAGGCTGGTGACGCCTTTGTCGGCGATGCCGCAGGGCACGATGAGCTCGAAGTGGCTCAGCCGGGTGTTCACGTTGAGCGCGAAGCCGTGCCACGTGACCCAGCGGCTGAAGCGGGCGCCGATGGCGCCGATCTTGCGCCACGGATCGGGGAGCCAGACGCCCGGCTCTCCCGCGAAGCGCGTCGCCTCGACTCCGTAGTCGGCGAGGGTGGCGATCATCACCGCCTCGAGGTCGCCGACGTAGCGCCGCACATCCATGCGGTCGGGGCGCAGATCGAGGATCGGGTAGCCTACGAGCTGTCCGGGCCCGTGGTAGGTGACGTCGCCGCCCCGGTCGCTCTGCACGAGGTCGACGCCGAGTCGGGACAGGCTCCCCTCGTCGTGGAGCACGTTCGCGGCGCCAGCGTTTCGTCCGATCGTGATCACCGGGTCGTGCTCGAGGAGAAGGAGGGTGTCATCGATCGCGCCCGCTTTGCGCTCCTCGACGAGGGCGCGCTGGAGCGTCCATGCGTCCTCGTAGGGGAGGCGTGGGAGGTACTTGATGTCGAGTGTCCTCACGTCGCAGGGGAGATTACTGCAAGATGGTCGGCGTGTGGGGGGAAGACGCGCGTGTTCGACGGCTGCTCGGTGACCTGCGGGGCCACCTGGGACGCTGCTCGGAGGCCAACCGAGCCTACCTCGAGGAGGTGCTGCCGCGCCGCCACGTCGAGGCACAGGGGGTCGCCTACGTGCGGGCGGCGTCTGTCGACGTGTGTGCGACGGCTCCAGGGGTCGATCCGAAGGTGATGGAGACCCTCCGGCGCGCGGGCCTGCTGCGCATCGGGGACGTGGTCGACGCGGACCTGTTGAGGCGCGTCGGTGGGCTCGGCTGGAAGCGCGCCCGCGCCATCGAGCGCCACGTCCGGGCGATGCTCGCCGACGCGACGGCCCGGTCCGAGACGTGGCATGCGCGGATGCCGCTCCCGTTCCCTCGAAACCCGGAGGTAGAGGCGGCGTATCAGGCGCATCGTCACGCCCTCGAGGTGCGCCGGCATCTCCTGGAGCGCGACGCCGTGGAGCACGCGCGAATCGAGCGCCAGCACGGCGTGGCGGGGCGCGTGGGGCGACAAGCGTGGGTCGGTGCGCCGCCGTCGGCGGAGCGCTTCGCGGAGCAGCGGCTGCAGTTCGTCGTCGTGCGGATGGCCCTCGGGGCGGGGAGGCCGCCTCCGGACGTCCGAATCGTGGAGGGGCCGGAGATCGGCGTGGAGCGTCGGGGGCGTGTGCTGCTGGTGCATCGGGATGTCCCGGCGGCGCTGACCGAGCAGCGGCTCTACGCCCTGGTGGCCCACGCGCTCTTCGCGGGGCGGCTGCGGTCGCCCGCTCGCCATCTGCCCTCGGTGGCGCTCGGTCTGCTCGTGGCGACCGGCGCTCGGATCAGACATCGGGTGGTGGCGCTCGACGACCGCGTCTACCGCGTGCCGCGCCTCGGTTTGACGTCGGCGCTGATGCTGGTGACGTGGCTTCCGTTGGCGGTGGCGACCATCCCGCTGCTGGTCGCCGACGTGGTGTTGCGCGCCGTGGTGGGTCTGTGGCGGCGCCCGTGGATCTTCCGCGCCGATCGCCTCGCCGTGGGCCTGGTGGGGAGCCGCGAGCATCTGGTGGAGGCGCTGCGCGACGTGGACGCCCTGGCCGGCGGGGAGACTCGAGCGCTCGAGGAGCGGCCCGGTGACCGACCGCGATGGCGCTTGGGTACGCCGGCGCTGCGGGCGCGGAGCCGGTGGGCACGCTGGCTGGGGAGGTGGGGCATAGGCGAGCCCTCGGCGGCGGTGCGGACTCGGGCCCTCGAGCATCCGACGACGATGGCGCTGGACCTCGTCTGGTCCGTCGTGCAGGTGGCCGCGATCGCTGCGGCGGCGTGGGGGGCGTGGGGACGGGCGCCGTCGATCGAGTGGCCGACCCTGCCGGAGTGGCCGTCGGTGGAGGTGGCGGAGGCGCCCGTCGAGCGGCTGCGCGTCCGCTCGGCCCGGGGCTGCCATGTGCGGGAAGGGGGAGGCGTCGAGGCGCGGTCCCTCGGGGTGGTCGGAGCGGGCGTCGAGTGCGAGGAGGTGGGCCCGCCGAAGAGGCGCTGGCGTCAGGTTCGGTGTGGGGCCCAGGAGGGCTATATGCACCGAAACTGTCTGGAGTAGGACCTGCGGCTACCTGCCCTTGGGCGGCTCCAGCTTCGCGGCGGGCTGCGCTGTGCGCGGCGGCTCGGTGACGACGCGCTCGAGGAAGACCCGGCGGGTGCGGTCGAGGTCGGGGAGGCGGCGCTTCAGGGGGTCGGTTCGCTTCATCGTCACATCGCCGATTCGTCGAAGGTTTCGATGGTGTTCTTCAGGTGGCCCACGAAGGCGTCGGCCACGGCGCCGTCAATCGTACGGTGGTCGAAGCCCAACGTCACGTAACCGCAGGTGCGGATGACCATCGCGTCGGTGCCGTCGTTGTGGGTGTGGACACAGACGCGCTTCTCGATGGTCCCGACGCCGAGGATGGCGGTGGTGGGCTGGGGGATGATCGGGGTGCCCCATTGGGAGCCGAAGACCCCGGGGTTGGTGATGCTGAAGGAGAGCCCGTCGAGGTCCTGCGGCATCAGCTTCTTGGAGCGGGCGCGGGTGCTCAGATCGGCGATCCTCTTGGAGAGGCCGAGCATCGAGAGGTCGTCGGCGTCCTGGATGACGGGGACCAGGAGCCCACGGTCCAGGGCGACGGCGACGCCGAGGTTGAGGTGGCCACGGTAGACGAGGTTCTGGCCGTCGTGGGCGGCGTTGACGACCGGGTAGGCCTTCAGCGCCTCGATCACGGCCTTGGCCAGAAACGTCGTGAAAGTGAGCTTGCCGCCGCGCTCGGCGAAGCGCGCCTTGTGCTTGCGGCGCAGTCCATCGACCCGCGTGTAGTCGATCTCGAAGCAGGTGTGCACATGCGCGCTGTACTGCTTCGAGAGGATCATGTTGTCCGACGTCGCCTTGCGGATGCCGGTCATCGGTTCGCGCTTGTCGCCGGGGCGCGCGCTGACGGGGATCGAGGGGACGCCGATGTCGACGCGGCCCGTCGCGGGGGCCGGCGCGCTGTCGAGGTAGGCGAGGATGTCCTTCTTGGTGACGCGCCCGTCTGTGCCGGTGCCGGCGATGGCGGAGATGTCGACGCCGTGCTCGGCTGCGATCTTGCGCACGACGGGGGTGCTGCGGACGCGGCGCAGCTCGGCGGCGGTCATCTCAGAGCGTGGCTTTCCGGGGGCGGGAGCGGCCACGGGGGCAGGCTTCGGTGCCGGGGGCGCGCTGGGGGTGGGGGCCGGGGCGTCGGTCGCGGCTGGCTTGTCGCCAGCGGCGCCGATGACCGCCACCACGGTGCCGACCTCGACCGTCTCGCTCGCCTGCACCTTGATCTCGATGAGCACGCCGGCCTCGGGCGCCGGGATCTCGGCGTCGACCTTGTCGGTGCTGATCTCGAAGATGGGCTCGTCGCGCTCGACCTCGTCACCCACGGCGCGCAGCCAGCGGGTGATGGTGCCCTCGGTGACGGACTCGCCCATCTGGGGCATGATCACGTCGACTGACATGTCCTCATCGCTCCGATTCTAGTAGGCCGCCAAGCGGCGGGCCGTCGTCAGGATGTCGGTTACTTGGGGGAAGAACGCGGCCTCGAGCGGCTTCGCGTAGGGGATCGGCGTGTCGGCGGACGTCACCCTCAGGATGGGGCCGTCGAGGTACTCGAAGGCCCCCTCGTTGATGCGGCTCGTGATCTCACCGGCGATGCCGCCGGTGCGCGTGTCCTCGTGCACCACCATCACCTTCCCGCAGGTGCGCGCGGCGTCGAGGATGGCGGCGTCGTCGAGCGGCTGCAATGTTCGAAGATCCACGACGCGCGCCCGGACCCCTTCGGCCTCGAGCAGCTCGGCGGCCTCGAGGCAGCGATGGACCATCGCGCCGTAGCTGAGCATCGCGAGGTCGTCGCCCTCGCGCCGGATGGCGGCACGGCCGATCGTGCCGACCGCGTCGGCGCCCGGGAGCGTCTCGCGTAGGGCTGGCGCGCGGTAGAGCGCTTTGTGTTCAATGAAGAGCGTCGGGTTCGGGTCGCGGATCGCGGCTTTGAGCAGCAGCTTCGCGTCCGTGGCGGTGCTGGGGGCGACGACCTTCAGGCCCGGCGTGTTGACGAAGTACATCTCGACGCTCTGGGAGTGGAAGGGGCCCCCGCCGACGAGGCCGCCGCCTGGCCCGCGAACCACGATCGGCACGGCCGCGCCCCACCGATAGTGGCACTTCGCCGCGAAGTTCGTGAGCTGGTCGAAGCCGCAGGAGACGAAGTCCATGAACTGCATCTCGGCGACGGGTCGCAGGCCCATCAGGGACGCGCCGATCGCCGCTCCGATGATGCCGCCCTCCGCGATCGGGGTGTCGAGGACCCGGTCGGGGCCGAAGCGATCGAGGAAGCCCTCCGTCACCTTGAAGGCGCCACCGTAGACGCCGATGTCCTCGCCGAGGACGAAGACGCGCTCGTCGGCCTCCATCTCCTCGATGAGCGCTTCGCGTACGGCCTCGATATAGGTCGATTCCACCGGCTGCCCTACATGTGGATCGCGTGGCCGAGGGTGGCGTGGGCGGCCTCGACGACCGCCTCCGACAGCGTCGGGTGGGCGTGGATGATGTGGGCGAGCTCTTCGACGGTGCACTCCAGCGCGAGCAGAGGGCCCGCCTCGGCGATGAGGTCGGTGGCGTGGGGGCCGATGATGTGCACGCCGAGGATCTCGTCGTACCTCTGGTCGGCGACGATCTTCACGAAGCCGGCGGTGTTCCCGATGATCTTCGCCTTGCCGATGGCGGTGAAGGGGAAGGTGCCGCACTTCACCTGGTAGCCAGCGTCGCGGGCCTGGTGCTCGGTGAGGCCGAGGCTGCCGACCTGCGGCTCGCTGTAGGTGCAGCCGGGGACGCGCCCGTGGTCGATCGGGCGCGGCTCGAGCCCGGCGATGTGCTCGACGGCGACGATGCCTTCGGCGCTCGCGAGGTGGGCGAGTTGGGCGGCGCCGGCCACGATGTCGCCGATGGCGTAGACGCCCGGCTCCGCGGTGCGCTGGAGCTCGTCGGTGTGCACGAAGCCGCCCTCGACCTCGATCTTGGTGCTCTCGAGCCCGACGCCCTCGGTGACCGGGCGTCGTCCGACGGCGACGAGGAGGTGGCTGGCACTGACGGACTGGTCCTTCGCGCCTTCCTTCGACAGGCGCGCGCGCACGCCCTCCTTGGTGCCCTCGACGTCACCGAGCCGGGTGGCCGTGTGGACCTTGATGCCGCGGCGCGCGAAGACCTTCTCGAACTCCTTGGAGACGTCGTGGTCTTCGACGGGGACGAGGCGGTCGGCAAGCTCGACGATGGTGACCTCGCATCCGAAGCTGCGAAAGACGCTGGCGAACTCGACGCCGACGGCGCCGGCGCCGAGCACCAGCAGGTGGGTCGGCATCTCGTCGAGATCGAGCAGCTCGTCGCTGGTCAGGACCCGGCCGCCGATCTCGACGCCGGGGATGAGGCGGGGGGCGGAGCCGGTGGCGAGGATGGTGTTGCGCGTCTCGAGCACTGTCTCGCTGCCGTCTTCGGCGCGCACGCGCACCTTGCCCGGGCCGTCGAGACTGCCGAAGCCCCGGTGCGTCTCGATCTTGTTCTTCTTGAGCAAGAACGCGACGCCGCCGGCGTTTTGGCGCACGACCCGCTCCTTGCGCTTGAGGACGCGCGGGAGATTGACGCTGACCTCACCGACGTCGACGCCGAAGTCGGCGGACTTGCGGGCTTTGTCGGCGAGCTCGGCGGACTCCAACAGGCTCTTGGTCGGGATGCACCCGCGCAGAAGACAGGTCCCGCCGAAGCGGTCGTCGACCTCGACGATGGCGGTCCGGAGGCCGAGCTGGCCAGCGCGGATCGCGGCGACATAGCCGCCCGGTCCGCTCCCAATGATGACGACATCGTAGACGTTGGCCATTGCACAACCCGCCGTGAAATCGGCTGGTTGTACCTACTCCGGCGCCGATGGGCAACGCAGCGGGGCGTGGAAGATGCCGCCGCGGTTACCCTGCTCCGACCAGAATACGGAGAAGCCGCGGCCCTCCCCCCCCCACACGACCCGGGGCGAGCTCACGTCGCGGCCTTCTGGGGTCTGGAGGTGGATCGGCTCGCGGACGATGAGCCCGTCCTTGTCGAAGATGTAGATCTTGAGCAGCGTCTCCCGTGGTTCGACGGCGCGGTCCACGAAGATCCAGCTCACGGCGTAGACGCGGTTGTCGGGATCGTAGGCGATGTCGACCCCCGGGAACTCGGGGTCGAGGAACCCGACCTCGCGCGGCTCACCCGCGGCGCTGATGCCGGCACCTTCGAAAGCCAGCGGGGCGAAGAGCAGCTCGTAGGGCCCCTCGTCGGGACCGCGAACGAAGGCCACCGCGGGGTTGTGTGCCGCCTCGGTGATGGCGATCGGCCCCTCCTCCGCCTCCGGGTCGGCGGCGATGACGAGCTCGCCATTGCGGTCGGTCACGCCCTCGGCGTCGCCCGCGCGCGCGACAAGATCGACCGAGTGGTTCACCTCTCGCCACTTCTCGAAGGCGATGGCCATGCGCCCTGGATTCGAGATCCAGATCGCCTGGGGCTTGCCCGCGTCGGGCATCATCCGGATCCGCGGTTCGTCTTCCGGTCCCAGCTCGTCCAGGGCGTCGAATCGGTTGAAGTACGTGTTCAGGGCAATGTCGGGGTCGCCGCCCTCCCAGACCAACATGTGCGCGGTGCCGTCGTGCATGAGCTGGGTCGACTGGACGCCGAGCTCGGGGAACATCACGTCGGTGGGCTCTGACAGCGTGTCGCAGTTCCCCCCGCTGATCTTCCTCAGCCGCAGGGCGGGGTGATTGTGGGCTTCGGGGTCGAGGTCGTCGGGGAACGCGACGGTGTAGCCACCGCCGTTCCACACGATGCTGGGTGCCTGGAGCGCCGTCCCGTAGTTCAACGGGACGGCTCCCAGCGGGTGCGCCTCGTATTGGGAGTCGGGATCGTCGAGGTGGAAGCACTGGAAGCCGTAGGGGGCTTCGGGAGCGCTCCACTCCGTCCAGGCGATGCCCCACTCGCCGTCCCCCTTGGGGGCCACGTTGAAGAATGGGGCGGCGTCCGCCACCGATTCGTAGACCTGGGTGGCCGCGCCGACGATGCACGTCTCCGGGGGGGGCATGAATGCGTCGGGGGCAGCGTCGGGAGCGGGGCCGGTGTCGGCTTCGGCGTCGGGAGCGGGGCCGGCGTCTGGGGTGGCGTCCGCGACGACCTCGGCGTCTCCTTGGTTGACGTCGGGGACGTCGGAGAGGTCGAGGACGTCGACCGCCGCGTCCCCCGGCTCCCCCGCCACGACGCAGCGGTTCGCCTCGCAGACCTCTCCGCCGAGGCAGTCGGCGCGGTTGAAGCAGTCGGCGTTGCCGATCTCGGGGGCCTTCACGCACCCGGCGGCTGTGAGCAAGACCAAGAAGAGATGCTCAGAACGCACGGGTCACCCCCAATCCGTTGTGCGTGGGGAGCAGGCGCCACGCGTTCGCCCCGGCCTCGTCCGGACCCTCGAGCAGCCACAAGACCGCGCCGGTGACGGCGCCCACGGCGCCTACGCCCCAGCCCACATACGCGATGGTGTTGTTGCGTTCGATGTCGTCGAACTTCCCGAGCAGCTTGTCCTTGTAGGAGGTGTCCTGGTCGGCCTGCGCGAGCGCCAGCAGGCGATCGAACTCGTCGAGGTCTTGCTGGGCCTGGAGGGTGAAGAAGGCCGCCGTCCCGAAGCCGACGCCGCTGACGGTGAGCGCCATCCAGGTCCAGGCGCCCGTTCGTTTCCGCGGGGGTGGCGGCGGGACCTCCGCGGCGACCGGCGTGAGCTCGAGCACGAGGGTGCGGGTGCGCCCGAGGTCGACGGGCGCGTCGATCGAGATCTCGCGGTGGTCCGGCGCGGTCACCACCACCCGATGACGACCGGGCGGGACGCGCACGACCATCGGCGCATCACCGCTCTGCCCCGCGACGCGGACCCGGGCGTTGCCCGGCCGGGTCACGACCTCCAGGGTGCCCGTGCACTCGCCGAGGATCTGTTCGCGCCGGCCGCGGGCGTCGGCGGCCTGGGGGCAGTCGGGGCAGGCGGAGAGGAACCGGTCGAAGGTGCGCAGCGCCTCCCCGCAGCGGCCTCGCCACATGGAGTAGGCGAGCCCCTGATTGTAGAGGAAGCCGGCCTCCGGGCGGGCCTCGTAGGCCTTGTCGAACTCGCGCACGGCGGCGCAGAAGCGCTCGGCGCGGGCGTGCTCGAGGCCCGCCTCCTGGTGGGCGAAGGCGCGGGCCTGGGCGTCCCCATCGACGTCGACCTCGATGGGCGACTCGCCGTCGAAGGCCAGCTCCGCCTTCACGCCGGGTCGGACGCACCACGTGATCTCGTGGCGGCGGCCGCCCCGCACGCTCGCCAGCGTGTGGGCGCCGGCCCAGAGCGTGAGGGGCTGCGTGGTGGGTCTCCCATCGACCTCGACGGTGGCTGGCTCGACGCGGAGCTCGGCGGTGCAACGGGACGCGCTTTTGGCGGCGCGCCCCTCGTCGGCCATCGCGCAGGTGCCGCAGGCCCCCTCGAACCGCTGAAATGCCTTCGCCGCGCGGACGCAGCCCTCGGCCCGGCCGCTGAGTCCGACGGCCATCGCGAGCAGGTACTTGGGGTCGGGATCGACCGCGTAGGCCCGCTCCCACTCCAGGACCGCGAGGGCGAGGTCGCCGGTGGCGAGGGCGGCGGCGGCGGCCTCGTCGTAGGCAGCGGCGCGTTGGGTAGGGCTGGCGAGCAGCGCCACCAGGAGGGTCAGCGTGTTCATCGTCTGTAGTCCGTCGGGTCGAGGTCGTGGGCGCGCAGCCAGCGGTAGACTTGCTGGCGGTGCTGGCCGGTGGCTCGGGCGACGCTGGCGACGTTGCCACCGTGCTCGGTCAGCAATTGGGCGAGGGTCTCGCGTCCCGGAGCGCCGGCCTCGGCCGCGTCGTCTGCGACCCGTCGCTGGACCTCCGCGGGCAGCAGCGGCAGATCGATGTGCTCGACGTGCGTCGCGAAGAGCTTCACGCGGCTCGCGGCGGCTTGCAGGCCACGGACGTTGTGGGGCCAGTCGTGGAGCAGCATGGCCTCGGCGGCGTCGGCCGTGAGCGGGGGCGCGTCGCCGAGGAAGACGCGGAAGAGCGGGAGGATCTCCTCTCGACGATCGATCAGGCCTGGCAGCTCGATCGTGAGCCCGGCGAGGCGCGCGTGGAGGTCGGCGCGGAAGTCAGAGCCGGCGAGGGGGCGCTGGGTGGCGGCGACGATGCGGACGTCTACGGCCCGGTCACGGTCCGCGCCCACGGGGCGGACCCGCTTCTCCTGGAGCACGCGGAGCAGGGCCGGCTGCTGGTCCGGGGGGAGCTCGCCGACCTCGTCGAGGAAGAGCGTCCCGCCTTGGGCGGCGACGAAGAGGCCCTCGCGGTCGGTCTGGGCCCCCGAGAAGGCGCCGCGGACGTGGCCGAAGAGCTCGCTGGCGAGGAGATCCCGACCGAAGGCCCCGCAGTTGACGCTCACGAGACGGCCACGGCGGCCGCTGCGCTGGTGGACGCGCTGGGCGAGGCGCTCCTTGCCGGCCCCGGTCGGGCCGAGCACCAACACCGAGAGATCGGTGGGGGCCACGCGGTCGGCTGTGCCCTCGGCGCGCTCGCGCATCGAAGGGGTGGGCTCGCAGCCGGGCTCGACGGGGACGCAGGCGAAGACGAGGAGCGAGTCGCCGACGCGTAGGACCGAGCCGTGGCGCAGGGGCCCGTCGGTGACGCGGCGTCCGTCGATGAAGGTCCCGTTCCGGCTGCCGCGGTCCTTGACCCGGTAGATACCGTACTCCGGCACCAGCGCGAGGTCGCAGTGGTGCCGGCTCGTGCGACCGTCATCGGTCGCGAATCCACCGTCGCCCGGGTCGCGGCCGATCGCGATTCGTTTGCCCACCCGGATCGTGCGCGGCGCTCCCTCGCCATGCACGAGGCTGAGGAAGTAGGCCATCTCGGGCCGATGGGCGCCGCGCTGGGGGGCCTCCTGCGTCTCGTCTGTGGGTGTCGCCACGGGCCGCTCCTTCGTCGAACGTTGTCGCCGACGAGACCTGTTGCTACTACACCCTCGTATATGCCGGGAACCCACGATCCGCTCGCAGGTCGCGTGCTCGACGGTCGCTTCCGCCTGGAGGAGCGAATCGGCGTCGGTGGGATGGGCGCTGTGTACCGCGCGCGGCAGCTCAACGTGGACCGCGATGTCGCCATCAAGCTGTTGCATCCGATGGCCGCCGACGACCCCGAGCACGTGCGTCGCTTCGAGAACGAGGCGCGCATCATCGCTCAGCTCCGGGACCCTCACACGCTGAAGCTCATCGACTTCGGGCGGATGGAGGACGGGCAGCTCTACATCGTGATGGAGCACCTCGCGGGGCGCTCGCTGAAGCAGTTTCTGAAGGAGGAGGGGCCCCTCGAGGCGTCGGTCGCGCTGGGGCTGCTGCGGCAGATCTGCGACGCCCTCGCCGAGGCCCACGCGGCGGGCGTGGTGCACCGCGATCTGAAGCCCGGCAACCTGTTCGTCGAGCGGGTGGGGCACCGGGACGTGCTGAAGGTGCTCGACTTCGGCATCGCGCGGTGGTCGCGGGCGGGGGGGGATGCGACCACCGGGCCGATCCACGGCACGCCGGAGTACATGTCGCCGGAGCAGGCGCGCGGGGAGAAGGTCGATGGACGCAGTGACCTCTACAGCCTGGGCGTGGTGGCCTACGAGTGCCTGGCGGGGGCCCCGGTCTTCGAGTCCGAGACGGCGATGGGGTTGCTGCTCAAGCACTTGCAGGACCCGCCGCCGCCCTTCGACGTGCGGCAGCCCCCGGTAGAGGTCGACCTCGAGGTCGAGGCGCTGGTGATGCGGCTGCTGGAGAAGAGCCCCGAGCATCGCCCAGCGGACGCGTTGGAGTTGGCCACGGAGATCGATCGGTTGCTCGCTGGCGGTGCCCCTCGAGCCGCTGGCGCTCCCGGGCTCCTGGTGGACGCGCACGCGGAGACGTTGCCACCCGAGGCGACCGAGCCATCGCGCTGGCCCTGGATGGCGGCGCTGGTGCTGGGGATCGCCGCCATCGGTTGGCTGTTTTGGCCGGGGCCGGTCGCGGTCGCGCCCGACGTCGGGGTGGTGGTCGTGCCGAAGCCGGTGGAGGTGGACGCCGCCGCGGTGGCGGTCGTCACGGACGCGGCCCCGGCGCCGCCGCTCGACGCGGCCCCCGTCGTGGTCGAAGACGCGGCGAAGCCTCGTCGACGGCAGCGTCCTCCGAGGCGCCGGGCGCGCAGGTCGAGGCCACGGCCACCGCCGCCCGACGCCGCGGCGCGGATCCGTGACGCGGCGCCGCCCAGGGCGCCGGACGCGGCGCGCCCGCCGGGTCCCTTCATTCGCGTCGTTCCGAAGCCTGAGTGAGGACATGCCGCCCGGTTGAGCACGACGCGTGCCACGCGTTGTGCCCCACAATGGCGTCGCTGGAGGCGTCCTGTGCGTGACACCTGGACGTCACGGCGTCCCACGTGGATCTGGGCGCTGGCCCTCGCGGGGTGCGTGGCCGACGACCTCGCGGAGCCGGTCGTGTGGCCCGAGGCGAGCCACGATCTCGCGCTGCGCTCGGAGGTGTTGAGTGGCGACCACCGCGAGGGTCGGTGGTGGGTGAGCTTGCTGCTCACAGATGGGGACGGGGTGACGCTCCCCGGTGATGAGCGCGCCTTCAGCGCGTTCGTGGCCGGCGAGCCGGTCCCCATCGAGGCGGGGCCGCTCAGCCAGGGCCTCGCCCTCGCGGTGGTGGTCGACGAGGCGGTGGCGGCGCGGACTCTCGACATCGTGCGGGCGCTGGTGGCGGGGCTTCGGTCGCCGTCGGAGATCGCCGTCTACCGGGTCGCGGGGGAGGTGGCGGTGGTCGCGCCCTTCGGACACCCGGCGCCCCTCGACGCGCTGAACACTCCGGCGCCGGGGACGGGGCGGCGGCTCTTCGACGGCCTCACCCGCGCCTTCGCCGACACCGCGCAGCGGGCGGCGCCGTTGCGGGCCGTGCTCCTCGTGGCCGCTGGGGCGGACGAGGGCAGCGAGGCTGGGCTCGCCTCGGTGCGGGCGGCGTCGGCGGGGGTCGGGTTGTTCGCGGTCGGCACCGGGGCGGCCACCCCAGCCTGGATGGCGGGCTTCGCCGACGCGCATCGCTACCACCCGGAGCCCCTCGCCTTCGGATCGGAGGTCGCGTCGATGGGGGCGCTTCTGAGCTCGACGTGGCAGGTCGCGGTGACGGCGCCGTCCGACGTGGTCGTCGATGTTCGCTACCTCGGGGAAGGCACCGTGCGAGAGCTGTCGTTCCCCACCGATAGGTAGCCGGATATCGCAAATCCTACAGGAATGTAGGGAATCGGCCTTCAGGCGTTGGTACGGCGATTGCTCAACCGGGCATCGCACGACCACACGGAGGCCCCAAAACAATGGGCATCGATTCAGGGAATACCGCGTTCGTTCTCATCGCCACGGCCATGGTGCTGTTGATGACCCCCGGCCTGGCCTTCTTCTACGGCGGCCTCGTCCGCGGCAAGAACGTCCTCAACACGATGCTGATGAGCGTGGTCGCGATGGGGGTCGTGGCCATCGAGTGGTCCGTCTTGGGCTACTCCATGGCGTTTGCGCCCGGGAACGCCTTCGTCGGCGGCTTCGACTTCCTGGGCTTCTCCGGCGTCGGCGCGGCCCCGATCGAGGGGCAGACCATCCCGCACCTGGCGTTCGCGGCGTTCCAGATGATGTTCGCCGTCATCACCCCCGCGTTGATCTCGGGGGCCGTCGTCGGACGCATGAAGTTCAAGGTCTACGTCCCGTTTGTCGTCTTGTGGGCGGTGGCGATCTACAACCCGCTTTGTCACTGGGTCTGGGGCGGTGGCTTCATCGGCAAGATGGGCGCCCTCGACTTCGCCGGCGGGACCGTCGTTCACGTGAGCGCCGGGGTCTCGGCCCTCGTCGCGGCCTACGTGGTGGGACCCCGCAAGAACGCCGACAAGGCGCGGCCCCACAACGTCCCCTTCGTGATGTTGGGCGCCGCGCTGCTCTGGTTCGGTTGGTTCGGCTTCAACGCTGGTTCGGCCCTCGCCGCCGACGGGGTCGCCTCCCTGGCGTTCGTGACGACCAACCTGGCGGCCGCCGCGGCGCTGGTCGCCTGGTGCACGCTCGAGACCATGCAGATGGGCAAGCCCACCGCGGTGGGGGCGGCCACCGCCGCCGTCGTCGGCCTGGTGACGATCACCCCGGCGGCGGGCTTCGTCACGCCGATGGGCGCGGTCGCGATGGGAATGTTGGGCTCGGTCGGCGCGTATGGGGTCATTCAGATGATGCACCGCGCGAAGCTCGACGACAGCCTGGACGTCTTCGCCTGCCACGGGGTGGGCGGGATCATCGGCTCGATCCTGACCGGCGTCTTCGCGACGACGGCGGTGAACAGCGCGGGGGCCGACGGCCTGCTCTACGGCGGCGCCGGGCTGGTGTGGACGCAGACCATCGCGGTCGCGGCCGCGGCGGCGTTCGCGGGCCTCGGTACGGTGGCGATTCTGCTGCCGCTGAAGGCGATGTTCGGCCTGCGAGTCGACGAAGAGGGTGAGTTCGACGGGATGGATGAGGCGGCACACTCCGAGGGCGCCTACGCCCTCGAGGCCGCCTTCGGCCGGAAGATCGTCGAGGAATCGGAGACGGCGGGGGTGTCCGCCTTGGTGACGAGTCATGCAGAGACGAGCTGATTACGCGGTCACGGCCTTCGTGCTGCTGAGCGTGGTGGTGCGAGGGGCGATCGTGGTGGCGCGCACGGCGCTGCGCCCGGATGGCTCGCGACGCTCGCGTTGAGCGAGGGCCGATAGCGCGCGCCGCGCGTCAGGTCCTCCGAGGCTGCGCACAAAGGGTGGGGTGCACGCCACACGGGAGCACCCCATGTACGCTCGACTCCTCCTCGCGGTCGCCCTCTCGACGCCCGCCCTCGCCCTGACTGAACACCAACTCGACGGCAGCGCGCCGGGCATCCCCCACCAATACGAGGGGTACGAGCTCGACCTCTCGGGCGACCGGGTGATCGTCGGGGCGCCCGGCGGTGAGCTCGCGGGCGCGGCGTTCGTGTTCCGCTTCGACGGTAGCGCTTGGGTGCAGGAGGCGCTGCTACACGACGCGGCGGCGGTGCGGCAGGGGGAACAGGTCGCGATGCACGGTGAACACGCGGTGGTCGCGATCGGCGCGCCCGGGCCCGAGGCGCCGATCGCGAGGTTCTGGCGCTTCGACGGCTCGACGTGGGTCCAGAGCGGCGAGGTCCCGAAGTGGGCGTTCCCTCCCTGGGGCGGCGCGCACGGATTGGGCTGGGACTACGACATCCACGGGAGTCGGGCGATTGTCGGAGGCAAGTACGCCAGCATGGTCTTCCGCTTCGACGGCACGACATGGGTGCTCGAGGACGAGCTGGGCAAGTACTTCGAGATGGACGGGCGCAGCGTGGCCATCGAGGGCAACGTCGCGGTCGTCGGGGATGCCGTGGGCGAGGGCTCGGACCACGGGCTGGCGCGGATCTACGAGTTCGACGGCAACGGCTGGAGCGAGGCCCTGCACATCATCGGCCTCGCGAACAACGAGATCGGCCGCGCCGTCGCCATCAGCAACGGGCGGGTGGCGGTCCTCGATAGCCTCGCCCGCCGAGTGAAGCTCTTCGCCAAGAAGGGCGGCTATTGGCAGCAGCTCGCGTCGAGCGACGTCAACGGGGTCTTCACCGAGATCTCGGGCACGATGGCCTTCAGCGGCGACCGGATCGCGCTGGGCGACCACATCATGGGGGATCCTGGCACGAACGGCGGCATCCGGCTCTACGACGTGGACAGCAGCGGCGCGCTCACCTTCGATCAGCGCCTCACGCCGGGGGACGCCACGCCCCCGTATCCGTGGGCGTTCGCCGAGCACAAAGTGGCCGTCAGCACCAAGTGGGTCGGCGGCGGCGCCCCTCTGCGCGACGTGCCGAGCCCGACCCCAGTCCACGAGGGCCAGTCCTACGTCTACGGCCTCCCGTTCGACTTCGACGACATCCGCGACGACTGGCTGTTGGTGGCGACCATCCTCTTCGGCGTCGTCGATGGCAGCGGCGGCCTCATCTGGGTCCCCGGCAGCGGTCCCATCCCGGTGGATCCGGCGCCCTTCGCCACGGCGCCGAAGTTCGTCGTCCTCTACGACTCACTCCGCGAGCGCCGTCACCTGGCCGGTCAGCTCTCTAGCGCGTTGGGGTTCCGGGTCACCGTGGCGCGCGACGAGGTCCGTGCCGTCGAGCGGCTCGCCCGCGTCCGTACGGAGCGCCCGGTCGTGCTGATGGTGGAGCGTGGCAGCCGCGCCCACACGCTGGTCTATCGGCTCGACGCGCGCTGAGGAGGCGACGGCGCGACGCGCTCACCACTCGGCGACGAGGCCGAGCAGCCAGCCGGGGCCGGATGGATCGATCTCGCCCAGGGCGGTCCCGCCGGCCTCCAGCTCGAGGGGCAGGAAGCGGGCATACGTGGCCTCGAGGGAGAGACCCAGGCTGAAGTCGCGGTCGTAGCCCTCGAGAAGGTCGCGGTGGAGCAGGAACAGGTCGAGGCCCAGGCCGCCGTGGATCCCGAGGGAGTAGTCGTCGGCCTCGAGCTCGCGGGCGCCGTCCGTGAGGGTCAGCGTGGTCCAGCTCACGGCGGGTCCCAGGCGGCCGTGGAGCGCGAGGGGCCCGTAGGCGCGCCAGCGGTAGCTCGCGTAAGCACGCCAGCCGGCGACGTCCCAGCGCGTCTCGACGTGCTCGTGGACCTCGGACACGCGGGCGCCGCCCTGGAACGACGCGCCGATCCACAGCTCCCCTGCGCCCACGTCGCGTAGGAGCGCGTAGTCGAGGCCGATCTCGCCAGCGCCGCGGAAGGGCGCCTCATCGACGAGGTCGAAGGCGGCGTCCTCGTAGAAGCGCATGCCGCCCCGAGCGGTGAGGCGCCAGTCGCCGGCGGCGGCTGTGAGCGGGAGCAGCAGGAGCAGGTTCAGCCTTCTCATCGGTCGAGGGCTCCTTTCAGCAACACGCCGTCGAGCTCGGTCACGCGCTCCCCGGCGACCACGCTGAGGTGACCCCAGGCCGCGCCGTGGTCGACCACCACGCGGTCGGCGCCGGGCACGTAGACCAGCGCTCCGCCGCCCGAGATCTCGACGTCGTGTGAGGCGCCGGTGTCGCTGTCGACGGTCACGACGGCGTGGTGGCCGTCCTCCACCAGGGCGTGCAGGCGGTCGCCCGAGGGCTCGACGACCAGGGAGAGGAGGCGGCCGCTGGCGGTGAGCGGCGTGGCGGTTCGCGCCTCGAAGTCGAGCAGAGCCACGCCCGCGCTGCCGAGACGCGCGACGGCGCCGCGCCGACCCGGCAACGGGGAGAGCTCGGTGACCGGAACGGAGAGGACCAGCGGCGTCAGCGCGCGCCCACCGCGGCGCTCCAGGAGGTCGAGATCGGCGAAGACGACGGCCTTGCTGTTGGGGGACCACAGCAGCGCGAAGCGCCCATCGCCCTCGACGAGATCGTCGTCCCGCGGCGCGCTGAATGGCAGCAGGCGGCTGGCGGGCACGCCGACCGGGACCGCCGTCCGGCGGCCGGTGACGGGGTGCGTGACGGTGAGGGTCCCGCCACCGCAGGTGAAGATGCGTTGGCCGCCGGCGACCGTCTCGACGGCGAGATCGGTGGGCGAACGGGCCGCGGCGAGCTGGTTGAGGTACGGGCGCGGAACCTCGTCTGCGCCGGCGGCCTCGGGGAACGTGAGGCTGAAGATGTCGTCGCTGCCGATGGCGCGGACGAAGGCCGTCTGCGCGCCCTCTATCTCGGCGAACTCGACCTGGGTGGGCGTGACCTCGCGGGTGTCGTCGGCCAAGACCAGGTGGACGACGACCTCCCGTGCCTCGGGGGCGGCGAGATCTAGGACCGCGAGGTAGCGCTCGGCGAGGAGCCAGGCGAGCTGGCGGTCGGCGCCCGCGAGCTGTTGGGCGGGGCCGATCTCGATGGCTTGGGGCGCCGAGCCGTAGCTGCGGAGGGTGCGCTCGACCGCCTCGCCGGACTCCAGATCAACGATGGCGATCTGGTTGGGGTTGCTCAGCGTCGCGCGGCCGCCGCCCCCCTCGCCGTAGAGCACGACACGGGCGGCGTCGGGGGCGAAGGCCACGCGGCGATAGGCGCCGCCGAGGGCGACGCGGCGGGCTCCGCCGCCGGTGGGTAGCCACGTCGCGCCTTCGGCGTCCAGCACGAGCAGGCCGTCGCCGTTTGGCGCCGCGTGGGCCGTCTCCGGCACGGCTTCGAGGGCGACGCGGCGCAGGCGCATGTCTGTTGGGCGTAGCCAGACGGCCTCGCGCTGACCGGGGACGACCCAGGCGACGTGGTCGGCGAGGGCGTAGGGGCCGATCGGGTCGAGGGGACGGTCGAGGGCGGGATCGCGGTCGCAGCCGACGAGGGCCAGGACGATCGAGAAGACGGCGCGGTTCATTCGATCCTCCCGTTGAGCGCGTAGCCGCTGACGGTCTCAAGGCGCCCGCCGTCGCCGACCTCGTCTGCGAGGAAGATGAACGAGATCCGGCCCTCGGGGTGGGTCTGGGTCACGAACGCCCGCTCGACTGCCGGCAGCACGCCGACCACCTCCGGAGGGGTGCCGAGGGTGAAGCTCTCGACCGCGAAGCCGATGAGGTTCACGCGCTGGACCGCCGCGACGCCTTGGCCTCGGAGCACCAGGAAGGCCTCGTCTCGGTCCGGGGCGAAGACCAGCCCCGAGGGCTCGGCCGGGGTGGTCTGGAGCTTCGCGTTCACGGTCCGCAGATCGAGCAGGGTGTAGCCGTGGCTGCGGGCGAGGAAGCTCTCTTCACCCAGGGCGGGGTCCGGGTCGCCGGGGGCCTTGGTGTGGAGGACGAAGGCCGTCTGCCCGTCGGGGGCGACGTCGACGCCCGCGACCCCTTTACGCATCGGGCGGTGCACGATGGCGCCGCTGTCGAGCTCGAGCAGCGCGACCTGCGCGCGTGCCTCCTCGGGGGCCACGGTCGTGTAGAGGACCGCGAACTGGCCCACGGGCGCCACGGCGGCCGAGCCCAGGACGTGGCCCGCGAACTCGACGAAGCGGATCGTCTCCGGCGCCTCGGCGGCGGTCTCGAGCGGGACCAACGCCAGTCGTTCGGCGCCGCGGAGCATGACCAGGGCCGTGCGGCCGTCGGGGAGGAGGTCCAGATCCGTCGGCTGCGCCCCCAACTCGACGAAGCGGGGGACGCCCTCCGTCAACTCCACGACCGTCACCCCCGCCTCCCCGGGTCCGCGGCTGATGGCGTAGGCACCGTCGGGCGTCACCACGACCTCGCGCCCCTCTTGGCCGAAGACGCCCGGGGCCACGGGGATGGTCGGCGCCAGGGTCGCGGCGCTGAGCTGGGTGGGCCGGAAGACGGAGATGCCATCGTCGGTGACCACCAACGCGGTGAGACCGTCGGCGGTGAAGGTGATGCGGCGCGGCCGGAAGCCGACCGTGACCGTGTGGACGTCGCCGTCTTCGAGGTCGACGACGGCGACGTCCTGGAGGGAGGCGACGTCCTCGCCGGCCCGGACCTGCCCGAGATCGAACCAGCAGAGGGCGTGGGCGCCGGTGGGGTCGAGCGTGAGGGCGTTGAAGTGCCCCGGGAGCAGGTGGAAGGCGACGTCGTCGGGATCGTGGACCACCGCGAGCTCGTCGCTGCCGCGGTTGAGCACCACGGCCACATCCTCGCCCTCGCGGGTGCGCACAACGGTCGGCTCGTCTCCCACCTCGACGGCGTCGAGGGTGAGCGTCTCACCGTGGATGCGCACCAGGGTGTCGGTCGCCGGGCTCGCGACCCAGACGTGTTCGCGGCCGGCGGCGGGGACCGTGAAGGCCGCCAGGCGCCGCTCGTTCTCCTCTGGGAGAACACCGGCGTCCGGGGCGGGTGGGGCGCCGCCCTGGAACACGCACTCACCGGCGAAGCAGACCTCGCCCTCGCGGCAGTCGTCGTCGCTGATGCAGAGGGCCTTGCCGCCAGCGCCGGGCGCTTCGTCGGCGGCGCTCCCGCCACCGCTGAGGCCCATCTCGTCCTCGGCGCAAGCCACGCAGACCAAGGCACACAGCAAGGCTGACTTCATAGGCTCCTCCTCCGCGGTCCACTGAGTAGCAAAGGCCGCGCCAGCCCGGAAACGCCCAAGCAACGTCGGCGTCGTGTCCCGGTGTTCACGATCCGGGAACGCGCGGCTACTGCGACTCGACTCCGGCCGTTGGCGGCGGTCGCGGGAGGACCACCTTGAACCGCTCTGCGTCGCGGTCCTCGACCAGCAGCGGATCGAGCCCGACGACCTCGCGCATTCGCCTCACGATCTTCCGCGGCACGCCCAGCCCCATCGCCTCCAGGTAGCCGTGGTCCCGCATGAGGTCCCGCAACATGGGGTTGCGAGCGGCGCGCAGCCCCACCCGCATCCTCTCGGGCGTGACGCCGTTCGGGAGGCGGCCTGGCGAGATGACCTCGAGCCGGTCGCTGTAGATGTTCAGCTCGACGTCGGTGCCGCTGAGCAGCCAGTAGCGGTGGATGAGGGCGTTGACCACCGCCTCGCGCAGGGCCTCCGTCGGCAGCTCCGGGGCGTCGATTCGGCGACCCCCATCGAGCTGCGCCCGGACGCGCGTGTTTCGACCGACAAAGGCCAGACACTGCTCGACGAGCCCCGCCTCGACCACCGCGCCAGCGCCGTCGAGTCGAGGGAAGAGCGGCGCCTCGAAGACCGCGCGCTCGATGGCCGCGTAGTCCTTCTCGGTGCCCGGAAACGCGGCGGCGGAGACGCCGTGCTGCGGGAGGTGTCTTCGCGGCTCGCGGCCGAAGAGCACCATCGCGGCGGCTGCGCACGCCGGTGATGCGGCATCTCCGACCATCAGCTCAGTGTTGACCAGCAGTTGCTCCCACGCCGCGCGGTCGTCGTCCGCGGCACGCTCTGCTTCTCGAAGCGAATGGACCCACGCTGTTGGTAGAGGCGGTGCAGCTCGCCCTCGCTGGCGTCTCGGCTGGTCGAGCCGACCCGGATCACCCACTGACGCCGCTCGTTGTTGTGCCAGACGGCGTGGGCGCTCGCGCCGCGCGGGACATGGACCACCGCGACGTCGCGTCCCGGCTCCACATCACGCAGGCGCTGGAATCCAGGTATGAGCTCCGGGCGGAGGTGGGTGCGGCAGATACCCATCACCCGTGCCTCCAGATCGGGGCGGGTCAAGCCCGCGAGGCGCCCGTCGTCACGGACCCCCAGCAAGACCACGCCCCCGTCCAGGTTTGAACTCGACGAACGAGTCCTCTCCGTTCTGGAGCAGCTCCAGCAAGTCGGCGCGGCTGAGGTGTCTCAATTGGGGTTCTCCACCCGAAGTCCGTAGCGCCGCGCGCGGCGGAGGAAGGCTTGCTTCGACCCCTCCAGAATCTGCTCCACCCTGGGGCGTGTCTGCTCCGCGTCGACGGGGTCGGTGTGCTGGTGCTCGACCTGGCCTCGGACCTCGCCATCCACGAAGCACATCGCCAGGGGGACGACCAGCTCGGCGTCGCCCAGAACCGGCAGATTGGCGTTCTCCTCCTCGGTGTCGATCGCGCCGAGCCGTGTGAGCAGGCCTTCGCGTTCCTGTTCGAGCGAGGCGGCGCGGTCCGCGGTAGGTGGTCGCGGTCGCCGCCTTCTGGAGCACGCCCACGGCCTCACGCAGGCGCTCCAGGTCCTCGCCGGCAGCGGCCTCGGCCAGACGCGCTGGCTCCAGGTGGTGAGCCTCCGGCATCACGTCCGCGATGTTCTGGGCCACATCGGCGACCGCGTCGACGTGTTCTCGGGTCAGGTCGACCGCGTTCGTCGATCGACCCAGCCGCTCGTCCTCGCCCAGGAGCGCCTTGGCCGCCTCGGTCTCGTACGCGCGCAGTCGCTGCTCTTTCGGAAGCGCGGCAGGTGCACCTGCGTGCCGACGCCCACGACCTCTTCGAGTTGGCTCGCGGCGTCCTTGGCGAAGCGTCTTTGATCGGGCTCGCCGAGCTGGAGATCGAGGTCCAGCGCGAACCGGAGGGACTGCAAGACGACGGACTTGCCCGATCCACGGGCTCGGATCAGCGCCGTGAAGTCGTCGGAGAAGCGGACGTACTGACCCCCGAGGAAGCCGTCGCCCTCCCAGGCCACCGCGACGATGGCGCCCCCATGGTTGCGGGATGGTGCCTTGAGCGCGACGCGCAGGCCGTGCTCCAGAAAGGCGCAGCGCAGTCCGTGAACGCTGCGCTCTCCGAGCTTGAGCCAACAGGTGGCCGACGGCCTGAGCACGTCGTGCGGCCCGTTGATGTCGTCGGCGAACAGCACCGGCAGCGCGAACCGGCTCCTGGGATCTCTGGAGCTTCGACGGTACGCGCCTTCTTTGTCCTCCAGAATGCGGTTGATCTTGCGGACCTGCTCCTCCGCGTGCGCCTGGCGCTGCTCGTTCCGGTGGCGCGGGTGGGGACTCTCACCGGCCAGCGTTCGGTTGGACACCGCGACGGCGAGCAGCTCGGGGGTGGTCCACGCCGCGATGGTCGCGTCGCCGTTGAGCGATTGCAGCAGGCCGTTGTCACGGTCGATGTGTGCGGCGATCGCTACGCCATGTTGCGCCGCAACGGACTCTGGCAGATGGAGCGCCGCGCTGGTGCCACAGCTTCGCCCTTCGCTCGGCGGGCCCAGGCACCCCAACGCTCGGTCGAGGGTCTGACGATCCGTCCCCGGCTCAAACAGGCAGAGGTAGTGGATGTTGTCGACGGTCGTGTACTCGAAGCCGGGGAAGACGGTGATCCCCGCGTCTTCAGCCGCCCGACGCAAAGACTCGGCGGTCGCGTCGAAGGCGTGGTGGTCGGTGACAGCGATCACCTCGACCTCTCGTTCGGTCAGGGCCGCGACCAGCGCGCTGTTGTAGGCGTCCGGCCCGTCGAACTTACCTGCGAGGCGGGCTCTCGCCCCCGCTTCGCGGGTCGCTAGGACGGCGCGGCAGAGTCGCGACGCGGCGCGCTGCACGCCAACCGATTTCGGTGTTGCGAAGCCTACCGATATCTTCGGATATCGCTACGGCTTCGCGGGTCGCTAGCGCACCTCGACGCGGACGGCTCCAGAGGTGACGAAGTCGCCGCTTCTCGCTTCGATTCGAAGCCGGTGGTGTCCTGGTCGCTCGGGGGCCGTCCAGGTGGTCCGCTCATTCGCTGGGTCGGCGAAGTCACCCGCCTCCGCGCTCCACGTGACCTCGGCAGGCCCATCGAGGACCGCTCGCACAGCGACCGCTTCGCCGGGTGCCACCGCGCGTGGCTGCGCGTCGAGGTAGAGCAGGCGGAGCGGCCCGTCGGGGGCGCCGACATCGAGCTCTTCGCAGCACTCGAGTTGGACGGGGCGGACGTCGGTGAAGCTCTGCCCGTCGCGGAGCAACTCCACCTCGAGCTGCGCGTCCGCGTCGCTGTAGTCCTCGAGCGGTCGCGCCGCGAAGGCCACCATCACGCCGAACATCATCCGAGGCTCGTCGGGCAGGAAGCCCTGGAGCCACCCGGCCTGGGCGACGACCTCACCGTCGACCCGTAGGCGCAGCGCGAACTCGACCTCGGCGTCGTCGATCTCCGGCGCCCGCCAGCCGCCCCAAACGTGGTAGCCGCCTTGGAAGCCCTGCTCGACGCGCAGCACGGCATCGGTGACCAGGGGCTCGAAGTCGCGGTCGCCGGTGCCGACGATCACCACCTTCGGTCGCGGAGCGGCGTCGGGGCCCCCGCCGTCGGTGTTACCCGCGTCGGTGGGCGAGGCGTCGAACTGGCTGTCCGCGGCGGCGTCCACCGCCACGTCGAGGGCGGCGTCCCCCGAGGTTGCGCCCCCGCCGTCGTCGCACGCGGCGAGGGTGAGCAGGACGGTGAAGGCCAAGACGTTGCGGCAGGTCATGGAGACTCGGCCTCTACGGGAGGTGGAGCCACTCGTCGGCCAGCAGCGGCTCGTAGGCGGCGCATTGGTCTCCATCGGCGACCCGGACTCGGTAGGCCACCCGGTCGGGGGTGTCGTCGCGGCGCTGGAAGCTGCGGGCCTCGACGGCGAAGTACCAGGTGCCGCCGTCCTCCGTCGCGTCGACGACGATGCACTGACCGTTGACGTTGCGGTCGCTGGTGGCGACGAAGCCGCCGTCACCGTCGTAGGCGTCCACCGTGAGCCAGCCGTCGTCGTTTCGCAGGAAGTCGACGTGGAAGGTGCGGGTCATGCCGCCGGGGACGTCGACCTGATACCAGTCGAAGTCCTCCGGGAACTCGCAGATCCACACGTTCTCGTCGAAGCCGGCGTCGGCCACCGTGGCGTCGTCCTGGCCGTCGTTGTCTTCGAGACCATCGGGATCGCACTCGACGCGGACCTCGTGCTCGACGCGCAGGTCGTAGCCATTCTCGGCGCCGAAGAAGCTCGAGACGTTGACGTAGTAGGTACCGGCGGCGGCCTCGGCGACGACGACGCGCTCGTTGTCGTCGGCGCTGTCGCCGGTGCCCACGCGCTCGTCGCCCCGGTAGACCTCGAGATCGATGTCGCCGTCGGCCTGGGCGAAGGTGAGGTCGACCTGGAGGCGACCCTCGGCGGCGAGTTCGAAGGTGAACCAGTCGGCGTCGCCCCCGGGGGCGTCGGCGTTGCAGAGGTTGAGGTCCGCCACCGCCAGCGCCTGCTCACCGATCTCCAGGAGGTCGGCGGTCTCGCGGCCGTCGTTTCGACCCCCGGCGTCGAACCGATCGTCGGCGCACATCTCGGCGGCGGCGCGGCGCACCAGCGTGAGGTCGTAGCCGTCGGCCACGCCCGGACCGCGGACGCGGACGAAGTAGTCACCCCCGGCCGGGAGCGCCCCGCTGCGGCCGATGATCTCCGGCCCCACGAAGGCGCCTTCGGGACCCTGGAGGTTCCCGTCGGCGTTGACCACACCGACTCGAATCGTGTCCGGGGCCTCGATGGCTTCGCCCTCGGCGTCGCGGACCGTGACCCGGGCCGAGAGCCGGTCGCCCATCGCGAGGGCCACCCGGAACCAGTCGCTGTCGCCGGCGCAGAGCGAGAGGCCCGCGACGGTCAACTCCTGGTCGGCGGCGAGGAGATCACCGTCGGCGAAGCCCTCCATCGCCATCAGATCGGTGGCCTCGCCCGAGGCGTCGTTGCCCTCGGAGTCGTCCGGGGCGCAGGCGTCGACGGAGCGCGTGACCGTCACGTGCAGGTCGTACTCGCCCTCGCCGTCGTCGGCCTCGCCGCGCACGCGCAGGAACCATGCGCCGCCGCGGATGAGCTGGTTGTTGGGCTCGAGCTCCGCGCGCAGCGTCCCGTCCTCGCCCATCTCCATCGGGTGGACCACCAACGGGTCGTTGGGATCGAAGTCCGGGCCGGGATCGCCGGGGCCCACGAGATCGAAGGTCAACGCGTCGTCGCCGCGCACCGTGAGGGCGATGGCGACACCGTCGCCGCCAGCGAGTTGGAGGCGATACCAGTCCGGGTCCTCGGCGCAGATGGTGCGGCCCTCGATCTGCGCGTCGTCTTCGTCGATCAGCAGCGCGTCGCCAGCGGTGTCGTCCTCCTCGCCGTCGTCGGCCTCGCAGACGCCGCCGGGGGCCAGCCGGGTGATCGTCAGCCGGTAGTCGGCGCCCGCCGCGGGGGCGGCGCCAGCGACGGAGACGAAGAACTCGCCCATCGTGCTGTCGTCGTCATCTGCGGGCCACTCGAGGGTCTGCGCGCATCCCGGCTCGTTGGCCCCCGTGAGGCGGCCATCGGCGTCGTGCAGCTCGATGCCCAGATCCGGATCGGCGTCGCCCTCGCACTCGAGCTCGATGCGCAGCCGGCCGGGGGCGTCGAGGTTCACGGAGAACCAGTCGGGATCGAGGGGACACAGGCGCCCGTCGTCGCCCTCGGCCTCGCCGTCGTCGTCGAAGTCCAGGGCGTTGGCCTCGCCGGCGTCGTCGTTGTTCTCGGCGTCGGCGTTGTCGACGCAGCCGCGCATGCACCGGTTGTCGGCGCAGTGGAAGCCGTCGGGGCAGGCGTCGTTGCCATCGCAGGCCGCCGCGCAGGTGCCGAAGGGCTGGAGGCAGTAAAGCTCGCCGGGGCAGTCGTCATCGGTGGCGCACTCGCGCGCGTGGCAGGCGTGGTCCGGGCCGCAGGCCTCGCCCTCGGCGCAGTTGTCGGCGGGATCCTGACGGCACCCCTCGGCGCACTCCTGCCGGTTGGTGCAATACTCGTTGTCCTCGCAGTGGGTGTCTTCTGTGCAGTCGGGCGGCTCGGCGCAACGAGCGTCGTCGCAGGAGCGAGCGCGGCTCGGCGTACCGCCGTCGGCCTCGCAGGCGCCGGTCGTGATCTCGGAGCAACTCCCGTCGTCCATGCAGCAGGCGAAGGGCCGCTCTTCGCAGGTGCGGCTCTCCTCGTCGCAGGCCTCCCCCGCCGCGCAATCGCTGCCGTCGAGTCGGCAGGCGCCCTCGTCGCAGAGGTTGTTGACGCAGCCGTGGCCGGCGGCGCAGTCGTCGTCCTCGTCACACTCCGCGGTGCACTTGCGGTCGGCGGGATCGCACCGCATCGGCGCGTCGCAGTTGTCGGGCTGGACGTGGCAGCCCGCCTCGCAGATGCCCTGGTCGTCGCCCGGGGCGGCGAAGGCGCAGTATTCGTCGTCGGCACAATCGCCGTCGGCGACGCAGCCCCCGGGGGGCACGCCGTCGTCGGGATCGACCATCCCGCCGGCGCCGGTGTCGGGATCGTCACCGCTCCCGGTGCCGCTGTCGTCGTCGCAGGCGAAGACACCGACGCAAAACACACATACCCAAAATATCGAACGAAGCTTCGTACCCATTGGTCTCTCCCCCGGATCTCCAGCGCATGTTCGTGCGCATAGTCGCGCATTCCGTTGTTCAGATCACCGTCTACCTTCGTGTAAGATTTCAAACCAATTCAACGCCAGGGGGAAGCCGTGCGTTGGCACACCACTCTGGGGCTCGCGCTGGCCGCGTTGTCCCCTGCCCAAGTATCCGCCCAGATTTTTGAAACCGACTTCGACGATCTCGACGGGTGGACCGCCCAGTGGGACGGCGATGATTGGCAAACGCGCCGCGGTCGTGCGGGCCCGACGACCGACGCCACGTGCGTATCGGTCCACGGCGCCGACTATGCCGACGACCCCGGCTGTGGCTTCGGCGCGCCCCTGGAACCCCAGGACAACCTGATAGCCACGGGGCCCGGTAACTGGACCGACGTGCGGCTGACGGCGAGCTTCGTCAACTTCGACGACGACGCCGTCGGCTTCGTGTTTCGGCGCCAGGACGCCAATAACTACTATCTCTATCTCCAGGCCCGCGGGACCTGGCCCACCGCCGCGTTGCCTTCGCGCGACGAGACCGGCCCCACCTCGCGCCTGTATCGGGTGCGCGGCGGCCGGGCGACCTTGCTGGCCTCCTCCGACGTCGCCTTTCGCCGCGGCGTCACCCACCTCGTGCGGATCGACGCCGTCGTCAACCGCATCACCGTCTACTTCGACGGCGACGGCGACGGGAACATCGGCGCCGATGAGCGCGTCTTCCACGTCGAGGACGACCGCCCCCTCGCCCAGGGTCAGGTCGGGCTCTGGGCCTACGACAACCGCAACTTCTTCGTCGACTGGCTGCGCGTCTTCCGGGTCACCCCGCCGCCGATGCCCAGCGCGTTCACGATCGTGGACATCGACCGCGCGGGGAAGAACGTCCGTTATGGCTACAATCTCGCGAGTCGCGCGACTGGATTCGTGAAGCTCGCGATGGGCCGGTGCGCGGACGTCGATCCCATGCAGGCGCTGCCGCCGGCGGGGATCGGTCGCAAGATCGTGGGCCGACTCAGGACCCGACCCGACGTCGACTATTGTATCGTCGCCTGCGCGCGAAACCCCGAGGGCACCGCCTGCACCGACGAGATCGACTTCAGCACCCGCGGCGCCAACATCGACACCCGGGGCCTCAGCGCCGGGCACTTTGACGTCCTGGCCCGCGAAGGCCGTGAGCGTCTGCACACGCGCGCCACCGGCGGGCTCTTCGGGTCGACGGCTCGCATGGGCGAGTACCGCCTGCGCGTCAACGGCCGCATGCTCGATTTCGACGTCGACCATCGCGCCCACGCCTCGTTGCCCAATGGCAACCTCGACGGCCGCGCGCGGACGCCCGACGGCATCCTGGTCGTCGATGGCTTCCCGGTGGTCCTCGACACCACGCGCCAGCGCCCCGACAACCGGACCGCCCTGTTCGGCGCGGACTTCCGCGTCGGCTATGGGGCCGCCCAGGGGCGCGCCGCGCGGACCTATCGCGTGCTCCCCGGCGACTACATCTGGCGCGTGCGCGGGATCGACCACGCCTTCGAGGTCAACGACGACGGCAGCGTCGGGGTGCCCCCGGAGTCCGCCGAGCACCTGACGCGCGACGGCAACCGGCTGGCGGCGACCAACACCCGCGAAGGCGAGGCGGTGGCCTTCCGCGTGACCGTCGCCAACGGTGGGCCGAACCGACTCCTCGGGGGCGGCTTCACCAACGGCCGCACCCTGCGCGCCGACGATGACGGCACCTTCGGCATGCCCGGCGTGCGCAGCTATGCCCGTGCCGACGCGGGGCGCGCCCACTTCGGCAACCTGACAGCCTCCCTGGGCTACCTGCTCAACGTCCACGCCTGGTACGCCTTCGATCGCCTGGCGCCGGGTGCCTCGGTCCACCGCGACGTGCTGGTCTTCCCGAGCAACCCCCGTCTCGAGTTCATCGCCGACGTCGCCGGCACGCCCGACAACCTCGCCACCAGCGCCCCGCCCTTCGCGGCGGTGCTCTTCGACGAGGACGACGAGCCCACCGAGGGCGAGCTGCGACTCCACGAGCTCGACGTGGACGGGGCCAACTCGGGGCCACTGCGGAGCCGCTTCGTCAACGCGACCGGCCAGCTCTACGGCACGATGCAATGGCGGGTGCTGGCGCGGGCCTCGACCCCCAGCGCCCTGAACATCCACTGGATGAACGCCGACGGAGACCGGGTCCGACTGAGCTTCACGGCCAACCGCCGGGCGACGGGGACCGTCCTCTTCGTCGAGCGCGCGTGCGAGGACACCGACTGGACCCAGTTCCGCGAGCAGGGGATGGGCATCGGGACCGAGTTCGCCGGCGATCTCGTCGTGGTCCCGGGCCGGGACTATTGCGCCCGCGCCCGTGCGGCCAATGAGGCGGGGGGGCTCTGGGGTCCGGCCGTGTCTTTCTCGACGCGACAGATCGAGGTCGACGCGAGCGCCATCAGCGGCCAGCTCCGCGTACAGCAGCCGGGGCCGAACCTGCTCCAGGTCGTCGACGGCGGCGAGGTGCACACCGATCTCGGGTTGCGCATGGGTGAGGTGACCTTCGATCAGGCCGGCGAGCTCGTCGAGGTGACGATCGACAAGGACGGCCGCGTCCGCTACGAGGCGGAGCTCGAGGGCGTCCTCGAAGGCGCCGGCGAGCGCCGCCTCACGCTCAACGGCGTCGCGGTGCACGTGGACGCGACGCTGCTCACGGGCGAGGGCGCGCTGGTCGCCGGCGAGGGCGCCTCGGCGCTGCCCCTCGGCGCGGTGGTCGGCGGCGAGGAGTCCGACCTCAACATGCTCCCCGGGTCCTTCGGCCTGGTGCACGGCGAGCGTCACGACTTCCAGGTAGGGCTCGACGGTGACGTGCAGCCGAGCGACACGGCCCTCGCTGGCGGTGACGGGACGCTCACTGTCCGCGGTCGCGCCGTCAGCCTCGACTTGCTGCCGGTCCCCGGCGACGTCTCGATCGCTTCTTCCACGGGTCAGCCCAGCCACGCCACGGTCGACGGGGCTGGGGTGCGCGAGGTGCTCCTCTTGCCCGGGCGGTACACGCTCGAGGTGGCGCGCACGGCCTCGCACTTCACGATCTCCGATGAGGTCGAGCCGTCATTCTCGGGCGTCGACGCAGAGCTGGCCTTCCGCTCCTGCGTCGACCACGGCGAGTTCGCGCGCGGCGAGGGCCAGGGCACCGACACCCTGGTGGTGCGGGCCGATCCCTGCTCGGTCACCGCCGACATCCTCTGCGAGGAGGAGTGCGGCGTCGAAGACGACGTCTTCCAGCTCAACGACGGCGCCGGCGAGGCGCGCGGTACGGTGCGCTACGCCTCCGGGCAGCCCGTGCGCCCCGACGAGGCCCACGGCGTCAGCTTCGAGGTCACCGGCGGCACCCTCACGGATGAGAACGCCGACACGGTCGACGGCACCGCGCGGGTGGGGTACGCCGCCCCGGGGGTCCGCGGCGACTATGTGCTCCGCGTCCAGACCGGCGGTTTGAGCGGCACCAAGCCCTTCGTCGTCATCCCCATTCGCGACTTCGCCCCCCCGGTCATCACGCCGGGTGACGCGGTCTTGGCGGAGCAGGCCAACGCCGACGGGACGGCGATCAACCTCGAGGCGCCGACGATCCGGGACAACGCCGATCCGGCGCCGGTGGTCACCAACGACGCGCCGCGGGTCTTCCCGCTGGGACGCACGGTCGTGACGTGGCGCGCCGTCGACTTCAACGGCAACGCCTCCCAGGCGACCCAGGAGGTCGTGGTGGAGGACACCACCGCGCCGACGCTGCGGGTCTCTGCGGAGGTCGAGCTCGAGGCGAGCAGCCCGGCGGGGACGCCCGTCGATCTCGACGACGTGCAGGTCCACGACATCTGCGACGCCGATCCCGATCTGGTGCGCGACGGTCCCCGCCGGTTCCCGGTCGGAGAGACGCGCGTCACCTGGACCGCGTCGGACGACAGCGGCAACGAGGTCAGCGCGGAGACGTTGGTGCGGGTGACCGACACCACGCCGCCGCGGATCGTCTTCCCCGAGGACGAGATCCTGATCGAGGCCACCCACGACTTCGGCGTGCGGGCGCTGGCGCTGCCGAGCCCGCTGGTCACCGACAACGGCGACCCCAACCCGGAGGTCGAGCACAACGCCCCCGGCATCCTCGGCTACGGCCGGCACCTCGTGACCTGGTTCGCGGTGGACGCCAGCGGGAACGAGGCCAACCTGCGTATCCCCGTGCGGGTCATGGACACCACCCCGCCGCGCGTCGACGTCGAGGGGGCCCCCGACGGCTGGACCCGTCGGGCCGAGCTCGAGGTCGATGTCTTCGATGTGGGCGACGAGAGCCCGTCGCTCTCGATCGCGCCACCGCCGGACTCGAGCGCCGTCGAAGAGGGCGGCACGGTGGTCGCGGCCTACACCACGGAGGGTGTCTACGAGGTGACGATCACCGCCCGCGACGACACTGGCAACACCACTCAGCGCGCGCTTCGCACCTTCGGAGTGGACGCCACGACGCCCCGCGTTCGCGTCGGCGGGACGATCCCGCAGGGCGGGGGCGTCGACCCCGACGACGAGCAGACGTGGCCGGTGGTCTTCGGCAGCGAGCTGCTCGAGGTGCGGGTCGACGCGAGCGACGCGCCGGCCCAGGGCGTCAGCGGGATCAGGCAGGTGCGGATGGTGCTCGATCCCGACGCCCAGACGCCACGGGTGCTGGTCGATCATGAGCCGGCGCCCCAGGGGGCGGCGCCTGCGGCGGGTCCCGCCGCGGTGCGCGGCGTGGTCTGCGACCGGGTTGGGATGTGTGACGGGGCAGGTCGCATCCGCGCGGACCGCATCGGTGAGGGCTCGCACATCGTAGAGATCACGGTGAACGACCGGGCTGGGAACGAGGTCACGGAGCGGATCTACTTCCGCGCCTTCACGCTCTCCGCGGCGCTGCTCGCGGCGCGTGACGCGGTGGACGAGCTGGCGGCGGGGGACGGCCTCGCCGATCAAGCGATCGAGGCGCTGGAGGAGGCCTCCGCGCGATTGGCGGCGGCGGCGGCGGTGGCCGTGGGGCAGCCCGCGGGCGTCGACGCGCCGGTGGATCTGACGGGCACCGTGTTGCGCATCGCGCAGGGCGTGGGTCCGGCGCTGCGGCGCGCCGATCGCTTCGGCGTCGACAGCGGGCCCGTCGCGCGGCTCTACGGGCGGGCGCTCTACTGGGCCGTCGCGACCTTCGGGCAGATCGGCGACGAGCCGGAGGCGGGGAACCAGGACGACTACGACGCGGCGGTGGGCGAGTACCTGCCCGACGCCCTCGCTGCCCTGGATGACGACGACGTGGACTCCGCGCTGGCGAGCCTCGCTGACGCCTACTTCCTCTTCGACAATGGGCTCCGGCCGCTGGCGGCCAGCGCCTTCGGCGAGGCGGTGCGGACGACGGTGGCGGTGCGGGACCAGATCGCGGCCTACGTGGAGGACGACTCGCGGCCCGGGGTGGAGGGGCTCGACGCGCGCCTCGACGACCTCAACCAGGTGGTGGGGGATCTCGAGGACTACTTGGATCAGGCCGGGGAGTTCGAGGACGAGGATGAGCAGGTCAGGGCGCTGGCCGAGGTCGACGCCAACCAGTTCCTCAACACGATGGTCGCCCTGGCGCGGCTCGCGCGGGCGATGCAGGTGGCCCAGCAGGACGACGTGTGGATCCGCAACTGGAGCTGGGGCCTCGTACAGACGACGATGCTGTTATCGGATCTCGGCGCCAAACGCGCTAGATCGGTGGACTTTGAGCCAGACAACATCCCGATCTACGACGAGGCCGATGGCCTGGTCTCAGACGGTGGCGTGCTGGTCGAGGCGCGCCGAACGGACGCCTTCTTCGAGCTGTACCTCGCGCCCCGAACCGAGTGCGTGATGTTCCTCGTCTACAACGCGGCCTTCGAGCCAGCGGAAGCGCTCCCGGAGGGTTGCGAATGAGCCGCCTGACTTGTTGGGGCGCCGCGCTGGCGCTGGTTTTCTGGGCCTGTGACGACTCGGCCCCGGGCGATCCCGGCGGCGACGGCGGGCCCGAGGAGCTCGACTCGAGCACCGGCGGCACCGGAGGCTCCGGGGGGGTGACGGGCACCATGGACGCGGAGGTCCTCGCGGACATGCCGGAGCCGGATCGGCCGCTCCCCGATCGGTACATCCCGCCGGATCTGGGGCCCGACGGCCCGTTGCCCGACGTGTACGTGGCCCCCGACCAGGGGCCCGATGTGGGCGAGCCGGAGATGCGCGAGGGCGAGATCGGCGAGCCGTGCCCGCGTGGCTACGAGCAGGACTGCGATCCCGACAGCACCGATCGGTGCGTCTTCATCGGGGATAGCGAGATCCTGCCCGGCGTGAGCGCCGTGTGCTCCCGGGCCTGCGACGACGACAACCCCTGCGGCGGCGGGCTTTGCTGCTTCCCCGATGCGGGGGGCGACCGCTGCATGCCGGCGGGCTTCTGCGCGCTGCTGCGTGCGATGGGTGACGCCTGCGAGGACAACGCCGACTGCCCGCCGGACGCGCCCTTGTGCGCCACCGAGGGCGGATCCGGGGCGAAGTTCTGTACCTTCGGCTGCGCCGCCGGTGGTGAGTGCCCGGATGACTTCTGCTGCGACGGCAACATCGGCGGACGCCCGGTCGGCGCGATCTGCAAGCCCACCGAGCTGTGCCCCGAGCCCTGCGCCGAAGACGCCGATTGCCCCGAGGTTCAGCACTGCGTCGAGGGTGCGTGTGTGCCGCGACTCTTCGCCTGCGCGGAGGACATCGACTGTCCGCTGGGTGAGCGCTGCGAGGACGGGGAGTGCTTCCCCCTCGATGTCGCCCGGCTCGGCCAGGACTGCTCGAGCGACGACGTGGCCTGCGACGAGGGGGCGCCGCTGTGCGTGGAGTTCCCCGACGACCACGGCGAGCTGTGCACCTACAACTGCAGCTTCCACCGAGACTGCCCCGCGGACTTCTGCTGCGCGGACGTCGGCGGCTTGGGGCGCGGCGAGAGCCACTTTTGCACCGACATCGCCGAGCTGTGCCCGCCGAACCTCCCCTGCCTGGAGGACGATGAGTGCAGCGTGGACCAGTACTGCCACTTCCAGCAGTGCCAGGACCAGGGCCCCCACGACATCGCGCGCGGCGGAGCCTGCGAGGCGCCCGGGGTCTGCGAGCTGGGCCTCGACTGCGTCTTCCCCTTCGCCGGTGGGCGCGTGGGTCGCGGTGATCGGGCGAGCTTCCCCGGTGCCGGCGCCGGCGTGTGCAGCGCGGAGTGCACCAGCAGCAACGATTGCGAGCCCGACGAGTGCTGCAAGATCGCCCAGCAGATCCGGTCGCAGATCGGGGTCGGCTACTGCGTGGCCTTCGTCGAGAACGGCGTCTGCGATCCCGGCGGCGGCGGCGGTGGCGGTGGCGCGAGCTGCGTGCACCCGACGCACTGCAACCCGGCGCTCTTCGACCGCTGCGTGCCGAACCAGTTCTTTGGTGGCATCTGTTCGCGGGAGTGTGACGACGACAACCCGTGCCCGGGCGCCCTGGAGTGCGATCCGCGCGAGGGCGTGTGCCATCCGGTGCCGCGCTGCAACGAGGACGTCGACTGTGGCGATGGAAACCGCTGCATCGCCAACCTCTGCCGGGAGGGGGCCCGCCAGTGTCAGGTCTCGGCGGACTGCGAGGACCCCGTGGGGCAGCGCTGCTTCGAGGGGCGTTGCGCGCCGCGGGCGCGGCCGTGCGCCGACGACGGCGAGTGTGATGGCGACGAGGTCTGCTTCGCGGGGGAGTGTGAGATCGCCGCCCGGCCCTGCGCCCTCGACGAGGAGTGTCGAGCCGGGGAGGCGTGCATCGACAACGTCTGCGGCACGCCGGTCCTCGACTTCGGGGAGCCGTGCGCGAACGCGGACATCGCGTGCGGTGACGCCGCGCCGATCTGCTTCTCCGACGGCGACGAGCTCCCGGAGGGCCTCTGCACGACGGGCTGCACCTTCGGCTCCGACTGCCCCGGCTCGAGCTGCTGCTACGACACGACGGGGGCGGGTGATCCGGCCTTCTTCGTGTGCGCCCCCGAGGCCCTCTGCGTCGACGGTGGCGTCCCCGGTCACCGGGCCTGCGGCGATGATGACGGGTGCTTGGAGGAGGACTTCTGCCACCGCGGTCGGTGTCACGATGACGGGGCCGGCGACGCCGATCTCGGGGAGGGCTGCGACGGCCCTGGCGACTGCAACCTCGCGGCGAGTGACGCCTGTGTGGTGCCGCTGGAGTTCGGCTACGGCCTCGGAGCGGTGGGCGACTTCGCCGACGCGCAGGGGGCCGGCACCTGCCAGCCGGCCTGCGGGGCGGACGGCGACTGCGCCAGCGGCTGCTGCCGGCATGCCCGTGAGGACGGCGCGGCCGTGGGCGTCTGCCTCGACGCCGCGGGCTGCCCCGACGTGAGCGGCCCTGGGGAGTTCTGCTTCCCGGGGGCCCACGACGAGTGCGACCCGGCCACCACCGACGCCTGCATCTTCGTCGAAGCGGCGGAGGACTCCTACTGCGCCGCGGGCTGCGTCGATGACGGCGACTGCGGCGGCGGCTGTTGTCGCGACGTCGAGGGGGCCAACTACTGCCTGCTCGCAGAACACTGCGACTGAACCCACCCTGGGCGATCGCGCTGTGTCTCTGCGCGTGTGACGGCGGGGGGACGGGGGCGGTCGTCGACTCGGCGACCATCGACGCGAGGCTCGGCGACGCCGCCGTGGAGACGGCGCCGGATGTCGGCGTGGGCTTCTCGGAGCCCCCCGAGTCGGCGGTGGTGGAGCCCGGCATTCGCCGAGACGTGATGTTCGTCGACGGGGTCGAGCCCCCGCCGAACCCCGAGACCGGAGAGGCGACCCCCGCGGCGTACAACCGGACGCGCGTGTTGCGTTTCAGGCGAGAGCCGGCCGTGGCCGCTCGGGCGATCGTCCTCGCGATGCCCGGCTACCTCGCCGGCGCGAATAGCTGGGCGCCCCTCGCGCGGCACCTCGTGCGGCGGGGCGGCGACGAGTTCCCGATCGAGGTGTGGGCCATCGACCGGCGGGCCAATCTGCTCGAGGATCTCCGCGGCCTCAACACCGCCGAGGTGGAGGGCGAGGCGGATCTCGCCGAGGCCTGGTACGTCGACGGCGTCGAGGTCTCCGGCGTGGCGTTCCCGGGGCTGCACGCCCAGGGCGAGCTCTCGTTTGTGAGCGAGTGGGGGGCGGCCGTGCACGCCGGTGACCTGCGAGCGATCGTGGGGCGGGTCCCCGACGAGGCGCGGCGGGGGCACCTCTTCCTGATGGGTCACTCGATGGGAGCCAACTTCACCGAGACCTACGCGGGGTGGCGCTTCGAGGACGGCCGCCGGGGTGTGGAGGACCTCGCGGGGCTCATCCTGGTCGACGGGCGGGTGCCCGCCGAGCCCATCGATGAGGGGGGCTACCGGGACGGCGTCGGCGAGGGATTGGTGATGCGGCCGGGTCTGGGCGCCATCCGTGGCGGCTCGCCCTACAGCGAGCTGCCCGTCCTCGGCGTGGGGGTCTTCCTCGCGGCGGAGATCGCCGCGCTGCGGGCCATCGAGGCGCCCGGTGAGGTCGTCGAGATCACCCCCGCCTTCGCCCGGCTGCTCGGCGTGCTGCTGTCCCTCGGGCCGGCGCAGATCCCGCCGATGACCGCCCGCGCGGCCCTCGGCTTCGGCTTCGACGCGGCGTTCAACCCCCTCGCCTTCGCCCGCGCGACGCTCGGCGGCGCGGACGGGCCCACCGAGACCTACACCAACCCGTTCAGCGACGAGGAGCTCGAGCGCCCCTCCGATCCGAGCCACACCTATCGGTGGATCAACGCCCCGGAGACCGATCCGCCCGGTCACACGGACATCGACGCCTTCGCGGTGGCGGCGACGGAGGGCCCAACGAACTTCTTCGAGTGGTACTTCCCGAACCGGCTGCTCATCGACCTGTCCCTCGCGGGGGGGCATCACCCCACCGACGGCTTCGAGGCCGCCCTCGGGCTGCGCTCCTTCGACGGCGCGCTCACCGACGCACCCATCCTGGCCATCGCGGCGGATCTCTTTCCCGTCGATTCGATGGCGTCGATTCGTGACCGCGTGGCACCGCGGGTGGGCGAGGGGCGCCCGAGCGCTGGGGCGAGCCGCGAGGAGGTGGGCGGCTTGGAGGTCGTGGATGCCACCCACCTCTCACACATCGATGTGACGACGGCGAGGGAGCATCCAGGCAACCCGGTCCCGGGGGCGATCGAGGCATTTGTCAGACGCAATGTCGCGGACGGCGCGGTGGAAGTGGAGTAGACTCGGTGCGGTCGACCCTGGAGGGGGATCGCGATGAGTGCTGTTGGATGGCTGCCACTCGACACCGATGTGGGTGTTTGGCTGTGGCAATACAGTTTCGGCCCGGGTCCGGCCACCGGGATGCTCGTGCGTCTGGTGAACGGTCAGCTCATGATCGTGAGCCCCCCGTGTGGGATGAGCGAGGCCGGGTTCAAGCAGATCGAGCACGACGGCACGGTGAGCGCGATCGTGGCGCCCTGTGGCTTCCACCACCTGGGCATCGCCGAGTGGCGCGCGCGCTTCCCCGGGGCGCGGGTCTTCGCTCATCCGCTCACGACCGCGCGCATCAAGAAGAAGAGCAAGCTCGACACCAGCGACTTCGAGCCGCTGGACGACCTGGCGCCGATGCTGCCCGGGCACGTGTGGGTGGCGACGCCCCCGGGGATGAAGATCCCCGACACGATGGTGCGGATCGACACCCCGACCGGAGCGATCTGGTACGCCAACGACCTGGTCTTCAACCTCGCGCGGCCCCCCGGGAACATCTTCGTGCGCGCGCTCTTCCGAATCACCAAGACCGCGCCGGGCTTCCGCGCCGGGGGCCTCCCAGCGAAGCTGATGGTCAAGGATAAGCGGGCGTTTCGCGACTGGTGGATCGCCGAACTGGAGCAGCACCCTCCGCGCGTCGTGGTGCCCGGCCACGGGCCGCCGGTCCTCGACGCCGCGCAGGTCGGGAAGCTCGCCGCGATGGTGCGCGCCGCGTTCTGAGGCGTGTGACGGCGTGACGTCCGGGCGTATCGCGCTAGGGGCCCAGGGGGACGGGCCGAGTCCGACGCAAACGTAGATACGCCGGGCGTTTGCGCCGCTCCTGCGGCGTGCGGCTGACGCTGGTACGGCGGTTGCTCAGGGAGCGTCCCGGACCCAAACACGTCCGGGAGAGTTGCCTTGTCATACCGACGCATTGTCGCTTTGTGTCTGCTCCTGCCGCTGAGCATCGGCTGGAAGCCCCACACCCACGCCAAGACCGCCAACGTCGCGCTGCTCGACGCCGTGGACGGTCACCTCTGCCTACCGGGGATGTCGACCAAACAGGTGCCCATCGGGGACAGCGCGCTGGTGGGGGTCGGGCTCGACCGCAACGGCCAGGGCGTGCCGTTCAACGACCTCGCGCCCCTCGGGCGGTACCTCCGGGCCGGCGCCCTCGGACCGGACGCGTTCCCCGACGCGATCTTCGGCCAGCTCGCCGTCCACGTGGACCACAGCCGCGTGGACGAGGCGCCCGCGTTGCCCTTCAAGCGCGTGGCGGAGGTCGACGCCCTCTTCGGGCGCGACTGGATGCCACTGATCACGGCGCCGATCCACGACTGGTACCCCGAGTGGACGTCGAGCGACTGGGGCCGCGAGGTCTTGTCGGAGGCGCTGTCTTTCCACGCCGACCGGTTGGGCCGGCGCACGCGGGGCGAGATCCGCGCCGACCGGACGCTGCGTGCGCTGCACGATGAGCGGCAGAGCGCTGTGGCCTTCGCCACGGGCTATCTGATGCACATGGGCGGGGACGCCTTCGCCCACGGTTGGATCAACGACCTGACGGAGGCGCCCTTCTCGCTGTTCGCCGGCCGGTCGCTGGTGCTCAACCACACCGCGCCGCAGTTCGTGCCGATCATCGAGGAGCTCCAGCACAACGCCATCGAGAAGTACGTCGACGAGCGCTACCGCGCCGCCTTCTCGCACCCCGACTACCGCGGCACGTTCGTGGACGGCGCCTGCGATCCAGCGCCGGTCGCCGGGGTCGATCCGGAGAGCATCTGCGACGACGAGGGCGACCGCACGGTCTTCGAGGTGGATTGCAGCGTCTGCAACCCGCTGCGGGGCTACGACGGACCGCCATCGGAGGCCCTCGCCGAGGTCTGCGACCACTGCTTCGTGGACCGCTGCAATCCCTGGCGCGAGATCTGCGCGCCGGTCGTCAACGAGGGCCTGCCCTGCGCCCACTGCGACCATCGGGACGCGGAGTACGACGAATGCCGCCGCCAGGGTGGCACCCACGAGGGCTGCCGTGACCGCGCTGACCTCGCCTGCGCCGATTCGGCGTGGGGGAGCTGCTGCGACGAGCTGGTCGACATCCTCGAACGCAACGAGGTCCTCGGGAAGGAGGGCGACTACGACCAGCACACCTGCCGTAACGGTCACAACCCGCCCAGCAGCATCTATCGGACCATCTTGGCCAGCAGGGAGCAGATGTGGAACGGGCTGCCGCCCGACCAGCAGGACCGCTTCGCGCGGTTCTCTCCCAACGACTGCTACCAGGGGGATGTGGCCGGCTTCCGTAAGGAGGGGGCCCCGGCCACCCTGGTTGTCAATGGGCGTAGCGTCCCCATCACCGCGGCGGGCATCGCCACCGACTTCAACCAGGATGGCGCCGACGACCTGCTCAACGAGTGCATGTTGTGGAACTGCATGCTGAGCCCCAACACGCGCAACTGCCCCTTCAACGCGCTGCGGGACACGGTGCCGGCGAAGGTGGTCAACGGCAGCCTGGTGTGTGAGGAGGTCACCCGCGAGCTGGCCGAGACGGAGCCACAGACCATCCTCGACGCCACCGACATCGCGGTGCCGTGGAACTTCTACCGCAAGGCCTTCCTGGAGCGGCGCTTCCAGTCGACCCTGGACGCCAACGGAGACCTCGCGGACACCTTCGTGCCGGTCAACGATCCCGACCAGGTTGGGCGCTATGGGACCTACTCCCTCGGGGGGTGGGTCGCCAACGGCACCTACATGGTCACCGACGCGCTGGGCCTGCTCTCCCACGCGCTGCGGACCCTCGACAACCCCATCCTCCACCTCGCCGACGCGTGCCTCATCTCGGGGGATCTCGGGTCTCCCGAGTGCGTCCTCTCTTCGCGGGTCGCGGCGGTGAAGGCCGTGATCCTGGCAGGCATCCCGCTGCTTCACACCGCCGCCGGGCTCGTCGCGGGGATCCCCTTCATCGGGCCACCGATCGCGGCGGCGCTGCACACGGCGGCCGGCGTGCTCCAGGCCGCCGTCTTGCTCCTCGATAACGGAGTGATCTCCGGCATCGTGCTGCCCATCGAGGGGATGCGCGCCTCGCTGATGCGCCAGCTTCAGGAGGACTGGCTCGACTCGGTGCGCGAGACGGCGCGGTCGATGTCCGGTCACTCCTGCGGGCAGAGCTGCGGCGGCGCGGCGGACGCGACCTGCACCGACCATCGCCTCTTCGGCATCCAGACCTACTTCGACTGGGCGATTCGCGCCTATGAGACGGTCAACACATTCCAGTGCCACCGTGACAACTACTTCGTGCAGCTCTTCGAGGGCGGCCTCGGGATCGAGGACTGGTTCGATCTCATCGAGTCGGGCTTCACAGTGATGCTCACCCAGTGGCTGTCCTGCGAGATCGCCGACCACTTCTACACGCAATACATGCGACGAGGGATCAACGGGCTGTTGCGCACCCAGGTTCTGGAGAAGGCCGCCGCGGAGATCTGCTCCGTCGCGGGCTACTACGGTCAGGACGCGCGTCTCGTCGAGACCGGCGGGCGCGTCGAGTGGGAGGGCTCGTGTCGCGACGACATCATGGCCCTCTACGGGCCCGACGACGATCCCGCCGACATGCTGCGCGGCCTGCGCGAGCTGCTCGCCTTCCTCGACACCGGCGAGCTCAGCGCCGCGCAACGCGCTGAGCTCTTCCCCCGGATCGAGGCGGCGCTCGCGATGCGCGGTCTGGACGTCGATCTCGACGCCATCGCGAACGCGAACGACGTCCTTGGCTGCTACGGCGGCGTGCTCCCGGGCGGCGTCGCGCAGCTCGACACCCGCGAGCTGCTCATTCGCCTGCTCACGGCGGAGGGGCACGCCGACGCGGCGAACATCGTCGCCGGCATCGATCGTGTGCTCAACGAGGTGGAGGCAAACGTCGCCGATGTGCACCCGTTCCCCCTCGACATCAGCCGGTTCTTCCCCCTCTACAACACGCTCGTCACCGACAAGCTCATCCTGATGGGCACCGGCGAGGGGCCCTGCCTGCGCGCCGTCCGCCGGTGCAACGAGGGGTACGCGCCGTCGTGCCGGCTGGCCGACGCCTGCCGCGAGGTGCGGGTGGACATTCCCCTGCGGAAGGCGGCGGTCGTGCCCAAGAACCCGCAACCCCCGCGAGAGCCCACCGGCGAGCCCGAGCCCCGCGAGGAGGAGGATCGGGAGCCGAAGGTCGAGGTCGACTTTGACTGGAGCTCCGCCGGCGGGCTCTACGGCCTGGTGCTCCTCGGCAACCAGCTCCCGCTCCCGCCCGCGATGGCGGCCGCCTACTCGGCTGACCTCATCGACGACGACGTGGCGACGTGGCTCCGAAGCTTCTTCACGGCGCGGTTCCACGACGACGGCGCCGCGGCGCAGCGCTGCGCCTCCATGGACTTCAACGTCCTCTGCAACGGCATCCCCTCCCTCGATGACCCCGACGACTACTGCCGGGAGCTCGCCGAGCGCGATCCGGTGTGGTTCCGTCGGGTGGGCGGTCGCATCGAGGAATGCGCCAGCGCCCTCGACGGCATCGACGCGGGTCACGCGCGCCGAGGCGTCGAGCCCTACCAGCCCAACGGCAGGCTGCGCGTGGGTCCGGGCCCCGATGATTTCGTGCACGCCTACGACGCCCCCGTCCCGAGCGGCGTGGTGGAGCAGCCCAGCTTCCGCGCGTTGCGGCTCGACCGCGTCGTCGCCGAGAGCGTGCACGGCAACGGCCTGCCCGTCGCCGGCTACGAGCGCAGCGCGACCTACCACCCCCACGAGCTCTCGCGCTTCAGTCTGCTCAACGACTACCCCAAGGTCTCCCGACTCTACGCGAAGCTGTACGCGCCCTACTTCTGCCCCGGCGCTGATCAGACCGACGACGACTGCGACGCGGTCCCCGACGCCTGCGACAACTGCCCACACACCTACAACCCAGACCAGCTCGACGTCGATCACGACCAGCGCGGCGACGCGTGCCCGGGCTACAACCCGGTGCTCCGCGACACGCCGAGGGAGGAGCGGCTCTCGTTGTGCGAGGCGGAGGTCCCCGTGCCGGGGAACTTCCTCGCCAACGCGAGCTTCGAGGATGGCCGCGGGCTGCGCCCCGACTGGCTCACGGAGGGGCGCGGCTGGTTCCGCGTCGAGCGCGACGGCGAGGACCGGACGAGCGGACGCCAGCACCTGGTCATCCAGGGCGATCCGGGTCGAACCAACGCCGTCTCGCAGCCCTTCAGTCCCGTGGGCAACGGCCTGCTGGCCCGGTTCAGCACGTGGTACGTCGCCCGCGCCTGGGTCCGCGCCGACGCGGTCGTGCGGACCGTGCGGCTCGGGATCTACGACCGGTACGGGCGGCAGCTCGCCGAGCAGCGCGTGGCGCCCGACGGGTCGGTGCAGGAGATCAGCCTGCGGTTCCCGGTCAACGGTGAGGCGCCGTACCGCGTCTCGGTCGGCTACGACGCCCCCAACCAGCGGGGCACCGAGCTCAGCGTTGACGAGGTCTCGGTCACGGTGTGGGAGCCGGTCTTCATGCAAGCGGAGGCCAGGGGCGGGGAGCGCCCAGTCGCCAACTTCGGCGGTGGGGGTCGATGATGCGCGCCCCGAAGACGCTGTTCTTGTTGCTGTGCGCCCTCCCGGCCCTGACCGGCGCCCGCCCGTTGCAGTTGGTGACGACCTCGCGTGCCGCCGTGGCGCCGCGTGACGCCTTCGCCACGTTCGTGGACGCCGCCGAGACGGATCTGGTCCGAGGCGTGTCGATGTACACCCAGGCGCGGGGCTCCGCGTTGACGCGGGAGGCCATCGAGGCCGCCGAAGACGCCCGCGCGGTCGTGGATCTCGCCTGGGCCGACTACCTGGCGGGCTTCCAGGTCACGCAGGGGGCGGGTGTGTTGGTCTTTGTGGACCTGCATCGCGCCGTGGCGTGGCGCCTGCTCACGCACCTGATGGCGCCCCGCTGGCGTCCCGCGCCGGGGCTGCGGCTGCGGGGCAGCGTGGAGGTGTCGGCGCCGGACCCGATCCTGGTGGAGTGGTTCACGGCGAGCTTCATGGAGGCCCTCGCCGGCGACGACGACGCGTTGCGGCTCCGCACGCGGCTGATCCGCGAACGGGCGTCCTTTGGCTCTCCCGCGGACCGGGTCCACGCGCTCGTGCACTTCGCGCGTGGCGTGGGGGAGATCGTCGGTGATCTACAGGGCGCCGGCCTCTCCGCCGGGCCCGCGGTGATCGCCGCGACGCGTCCTGGCCTCGCGGCCCTGGCGATCGATGACCCCTGCGCGCCGTTCACCGTGGCTGGCGCCGCGGCCCTCCGGGACCTCGGCCTGGACCGCGACGCGCTGCGCCCGGAGGCCGAGATCGACTGCCTGCGCGCCGGGGGCGCCGGTGGGGGCGGTCGGCCGGACTATGGGGCGCTGAACGACCCCTTCGATTGCCTCGGGGACCTCTTCGGCGCCGCCGAGGAGGCGACGGACTACGGTCTGTGCGTGGCTGCGGGGATCGGCGCCGACGAGCCGAGCGGGGTGGCCACCCGCAGCGCCGACCGGGGCTGCGGCGACGAGCTCGCCGACGGTGGAGACAGAGACGAGTCGCTGCTCGAGGTCTACCGCCGGAAGTTCATCGAGGAGGAGCGGGCCAAGGGGCGTACCCGAAAGGCCGAGCCGCCGCCGGACGAGGAGGCGCAGCGGCGACGGGAGATGGACACCTACAACCGCGGTGAGTACGTCTTCCCTGTCACCTGGACGGCCTTCGTGGCGGTGGTGACGAGCATCATCGACTTCTTCGTCGAGCTGTTCGGAGGCGGTGGTGAGGAGGAGGAACCCCCGCCCGCGGGAGAGGGTGAAGGGGAAGGTGAAGGCGAGGGGGAGGGTGAGGGCGAAGGCGAGGGTGAAGGCGAAGGTGAGGGTGAAGGCGAAGGTGAAGGCGAGGGTGAGACCAGCAACCCCGGGCCGGGGAACGAACGCCCTTGCGATCCGGTCGTGGCCGTCGCCGAAGCCTGTCTCGACCGTCTCCTGGCGCAGATCCCTGGCGGCGACCGTCGCGCGGGGCTCGACCGCCAACCCGGCGAGATAGACCCCCGAGTCGCCTACGAGTGGGAGGGGTCCGACGCGGGACTCTCAGGCGTCGCCGACTGCGGGCCCGGGGCGGTGCCCACGCGGCCGGACGCCTGCGCGCAGCTCACCCACCCCCCGACCTCCTGCCAGCCCGGCGTCGCCCCCGGACTTCGCCTCATGGCGGAGCGCTGGGCCGACGACATCCTGTGCAGCCGGGTCAACTGCGGTCCCGACCAGGACTGTGATTGCGTCGACGGACAAGCCCCCGAGGCGGTCCCGCCCCGACCGGACCCCTTGGGCGGCGGTCGCTGGGGGAGCCGGCGCCTGCGCTGAGGGCACCTACCTGGGCAACGGTGGCGGGAGCCTTCGTGGGGCGTCGGTCGGCTCCAGCGTGGGCTCCGGCGTCACCTCCGTGAGCACGTGGGGGCGGCCCCCGAGGACGTCGGCGCCGCACTCCGTGCAGTGGAGCGCGAAGGGTTGGTCGAAGCCGCAGGTCGGGCAGGTCATGGTGCCGACGACCACGCTCCGCGCGAGGGTCTCGAGCTCGGCCTCGGCGTCTGGGTGGGGCTCGGGTCCGAGGAGTTGCCGGGCCATGCGCTGGCGGGCGAGGACGGTGACCTGCTCGAGCTGGTCGGGGAGCGGCGCCATCGCCTGGCGGAAGACACCGCGCGCGAGGAAGAAGCACGTCAGCGGCTCGGTGGCCTCGACGCTGGCGCTGACGGGCAGGTCCTCCACCAGCGAGAGCTCACCGAATACATCGCCGAGCTCCAGGTGCGCGAGGTCGTGCGTCGCCCCATCGCTCGTCGTGCGAAAGACGCGGGCGACCCCAGCGACGACCACGAAGAAGCCTGGGCCGCGTTGCCCTTGCTCACAGACGACGGCGCCGGCGTCGTAACGCTTGGCTTTGAACGCCTGGGAGAGTCTTCGGCGTTGGTCGGTCTCGAGGGCGCTCAGGCAACAGTCGGGTGGGATGAGTTGCGCGAGGATTCGGTCGCGATAGAGCCGCTGGAGCGCGGCGCCGAGCCCGGGCACCCGGCTGGCCGCGATGGCCATGGCCTTGCGCTCGAGGACCAGGACGCTGGCGCCGCCCTGGGCCACCGCCGAGTGTGCTCGGGTGCTGCGAGAGAGGGTGGCGATCTCGCCGAAGCTCTGTCCCGGATCGAGGGCCGCGATCGGTTCACCATCGCGCTCGAGGCGGACGCGCCCGTTCATCACGACGTAGATCCCGAAGGAGCGCTCGCCCGCGGCGAGGATGACCTCGCCGGCCGTGAAGTGCCGCACCGGCGCACGCCGGGCGAGTTCGAAGAGGGTCCGCCCTGCTTCGTCGGCGCCCAGCCGAGCCGCGACGCCCTTCGAGAAGTCGAGGGCGCGCTCGTCCCGCGACGCGTCGGCCAGGCAGCGGAGCGCGTACAGCGCGGGCCCGAGCGCGTACGGTTGGCGCCGCTGTAGCTCGACGGCGGTCTCGGCCCGATGAAGCGTCGCGGAGAGTGGATGCACGGCGGTGTCCTACCACGCCTCGAAGGGCTCGGCCTCGTCGCTCCACGCGCTGACCCAGCCGCCCTGGCTGTCCACGACTTCGAGGAAGGCCGCAAAGTCCGGGTTCCGCCCGAGGGTCGCGGTGTCGGCGACCACCAACAGGAAGCGCCGCGCTCGGGTGAAGGCCACGTTCAGGCGGCGGCGGTCGGCGACGAAGCCGACGTGCCCCGCGGCGTTGCTCCGCACCAGATCGAGCACGACAGCCTCCCTCTCGCGTCCCTGGAAACCGTCGATCGTGCCGACCTCGACCCCCTCCGGGAGATGTTGGGCGAGCAGCCGTCGCTGGGCGTTGTACGGGGTGATCACGGCCAGGTCCTCCGGCGCGAGCCCGCGACCGAGCAGCCGCACGACCTCCGCGACGGTGCGCCCGGCTTGTCCTGGATTGAGGTAGCTCCCGTCGGGATCGGGCTCGTCGTCCCAGCCCTTGCCCGCGGTGTCGACCAACACCAGCGGGGGCAGCCGGAGCGGATCGGGGGCGACGCCGAGGTCTTCGAGTCGATGACCGGCGACGGACGGACCCGCCTCGAGCCGGCCCGCGTAGCGGCTCGCCGAGGGGAAGGCCATGAGGTCGGCGTGCATGCGGTACTGGATCGTGAGCATGCGCACGGCGCCGGGGGCGCGCTCGCTGAGGCGCTCGAAGAGCGTGTAGGCGAGCCCGGCGTCGGCGGCCTCGGGATCGAGCAGGGTGGGCGGGAGCTGCTCGTGGTCGCCGGCGAGCACCAGGCGCCGCGCGCGCTTCGCCGCCACCAGCGTCACCGGGTCCGGCGTCTGGGTCGCTTCGTCCAAGACCACGAGGTCGTAGCGACGCCCGGCGAGCAGGTCGGAGTCGGCCCCGGCGGCGGTCGCGCAGACCACGTCGGCCTGGTCGAGCAGCACGCCTTGGGCGCGGCGGAGCTGGTCCCGCGCGTCCCGTTCGAGCCGGCGTGCCTCCTCCAGGGCTTCGCCGACCTCACCGCGCGCGGCCGTGCCTCGCTCGCGCCTGCGAAACGCGCGCTGCCGCATACGTCGGGCCGCAGCGCCCCATTGCCGGGCGAGCTTGTAGGCCTCCGTGCCCTCCAGGAGTCGGTCGAGGGACTGCGCCTCGAGGGCCGGCGAGACCCGGGCCGGGTGGCCGAGGCGGACCACGGAGAGCCCGGCGTCGACGAGCCCGCCCGCGAGGTGGTCGAGGGCGGTGTTGCTCATCGCGCACGCGAGCACGGCCTCGCCGCGCTCGGCGGCCTGCCGGACCACCTCCACCAACGTCCGCGTCTTGCCGGTCCCGGGCGGGCCGTGGATCAACGCCACCTCCAGGGCCGAGAGGGCGTACGCGACGGCGGCGCGCTGGGCGCCGTTCAGCTCGAGGTCCAGGGGACGCCAGTCGCGGGGGACGTCGAAGCCGGGCTTCCGGTCGCCGTAGAGGACGGGTCGCAGGCGTCCAGCGTCGGTGTGCGGCCCGGCCTCGATGAAGACGTGCAGCGCACGGTTTCCTCGGACGAAGGTGGCGCCCGGGTCGTCGCGGTCGACGTTGAAGTGCCCGGTAAGCAGGCGGTCCGGGGGCTCCCCATCGACCAGGATCGCGAGCTGCCCGTCCCGTCGTCGCCCCGCCGTCGCCCGGATCGACTCCTCGTCCTCGGGAGTCGCCCCCCACCACAGCAGCAAGGGCGCGCCGGACTTGATCCGCAGCTCCTCTTCGGCGGCCACCCACAACAGCGTCCGGCCCCCCGGCGCCGCCTCGTCGTCGGCGACCTGGGCGCCCTTGATCGCGTCGCCCCGCGCCACCCGCCGCCGCAGCGGCGTCTCCGAGCGAACGGCGGCCACCCGCGCCTCGGCGGCGGCCCGTTCCAGCCGCCAGAGCTCGGCCAACCTACGCAATTCGGCGCGCGCGTCGTTCACGGAGCGGAGACTACATCGGCGCGGTCGCCGCGTCGTGGGTGGTAGCATCCCATCGACGACGCTCGGCGAGCGGTGGATGTCTGAGAAGGGGATGGTCGCCGTCATCTTCGCCACCGTCCTCGTCACGCTCTACAGGGTGGTCGGCTATACCGTCCCGCCCGGTCGGGTGGTGCGGAGCCTGGCGCTCCCCGTCGACGCGTGGATCCCCTTCGTGCCCGCGACGAGCTGGTACGACCTCAACCGCCGTGACCTCTACCGGTGCGGGCCGCACATCACGTGACGCGGACGACCTCGGCCACGGAGGTGATCCCGCGTCGGACGAGTTCGAAGCCCGAGGCGCGTAGGCCGTGGGCTCCGCGCTGGCCCATGAACTGACGCAGCGTCGCGCGCGTGGTGTCCTCGTCCTTGACGAGGTCGGCCAGCTCGTCGTCGACCTCGACCAGTTCGAAGACGCCCACGCGCCCGCGGTACCCGGTTCCGAGGCAGCTCTTGCAGCCCACCGCCTCGTTCACCACCACCGAGGTCCCCGGCCCGACGCCCATCATGATGCGGGCGGCGCTGTCGGCCTGGGTGGGCCGGCAACACTCGCTGCACAGCTTGCGCACCAGGCGCTGGCCCATCATCGCTGACAGCGCGGACGCCACGACGTAGCGCTCGATACCCATGTCGAAGAGGCGCACGAAGGTCTCGATCGCGCTGTTGGTGTGCAGGGATGAGAGCACCAGGTGCCCGGTCAGCGCCGCCTTGAAGGCGATCGCGGCGGTCTCCGCGTCGCGCATCTCGCCTACCATCACGACGTCCGGGTCCTGGCGCAGGATCGAGCGCAGCCCCTTCGCGAAGGTGAACCCGATGCGGCCGTGGGCCTGGCCCTGAATGACGTCGGCGAACCGGTACTCGATCGGGTCCTCGAGGGTCATCACGTTGCGCGCGCGGGCGTCGATCTCGTTGATCAGGCCGTAGAGGGTGGTGGTCTTCCCGCTGCCCGTGGGGCCCGTCACGAGGATCATCCCGTGGGCGCGCTGGGCCGTCGCCTTGAGCTGCGTCGTGATGCGCTGGCCCATCCCGAGACCGTCCAGATTGATGCTGCCCGCCGCGCGGGAGAGGATCCGCAGCACGACCTTCTCCCCGTACTCCGTCGGGAAGGTCGCCATGCGGACGTCGACCTCCCGGGCGCCAGCGGTGGTTCGGAAGGCGCCGTCCTGGGGCAGCCGCTTCTCGGCGATGTCGAGCTTGGCCATGATCTTGAGACGGCTGACGACGGACTGTCGAAAGCCGCTGGGGATGGAGGGGCGCTGCACGAGGAGGCCGTCGATGCGGAAGCGCACCCGGACCTCCCGGGTAGATGGCTCGATGTGCACGTCGCTGGCGCCGTCGGCGACCGCGCGCTCGAGGATGCGCTCGACCAAGGTGACCGCGCCGTGTTCGTCATCCTTCTCGCTCACGGTCCCTCCAGGTCCAGCAGGGCCGCGCGCGCGGCGTCCCAGAGCCGGCCGAAGTCGGCGGCGCGCACGCTCAGCTCTACGTAGGGTGCGATGAGCGCCAGCAGCCCGTCCAGCATCTCGCGCCGCCCCCCGGGGTGGATCACCAGCGAGAGCTGCCAGAGGGTGGTGCCCAGCGAGAGCGCGCGCTCCGGGTGCGCCGGCGCCTCCTCGAGGGACGGGCGTTGGCGCCGCGCCGACTCCTCGTAGAGCTTCCGCGCGCGGGCCACGTCTCCGGCGCGGCGGGACTCGGCGGCGACATGGTTCAGCGCCACCGCCAACCCGCGTTGGTGCGCCTCGTCGGGCTCGGCTTCGACCAGCCGGCGGCACAGCGCGAGATCCTCCTCGAAGAGCGCCGCGGCGTCGCCGTGGGCCTCCAGCGCCCGCAGGAGTCGACCCAGGTCGCCCAAGGCCGCCGACAGCTCACGTTGCGCGGGAAGGCCGCCGTCGTGCGCGGCCTCGCGGCAGAGGGAGAGGGCCTCCTCGAAAGAGGCCCGAGCCCCCTCCAGATCGCCGGTGGCCTGGGCGGCGTTTCCGTGGTTGGCGAGGGTCGCCGCCAGCTCCGGCGCCCACTCGGGCTGCTCCGTCACGAGACCCCGGGTGATGCCCAGATCGATCTCGAACCACCGCAGGGCGGCCTCGAAGTCCCCTTTCGTCCACGCGACGCGACCAGCCGCCGCCGCCTCGTGCGCCCGTTGCCGAGCGGATCCGCCCTTGCGCTCATCGAGCATCGCCACACGGTACCGCCGAGCCCGCATATCTCCCAATCCGCGTGTCCCCACCGACACCCGGCTTCAGTCACCCGGGGTCCGGGGACGTTCGATGGGACGTGGCCCCGCTCCTCCTCATCCTCCTCGCGGCAGGCGCCGCCTTCGCCTCGCGCCACCGGTGGCGCTCGTCGGTGGAGGCCGTCGTGTCGGCGCTCACCCCGCCGCCGGAGTTGGTGCTGACGCCGCCGCCGATCGACATCCCGAGGGGGGCGATCGAGATCGACGACCCCCTGATCGCAGAGGCGCTGCGCCACCACGGGCTCGACGATCGTAGGGCCGGGGTCCTGGCGGCCTACGCGTCCTTGGTCGCCGAGCCCCTCGACGTCGAGGGGCATCTGCGCCCTCTCTTCTCGGGGCGAATCGACGGCGGCTATGTGGCCAGCGTGCACGCCCGCCGTCAGCAGCTCCGGGCGTCCCAGCCGGACGTCGCCGAGATGGTCGCGCGCTACGAGTCGATCCGCCGGGCGATGACCTCGCGCGTCTGCGATCCGCGGTTCCATGACGCGCTCGGGCGTGCCCTGGCGGTGGATCTCTCGCTGGCGACGAGCGCGCTATTGAGCCATGAACGGCGCCGCGTGCAGCGCCTCGAGACGGAGGCGCGGGAGGAGGACGAGCGCGCGCTCGCCTTCGAGTCGGCGCTGCTACAGGCCCTGCGGGCCTTGGCCGGGGGGGATCTGGGCGCGCGGATCGAGGGGCGCTTCGAGGGCCGGCGCCTGGACGTGCTGCGCGCCTTCGAGGCCGCGACGGGAGGCTTGAACCGTGCGCTGTTGCGGGTGGACGGCGCCGCCCACGAGGTGGTCGCCGCGGCGCGTCAGATCGACGCGGGGAATCGCGCCATCGCCGAGGCGAGCGATCAGGTCATCGGCGCGGCCGGGGCGCTGGGTGGCGAGGTTGATGCCCTCGAGTCGTGGCGCCGGACGGAGGCGGAGCGGGCCGGATCGACCCAGGCGTTGGCGCGTCGGGCCGCGGAGCATACGCGGAGCGCGGCGGCGGACGCGGAGCGGCTCGGCGAGGTCGTCGCGAGGGTGTTGGAGGGCGGCCGGCGGACGGCGCAGGTCGTGAGCACCATCGACGAGATGGCGTTCCAGACGAACCTGCTCGCCCTCAACGCGGCGGTCGAGGCGGCGCGCGCGGGCTCGGCGGGGGCGGGCTTCGCGGTGGTCGCCACGGAGGTGCGCAACCTCGCGACGCGCAGCGCCGACGCCGCGCGCGCGACCGCCGAGCTGATCCGGGCGCAGGCCAGGGAGATCGACGATTGTGCGGCCGTCAATGAGGCGGTGCGACGGGGGCTCGGCGCGGCGGGCGAGGCGGTCGCCGCGCTCGAAGACGCCGTCGACGAGCGCCCAGAGGGGGGTCATTCGCTCGCCGGGGCGCGGGCGGGGCTCGACGAGGTGGAGAGCGCGGCGCGGCGCGGCGCGGACATCGGGACCCAAGCCGCCGACGCGGCCAACGAGTTGAACGCGCAGGCGGCCGCGCTCGCCGAGCTCGTCCGTGCGTTCGAGCTCGACGGGGTGGGCCCCCAGGACTCGTTCGTTGCGCGGCGCTCGCGCCACTACTCGGGCCTTCGGTCGGAGGGATAGATATGACGGAGCCGCGGCGCATCTTGGTGATCGAGGACCAGCACGACATTCGGCTGCTCTTGTCCCGCTTCCTCGAAGGCGCGGGATTCTGGGTCGAGTGCGCCGTCGATGGGGCGGAGGGGGTGAGCAAGTTCGAGGCGCTGCGTCCGTCGCTGGTGTTGCTGGATGTGATGCTGCCGAAGCTGATGGGGGACGAGGTCTGTCGCCGGATCCGGGCGCTCGATCCTGGCGTCCCGTTGGTGGCTATGAGCGCGGTTCACGACCTCGACCGGCAGGCGCGGGCGATGGGGGCTGATCGGTGGATCCAGAAGCCGTTCCAGCTCGCCCACGTCCGAGCGACGGTCGAGGCGGTGCTCGGTGGGGAGCGGGTCGTGGAGCGGGCCTCCAAGGCGCCGACCGCGACGCTGGTGCCCGTGGCCCCTCCCCCGGAGCGGTTGACGCCACAGCTCACGCCCTTCTCCAGCGCGGGGCGGCCGGGGTTGATCGATCTGAGCCCGGACGAGGGGCAGGGGGGGCTCTTCTACCCGATGACCGGGGAGGGCGGGATCTCCGGGGGGCACGGCGCCCTCGACTTCGCGGCGCTGCTCGAGCGGCTCTACGGGGCGCGCTTCACCGGGCGGCTGCACCTGCGCCACGAGGCGCAGCGCAAAGAGGTGCGCATCCTCAACGGGTTCCCGGTCAACGCCTCGAGCAACGTACGGGGCGAGGTCCTCGGCTATTGGTTGCGCGCCAAGGGCGTGATCGACCAGGCGCAGCACGAGGCGAGCCTGGAGTTGATGTTGCGCGAGGGGGTGCGGCAGGGGGATGCGCTGGTGCGGATGGGCATCCTGCCGATGACGCGGCTCTTCTCGCTGCTCCGCGATCTGATCCAGGAGAAGATCCTCGGGGTCTTCGCGTGGCCCGGCGGGACCTACGGCACCGAGGACGACCCCGAGCTCGGGAGCCACACGGGCATCTTCGAGAACAACCCGATGATGTTGGTCTTCGAGGGCATCCTCCGCCACGCACCGACGGCGATGGTGGTCTGTGCCTTCGACGCGCGGTTGGGGCAGGTGCCCCGGCGGGCGGCGGCGTACGACGAGTGCGCCTTCGTGCTGAAGGCCTACGCCAGCGAGCTGCGCGTGCCGGCTCTCTGCGACGGGCGGCGGACGCTATCGGAGGTGCTGGGCGCGAGCCCCTTCGAGCTGGTCGACACCCTGCGAATCCTGCGCGCGCTCGAGGTGACGCGGGGCCTGGTCTTCGAGGTCGCGCGGCGTCCCGCGGCGGCGCCCTCGAAGGCGCCGAGCTGGGTGGAGCCCGTTTGCGAGGAGGCGGCGACCAAGCCGGAGGCGGGGGTCGATGCGCTGGAGCGCGAGGTCCTCGAGTTCTACCTGCGCACCGCCGAGGTGGACCACTACGCGCGGCTCGGCGTGCCGCGGGACGCCTCCGAGCGAGACATCAACGCAGCCTACCAGCGGCTCGTGAAGCGCTTTCACCCCGATCGGCTCTCCCAGCTCCGACACCCGGAGGCCCGCGCCCGTGGCAAGGAGCTCTTCATCCGTCTGCGGCGCTCCCGGGAGGTGCTGACGAACCCGGATGTGCGCGCCGCCTACGACGCGGGCACCGCCGAGCGGGACGGGCGCCCCGCGGCGCCGCGGTTTGCCGACGCCGACATCTTCGAGCGTGGGCGAGCGCTCATGGAGCGCGGTCGATTGCGGGAGGCGGCCCGCTGCTTCGACGACGCCGTCGAGCAGGACCCGACGCAGCCCCACTACCGGCTCTACCGGGCGTGGGTGCGCTTTCAGTTCGTCGAGCGGGCCCACCAGGCGACCCGCAAACGGCTGCTCGACGAGATGCGGGCGGCGCTGTTCGACTGTCAGGAACGCGACGACTGCACGGTGCTGGTGGCGCGCGCCTACCGCGCGATGGGGCAGCCCGATATCGCCCGCAAGCTCTGCCGCCGGGCCCTCGCGCTCAACTCGGGGAACCACGCCGCGCGGGACGAGCTCGACGGACTGGAGATGGGCCAGCGCGCCGGTTGATCTCGACGGCCGAGTTCCGCAGGATCGCCGCCGCGTGCATTCGCTCACCCTCCTCGCCGTCGTCCTCGCCCAGCCCCGGTTCACCGAGGTCGCAGACGCCGTAGGGATCGCCCACGTGCAGCACCGGGCGCGTGAGTCCCCGGAGTGCCTCTACGCCAACGGCCACTTCTGTGAGCCCGAGCGGATGTCCGGCGCGGTCGCGGTCGGGGACTACGACGGCGATGGCGCAGACGACCTCTACTTCACGGTCCTGGACGGACGTGACCGGCTCTATCGCAACGAGGGTGGGCGGTTCGTCGATCGGAGCCTGGAGGTGGGGCTCGGAGCGATGGTGGCCAGCAACGGGGCGGCCTGGGCGGACGTCGATCGCGACGGGGACCTCGACCTCTACGTGACCTCGCTGGCCACCCTGGGCTACCACCTCTACGTCAATGAGGACGGGCGTTTCACGGAGGAGGCCGCCGCGCGCGGCGCGGATCTCGCCAGCGACCAGCCGCACTTCGGATGGTCCGTCGGCGTGGGGGACTACGACCGCGATGGGTGGGTGGACCTGGTCGTCGGAGAGTGGTTCGCGGCCTTCGTCGTCAACGGTGAGCCGCGGTCGCACGTGGCGGTGCTCCGCAACCGGGGGGCCGAGGCGCCGGGCCACTTCGAGATCGCCCACGACGTCGAGACGCTGGGGCTCCACCTGCTCAACAACGATGGCGTCTGGGCCTTCGCCCCCAGCTTCGTGGACCTCGACGACGACGGGTGGCCCGATCTGCTCGTCGCGTCGGACTTCGCGACCAGCCGGCTCTTCTGGAACGACGGCCAGGGCGGCTTCGTCGACGGCACAGAGGCCGCCGGGGTCGGCACCGACGAGAACGGGATGGGCTCCACCGTAGGCGACTTCGACGGCGATGGCCGCCTCGACTGGTTCGTGTCTTCGATCTTCGACGTGGATGAGAGCTGCGACGTCGAGCGCTGCGGCTGGCGACACAGCGGTAACCGGCTCTATCGCAACCTGGGTGGGCGGCGCTTCGAGGACGCCACCGACCAGGCCGGCGTGCGGGACGGCGAGTGGGGCTGGGGCGCCGTCTTCTTCGACGCCGACAACGACGGCGACCAGGACTTGACGATGACCAACGGCGTGGACTTCCCCGGGGGGGCGGCGGACGGCCCCTTCAACGCGGATTCGATGCGCTTCTGGCGAAACGACGACGGTGTGATGGTGTCGATGGCCTTCGAGGCGGGCCTGCGTGACACCGGCTCGGGAAAAGCGGTGGCGACCCTCGACTTCGACGGCGACGGGGATCTCGATCTGGTCATCACGCGCAACGCCGACACCCCGCTCGTCTACCGTAACGACACCGTCAACGAGAATGACTGGCTCCGCGTCAGGCTGCGCGGTCGCGCCTCGAACCGCGATGGCGTCGGCGCCCGCCTCACGCTGCGTCCGAGCGCCGGTGGCGCTGAGCAAGTCCGGGCGATGACGGCCCAGAGCTACTTCCTCTCGCAGTCCGAGCGCGTCGCCCACTTCGGTCTGGGTCCCGATGTTCCGCTGGTCGACGTCACCGTCCGCTGGCCCACCGGCGAATCGGAGACCGTGCGCTGCCTCGCCACCGGCCGTCAGCTTCTGTGGACCGAAGGCGATCCCCCTCCCGAGGGGCCGAACTGCCCCGCGCAACCTGACGCCGGCCCCCCCGAGGCGGACGCCGCCCCGATCGATCTCGACGCGGGGCGCCCCGACATGGAGTCCCTCGACGCCGGTGCCCCCGACGCGCCCCCACCCGATGCGCTCATCCCCGATGTCGCCCCGCCCGACATCGCGCCGCCCGACGTGGCGTCGCCCGACATCGCGCGGCCCGACACGGCGTCGCCTGATGTCGCGCGGCCCGACGCGGCGTCGCCTGATGTCGCGCGGCCCGACGTGGCGTCGTCCGATATGCCGGCCCCGGACGTCGCCCCGGTCGACCTCTCCGTCGTGCCGGACGCCGGCGACGCTCACCTGGAGGTGGACACCCTCGAGCCCGATGTCGGCTCCGTCGATGTCGGCGCGGATAGCCCGCTCGATGCCGCCGACGACGCTCGTGTTGGGGACCGGGCGCTGCTGGCTGATGTCGGTCCGCGCGAGGTCGCGGGGGGCGGATGCGGCTGCCGGTCCGGCTCCGGTCCGGGCGCCCTCGGGTGGCTGTTGCTCCTGGCCTTGCGGCGACGCCGGGCGCTACATTCCGAAGTCCGGCGGTAGCATCGCGTTGCCGAAGTCTCCGCCGCAGGCGTTGTCCTGGGCGGGGTTCGCGATCTCGGGGCAGTTGTCGCAGGCGTCGCCCACTCCGTCTTCGTCGCCGTCGGCCTGGTCGTCGTTGAAGTGCTGGGGGCAATTATCGTCCGCGTCGAGCACCCCGTCCTCGTCCCCGTCCGCCGGCGGGGCGCCCATGTCGGGCTCCTGATCCTCGCAGACGTCGCCGGTGCCGTCGTTGTCGGCGTCGGCCTGGTCGGGGTTGAAGCGCTGGGGGCAGTTGTCGTCCGCGTCGAGCACCCCGTCCTCGTCTCCGTCGGCCGGTGGTGGCCCCGCGTCGGCGCCCAGTTGCTCGCAGGCGTCGCCGGTGCCGTCGTTGTCGGCGTCGGCCTGGTCGGGGTTGAAGTGCTGGGGGCAGTTGTCGGCCCCGTCGTCCACGCCGTCCTCATCTCCGTCCGCCGGAGGCGGCCCCGCGTCGGGCACCCCTTCGCAGGCGTCGCCGGTGCCGTCGTTGTCGGCGTCGGCCTGGTCGGGGTTGAACCGCTGGGGGCAGTTGTCGTGGGCGTCGGCGACCCCGTCCTCGTCGGCGTCCTCGTCGGGGGGCGCCCCGGCGTCCGCCGCCATCGCGCAGGCGTCGCCGGTGCCATCCCCGTTGGCGTCGGCCTGGTCGGGGTTGAAGCGGTCGGGGCAGTTGTCGATGGCGTCGGGGATCCCGTCCTCGTCGTTGTCGGCCGGGGGCACGCCGCCGTCGGGACCAGCGTCCTCGCAGGCGTCGCCGACCCCGTCGTCGTCCGCGTCGGCCTGGTCCGGGTTGTGGACCTCCGGGCAGTTGTCGTCGACGTCGGGGGTCCCATCCTCATCGGTGTCTGGTGCCACGCTGCATGCGTCGCCGACCCCGTCGTCGTCGCTGTCCGTCTGCCCGGGGTTCGGGTCGTCGGGGCAGTTGTCGTCGGCGTCGGGGACCCCGTCCCCGTCCTCGTCGGGTTGCTCCTCGATGGCCACGTCGGGAGTCTGGGCGGCGTCGGGGTCCGGCGCCATGTCGACGCGAGCCGCGGCGTCGAGGTTCGGCCCCGCGTCGCCCTCGCCCTGGGCGGCGTCCTTGGGCGCGGCGTCCTCCGCGCTCGACCCCTCGTCCCCGCTGTCGCAGCCCACCGCGAGGAGCGCGACGACCCAGATCCATCTGCGCGCGCCGCTCATAGCGTCACGTTGTCGGTCGTCAGCGTGATGCTGTAGGACGCCGTGTTGTGGTTCGTCCGCTCGCTCGTCGAGCCGCTCTGATAGTCGAGCCGGAAGCTGTTGTAGTACTGCCGCAGCGGGCCGAACTTCAGGTAGAGGTGGTCGTCGCTGCCAAAGTACTGCGTGACGGGGATGCCGTTGCCCACGTTGTTGATGGCCCGCGACTGGTGGTTGCGCCCGTCGCCAGCGTAGAGGTAGCCCACCCAGGTGAAGTTCAGCGGCCAGCCGATGCCGTAGGAGTAGCCGACAAGGTCGTAGCGGTACATCTCACCGTTGCGCCGCGTCTCCGGAGTTCGGATGTGGTAGTACCGCGGCGCCCACTCCTGGCCTCGCGGGTAGCCGCCGCGTGGGTGCACGAAGCTGAAGACATTGCGGTAGTGAATCACGTGGGTGCCCTTCACGCTCAGGCGCCCCGTCACGCGCACGTTGTCCTCCAGGCTGATCCCGCCGTCGTTCTTCAGCCGTAGCCAGCCATCGCTGTTCCCGTTGTCGAGCGGCGAGACGTAGATGCGCGCTTGGGTGCCACCCCAGATGAGCGCCCCATCGGGGCCCGGATCGGCGAACGTGATCCCCGGGTCGCCCACCCCCGAGATCGGTCGGTCCCGCAGGTTGATGGCCGCGCCGCCCTCCATCTGCAGGGAGCCGGTCATGCGGACGTTGCTCTCGAGGCTGATGCCCCCGTCGTTC
>CAYOBQ010000010.1:0-12864 GCA_964402225.1 uncultured Nannocystaceae bacterium | reverse complement strand
CCGGTCATGCGGACGTTGCTCTCGAGGCTGATGCCCCCGTCGTTTCGCAGCCGGAGCCAGCCGTCGGCGTTCCCGTCGTCGAGGGGAGAGACGTAGATCGATGCGGCCGTCCCACCCCAGACAACGCGCCCGTCTGGGCCGGGGTCGTTGATCTCGAAGCGGGTGGCGCCGCGGACCGCCCGGTCGCGCAGCATGATGTCGGCCCCCGCCTCCATCTGGAGGTTCCCGGTGATGCGGACGTGGCTCTCGAGGCTGATCCCATCGTCGTTGAGCAGCCGGAGGAAGCCGTCCTCGTTGGCGCCGTTGACCGGCGCCACGAAGATGCGCGCCGCGGTGTTCTTCCACTCGATGGCGCCGTCGGGCCCCGGGTCGTTGATCGTCATCTTGTTCGCGTCGCGCAGATCGTTGTTGAACAGGCGGATAGCGACCCGGTTCTCGGCGGGCGGGAAGTCCAGTCGGCCCCCCTCCACCGTCACGTCGCCCTCCGCCATCGTCAGGTCGCCGCCCCGCATCACCAGGTGCCCGGCCTTCTCGTCGTTGACGTCGTCGCGCAGGAAGGGCAGCAGCCCCGGATTGTCCTCGATGGCATCGACCACCAGCGGCACGACGTCCGCGGCATCCGCGCCCTCCCCCTGGGCTCCCCCGGCCCCCCGCGGGCCCGCGGGACCCTGTGGCCCCACCACGCCCTGGGGTCCCTGGGGTCCCCGCGCGCCGCGCAACCCGGTGGGGTCACCGACCCAGGCGCCGTTCTCGCTGATGACCAGATCCCCGCCCACGCTGACCGACCGCGGCGTGATGTCCCCCACCACGTTCTGCGCCACGTTCGCTTGGAAAGCCGCGGGGACCCGCAGAAGTGGGAGCCGAGGCATGAGCTCGTCACCATCGTCGATGGTCATTCCGAGCTGCACCTGCGAGAGGGCGAACAGATCGGGATCGATCTCCTCCACGGAGCCGACCGCCACCGTGTAGTACCCCTCGAAGAACTCAACGTCCTCGTGAAGCTCGTTGAAGACGACCGCCCCGTTGGCCCGGTTGTAGAGCCGGACGCGCAGGTCGTGGCGCCCGTCGAGGGGCGTCCCATCTTCGCTGACGACGAAGCCCTCCTGGGCGATCTGGTTTGGGAGCGCCAACGCCCAGGCGGGCGCGAGCGCGAAGAGTATGGCCAACCGATTCATTGCGCTTCCCCCGCGCTCGCAGCACCGTCCTGTTCCGGGGAAACTATCACACCTCGGAGGTCGGCGCTCCCGATGGAGCTACTCGGCGCAGAGCTCGCCGAGTAGCTCGGCGGTGAGGACGCGCTCGGTCCAGCGGTCGAGCTCGACGGAATCAGCGCTCTCGATGCGGTCCCGAGCGTCCGGGGGGCGGTCGCGGAACTTGAGCTGGAGCAGCTTCAACAGGGTGAGCTATCGACCCTTGGCGAGGCCCACCCTCTGGCCTTCTTCTCCTCATTGACGGGGACGCGGAGCACCGCGGCGAATGCGTCTCGGCTCAGCGAATCCCGTATGGAGGTAATATAGCGCAACACGGCGGTGATTGGTCCTGGACCTACCCCGCTTTTCCAGACACCCGATTTGAGGCGAGAGTGGTCGCCAAGGAGGTGTCTGTGGGGAAGCGAAAGAGGCGGCGATACACGGCGGTGGTCGCGTCGAGGCCACCGGGAGCGCTGAGGACCTCCGTGAACAGGTCGCCGAGGCTCGACACGAACTCGTGGGATCTTCCACCTGGCGCACGTGCTTCAAGCGCATCAGCAGGAGCCTGAGGACAGCGCTGAGGGCTGCGGCGCGCTCGTAGCGCGGGTCGGTGGCATCCCGGTCGAGGACGCTGTCTATGAAGGTGCCATCGACGGGGGGGGCGACGACCAGTTGATTCGTTCCGCGAACTCCGTGGGGCGCCGGGTCGAGGGGTAGGATGCGGCGTCCTCCGGCGGTCCGAGCAGTCGTCGCACCAGGCTGTGTGGGGCTGGCAGGCGGGGCTCTGGTCAAGTAGCTCGATGAGTCGGAGGGTCGTCGTTTCGCCTGGTCACCACCGCGGGCCGACGCGGATCGATCCCTTGAAGTGGGCCACTCCGCCGCTGCGCGTCTGAGTCACCCCCGAGGGCAGGTCGCCGTCTTCCGCCCAGGCATAGAGATTCTCCCCGGCGTGGAGCGCCGCCGCCGCGGTGAAGGCGCCGAGGGTGAGCTGCACCCCCGTGACCCCGTCTACGAGGAGCATGCGGGTCGTGATGTCGGGACCGTCGCCCCTGAAGCTGGCGTGGTCGTGGGCGCCGTGGTGGGCGCCGTCGCCGAAACCACCTTCGAACTCGAGGGCCGCGTAGGGTGTGAGCCACTCGAGAGCAGGGTGAGCAGAACAGGGGCGGGCATCGAGCGCATCGTGGGTCTCCAGTCGAACAACGCCCCCGACCGAAATGCACCGCGTGTGCCACCCGCCTCGGTGTGGCATCGTCGGCTATGGCCACCTACGCCATCGGCGACATCCAGGGCTGCGACACGACCCTCGCACGTCTCCTCGCCCGCTGCGCTTTCGACCCCGACCGGGACCGCCTCTTCCTCGTCGGCGACCTCGTCAACCGCGGGCCCGACAACCTCGGCGTCCTGCGCCGAGTTCGAGCCCTCGGGGACCGCGCCGTGGTGGTCCTCGGCAACCACGACCTCCACCTGCTCGCGCGCGCCGCGGACCTCGCCGGGGCCAAGCGGCGCGACACCCTCGACGACGTCCTCGGTGCCCCCGATCGCGACGCCCTCATCGACTGGCTGCGCGAGCGACCCCTCCTCCACCGCGAGGGCGAGCACCTCCTCGTACACGCCGGGCTCCACCCCCGCTGGTCGCTGGCCGAGGCCGAGCGCCATGCCCGCGTCGCGGAGGGCCGTCTTCGCGATGGCGAGGTCCCCCACGCCGACCCCATCCTCTCCGTCTTCACCCGGATCCGCTTCGTCGACGCCGGTGGCACGCCGGACTACGGCCCCAAGTGTGCCCCCGCCGAGGCCCCCCCCGGCCTCCTGCCCTGGTTCGAGGCGCGCCCACCGGAGCTGACGTGCGTCTTCGGCCATTGGGCGGCGCTGGGGCACCACCGCGCGCCCGGCTACATCGCCACCGACACCGGCTGCGTCTGGGGCCAGACGCTCACCGCCGTCCGCCTCGAAGACGGAGCCGTTTTCTCTGAGCCCAGCGAGTTGAGATAGAGTCAGGTATGGCCCGCCCAAACCCGGTCTCAGACGCGTGCGCCAAAGCCGCCGTCCGCACCGAGTCCTCCCTCGTGGGGTGGCGCGTCGAGCGGCTCCGCGCCGCCATCGACGGGCCGCTCGCGGTGGTCGCCGCGGGTCACACCTTCGCCGCCGCCGTCCTCTGGGCGCGTCTCCACGAGGCGCAGGGACATCCTGCCTGGGCGCTCACGCCCTACGAGCTGCGCGAGCGGGCGCTGCCCACCGACGCTCGCGTCCTGGTCATGTCCGTCTCCGGTCGGCACCACGACGTGCTCTCCGCGGCCCGCGCCGTGGCCGAGCGACGCCCGACCATCGCCGTCACCTGCGACCGCAGCGCCCCCCTCGTCCGCGTGGTCCGCGGCGCACAGGACGCCAGCGACGCGATCATCCTCCCCGCCGCCCAGCGCCCCGCCCGCAGCGTCCCGATGGCCGTCCTTGCGGCTCGCGTCTACGGCGGGATGGGCGCCTGGATGGCCGCCTTCCGCGACGCTCGCCCCGCCCCCGCGCCCCCAGACCCACCCCGCGCCGTGGTCTGCCTCGGCGCCGGCCTCGGTCGCGCCGCCGCGACGGACTTCGCCGCCCGCTGCCTCGACACCGGCTTCGCCCCCGCCCGCACCGTAGACGTCCGTAACTTCGCCGACGCCGAGACCGCCGCCTACGACCCCGCCCGCGATTGGCTCCTCGCCGTCGCCACCGGCGCCGCCCAGCGCACCTACATCGACCGCCTCGTCAAGCTGCTCCCCGAGGGCGCCCACACCGTCCGCCTCGAGTCCGACCGCGAAGGCGTCACCGGAGCCCTCGACGTCTTCGCCCAGAGCATCATCACCTTCGCCGCCCTCGACGTCCCCCCATCCGACGTCCCCGACTGGGCCACCCGCCTGGGCCGCCTCGCCGTCTGATGTCGACCCCCGGGCAAACCAGGGAGGCGTGGCTCCTCGCCGGGCCCGCGCTCGGCACCGATGTCGATCTAGCCCGGATGCGCGGGCTGCTCACCGAGGAACTCCACCCGGAGCATCGCTTCACCGTTCGGGCCGAGAAGCACGCCACCCAGAGGGCCATCGAGGAGGCCCTCGACGACATCGGGCGGAGCCGCGGTTGGTGCCTTCTGTGGCTCGGCGGGCATGCCTTCCGCGAGCGCGACAAATCCGAGGTGACCTTCTTTCGCACGGCTGACACGTCGCGCATCGAAGACGAGGAGTGGCAAGCGGGCTATCTCACGCTGAACCGCGTGTGGCGCCGCCTCGAGGACATCGCCCGCGAGAGCAAGCATCCGATCATCGCGATCGTCGACACCTGCCACAGCGAGCCGCCGCCCTACGCCTGCGGTCGCGGGCAGGCGGAGTCGCGCTCTCAGCTCATCGCCATCGCCGCGGCCCGGGGCAGCCAGGCCGCGAGGGGGGACGCCGAGGGCGGGTGGCTCACGCGGCACCTCGCAGACCTGTGGGGGAAGGGCCCCGGCGCGGCGGACCAGGTGAACGACCGGCTGGCGCCCATCTCCCCCTGGATCCTCGAGCGGCTCTGCGCCACCAGCGGCCAGGGCGATCGGCAGGCCGTCGTCCGCACCGACGAGGACCTCCGCTTCTGCGTCCTCAATCGCGTCTCCGTCGAGGGGCGCGACGACGAGGTCGCCGTCGACGCCTTCTTCCAGGCGTTGCAGCGCGGGCACGAGTCCCTCATCCGCTTCCTCGACTGGCACTCCTCCGTCCCGCTGACGTCGATCTACGTCGAGCTCGACCTGGTGGCGCGGCGGGCGGGCGAGGCACCCCGGGAGACGCCGCGGACGCTCGCGGGCCTGATGCGGCGGGGGGGCTGCTGGAACGTCGAGGGGATGGCGGGGGCGGGCAAGACCACCCTGGCGCGCCACCTCGTTTGGAGCACCGCGGCGGAGCGGTCGGGGCCGGTGGCGCTCTTCCTGTCGCTGTCGAGCTGGGCGGAGGGGGACGCCTCGGCCTTGGAGGCCGCCCTCGACGGCTTGCCCGCGGCGGGGCTCGCACAGGCGGAGGCGGCCCATGACCGGGGGGAGCTGTGGCTGCTCCTCGACGGCCTCGACGAGGTGGCGAAGGACGACCGGGAGCGTATCCACCGGCGCATCGCGGCCCTCCCCGACGAGCTGCCCCGGGCGGGCGTCGCGGTCCTCACCCGGCCCACGGCGGGCATCGAGGGGTGGCCCACGGCGCGGGTTCAGGAGCTGACGGATCCCCAGCAGCGGGCGCTGCTCACCAACCGGCTCGGGCCCGACCGCGCCGGCGACGTGTTGGCCCACAGCGCGCGCCACGACCTCGTGGCGATGGGCAACCCCTTCATGCTCACGCTCCTCGCCCTCATCGCCGAGCGCGACGGATCGCTCCCGCCGGATCGCGCGACGCTCTACGACCAGGCGGTGGAGGTCCTGCTCCGGCAGGGGCATAAGCGGGGATCCGGCGTGCGGCGCCCGGAGCTCGCGCGGAAGGTCATCGCCCACCTGAGCCTCGCGCTGCACCGCGCCGACGGCGAGCACTGGCCCGAGGCGCAGATCATCGCGGCCCTCGAAGACACCCTCGACGGCGACGAGCTGGCCCAGCGCGTCGAGGACGTCTGGGGCGACGCCGCGACCTTCGTCGCCGAGCTGGCCGATCGCAGCGGGGTGCTGGGCCCCCACGACGGACGGGGCGCCGATTGGCGCTACCTCCACCGCTCGCTGCGCGAGGTCCTCGCCGCCGAGGCGCTGTTGGCCGATTGCGAGGCGGCCCAGGAGATCCGCGCGGCGCTCTCGGAGGACGCCGACCGCTGGGGCAACGTCGTGCGCTTGATGTGTGGCCGCAGCCCCGAGCCCCTGCGCGAGCTGGCCGCCGTGCGAGAGGTCAACGCGGAGTACGCCCTCGACGCGCTGGCCGCGGTGGCGGGGCGGGTGGAGCCCGACGAGGCGCTGCGCTTCCTGTGTGGCACGAAGGGCTGGACGGGCGACCACCTCCTCGCCCTGGCTCGGCGGTGGGCGCCGGCGGAGGCGCGGGCCCTCGTCGCCGGCCTCGCGGTGCCCGATCCGCCGGAGTGGGTCCTCCCGCCGGAGCCGGCCCACGGCTGGGTCACCTACGACGACGCCCAACGCCGCCGCATCCTGCGCGGCTACGCGTGGTACGTGCTGGAGGCCCTCGGCGTCGGGCGCGAGGATTTCTTCGAGGAGGCGCACCTGGCGCGGGCCCCCAACCTCGAGTGGGTCCCCATCGATCGCTTCGAGTACCTGATGGGCGACGAGGAGCAACACGAGGAGGTGGTGGGCCCACTGAAGGTGGCGCCGCATCCGGTGACGGTCGGGGCGTTCGCTGCCTTCACCGGTGAGCCCGTCTCCGGGAAGGGGGACCACCCGGTCGCGGACGTGACGTGGTGGGAGGCCAACCTCTTCGCGGGCTGGGCCGGGGCGTCGCTGCCGACGGAGGCGGAGTGGGAGGGGCTGTGCCGTGGTGGGACGACCACCCGCTGGAGCCACGGCGACGACGAGGCTCGCCTCGGCGAGTACGCCTGGTACGACGAGAACTCCGGCTTGGAGACCCACCCCGTCGGGGAGAAGAAGGCCAACCCCTTCGGCCTCTACGACATGCACGGCAACGTCTGGGAGTGGTGTGCCACCCCCGTCGGGTCCCACCGCGTGATTCGTGGTGGGTCGTACTGGAACGACGCCGACAGGTGTCGCTCTGCGTACCGCAACAGGAGGCACCCCGGGAACCGCGACGACGACCTCGGGTTCCGCCTCGTGCGCCGTCCCCCCGCGAGCTCGGGCTCCGAAGGGGATCTATAGATCTATAGAGAGCGTGTCGTGCGCGGTCGGGCCGGCCGGCAGGTGACCGCCGTCGGCACGAAACGACCCTTTCCTGCCGCCAAACGGCCGCTGCAAAAGAAAACGGACGGTCGCTGGAACCTACGTCGAATCGCGGTGTCGAAGTGCCAGGACGCTCAGGAGTCATGAGCCTTGGTACTCAGCGCAAAGGACGCCGCGACCGTGTTGGGGATCTCGCCTCGCACGCTGCGCGCTCGGATCAAGCGGGGCGATGTCCGTGGCTACAAGCGGGGTGGCCGCTGGTTCGTGCGGCGCGCGGACCTGCCCCTCGACGCGGCCACCCACCACGCCCTGGTGGAGAAGGCCGAGGAGGTCCGCGCGGCGGTGGAGGCCGCGCTCCCGGCGGCGGCCGGTGGGCGTGGGGGCGGCGCGACCCATTCGTTGTCGGATAACGGCATCTTCGTCTCCGGTCAGGCCCTCTACGAGCGCCTCCCGACGGGCCGCGCTCGGGCGGCGCTGCGCACGGCGTTGCTCCACGTCGCCGAGGCTCACAGCCACTTCCGGCCCTCGGAGAAGCGCGCGGCCCTTGTCTGTGGGCGTGCCGCCTTTGCGCGCGCCGCCGCACATGCGCGCCTCGACGGGCTCGCCCCCGACATCACCGATGCTCTCGAGGGCGAGCTGCTCCCGCGGGTAGGCGGGCTCATGCGCTGGGTCGAGTCCCTCGGCCGGAAGCGGAAAGCATGAAGCGGGCCCGCGTCGCGATAGCGGCTCGAGATCTGGCAGCCGCGGTGGTCTTGGAGGTCCGCGGTTGGCCCGGCTCGGCCCTCGGTCTGCTCGGGCAGGGCGCCGCCGAGGCGGCGGTCGAGCTGTCCGTCGCCCTCGACCTGGCCGTCGCGCGCCCGACCACGCGAAGGCGTCACCTCGACGCCGCGGACGAGGCCCTGGTGCGGCTGCGCGTACACCTGGCCGTCGCGTCCGAGGTGGGGTTGTCCCCGCCGGCGACGGCTCAACGACTCGCCGACGCGGCGGCCCGCGTTGGCCGCCAGATTGGAGGCTGGAAGAACAAGACGAGGGCCGACGCCAAGGGTCCCACCGCGTGATTCGTGGTGGGTCGTACTGGAACGACGCCGACAGGTGTCGCTCTGCGTACCGCAACAGGAGGCACCCCGGGAACCGCGACGACGACCTCGGGTTCCGCCTCGTGCGCCGTCCCCCCGCGAACCCGCGGCTGGCCCCGGTGGCCGCCCCGAGCAGGCGTTGGCCCGGCGGTGGTGTCTGTGACGCCACCCGACCCCGCCGCGGCGCGCCGGCCCCCGTCGGCCGGTCCGCCGCGGCACCTTTACCGTGAGCACCCCGCTCCTCGCCCGCCTCGGCGATCCCGAGGTCCTCGACCGCGCCTGCCGACGCGCCACCCGCGGCAAGCGCCAGAGCCGCTATGTCGCCACCTTCTTGCTCAACCGCGACGCCCACCTCGCCGCCCTCGGGCGCGACCTCGCCGCGGGCCGCTTTGTCCCGACGCCCCTCGTGCTCTTCCGCATCCGCGACCCCAAGTGTCGGATCCTCGTACGCCCCGACTTCAGCGACCGCGTCGTCCATGCTGCCCTCGTCGACGAGGTCATCGCCCCCCGCTTCGACCGCAGCCTCAGCCCCTCCGACTACGCCTGCCGCCCCGGCTACGGCGCCCACCGCGCCGTCCTCGCCCTCCAGCGCGCCATGCAGAGGCACCGCTTCGCCGTCCACCTCGACGTCCGCGCCTACTTCCCCAGCATCGACCTCGACCTGCTCGACGGCCTCGTCGCCCGGCGGGTGAAGGACACCGGTGTCCGCGATCTGGTCGCGGCCTTCATCGCCCAGGGCCCGCCCATCTACTGCAACCCCGACCTGCGGCGCTTCGCCGGCCTACGGCCCGATTGGCCCCCGCCGGGCCGCGGGATCCCCATCGGCTCGTCGCTGAGCCAGTACCTCGCCGCCCACGTCTACCTCAACGCCTTCGACCATTGGGCCAAGCGCGAGCTCCGCGTCTGCGCCCTCGTGCGCTACGTCGACGACATCTTTGTCTTCGGCCACCGCCGGGCGGATCTGCGCAGGTGGCGAGCCGCCATCGGCGAATGGCTCGCCACCGAGCGTGGCCTGCGCCTGAAGCACCCCGAGGCCCGAGTCCTGGCGTGCGCCGGCCACATCAACGCCCTGGGCTACCGGATCACCCGTGCCCAGCGCCGCGCCCTCCCCCGCGCTACAAACCGCCTCCGCGAGCGCGTCCAGCGCTTCATGGACGGCGCCCAGCGCCCCGATATCGACCGCTCCATCGCCTCGACCGTCGGTGTCGTCACGTTCTGAGCGGGCGGCCGTTTTGCGGCAAGAAGACGTCGTTTCGTGCCGCCAGACGTCACCTGCCGGCCGCGCCGACCGCGCACGACACGCTCTCTATAGATCTATAGATCCCCTTCGGAGCCCGAGCTCGCGGGGGGACGGCGCACGAGGCGGAACCCGAGGTCGTCGTCGCGGTTCCCGGGGTGCCTCCTGTTGCGGTACGCAGAGCGACACCTGTCGGCGTCGTTCCAGTACGACCCACCACGAATCACGCGGTGGGACCCCTCCGGGGTGGCACACCACTCGTCAACATTGCCGTGCATGTCGTAGAGACCGAAGGCGTTGGCCTTCTTCTCGCCCACGGGGTGGGTCGCCATGCCGGAGTTTTCGCGGTACCACGCGTACTCGCCGAGGCGGCTCTCGTCGTCGCCGTGGCTCCACCGCCCGGGGTTGCCCGCGCGACAGGCCCACTCCCACTCTTCCTCCGTCGGCAGCGCCCAGCCGACCCACGCGGCGTAGAGCAGCGCCTCCCACCAGCTCACGCCCACGACCGGATGCGTGGCCCTCGACCCAACCGGCTCACCGGTGAAGGCCGCGTAGGCCTCGACCGTCACCGGGTAGCGCGCCACCTTCAACCGCCCCTCGCAGTCCTTCCACTTGAAGGCCGGCACCCGCGCCAGGTGCTCCGGGGTGAAGAAGTCCTCGCGCCGCGGGGTCTCACCCAGCGCCTCGAGGGCATACCAGAGGTAGGCCTTCTCCAGCCGTGCGCGGTCGGGCGCGACCTGCCCATGCAGGAAGCCGACGGCCTCCTTCCGGCCTTGCTCATCGATGGTCTCTCCCCCGTCGCGGGCCCAGCCCAGGGCCAGTCGGAGCAGGTCGTCTCCGTCCCACTCGCCGTCCGCCGCCCCCAGCCGCTCGAGGAGGCCCCAGGCCGCCGCTGACGACAGCCCCGCCGCGACGGGGAGCGCCAACGTCACGATGCGCCGGCCCGCGTCTCCGCTCTCCACCAGCGCCCCGAGCAGGTCGGCGGCCCCGGACTCCACGAGGCCACACAGCAGCGCCACCGGCTCGCGGAATCGGCGCCAGCTCTCCTCCCCGCCGGCATCGTCGCCGACCAACTCGGCGATGGCTTCGACGCCGTCCCGTTGGAAGCGCCGATGCAACGCCTCCGCGGCCAGCATCTCGTGGAGCGTGCGGTGCAGGAACTCATGGCGGCCGTCGTCTTCGCGGACCAGTCGGCGCTCCATCACCTCGGCGACGAACTGGGTCGGCGCGTCCCACGCGCCGACCCTCTTGCGTCGTTCGGCGAGCTCGGGGGCGCGGCTCTCCACCCGGGCCAGGGAGGCGCCCAGCTCCTCTTTGGAGAAGTCCGTCAGGTTGTGCTCGACCAGGTCGAGGGCGATGTCGCCCAGGAGGTCGCGGGCGACGGAGGCGTCAGACACTCCGGCGGCGGTGCCTCCGTGCGTCGCCTCGAGCATGACCGGGATCGCCTGCCGGTAGAGCTGGACGCGGTTCCGAGGCAGGTGCGTCGGGTTGCGCTCGCCCAGGTAGGCGATGAGCGCCAACAAGAAGGGGTTCTTCGCCGCCTCGTGGAGCGGCGAGGCGCGGGGCTCGAGCTGCTCGAGGATCGTCTCGGCGTGCGTCCGGGCGATGCTGCGCACGAGGCGCTGCTGCTCTCCCCACTCGAGGGCGCTGAGGCGCGCGCACCGGAAGCCGAGGCGCTGGAGGTGGTCCGGCTCATCCTCGCCAATGTCGAAGCCGCCGTCCCGCGGTCGCGACAACAGCGGCCGGGCGAGGATCGCGAACCGCACGTTCGCCGACCGCTTCCATTCGCCGACGCGCTCGAGGAGCTCTCGCCGCAGGCCCTCCGGCAGCTCGTCGTATCCGTCGAGCAAGCACCACACGGGCTGGGTGCGCGCGTGTTCGCGGAGGGCGGGGGCGAGTCCGTCGGCCGGGGCGCGCAGGGCGCACCACTCGAAGAGGTCGCCGGGGATCGAGTCGCGACACCGGCGCAGGGGGATGTACAGCGGCAGCGGCCCGTCGTCGCTGGCGGCGAGCTGCCGGGCCAGCGTGGTCTTGCCCGCCCCGGGATCGCCCTCGACGAGCCAAAGTTGTTGCTCGGGATCCTCCAGCAAGTCGCGGAGGCTGAGCTTGCCGGATCGCGGTCCCCCGTCGCCGCCGGGCTCGATGTGCACCTCGACGCAGACCGGCTGGGTCTTTCCGAACAGCCAGGCGTGGGTGATCGGCAGCCTCTTGGCGTGGGCGCGCCAGCCGTCGAGGAGCGTGGTCGGGGACCGACCGAGCGCGGACAACAGCGGCCCCGAGCCGTGGCGCCCGGGGTTGAAGTAGGGCGCTTGCCCGCCGGAGCTCGCGCTCCCCATGATCGCGGCAAAGGTCGACCCCGCCTCCAGCCCGTCGATGAAGGCGCGTGTCAGGCGGCCGATGTAGATCCTGGCCTCTTCGAGCACCGTGTCGGCCCGCTGGGTCGCCTGGCAGGCGGCGAGGCAGGTGAGCTCGCCCGGATCGCGCAGGGGGGCCGCGTGGCAGGTGTCGACGACGACGTAGATCTTCCCGGGCCGCTTCGCGGCGCGCGCCAGGGCCTCGTAGATCCAGCCCAGCGGAACCGTGTGCCGCTCGTGGCGGTCGCCGTCCGTCTCGAGGAAGGCCTCGCTCGCAAAGGCGCGTTTCGCGTGGGCGCCGATCCAGAGCAGGCGGTCACCCGACGCCGCGTAGACCGCATCGACGGTCTCGCGGACGTCGATGGCGAGGCAGTCGGGCTCGAAGACCTCGACGCCGCCCTTGCGCAGCAGCGCCCCCAGCGTCCGGCGGTTCTCGAGGGCGCCCTCGACGTTCCTCGATGCGATGAGCCACGCCTTGAGCGCCACCGATGCCTCCACTTGACGCGGGCCTCGCGCGTGCCCACCGTCCCCCTATGCCTGAAGCCGAGACCATCCGCAAAGACCAGCTCTTCGCCGACCTCGACGCCGCGTTCCGCCAAGGGGCCGGCGCCCTCCACCCCCTCGACCGGGAGCTCGTCGACGCGTTGATCGAGGGCTTCATCGAGGGGCTCCCCGACGGTGAGCCACCGCCCGATACGAAACGGGGCGCCGAGCGGGACGGCTACACCTACAAGATCACGCCGGGCTCCTCCCGCGGTCAGATGAAGCAGCTCGGGATCACCTTCGCCGAGAGCGTCCTCGCGGGGGCGCGGGCCGCGAGCGGCGAGCTCCTCGAGCTGCTCGCGTTGGTAGACGGCGTTCGTCGCCTCGGCCGGCTCATCGGCAAGCGAATGCGAGATGGCGTGGGGGGCGTCGACTTCTCTCCCGGCGCGGTCCTCGAGACCCTCGACGGGGTGGCGCCCCCGGGACTGACGGTCCGCGAGATCGTCGAGAAGGTCGGCTTCGGCCTTGATGAGACTGACGTCGTCGGCATCCTGCACGAGCTGGCCGCCCGGGACGACACCGCCCGCGTCGTCGAGACGGACGGCCGCTGGCACGTCCCCGGCTTCCAGGACTAGTCCGTCGGCTCACCGACCTCGTGGGCCGCGAAGATCGTCAGGCGGACCGCGTCGCCCACGACCTCTCTGCGAGCCCGAGAGCTGGT
>CAYOBQ010000009.1:0-93994 GCA_964402225.1 uncultured Nannocystaceae bacterium | reverse complement strand
CTGAGTGCTGAAAGCCCTCCACACTCCCTCCGTCAGAATCGGGATATGCACCCATATGAAGTTCGCCTGGCCCACCTCCCCCGCGCCGTGCGCCCGCGGGAAGAGGGCCACAGCGACCGAAGCTCCCCGAGCGCGAATAGGCCGCGTACGCGGCCATCGGCTCGCCGAGTGATGAGCCGGACAGGCCCGGTCAGCGGCGTACGATCCGGGCCAGCAGCCCCGCGGCGAGCAGGATGGCGACGCCGGTGAGGGTCTGCCCGGCCGGCACCGGGAGGCTGTAGAGGTACGCGGCCAAATAGCCACCGAAACCGGTGGCCGCCCCGAGCAGCGCGGCGAGCCCCAGGGCCACCCCGAGGCTCGGCGCCAGCGTGATCGCGGCGAGGGGCGGGAGCACGCTGAAGGTGAACGTCGGCAGCGCCCCCAGGATGCGGGTGCAGACCGAGATCATGACCGCGAGCGTGACGAAGAGCGCGACCTCCAGGATGGGCACCGGGAGATTCCGCACGCGGGCGCCCTCGGGGTCGAAGCTGGCCGCGATGAAGCCGCGCGCCCACCACATGTGCAGCAGCGCGACCGGGAGCGCGACGCCCCACAGGTGCGCGAAGTCCTCGGGCACGACGGCGACGGCGACCCCGAAGAGCAGCGTCTTGATGTCGGCCAGCTCGGCGGTGATCCGCCCGCCCAGAGCGAGCGTGCCGGCCGCACCGACGAGGAAGACGACGCCCAGCGTCGCGTCCCTCCGCGCGGGGTTCGTCGTGCGCATCACGAGCACCACCGCGAGGAGCGTCGCCACCGCGGCGCCCACGCTCGGGGAGATCTGCCAGCTGAGGTGGAGCTGGGCGTAGAACGCGAGCGCTACACCAAGGCCCGCGACCTGGGAGACCGCCGCGCTGAGGAACACGAGGCGGCGCAGCACCACGTATACCCCGAGCGGCCCGAGCACGGCGCCAGCGATGGCCCCCGCGAGCACCGAGTCGCCGAAGAGCGGCCAAGCCTCCCAGAAGTTGGCCAGCGTCTGCGTCTCGGGGTTCACTCGACCGCCCCGTAGTGCCGGCGGAAGGCCGGGTCGGCGAGCACCTCGTCCGCCGCGCCGACGCGCACCAGCGGCTCGGGTTCGCGGTCGAGGAAGGCGCAATGCGTCGCGTAGCGCGGCACGAAGCTCATCGTGTGGCTCGCGACGACGATGGCCACGTCGCCCTCGTCGCGCAGCCCCAGGAGCAGGTCGAAGACGGCCGCCTCGTTGACCGGGTCCATCGCGCTCGTCGGCTCGTCGAGCACGACGAGGGTGGGGCCCGTCACGAGCGCGCGGGCGATGAGCACGCGCTGTTTCTGGCCTTCGCTGAGCTCCACCAGGCGGCGCCGGGCGAGGGCGAGGGTGTTGGTGCGCTCGAGCGCACGGCGCACCTCTTGGCGACGTCGCCAGCCGTGCAGCGGGTCGAGGAAGCTGAGCCCAACGTCCGCGCCGCCGCGCACGTAGTCGAGGACCCGCATCGGCACGGACGGGTCGAGGGATGCGCGCTGGGGGACGTAGGCGAAGGTCGCGGACGGATCACGCTCGAGCGTCCCCCCGATCGGCGGGAGCAAGCCCAGCGCGGTGCGCATGAGCGTCGTCTTGCCGCTGCCGTTGCGCCCGACGAAAGCCCACACCTCGCCCGGCCGGATCTCCAGGCTGATCGGCGGGAGGATAGGCGTCCCTCGATGCCCGATCTGCACGCCGAGGAGGGAGAGCAGGCTCAATCGCGGTCGACGACCGCGACGAGAACGAGCTTCGCGTCGAGGTTGGCGGTGATGCCTTTGGCCGCATCGGGCGCGGTCGGGTCGACCCCGTCGAAGAGGTGCGGTGGCACCTCGACCGTCAGCCCGACGCGCAGGCCGAGGGGTGAGTCGCGGCCGACGGCCTCGTCGAGCGCGACCCGCGGGCTGAGCGAGAGCGGGACTTGCAGGTCGAAGGCCTCACCGTCGACGCGTCCGCTGAGCTCGAGCCGGGTCAGGCCGACCCGCGCGCCGACGATCTGGCCAAGGTCGAGGTCGCACCCGGCGAGGCACGGCCCGAGCGTGATCACGGTCGGCTCCTCGCCGAGCTCGACGATGCCCGCGGTCACGAGCTGTTCGACGGCGACCGTCGCCCCGCCACCCTCGGCCGCGATCTCCTCGTAGGGGACGAGGGCCCCCGACTCGTGGTGGCAATGGCCGTTGTGGCACAGGGAGTACCCGGGCGGGGGGGCCGCTGGGTCGAACTCGAACGCCGATTGGCCCGCGCCCATCAGGCTCGCGCTGGACGCGCCCAGGGCGACGCGGTCGAGCTCGACGAGCAGGCCGTGGTTGGTCTTGAGGCGCCCCTCCTCCAGCCGCGACGGCGGCGGCGCGAAGGTGGCCGCGAGGCGCAGCTCGGCGGTGCCCCACGGATCGCCGTCGGAGAAGGTGCATCCGAGCGCCAGGACGGCGGCTGCGCTAGTCAGCCAGGGCTTCATACAGCTCATCCGTTACATGCTCGATGTGGTGCAGGTAGCTCTCCTTGTGGCCGAAGGCGGTCGCAGCCGGGATCACCAGCAAGGCGCCGCGCACGAGCTTCGAGAGCTGCTCGCTCGTCTTGCGCGGGTAGAAGGACTCCTGGACGAGCAGGCGCGCCCCGGTCGCCTTCATAGTCCGCATGACCTTGACGACGTGGCCCGGCGAGGGCGGGATGCCCGGCAGCGGCTCGACGTGGGCGACGGCCTCCAGGCCCAACCAGTCGAACAGGTAGAGCATCGACTTGTGGTAGGCGACGACCTGCCGCTTGGCGGCGGGCAGCGCCCGAAAGCGTGCGGCCTGCCGGCGAGCGAAGGTGCGCAGGCCCGCGGCCACCTTCGCCCCGCGCGCCGCGTGGGCGGCGGCGTGGTCGGGGTCGATCCGGCCGAGGCGCTCGCCGAGGGCCAGGGCCACGTCGGCCATCGCCCGGGGGTCGAAGACGAAGTGCGGGTTGCCCCCCGGATGGATGTCCCCCCGGGCGCGGTCGACCGGGCCGGTCGGCACCTCGAGGACGCGCCCGACGTGGTCCCTGGCGATGAAGTGCCCCGGCTGGCCAGGTTGGATCTTCTGGTTGCGCGCGTTGATGAGCAGCGGCGGCAGCCAGCCGACCTCTAGCTCGGCGCCGTTCTGCACCAGCAGATCGGCGCGGCTCAGGGGCACCAGCAGGCTCGGGCGTGGGTCGACGTAGTGGGGATCCTCGGAGTGCCGCGCGATGCACGTCACGGCGACCCGGTCGCCGCCGACCTCCGCCGTCAGAGCGGCCAGGTCGGGCACCGTGGCCACGACCTGCAAACGGGCCTGGGCGGCCACGGGCAGAAGGAAGAGGAGCGGGATCAGTCGTCGCATATCAGTCGTCGCCGGTCAGTAGTTGTGTGCGCCGTGGGCGCCGACGAGGAGCTCGACGCCGAGCAGTACGGCCCAGACGGGGTCGTCCAGCCACTGGCGGTCGTCGTAGCTTCCCTGCAAGCGCAGGCGGGAGAAGTGGGAGGGGTTGAAGGTGGCCTGGAGGCTGGCGCGTTGCCGGGCCTCGGTCCAGTCGGGGTCCAGGGGGTCGGCGTCGAGCCCCTCGACGTAGCCGTAGCGACCGCCGACGGACCAGCGCGGGTCGATGTTCCAGACGAGCTGCGCGTAGCCCCCGCTGTCGGCGAGGACGTCGCTGGGCGCCTGGCGGCGGCGATGCATGACCTCCAGCGTCAAGGACACCGTCGACCGCCGGGCCGAGTCCCGCGGGCGGTAGCGGAGGTAGAGGTCGCTGCCGTAGACCTCGCTGCGGTTGCCTTGCCCGCTCGCGTTCGGGCCGAGTTGCGCGGAGACGCCCCAGGCGAGGCCCCAGGCCGGCGCCAGGTCGAAGAACTGGCGCGCGGTCGTGGTGTAGAGCAGGTCCTCGGCCCCCTCGACCCGCATACTCTGGGCGCCCAGAAAGCTGCGGGCGCAGCAGGCCCCGTCGGCGTTGGTCCCGGATGCCACGAGCTCGACGTACCAGGGCAGCGGGAGCAACCAGGACAGCTCGGCGCCGACGCCGCGGCTGCCCTCGCCACCGAACATCTTGCCGTTCACGAGCGGCTGGTCGAAGAACGCCCACGAGTGGGGGTGCGTCGGGTTGAGTCGCCCGAATCGGGTCAGGAATTGGCCCACGCGGGCCTGCAGCCCGCCGGGGAGGGCCAGGGTCGTGCCGAACGCCTCTTCGAGCTCGACGCCGAACAGCGAGAACACGAGGTTGGCGTCGAAGCGCAGGGCGTGGTCGACGTTGGCGTTCACGTTCAGCTCGAGCTGCTGGAGCGTGGCGCCCGTGTCCGGCGGGTCGTGGGCGCCAAGCTGCTCGGGCGGGTCGCTGAACCACGCTCCTGCGACGTCGAGCACCAGGGCGATGTTCAGCGGGGATTGGGGGACGGCCACCGTGGGGCCGGCCGGGGCCGCCGTGGGCGCGGCCCGGTCCGCCGCCAGGCTCTCTTCGATCGCCTTCAGCTCTTCCGGCGTCTGGGCCCAGAGCAAGGCGGGTGCGAGGAGCGTGGCGGCGGCGCGGCGCATCAGTCGTCGTGCTCCTCGTGCCCGGTCTCGACGAAGACGAAGCCCACGCTCGTCTCGTCCGTCGGGCCGACCTCGATGGTGACGGGCCCGACGTCGAGGTCCAGCTCGTAGTGCACCGCGGCCTCTGCGCAGGCGTCGACGGGCTCGCCCCCGCTCAGGGCGGCGCCGCCGACCTTCACCGGCACGTCCGCGCCGAAGAAGAAGACGACCTCGCCGGCCTCGTCCGCCTCGAAGCGGAGGAAGCCGCCGTTGGCGCCGCCGTGGTCCGTCAGCGTCACGTCGACTCGGGTGTGGGGGATGCTCACGACCGGGGCGTCGGCCTCGGTCGCGGCGGCGGTGACGGCCTGCGCGGGGCCGTCCTTCATGTGTTCACAAGCGTCGGCCGCGGCTTCCGCCCCGTGCTCGTCGTGGTGTTGGTCATCGGTGTCGTCGTCGCAGGCGCACAGCGCCACCACGAGGCCGAGGATCGCGATGCATCGCATCGTCATGCCTCCTGTCGCAAAGAAGAGAAGTATCGGAACAAGACACACGCGCACCTCGGCCCACCGGGGTCGACCGGGCGCGCTCACATTTCACCGGCGCTGGGCTCAGGCGGGAGGCGACTGCTTGGGGGCGAAGGCGTAGCGCGGAGTGGCGCGGGGGGAAGCGGGGCCCGGCGGGATCGCGCGCGGCGCGTCGACCGCTTGCGTCTGTGGCGGGTCGAGCTCTGCGACGAGGTCCGCCTGGCCGACCTCGCGCGGAGCCAGCACGACGATGCACTCGTCGTGGGCGTGCGGCTCGGCGGCGCTGAGGCCGACGCCATCGTCGAGGTCCGGCGCGACCGCGTGGGCGTCCCCGTGCACGATCTCGCCGTGCTCCGGGCAGACCGCGTGCGGCTCGAAGGCGAGGTGGAACGACGTCCCCAGTTGGGCCCCGAGGAAGAGGCCCACGCAGAAGACGGCGAGCGCGGGACGCAGAGTTCGCACGGCACGGCATTGTGGGGGCGCCACCCCTCAGAGATCAAGCCGCTGATGCCGGCAGCCGCCATGGGCCGGCCGACCACGGAGTGGTCACGGCACGGTGAGGACCCCCTGGCGCACGAGCACATTGACCAGGACCCGGTCAGCGGGGGCTCGAGCGGGGCGCTCGCCCTACCGATGGGCGTCCGAAGGCTGCGCGTCCGTCGCCGTCAACGCGAGCCGAAGAAGGCGCGGAGGAGCGCCCGCCCGAGGGGGAGCTGGTCGCGGGCGCCCGATCGGGCGCGCAGGCCGAAGAAGATGCCCGTCGCGAGTGGGGCCAGCATCGCGGCGATCCGCAGGGCGGTGGGGCCGGTGATGAGGTAGGGGCGGGCGACGGTCATCGCCATGGCCGTCGGCCCCGCCGCCAGGGCGAAGCCGATGCCGAAGTAGATGAACGTGAGGGAGGTCCGGTACTCATAGTGCTCCGCCATCACATGCTCCGCCGGTATTGGCCGCCGACGTGGAAGAGGGCGTCTGTGATCTGGCCGAGGGTGCAGGACTTGACGGTCTCCATCAGCTCGGCGAAGACGTTCCCGCCCTCCTGGGCCACGTTCTGGAGCCGCGCGAGGGCCGCGTCTGAGCGCGAGAGGTTGCGCGCCTGGAAGGCACGGACGCCCTGGATCTGCGCCTGCTTCTCGTCCTCGGTGGCGCGGATGAGCTCGACCTCGACGACGCCCTCCGGCGCGACCTCGGGCAGGAAGGTGTTGACCCCCACGATGGGCAGCTCGCCGGAGTGCTTGCGCTCCTCGTAGAGCATCGACTCCTCCTGGATGCGCCCCCGCTGGTACATCACCTCCATCGCGCCCAGCACGCCGCCGCGCTCCGTGAGCCGGTCGAACTCGGCGAGGACCGCCTCCTCGACCAGATCCGTGAGCCGCTCCAGGAAGTAGCTGCCCTGCCAGGCGTTCTCGCTGCGCATCATCCCGAGCTCGCGGTTGATGATGAGCTGGATCGCCAGCGCGCGGCGGACGGAGGCCTCGGTGGGTGTGGTGATCGCTTCGTCGTAGGCGTTGGTGTGCAGCGAGTTGCAGTTGTCGGCGATGGCATAGAGCGCTTGGAGCGTGGTGCGGATGTCGTTGAAGTCGATCTCCTGGGCGTGGAGCGAACGGCCCGATGTCTGGATGTGATACTTCAACTTCTGGCTGCGTTCGCTGGCGCCGTAGAGGTCGCGGAGCGCCACCGCCCAAATCCGCCGCGCGACGCGCCCGATGACCGCGTATTCGGCGTCGATCCCATTGCTGAAGAAGAACGAGAGGTTGCGGGCGAAGGCGTCTGGATCCATGCCGCGGGCGCGGTAGTACTCGACGAAGGTGAAGCCGTTGGCGAGGGTGAAGGCGAGCTGGGTGATGGGGTTCGCCCCGGCCTCGGCGATGTGGTAGCCGCTGATCGAGACCGAGTAGAAGTTGCGCACCTCGTTGTCGATGAAGAAGGCCTGGATGTCTCCCATCATCTTCAGCGCGAACTCGGTGCTGAAGATGCACGTGTTCTGAGCCTGGTCCTCCTTGAGGATGTCCGCCTGGACGGTGCCGCGGACCTGGCGCAGCGTGGCGGCGCGGACCTCGGCGTACTCCTCGGGGGGCAGGAGCTGGTCGCCGCTCACGCCGAGGAGCCCGAGGCCGCTCCCGTCGTGACCCTCCGGCAGATCGCCGCGGTAGCTCGGGGCGTCGGGGGCGAGGGCCCGGATGCGGGCCTCGTCGAAGCGGCCGGTCTCGCGCAGCCGCCGCTCGACGGCCTGGTCGATGGCGGTGTTGAGGAACATCGCCAGCATCATCGGCGCGGGGCCGTTGATGGTCATCGAGACGCTGGTGGTGGGCGCCGTGAGATCGAAGCCCGAGTAGAGGCGCTTGGCGTCGTCCGTGGTCGCCACGCTGACGCCGGAGTTGCCGACCTTGCCGTAGATGTCGGGCTGCCGCGCTGGGTCTCGCCCGTAGAGCGTGACGGAGTCGAAGGCCGTCGAGAGCCGGACCGCCGGCTGCCCTCGGGAGACGTAGTGGAAGCGACGGTTGGTGCGCTCGGGGTGACCCTCGCCGGCGAACATCCGGGTGGGGTCCTCGCCGGTGCGCTTGTAGGGGAAGACCCCGGCGGTGAAGGGGAACTCGCCGGGCAGGTTCTCGAGCCAGCGCCAGCGCAGGAGATCGCCCCAATCCTCGGTGGCGGGGAGCGAGACCTTGGGCACGCGCGTCCCCGCCAAGGTCTCGGTGTAGTTCTCGACGCTGATCTCTCGGCCGCGGACGCGATAGGCGTGGGTCGGCGCGGTGTAGGCCGCCCGGAGCGCCGGGACCCCGTCAAGCAGGGCGCGGGCGCGGGGATCGAGCTCGGCGAGCGTTGAGTCGCGCAGCCCCTCGAGGTGGGCCCGCGTCGCGGCGTCACAGACCGCGTCGATGGCTCGCTCGAGCCCGTCGGCCCGCGCCGCGATGGTCGCCTGGGCTTCGCCGCGCTGCTTGTAGTCGCGGACGGCGTCGGCGACGTCGGACAGGTAGCGCACGCGCCGCGGCGGCACGACGACCTGCATATCCGTCGCCCGCACGGGCGGCGTGCCCGGGACCCAGTCTGGACCGAGACCTCGGAACAGGTGGTCGGCGAGGCGGTCGATCCCGGCGTCACCGAACCGGCTCGCCATGCACAGGAAGGCGGGCATCTCGGCGGTCGCGGTGTCGAAGGCCCCTCGATTGCGCTGCATCTGCTTGCGCACATACTTCAGGGCGTCGTCGGCGCCGCGCTTGTCGGCCTTGTTGATCGCCACCACGTCGGCGTAGTCGAGCATGTCGATCTTCTCGAGCTGCGTGGGGGCGCCGAACTCGGGCGTCATCACGTAGAGCGAGCGGTCGGCGAGATCGACGACCTCGGTGCCCGACTGACCAATGCCGGCGGTCTCGAGGATGACCAGATCGTAGCCGGCGCCCCGCAGCGCGAGGAGGGCGTCGCGGACGGCGGCGGGCACGGCGGAGTGGGCGGCGCGGGTGGCCATCGAGCGCATGAAGCAGCGGTCGTCGGCGATGGCGTTCATGCGGATGCGGTCGCCGAGCAACGCCCCGCCGCTGCGGCGTCGCGTGGGATCGACGGAGAGGATCGCCACCGTGCGCTCGGGGAAGTTCGCGAGCAGGCGCCGCACCAGCTCGTCGGTCAGCGAGGACTTGCCGGCGCCGCCCACGCCGGTGATCCCGAGCACGGGCGGCAGGTCGTCGGCGCCGATCCGGGCACGGAACGCCTCGAGGGCCGCCGTGTCGCCGTCGGAGTGCAGGCGCTCGACCCAGGTGAGGGTGCGCGCCACGGCGGCGGGCACCCGCGCTCGATAGCCCTCCGGTGGGCCATCGGGCGCTTCGGCGAGCAGGTCGCGGCGCGCGGTGGCGAGCATGTCGTCGATCATCCCCACGAGCCCCATCCGACGTCCGTCCTCGACGGAGTAGATGTGGGCGACGCCGCCGGCGTGCAGGGTGGCGATCTCGCGGTCCGTGATCGTGCCGCCGCCGCCCCCGAAGACGCGGATTCCCTCGCGCCCCGAGGCCCGGAGCTGCTCGACCATGTAGCCGAAATACTCCATGTGCCCGCCCTGGTAGGAGGACACCGCGATGCCGTGCGCGTCCTCCTGCACCGCGGCGTCCACGATCTCGCGGACCGAGCGGTCGTGGCCGAGGTGGACGACCTCCGCCCCCCGCGACTGGAGGATGCGGCGCATGATGTTGATCGAGGCGTCGTGGCCGTCGAAGAGGCTGGTCGCGGTGACGAAGCGGATGGGTTCGGACATGGCGGCGCGAAGTATGCCCCAACGCGCGCGGCGGGGCGACCGGCTTGGGACTTGACGCGTCGCGTCATTTTGTGAGTGAATGAACGCTCATTCAGTGATGAGGAGGAGACCGATGCAGATCTACAAGGCGCCCACCGACGAGATGCGGTTCCTCCTCGAATGTATGGGCTACGAGAAGGTGCAGGCGCTCGAGGTCTTCCAGGACTACGACCTCGAGACGGCGATGGCGATCCTCGAGCAGGCGGGGCGGTTTTGCACCGAGGAGCTCTTGCCCCTCAACGGGTCGGGGGACCGCGAGGGCCTCGGCTTCGACCCGGCCACCGGCGCCGTCACCATGCCGGAGGGCTTCAAGGCGGCCTACGACAAGTACATGGAGACCGGGCTGTCGGCGCTGGTTCAGCCCCTCGAGTACGGCGGGGCGGGGGCGCCGCACATCCTCGGCTTCGCGATGGGCGAGATGCTCACGGCCACCAACAAGTCCTTCTCGATGGCCCCCGGCCTCGGCCACGGGCTCATCGCGTCGCTGAGCGCCTACGGCACCGACGAGCAGAAGAAGACGTGGCTGCCCAAGCTCATCAGCGGGGAGTGGACCGGCACGATGTGCCTCACGGAGCCGCAGTGCGGCACCGATCTGGGGCTCATCAGCACCAAGGCCATCCCCCGCGACGACGGCACCTACGACCTCACGGGCACCAAGATCTGGATCACCTTCGGCGAGCACGACCTCACGGAGAACATCATCCACCTCGTCTTGGCGCGGCTCCCCGACGCGCCTCCGGGGATCAAGGGCATCTCCGCCTTCGTGGTGCCCAAGCTCGACCTCGATGGCACCGCCAACGGCGTCACCTGCGGGGGCCTCGAGCACAAGCTCGGCATCAAGGCGTCGCCGACGTGCGTGGTCAACCTCGAGGGCTCCCGGGGTTGGCTGGTGGGCGAGCCGCACCGCGGCATGCGCTCGATGTTCGTGATGATGAACTCGGCGCGGCTGACGGTCGGGTTGGAGGGGGTCTCCCTCAGCGACATCGCCTACCAGACGGCCCTCGCCTTCGCCAAGGACCGGCGGCAGTCGCGGGCGCTGAACCCCGAGCGGCGTGACCCCGACCACGCTGCGGACTGCATCCTGGTGCACCCCGACGTCCGGCGGATGCTGCTCACCATGAAGTCCACCACCGAGGGCATGCGCGCCCTCGGCTACTGGCTGGGGATGAAGCTCGACGTCGCCCACGCCCACCCGGACGAGGCCGAGCGGGAGGCGGCCGACGACCTGGTGGCGCTGTTGACGCCGGTCGTGAAGAGCTACTTCACGGACCGCGGCGTCTTGAACGTGAGCGAGGCGATCCAGGTCATGGGTGGCGCGGGCTACACCACCGACTGGCCCGTCGAACAGTACTTCCGCGACGTGCGAATCGCCCCGATCTACGAAGGCACCAACCACATCCAGGCCCTCGACCTCGTGGGCCGCAAGCTGCCCAAGGCCGGCGGTCGGCTGATGCGTCGCTTCGCCAAGGAGGTGGGAGCCGACATGGCCGCGTGGGCGGCCGACGAGCGCATGGGAGAGTTCACGGCGCCGCTGGCAGCCGCCTCTGATCTGCTGACCAGCCTGACGATGGAGCTCGCGCAGAAGGGGATGGCCGATCCCGAGGAGGTGGGCGCGGTCGCCTCGAACTACCTCAACGTCTTCGCCCTCACGACGCTGGCCTATATGTGGTGCAAGCAGGTCGCCGCCGCCCTCGACGGCACCGATCGGCTCCGGCGCACGAAGCTCAAGACGGCGCGCTTCTACATGCACAACGTGCTGCCCGAGATCCACGGCCTCGCCGCCAAGATCAAGGCGGGCAAGCAGTACATGATGGAGCACGAAGAGGACGAGCTCTGATGCGGGTCGAGGCCTTCCTCGAGCCCAACGACTGGTCCCAGATTCAAGCGCAGGCGCGCTTCGCCGAAGCCGCCGGCTTCGACAGCGTCGCCACCCCGGAGATCCACAACGACCCGTTCACGACGCTCACGGTCGCGGGGCTCGCCACCGAGCGTGTCGGGCTCCGCACCGCCATCTGCGTCGCCTTCCCGCGCAGCCCGATGGTCGTCGCCAACGCCGCCTGGGATCTGAACGCCAACACCGGCGGCCGGATCTCGGTCGGCCTGGGCACTCAGGTCAAGGGGCACAACGAGCGCCGCTTCAGCGTGAAGTGGCACAAGCCGGGCACGCGGATGCGCGAGTACGTGGAGTCCCTCAAGGCCATCTGGCGCTGCTGGCAGACGGGGGGGCCCCTCGACTACGAAGGCGAGCTCTACAGCTTCTCGCTGATGACCCCGGAGTTCCGCCACGCCCCCAACGAGCTGGGCCCGATCCCGATCTACACCGCCGCCGTGCGACCCCGGATGATGCAGATCGCCGGCGAGGCCGCCGACGGCGTCCGTCTCCACGGGTTCTGCACCCGCAAGTACCTCGAGGAGGTCGCGCTGCCGAACCTCGAGCAGGGGCTCGCGAAGGCTGGGCGTCCCCGTGAGAGCTTCGAGGTCTGCGGCGGCGGCTTCATCGCGACGGGGCCCGACGAGGAGGCGGTGGCCAAGGCCCTCGAGTGGGTGCGCTACCGCGTCTCCTTCTACGGCTCGACGCGCACCTACGGCCCGGTGATGAGCGCCCACGGCTGGGACGATCTGGCCGCCGAGCTGCATCAGATGTCCAAGACCGGCCGCTGGAAGGAGATGCCCGGCCGCGTCCCCGACGAGGTCGTCCGTGAGTTCGCCGCGGTGGGCACCTACGACCAGCTCCCCCAGGAGATCGAGCGCCGCTTCGGCGGCCTCACGGACTCCGTCGAGTTGGCCGCCCCGCACCTGGAGGGAGCCGAGGCCGGCGCGCTGCGCGAGGTGCTCTGCGACGTTCGCCGCATCCCCCACCGCTTCGAGGCCCATCCGGGCTGGTAGTCAGTCGGGGAAGATGGCGACCAGCCGGATGATCGCGTCCCGTGCGCTCGTGGCATCCCGGATCTCGTCGGCGTACCACCACGCCTCGCCGATCGTATCGGCCACCTCGGAAGCGACCTCGGCGGGGGGCGCGTCGGCTGCGAGTCGAGACAGCGCCTGGGCGAGCGCTGCGCGCAGGAAGTGGTCGCCTTCGTGAAACGCGGTCGCGATACGGCTCCACGCCCGGCCGGCCGACGCCTCGTCGCTTCGCCAATCAAACGCCGCCTCGACGAGAGCGGTCATGGTTCCGTCGTAGCGATCATTGAGATCGTCTCCGGCGCGCCGAGCGGAGGCGAGATCACCATCGTCTGTGCGACCGGCCATGAAGTTGACCCGCGCCCGGCAGCGCAGCGCGTTCGGCCGCGGTCAGCGTGCTTGATCGCGTCCTCGGCCCTCGACATGGCCACCGCGAGGTCCGCACCCCGCAGCGCCCGTTGCGCCGCAAACAGCGCGTCCGCGCTCTCGACTCCGATCTGTGAATCGCTGGGCGCCGTTCTGGGGTCGAGAGACGCGCTCGAACCGTCCGCGCCTCGTCCAGCTCTCCCCGGTTCATGTGCTCGTGGCAATGCGCTGAATCCGCCCAGGAGATCGTCGGTTCGTGTTTCGACAAATGCGCCAACGACACCGCCCTCGATGCGAGCGCGAGGCGACCGGCCCCCATCGTGTGCTCTCGCGCCTCCATGGCACCGAGCCAGGCAGCCGCGGCGCTCTGGGCGTCGATTGACTCGAGGATGGGCGCCGCCGCGGTGAACGACTCGTCGGCCTCCTCCCACCGGCGTTGGGCGAAACGAAGATGCCCCAATCCATCGAGCGTCAGCCCTTCGCCCGCCGCGTCTCGGCGGCGCCGGGGTCGTCGGTGACCTCCAGCTCTCCGAGCATACGCAGCGCATCTGCCTCGAGCATCGTATTGCCGGCGCCGCGGGCCTCGACGAGGACCTCGTTGATCAGCAACCTGGCGGCCGCGCGGCTGGACAACCCGGCGGGCGATCCAATGCCCAGCAACCGCTCGTGGGCGGCCTCCAGCGGGGATCTCGCCGCGGCCTTCTTGGCCTTTGCGTAGGCGGTGGCAGAAGCGCCTCGGTCTCCCTGAATCCGACGAAGATCCCCTTCGAGGCGCCACGCCACGGCGACCAGATGAGGCTCGTCGGTGACCTTGCGGACGCGCTTCAGGTCGCGCAACACGCCGCGGTGCGCGCCGCTACGGAGGTTCAGATCGCAGCGTTGCCGCTGATGGATCCCCCGCCGCGAGCTGTGCGAACCCCGCCCGGCACAGCGCTCGGGCCGAAGATCCGACATCGTCGAGATCCTGGTAGAACCCCACCGCGCGCCGATACCACCGCGCCGCCACGGCCTGAACGTCCGGCCCGATGGTGTCCCGCGTGACACCGCCGCCGGCGGCCATCAACGCGTGGGCCGCCAGTCGCCGCTCGCTCCGCGTCCAGCGCGACTGCCCTCGCCCATCGATCTCGAGAACCCGCTGCGCGGCGGCCCCCCACTGCTCGCGCTCGAGGTATCGCTGGACGGCACGCAGGGCGGGGTCATCCACCGTGCTCGTCCCTGGGTCACCGCTGTCGAAGGGCGTGGGTGCTGGCAGCGCGAGCGGTCGCGTGCCCAGGCCCTCCTTCTCCACGAGCCAGGCAGGGCCTAGATCGTCGAGCGGTTCGTCGAGGGGGCGCCGGTCGGTCAGATGGCGAAGCGCCCGCCGCAGCACCCCCCGATCGCTCAGCCGTTGCACCAGAGGCGTCGGTCCGCCATCCCACAGCCCGACGCCCTCGAAGCGCGCGCGGTCAGCCTCACCGGACTCATGGACCGCCACGAAGGAACGAACCAACCCGTCGGCCGGCTGCCCGACCTCGGTCGCATCGAATCGGCCGGCCAGGAGCCGCGCGCGGGCCTCCGCCAACGCCGGAGCGACCGAGACGCCTGCGGCCAACTGGTCGAGGAGCACGTCGGCGCCGTCGAGTAGATCCACGGGGCTGACGAGGTCGGTGGCCAACTCGGTCACCGCGTCCGCCGCCCGATCGGGGTTGCCGACGACGCCATGGTCGTAGAGGAGGTCGATGGCGTGCCGTCGAATCGCCTCCCGCAGAGGCGCGAGCCAGGCGACCGGCTGGCCAGTCCTCACCTCGAAATCGAAGACGGCGCGGGCCGGGCAGAGGGTCAGTGCCTCGCGGAGAACGTCTACGGGATCCGCGCCCAACGTCGTGTCGATGTGCCACCAGACGAGGCGTCGGGGGGGATCCTCAGCCGACCGTCCCGGAGCAGCGCCGCCTCGACCCATCGCACCCGCACCGGGGGCAGACCTACCGCCCTGCCCAGCAAGCGGGCGAGGCGATCCCGGTGCGCGCGGTGGAGCCCATCGGGGAGCACCCACGGACGCGGCATCGCCTCCGGGGCGACGTCGATCGGGGGCAGGTCGGCTCCGAGGAGGCGCACGCGTTCTCAGGCCAGGAAGTGCAGCCCGGGGGCCAGCAGGTAGCGGTCGGGCGAGAGCAGCCAATCGGGGACGAGCACGCCGTAGCGTATCGCTCGCAGGAGCAGCTCGTCGTCGAGGCCCGCGCCGATGAGATCCTCCTTGTGAAGGAGCGCCGCGTGCGCGCCCGAGAAGGCGTCCGCGACGCGGTCGAGCTCCTCGTCGCGGACCCCGGAGAACTGCAGTCGCGCGAACTCCCGCAGCGCGCCGCGGAGGGCGTCGATATCTGAGGGGTCGAAGTCGATGCGTCGATAGTCGAGGAACGTGAGCCAGCTCAGGAAGGCCCAGGCGTTGTCCGTCCACTCGGAGAGGATCCGCGCGATCTCGGTGAACCCGACCGCCTCGAGCCTCTCACCTGCGCCGGAGCGGGTCTCCACTCGGCCCGCCATCACCTCGAGCAGCTCCTTCGGTTTCATCCCGGGGATCGGGACGAGGAGCGCCGCGTTGACCTCTTGCTCGAAAGCTTCGTCTACGGCGTGCTTGCGGGCGAAGACCCGCGTGCCTCCGAAATGAAAGCCGATGCTGTCCATGAACTTCATGTCCAGCCTCAGGCTCGCCTTCAGCGAGCGGGTCCACTCATCTACCCGTTTGACGGTGACCTTTGTCGACGTGCCCAACCGGTACAAGAGGTCGCCCGCCGCCTGCACGCCCTTGTCCAAGGCGTGGTCGTGTGCCTCGCGGCCGAGGTCGCGGGCGAGTTGCCGCATGAACTCGTCGGGCCCGTGACCGGTTCGTGCCCCGTCCACGACCGCGAAGAGCGTGTCGTACTTGCCCTGGATGTCGGCTATCGCGCGTCGGCTGAGCATCGACTTGCCCACCCCGCGATGCCCTCGCACGAGGATGCGCCCGTCGCCAGGTCCATCCGGCTCGATGAAGCTGACGATGGTCTCGCGCAGCTCTTCGAGCAGCCCTGACCGGCTCTGGAAGAGCTCGGGGTCGTCGTCGCGATCGGGCTGGAAGCATGCGGTTCGGGTCGGCTTGCTCACCGGCAGACGCTGACTCATCTGCCTCTGCGGCGCTTGAATCGCTTCGGGTCGATGCCGTGCTTCTTGACGCGCAGGCCCATCACGCGCTCGGTGAGCCCGAGGGTGCGGGCCGTGGCGGCCATGTTGCCGCGGTGGGTCTTGAGCGCGTCGACGATCATCTCGCGCTCGAGGGCGTCGGTGGCGGCCTCGAGGGAGCGGGCGTCGCGGGTGCCGGTGGCCTCCGAGGTCTGGAGGGTGGGGGGCATGTGCTGGGCGCGGATGACCTCGTCTTTGGTGAGGATGACGGCGCGCTCGATGCAGTTGGCGAGCTCTCGCACGTTGCCCGGCCAGTGGTAGGCCATGAGCATGTCGATGGCGGGGGTGGAGATGCGGCGGACGCTCCTGCCGAGGGTGCCGGCGTAGTGGGCGATGAAGTGGTCAGCGAGGAGGAGGACGTCGGCGCGGCGCTCGCGGAGGGGTGGGATGTGGATGGGGAAGACGTTGAGCCGGTAGTAGAGGTCGGGGCGGAAGGCTTCGGTCTCGATGAGGGCCTCGAGATCGCGATTGGTGGCGGTGATGACGCGGACGTCCACGCTCAGGGTATCGGCGCCGCCGACGCGCTCGAACTCCCGCTCTTGGAGGACGCGCAGGAGCGTCACCTGGGTGTGCATCGGCAGGTCGCCGATCTCGTCGAGGAAGATGGTGCCGCCCTGGGCCAACTCGAAGCGCCCCTTGCGCTGGGTCATGGCGCCGGTGAAGGCGCCGCGCTCGTGGCCGAAGAGCTCGCTCTCGAGCAGTGTCTGCGGCAGCGCCGCGCAGTTGACCTTGACGAAGGGCTTGCCGGCGCGGGCGCTGCGCTCGTGGAGCGCCTGGGCAACGAGCTCCTTGCCCGCGCCGCTCTCGCCGCGCAGCAGGACCGTGGCGTCGGCGTCGGCGACCTGATCGATCTGCTCGAAGACCGTGAGCATCGCCTTCGATCGACCGACGATGTTGGTGGGGTGGTAGGCGTCGGGGCTCTCCCCGGCGGCCGTCCGTGCGCGTAGCTTCGAGACGGCGTTGGCCAAGAGGCTCGCGAGGACGCGCAGCAGCCGTGCGTCACCCTCGAGGGTCGGCCGGTCGGCACTGGCTCGCTCTGCGCTGAGCGCACCGACCACCACCCCGTGATCCCGCACGGGGACGCAGACCAGCCCATCATCTGGATCGCGTGGGGCGCGCGTGCGATCGAGAAACTCACCGCTCTCGGCAAGTCGGGGCACGATGGCGGCCTCGCCGGTATCGACGACCCGGCCCGTGATGCCCTCGCCGATCTGGATGTTGCCGCGCCGACGTTGACCCTCGGTGCGCCCGTGGGCGGCCTGAATGCTGACCGTCTCGCTCTTGTCGTCGAGGACCCAGAAGGTCCCGCGCAGGAGGCCGCAGCGCGCCTCGAGCATCTCCAGCACCGGCGCGATCACCGTGAGCGGATCGGCGGCGTTCGAGATCAGGTCGCTGGCGTCGAGCAGGACGCTCACGGCGGCGTTGGGCGCAGGCGGCATTGTCAGCGCGTTCGCCGCGCCGGTCTGGGAGGGCATCTCATTCATCTCCGGCGAGCACCTTCGCCTTCTGTTCGTCGAACTCGTCCTGCGTGAGCGCGCCCTTCTCGAGCAGCGCGTGCAGCCGGTCGATGCGCCCGGCGACGTCATCACCTGGAGCGCCCGGGGCGTTGTTGACCACCACGTTGACGCTCGGCTGGACCAGCGGGACGACCGGGAGCGCGTCGGCAGGTAGCCGCGTGGGGAGCTGCGGCGCGTTGTACTTCGCGTAGAAGGTCTCCGGTGACATCCGCAACAGCGCGATGCCCTCGACGACGCCGAGTACGGCGGGCACGAGCGTCCAGCAAAACGCCAGATACGCGATGCCTGTCGCGTGCTGCTCCAGGTAGAACTTGTGCACGCCGAGGCCGCCCAGAAAGATGCTCAGCGCCGTGGCGGTGGTCTTGTCCTTCACCCGTCGAGCTCCCGAAGCCGCTCCCCCAGCGATCGGTGGGCGCCGGGGTCCCCACCGTCCGCCGAGCCCACCTCCGGCTCCAACCGATAGGTGAAGGTCCCGTCCTCGAGGTCGAGGTCCTCGTCGACGCGCCCGGCTCGTTGGAGCACGCCCAGCGCCCTCACGACGGCATCGCGCTCCATGGAGAGCGCACCGGCGATGGTCTCGACCGAGCGGCCCGTCCCGTCGTTCAACAACGCTTCGACCTGCTCGGCGTCTGCGTCGCTCGAGGCTACCAGCTCCGCGCGCTGTAGGCGGATCAGCCTGCGCGCGCTGCGCGTCTTGAGCACCCCGAAGGCCAACGTGGCCGTCCCCGTCGACAGGATGGGAATCCCCAACATCCGCAACAGGAACGAGCTGCCGCCAAAGAAGAGCACGACCCCGCCCGCCGCTACCGCGGTCCCCAGGCCGATCAAGACGCTGGCCGGGGGCAACCGGTCGAGCAGGATCTGGAGCCCGTCGTTGTTGGGCGACGCCGACATGCGGCGGAGCACAGCACCGGCCTCCGCGTGGTGTCAACCCGTGGCCCGCGACGCTACCCTCCACCGTCGCCGTATGGGCCGAGGAACCGCTTCCCATCGAAGTGGATCATGTGCCCGGGAGAGTCGGCGACCCAGACCTCCGTTTCCCGGGAGATCTCGTCCAGATACCCGGCGAACGCCTCCCTGGTCAGGAAGGTCGTGACGAACACCAACCCCGCCGAGGACCCGTGAAACAACTCAGCCAGCTCGCCATGACGTTTGGGACTCACCGGGCCCAAGCTCGTTGTGAACGCCCGGAGAGAGCGAGAGCTCGGTGCCGTCGTCCAGCCGGACCGGGATGCGCTTCATCTCACGTCGTTGGGCGTAGCGCGCCGCGAGCGTCGGCATCTGGGCGAGATACGCCGTGAGGGCGTCGTTCCATCCGGGGGTTGCATAGCTCCTCAGCGCGTCAACAGCCTCGGGGACGACTCGGTAGCGATTGTCCTGGCTGTTGACCGCGCGTCCGGGGTCATCCGGGTTCAGCTCGACGAGCCCGGCGTCGATGAACTGGTGGACGGTGTTTCGCCGGACCGTCTCCCGCGAGTTTGGAGCGTAGACCTTCCCATAGTGCTCGCCAAACCACCGCATCATCTCGGTGATCCCTCGAGACGCGGGCGCGGCCTGCGCCCAGGGGGTGTCGCGCCGCAGCTCGAGAAGCGAGAGCAGCACGAGGGCTGAGCGCACGTTCGTCTGCTTTCGTGGAAAGCCCAGGGCCTTCAAGACTCCGCGCGCTTCTTCTACTCGTTTGATCGAGGCGACCGGATCGCCCGCTCTCTCGTTCGCCATCGTCAGTAGCCTCCGATTGAAGATGATGTCGACCTCGTCCTGGTCGAGCTCCAGCGAGCTCACGTCGGCGCCAGCGGAGCTGAGCGCGTCTGCATCGGGGAAGGGCAGGCTCCGCAGGTCGGTGGCGTTGACCTGTGTGTGACCGCTGAACAGCCGGAAGTAGAGGTCTACCAGGGTGGAGTTCAGGTAGATGAAGAGCCCCTTCGCGACGAGCATCTCGAGGCCGTGGCCGTCCTGGTGGATGTAGTTGACGTGGTTCTCGAATCCGACTGGACCCGCCTCGGCCATGGCCTCTGTGTAGAGGAAGGCGTCAATCCTGCGGCGCTGCTCCTTGGAGGAGAACCGCTTGGTGAGTAGATAGGTGCCCCCGGGCACCAGCAGCCGCTCCGTTTCTCGGTCGAGGGCGATCGCGTTGGGCTTCCGACTGCCTTCCACGGGCCAACGCACGCCGCCTCGACGGAGATGACTCGGATAGATCAGCGGCACCGTCGTGTCATCGGGCTCTGCTCGCAGATGGGGCTTCGCCCGGAAGTCGACGACCCGACCCGTCGAGACCGTCAGCCCCAGGCGCGCGAGACTCGATGAGAAGGTCTCCATTCTCTCGGCGACGCCGAGGGCGATTCGGTCGGTGATGAGATGAATCGCCGGGTGCTCGCTCGTGGCCGGCACGACGCACTCGTAGGGCACGTCGAGGATGGTCGTTGCGCAGTCCGGGGTGCCGCTCGACGAAGTAGTGCGCACTGTCGCCGGTGGGCTCTCGCGCGCGATGGCCCGAAAGATCACGTTCTCTTGGAGCACTCCGTCTCCACCGAAAGCCTCGGTCCGGGAGTCGAAGACGTGGAGCTGCTTCAAGGCCGTCCTCTCGAGCAGGTCGCCTCGGAAGCTGTTGAAGTAGGGGCCGTTGCAGAAGGACCGCGGCGTGACGGCGACCAACTGCCCGCCCGGCTCGAGCATGCGCACCGTAAGCGCGATGAACGCCGCGTACAGATTGGAGACCTCGATGCCCACCCCCCGGAGCAGCGCTCGGTGCCTCGAGTCCGAGCGGATCTTCCGATACGGCGGGTTCTGGATGGCGCAGTTGAACAGCGGGACTCGGGCACCGAACAGGTCGGCCTCGGAGCGCGCGATGTACTCGATGAAGTCATCGGCGACCACCTCGTGGCTAAAGCCCACGGCCAGGGCATCGCTGTGGTCCCGGCACCGCTTCAGGGTCGCGCGGAGCCCTGGGAGGATCGCCTCTTCAGCCTCCACCGCGGTCACGTGAATCGACTCCGGACGGTCGGAGCGGCCCAGCAGCTCTGCGACCAGGGCCGCGGTCAGCGAGCCGACGCCCGCGCCCGCATCCAAGATGCGCACCGCCCGTGGAGTGGGCCCGAACATCGACGCCATCAGCCGTGCCACGGACGGTGGGGTTCCGAACTGCCCCATCTCCGTTCGACGGCCGGTGTCGAGGCGAGCGAAGAAGTGCATCCGCTCGGCGTCCACCATCTCGACCAGATCGCTGCTCACTTTGCATTCAACCATGCGGTCGACCTACGCAGATCACGTGCCAATGGCGCCGCCGAGCGTTGACGCGGGTTTGCGCCGACGCAGAGGAGACCGTGGCGTCCAATTCTTGAACGCATTGGTCAGCGCGGCCCTTCGAGGGCGCCGAGGGCTTCGCGGATGTAGCGTCGGATGATGGCGAAGCGCTCGGCCCCGTGGGCTCGCTCGAGGGCCGCCTTCGACTGCGGGTCCGCCAGCTTCTTCAAGGCGGTGACGGCCGACAGGCGGGCGTGGAAGAGCGGATCCGTGAGGGCCCGCTCGAGGGCCCGACGCAGCTCCTTCCTCTGTGGCTTCTCGGTGGTCTCGCAGGCGGCAAGGCGTCCGATCCCAGCGAGGGCCGCGCGGCGGACGTCCCGGGGGTGGTGGGGCTCGGCCCTCGCGAGCAGCTCTTCGCCGCTCTCGTCGTGCTCTTGCGCCGCCAAGGCGCTGACGGCGGCGGCGGCCACGACGTCGCGGGGCGACTCGATGTCGAGCCAATCCCAGAGCACGGCTCGGGCCTTCTCGTGCTGGATGTGGCCGAGCCCGGCGAGCAGCGCCGCCCGCACCTTGGGGCTCGACTCGGCGTCGAGCAGCTTGTCGAAGCGCTCCACGAGCGGCGCGCCAGCGCCGACCCCCAGCGCGGAGGCTGCCGCCGCGCGCACGCGCCAATGGTCGTCGCTCTGCACCGCTCCGAGCAACGCGTAGCGGGCGTCGTCGGAGCGGTGCTCGCCGAGGGCCCGAGCGGCCTCGATCCGAGTCGCGTGCGATGGATCCTCGGCGAGGGTCTCGGCGAGGCGAGCCGTGACTCGCGTCGAGCCGCGGCCCCCGAGGAGGCGGGCTGTGCGCATCCTGAGCATGGCGGGGCAGCCCTCCGCCATCCGGGCGATGAGCACCGCCTCGGATTCGCGCGTCTCGTCGATCTCCACCAGGCACGCCTGCTCGGGATCGAGCGCCACCCACTCGGGCGCCGTGTCGCCGGGCAGGACGAGCGTGCGATGCCCAGGGACGAGACGGACGCGCCGTCGGTGGAGACCCTCGGCGCATACCAGGAGCTCGACGGTGATCGTCTGCGCCGTCTCGTCGGTGCGCTCGAGATCGATCTCGACGCCGACGCCGGGGACGTAGCGCCAATCGACGCGGACGGCGGGGTGGGCGGCGCCGTAGACGAGATGCTCGAAGAAGTCGCCGAGATCGGCGCCGGAGGCGTCCTCGAAGGCGCGGCGGAGCTGGTCCGTCTCGGCGGCGCGTCCGGCGTAGCGCTCTACGTAGGCGTGCACGCCACGCCACCAGGCTTCGTCGCCGATCTGGTCGCGCAGGGTGTGGAGGACGAGGCACCCCTTCTCGTAGGCGTGGCGGTCGAAGAGCACGTAGGGGTGGGCGTAGGTGCGGGTGACCACGGCGCGGGCGTAGCGGTCGCGTGCCTCCGTGAGGTAGCTGTCGCGCTGCGCGATGAGGCGCCGCGCGAAGTCGTCCTGGCCCTCGAGGGCCCCCATGCACAGGACCTCGAAGTAGGTCGCGAAGGACTCGTTGAGCCAGATTTGGGGCCAGCCGCGTGGGGCGATGAGATCGCCGAACCACTGGTGGGCGAGCTCGTGGGCGAACAACCGCTCGACGTCCATCTCGTCGCGGTACTCGGCGGCGACGAGGACCTGATCGGTCAAGCTGGTCAGGGTCGTATTCTCCATGCCGCCCCACATGAAGCCGTGCAGGAAGGCGTGGCCGTAGCGGGGGTACGGATAGGCGCGGCCCGTGGCCTCCTCGAAGAAGCGGAGCATCTGCGGCATGCGCTCGAACAGGACGCGTGCGTCGTGCTCTCGGCCCTCCGGGACGTAGTGGTAGAGCGGCACCGGCCCGTCGCAGAGCACCTCGACGGAGTCGTCGACCACCAGCGTGAGCAGGTAGAGGGCGTGGGGCGTGTCGTGGCGCCATCGCCAGCGGCACCAGCCCTCGCCAACCTGGTCTTGCCCCGTGGTCGCGCCGGCGTCTACGGGGACCCCGTTCGACAACGCGCGCAGGCCATCTGGGACCGTGGCTATGACCTCCGTCGTGACCATGTGCTGGGGCGCGTCGAAGCAGGGGAACCAGTGGTGGTGATCCTCCATCGCGCCCTGGGTCCAGGCCTGTCCACCGACGAAGTACATCCCCACCGTGGGGTGGGCCTGGAAGTCGAGGCGGATCTCGGCGCGCTCGCCCCGGGCGAGGGGCGGGTCGAGCACGACGTCGACCCCGCCGGCGTGCTGGGCGAAGCCCGAGGCGCCGGTGACGGAGGTGATCAACATATCGGCGGCGTCCAACGTGACGCGCCGGACGCCCTCGTGGATCGCGCGCATGGTGTGCACGACGTGGCCGGTGACGGACTGGGCGGTGGGATCGACGTGGACGTCGAGGTGCACGTGTTCGGGGACGACGGGCAAGGGGCGCCGTGCGTCGGGGCGCGCGGCCACCTCGTCGAAGGTGTGGGGCGGGCAAGGATCGGGCGGCTCGCGCAATTTGGCCTCCGTGGGGACGTGATCCGGTGATCTGTACCGCTGCGCACCGTACAATCAACGTCGTGCGGATTCACGCGGTCGACGATGTCACGCCCGAGGCGGTGCGCGCTTGCCTGCTGCGCGTCGAGCGGACCGATCCGATGGTCGCCCCCGCCGACGTGGACGACGTGCTCGCAGATGCTCAGGTGGCCGTGGGGGCGCACGAGCGGGTGCTCGGCGTGGGATGGGGTCGTGCGGTCTCCGGCGGCACGGCCATCGACATCCGCGTCGATCGCGGTGCGCGGCGGCGTGGCGTCGGAAACGCGCTGCTCGAGCGGCTCGCGGCGGGGCGAGGGCGCCTGCTGGCGAGCTGCGATGGGGCCCACCCGCGGGCCGGTCGCTTCCTGCAGCGCCGCGGCTTCGAGCTGTCGGGCATGGTCTTCCTGCAACGCTGGGACGGCGTGCCGGAGGACGTGCCGCGGGCCTTTCGCACCGCGGATGTGCGTGACGAGGAGGACTTCGACGCGGTGGTGACGCTGCTCGGGGAGGCGAGCCGCGACGCCTGGCCGCCGCCACCGGTCTCCACCGAGACCCTCGATACGCGCGATGTCGTGCGCGTCGCGTGGTTCGACGGCGCGCGCGTTGGGGCGCTGGCGGCCGTACGCCAGGAGGACGCGTGGGCGGTGCTGGGCTGCGCCGTGCTGCCCGAGGCGCGCGGGCGAGGGGTGGGCCGGGTGCTGCTCACGGACGTGATGGCGCGCGCCGCGGCGGACGGGCTCGGCGTGACGCTCCGGGTGGATCACACAGACGAGCACGTCCGCGAGATCACCCAGGCCTTGGGCTTCTGGACCTGCCGGAGCTGGGCGCACTACGCCCGGGCGTCAGGCGCGTAGGGCGTCGAGGGCGGGGGAGAGCCGGGCCATCTCGGCGTGAAGCGATGTGAGCCCGGCCGTGAGATCGGTGAGGTCGCCCTCGCCAGCGGCGGCGGCGTGCCCGAGATGTTCGATGGTCCGCGCCGCGTCTGCGGCGGCGGCGGCGCCGATCGTGACCAGGGCGCCCTTGAGCTTGTGGGCCGCCTTGGCGATCGTCAGAGGATCGCCGGTCTTCGCCGCGACGACGATCTCATCGACTTGTGAGTCTCTGTGGATGAGAAAGACATCGACGACCTCCAAGAGGAAGTCGCGGTCGCCGAGGTAGACCTCCTGGAGCTTCGCGTGATCGAGGATGGGGAGCGACATCTAGCGTTGCTTCCCCTGCTCGCAAGCCCGCGGCCGGCCTTCGCGATCGCAGACGCAGTCGGCCCCGCCGATGCCGCCACAGGAGCCCTTGAGCGCTCGGCCCGTGAAGATGACGCCGATCGCCATCGCCGCCATCAGGCCGCCGATGACCGCGACTGTGAGAAGGACTGTCTCCACGCTTGCCCTCAATCGATAGGAAGGTCTGAGATGCTAGCAGACGGGGCGTCGAAGATCTACGGGGGCGCGAGCGCCGCGAAGGCTGGCGTCGTGCGTTCCTCGAAGGTCCCATTCGCTCGGCGGACGATGAAGAGCACCGCCAATCCCTCGCGGCGGGCCATCGCCTCCCCCTCGTCGGGGCCCAGCACGCTGAGCGCGGTGGCGAAGGCGTCGGCGGTCATACAGCTCGGATGAATCACCGTCACGGACGCCAACCGATGGAGGATCGGACGGCCCGTGCGCGGATCGATGGTGTGCGAGAGCCGCTTCCCGTCGCGTTCGTAGTAGCGGCGGTAGTCACCGGAGGTGGCCAGGGCCGTGTCGCGCAAGGAGATCACGCGCTGGAGTGGCTGCCCCTCGCCGCCGACCGGGCGCTCGACGCCGATGCGCCAGGGCACGCCGGCGGCGTTGGTCCCGCGAACGCGCACCTCGCCGCCGACCTCCACCATGTAGCGGGTGTGCCCGCGGGCCTGGATCGCCTCGGCGACGCGGTCGACGCCGTAGCCCTTGGCGATGGCCGAGAGGTCGACGTACAGGTCCGCGCGGGCCTTGTGGACCTGGGACCCCGCCCAACGGAGCTGCCCGTCGCCGACACGTGCCCGCAGCGCGGCGAGCTCATCGGGTCCGGGGGACTCTTGGGGACGCCCGTCGGGGCCAAAGCCCCACCGGTTTACGAGGGGCCCTACGGTGACATCGAAGGCGCCGCCGCTCAGCGCGTGGATGCGACGGGCCTCGGTCAGCACCTCGCGCAGCTCGGGGGAGGCCTCGAAGGCGGTCTCGGCGGGGAATCGGTTGAGTCGAGACAGCTCGGATTGCGGGTCGTAGGTCGACATCGCGAGGTTGGTCTCGGCGAGCGTTCGCGCCACGAGCTTCGCCAGCGCGTCGCGCTCCGGCGCGCCGCCAATGACCTTCACCGTGTAGGTGGTGCCCATCGTGCGGCCCTGGAGGACCGCGACCGCGGAGGAGGGCGTGACGGGCGGCTCGGGTCGCCGCGCCCACAGCAGGTAGAAGAGGCCGGCGACGAAGAGGAGCGGCAGGAGGAAGCGGCGGAGGAACACCGCGGATCTCAGCCGAAGTCGTCGAGCATGATGTTCTCGGGCTCGACGCCGAGATCCAGCAGCATGTTGATGACCGCGCTGTTCATCATCGGCGGCCCACACATGTAATACTCGATGTCCTCCGGCGACGGGTGGTCGTTGAGGTAGTTGTCGAGCACGACCTGGTGGATGAAGCCCGTGTAGCCGGTCCAGTTGTCCTCGTCGAGCGGGTCGGAGAGGGCGAGGTGCCACTGGAAGTTCTCGAACTCCTCCGCGATGGCGTCGAAGTGGTCGATGTAGAAGGCCTCCCGCAGCGAGCGGGCGCCGTACCAGAAGGAGACCTTGCGCGTCGTCTTGAGGCGATGGAACTGATCGAAGATGTGCGAGCGCATCGGGGCCATGCCCGCGCCGCCTCCAACGAAGACCATCTCGTTGTCCGTCTCGCGGGCGAAGAACTCACCGAAGGGCCCGGAGATGGTGGCCTTGTCGCCGGGCGTCAGACCGAAGATGAAGGAGGACATGATGCCCGGCGGCACATCCGGCTGCCGCGGCGGCGGCGATGCGATGCGCACGTTGAGCATGATCATGCCCTCCTCGCCGGGGTAGTTGGCCATGGAGTAGGCGCGCTCGACGGGCTCGTTGACGACGGACGTGAAGCGCCACATATCGTACTTGTCCCAGTCGCCCCGGTACTCCTCCCCGATGACGAAGTCCTTGTAGTGGACGGTGTGTGGCGGGCACTCGATCTGGATGTAGCCCCCGGCCCGGAAGCCCACGTCCTCACCCTCGGGCAGGTCGAGGATGAGTTCCTTGATGAAGGTGGCCACGTTGTCGTTGGAGCGGGTCGTGCACTCCCACTTGCGGACGCTGAAGATCTCGGGCTCGAGCTCGATCTCCATGTCCTGCTTGACCTTGACCTGGCAGGAGAGTCGGCAGCCTTCGCGCGCCTCGCCGCGGGTGATGTGGCCCTCCTCGGTGGGCAGCATCGCGCCGCCGCCGGAGTGGACATGGACCTTGCAGACGCCGCAGGTGCCCTTGCCGCCGCACGCCGAGGGGATGAAGATCTTCCGCGCCGCGAGGGTGTTGAGGAGCGTGTCGCCAGCGGCGACCTTCATCGACTTCGACTCGTCCTCGTTGACGAGCAGCGTGACCTCGCCGGAGCTGACGAGGAACTTCCGGGCCACCATCAGCGCGATGACGAGGGACACCACCATCACGATGAAACCAGTGACGCCGAGCAGGACGGTCTCCATCTAACGTCTCCCCCTGCTAAAGCTGGATGCCGGCGAAGGCCATGAAGCCCAACGCCATGAGGCCGGTCACGATGAAGGTCATCCCCAGGCCGCGCAGGGCCTCGGGCACGTTGCTGTAGCGCATCTTCTCGCGGATGGCCGCCAGCGCCACGATGGCCAGCAGGAAGCCGATGCCGGAGCCCACGCCGAAGACCGCGCTCTCGGGGAAGTTGTAGTCGCGCTCGACCATGAACAGCGACGCGCCGAGGATCGCGCAGTTCACCGCGATCAACGGTAGGAAGACGCCGAGGGCGGAGTAGAGCGCCGGTGCGTATTTGTCGAGCGCCATCTCCACGACTTGGACCGTGGCGGCGATCGATCCGATGAAGGACAGGAAGGTCAGAAACGACAGGTCGGTGGTCTTGAAGCGCTCGCCGGCCCAGACCAGCGCGCCCTCCTTGAGCAAGTACTCGTAGACCAGGTTGTTCAGGGGGCAGGTCACGCCCAGCACGAAGACCACCGCGAGGCCCAGGCCGAAGGCCGTGTCGACCTTCTTGGAGACCGCGAGGAAGGAACACATGCCCAGGAAGAAGGCCAGGGCCATGTTCTCGACGAAGATCGACTTCGTCGCGAGCGATAGATAGTGCTCCAACATCGTCCTACTCCGTGGCTGCCGCGTTCGGGTTGAACGTGCGGTTGAGGAAGATGAAGAGGGCGATGAGGAAGAAGGCCCCGGGGGCCAGCACCATCAGGCCGTTGGGGACGTACCAGCCGCCCTCGGTGGAGACCTGCAGGACGGTGATGCCGTAGATCTTCCCGGAGCCGAGCAGCTCGCGGAAGAAGCCGACGAAGAGCAGCACCACGCCGTAGCCCAGGCCGTTGCCGAGGCCGTCGATGATCGACAGCTTGGGGCCGTTTTGCATCGCGAAGGCCTCGGCGCGGCCCATCACGATGCAGTTGGTGATGATCAGGCCGACGAAGACCGAGAGCTGCTTTGAGATCTCGAACATGAAGGCCTTGAGGACCTGGTCGGTGACGATGACCAGCGAGGCGATGATCGTGAGCTGCACGATGATGCGGATGCTCGGCGGCACCAGGTTGCGCACCAGGCTCACGGCCAGGTTCGACAGGGTGAGGACGGCGATGACCGCCAGCGACATGACCACTGAAGTCTCGAGCTTGGTGGTCACGGCCAGGGCCGAGCAGATGCCGAGCACCTGCACGCCGATGGGGTTGTCGTTGAAGAGTGGATCGATGAGCGTCTCACGTTCTTTACGCGTCACGCCTTGCCCCCCTTCTTCAGCCGCTTCAGGTAGGGGCCGAAACCATTCTCCCCGAGCCAGAACTGGACGAGGTAGGTCACGCCGTTGGCGGTGAGCGTGGCGCCCGAGAGGCCGTCGATCTTGTGTGGCGCCTCGGAGACCGGCGGCGCCGCCCCCTTCACTACGCGGATGGCGGGCTCGCCGTCATCCCCGAAGGCGCGGCGGCCGGCCCACTTCGCCTTCCAGCTCGGGTTGTCCACCTCGCCGCCCAGCCCCGGCGTCTCGCCGTGCTGGTAGAAGGTGATGCCCTTGACGGTGTTGAGGTCGTTGGCGTCGAGGGCCAGGAAGCCGTAGAGCGTGGACCACAGGCCCTTGCCCTCGATGGGCAAAACGACCGTGACCAGCTTGCCGCCCTCGGAGACCTCGTAGACCACGACCTTCTTCGAGACGCGCTTGATCCCAGCCTTGTTCGCCGGGGCGTCCATACCGAGCAGCGGATCCTTGGCCGCCTTGCGGGCGTCGAAGGCGGTGGCGTCGATGCCGTCGTCGTAGGCGCCCGTCGCGAGGTCGACGACGCGGGCCTTGGCCTTCTGGTTGAAGAGCTGCTCGACCTCCTCGGCGCTCTTCGAGCCGACGTCCTTCACCCCGATGACGGTGAGGACCTTCTTCTGGCGGTCGGTGACCTTGTTCTTCTCCTGGCGGTCCTTGAGGGCCACCGCGGATCCCGCCACGAACACCGAGCAGACGAGGCAGATCGCCACCGCGAAGCCGATGATGTAGCCGACGCTACGTCCCAACTCGGGCCTCCCTTCGCTTGATGTTCGCCTGGACGAAGAAGTGGTCGATGAGCGGCGCGAACATGTTCATGAACAGGATCGCCAGCATCATCCCCTCGGGATAGGCGGGGTTGACGACCCGCACCAGGACGACCAGCACCCCGATCCCGAAGCCGTAGATGAACTTGCCGGTGGCGGTGAAGGCCGAGGAGACGGGGTCGGTGGCCATGAAGACCGCGCCGAGGGCCCACCCACCGAGCACGAGGTGCCACGCGAAGGGCACCTGGAACATCGCGTTGGTGTCGCTGCCCACGGCGTTGAGCACGGTGGCCATCGCGAAGGTGCCACCCAGGACGCCGAGCATCGTTCGCCACGAGCCGATCTGGGTGAGGACCAGGACGCCCGCCCCGATGAGGCACGCAAGCGCCGAGGTCTCGCCCATGCTCCCTGGTACGAAGCCCAGGAAGTGCTGCATCCAGAGCTCGCCCCCCGCGGCGTGCTGGGCGAAGTAGTCGCAGGTCGCGCCGGGGCCGCAGGGCTGGGCGAAGGCGTTGGCGAGGTGGGTGGCGCCGCTCACGCCGTCGGCGGAGGTCTGCGCGGCGATCCACACCTTCTCCCCGGAGATCTGCCCCGGGTAGGCGAAGAAGAGGAAGGCGCGCCCCGTGAGCGCCGGGTTGAGCACGTTCATCCCGGTGCCGCCGAAGAGCTCCTTGCCGACCAATACGCCGAAGGCGATGCCCAGGCCGACCTGCCACAGCGGGATGGTGGGCGGCAGGGTGAGCGGGAAGAGGAACCAGGTGACCAGGAAGCCCTCGTTGACCTCGTGCTTGCGCACGATCGAGGTGGCGACCTCGATGTTGCCGCCGACGATGCCGGTCATGATCCACACGGGGATGAAGTAGATCGCCCCGTGCAGGAGGTTCGCGAAGAGGTTGTTCGGGTCGTAGGCGAGGCCGAGCCAGCTCGCGTAGAGCGTCTCCTGCCAGGAGCCGAGGGCCGCGGCCCCTTGGGAGATGGCGAGGTTCGCCTGGTAGCCCGTGTTGTACATCGCCATGAACACGCACGGCACGAGGGCGGCGACGACCACGATCATCATGCGCTTGAGGTCGAGGGCGTCGCGGACGTGCGTCGGACCCTTGGTGACCTCACCCGGCGTGAACAGGACCGTGTCGTTGGCCTCGAAGAGCGGGTAGAGCTTCTCGAGCTTGCCGCCCTTCTCGAAGTGATGGGCTTGCTTGTCGAGGAGATCGCGGAGGAACTTCACGGCGTCAGCCCTCCTTCCAGACGAGGTCGAGGTTGCGGCGCAGCGCCTGGGCGTAGTCTTGCTTGCCGGGGCTGACGAAGGAGCACAGCGAGAGGTCCTCGCAGCCCAACTCGAGCATCCCCAGTTGTTCCGCCCGCGCCAGATCGTCCATCAACAGCGCGCGCAGCAAGAAGGTCGGCATCACGTCGAGGGGCATCACGCGCTCGAACATCCCGATGGGCACCATCGCGCGGTGCGACCCGTGGGTGGTGGTCGTCAACGCGTGCTTCTTGCTGGGGAAGAAGCCGGCGAGGTAGGCGCGGACGGTCGTGTACATCCCGCCGCCCATCCCGAGCCAGCCCAGGAACCGCCGCTCCCGGTCCTCGGCGAGGCAGGAGATCTGGTCGTCGAAGCGGCCCAGGAAGCCGTGGGCCTCGTCCTGGGCGCGGCGGCCGTAGAGCACCGAGCCGCAGACGACCCGGTTCTCACCGTCCGTGAGGCGCCCGGCGACCAGCTCGCCGACGGCGGCCCCGCTGCGCGCTCGCAGCAGCTTGGGGGACTTCACGGACGGGCCCGCCACGGAGACCACGTGGTCCACGTCGAGCGTACCCGTCGCGAAGAGATGACCGACGCGGGCGACGTCCTGGTAGCCGATGTACCAGACCGGGTTCGCGCGGTTGACGGGCTTGAGGATGTGGATGTGCGTGCCGACGAGCCCCGCGGGGTGTTTGCCCGCGAAGTCCTCCTCACGAACCCGGGCCACGCCGTGTCCGGCGATCTTCGAGCCCTGCTTGCGGCAGAGGAAGACAGGCCCCTCCGTCAACTTCGAGAGCACCTCGAGGCCCCGCTTCCAGTCGTCCTCGCGGCCGGCGAGGACGACCTCGGGATCGGCGGCGAGGGGGCGGGTGTCGATGGCGGTGACGAAGATGGCGCCGGCCTCCTCGGTGGGCGAGGGGACGCGGTCGAAGGGTCGGGTTCGAAGCGAGGTCCACAGGCCCGACTCGACGAGAAGGTCCTGGACCTTTCCGGCGTCGAGGCTGCCGATGGGGGCGCCGTCGTAGGCGTCGAAGCGCTGCTGGTCCTCGTCGGTCACGGCGCCTGTGCGCTCGCGCTCGTTGAGCTCGACGACGACGCTGATCAGCGCGCGCCGCGCGCCACGATTGATGGCGACCACCTTGCCGGCACCGGGCGACGTGAAGTGCACGCGCTCGGATTTCCGATCCTCGAAGAGGAGCTGGCCCCGTTTGACCTCGTCGCCCACCGCGCAGTGCATGCGGGCCTTCATCAACGGGTAGTCCTCGGCGATCAGCGCCACGCGCGTGACGCCGGCCGCCTCGATCGTCTGCTCCGGCGCTCCGGTGATCGGGAGGTCGAGCCCCCGCTTGATCACGTGTACGGCCAATGCAATCTCCGCATTCGGGCGCGGCGCTTATACACTATTCCGCGACCGTTTGCGCGGTTCTGCTTCCGATCGGAAGGTCGAGTCGCCACCCCAACGCCGCAAACCCGCATGGCGCCACCCGGCACGGTCGTTGCTTTCCCCCCGCAGCCTCGAACGAGAGGAGCGCGCGATGCGCCTGCACACTCGACTACTGGTCCTCGCCGCCGTGTTCACGGCCTGCAACGACGAAGCCGCCGAGGAGGCCGAGGACGCCTCCGGCGAGAGCGTCTGCGTGGGGAAGTGCGATGGCGTCGACGCCCCCGCCAACTCGGACCGCTACACGTTGGATCTCGACGCCGCGAACCGCATCTGGGCGGGGGGGACACCGGCGCAATCCGCGGCGGACCTCTACAGCGTGACGATCTCGTTGCCCAGCGGGCTCCAGGTCCGCGCGGCGACCCATATGTTCGGGGAGCCGGTGAACCCGATCCCGTACCACGACGACGACGGCGAGCAGGTCGTCGACGCCGCGGGCCAGACGCTCTTTCAGGGCGACGCCGAGCTGGCGCGCTTCTTCCGTCCCGGTGAGATCGGCTACGCGATCAAGCACCACCGACCCGAGAAGCGGAGCCTCGACTTCGGCGCCCTGGCCGGCGGCGGGGCGACCGCGAGCGCGCTCAAGGAGGACATGAAGCTCCAGGATACGCACATCGAGTTGGTGGTCGGCGTCCGGCGCCCGCTGGGAGCGCAGATGGTCGACGGGGTGATCACGCTCAACAACCCGCAGACCTACCAGAGCGGCCGCTTCGGCGATGAGCAATACTCGATGGTCTTCGTACGCCCGGCCTTCCCCGACTACGCCCCGGCGAGCACGCACGGCGCGTTCAACGACAACATCCGCACGATGATGCTCGGCTTCAACGCCGTGTCGTCCTTCCCCGGCGACTACAACGGCGGCGATCCCCTCGCCGCGAGCACCCCCGAGAAGCTACGCGAGCACGTGCGGCAGATGGTGCTCGCGGTGGCCGGTGAGGGCTCGGTCTCCGCCGACGCCCGTGAGTTCTTCAAGCGACCGCAGAACCTCATCTACTGCGCCGAGCTGGCCCACGTCTCCACCAGCGCGGGGCTGCTGGTGCCCCTCAACCACACGGGCCTGGTCCGCTCCGGGCTGGTCGACGAGGACGTCTTCGACCGCTTCGCGCGGCTGGTCGCCGACCACGGCGCCGGCCGCTCGACGCCCTTCACCGAGCTGAACCGCAACCCGCTGGCGGCTCATGTGGATGCGACGATGGCCCCCGACACGCTGGAGCCGCTGCCCAGCTACGGGCACGCCGACGAGGAGGCGAAGCTCGCGTTTCGCCCGCTCACGATGGCGGGGATCGTCGAGGGCTTCCTCAAGACCCACATCCCGCGCAGCGACGAGCGGCTCGGCGGTGAGGCGCTCGCGCCGGTCCAGGCGGCGGTGCTCCAGGCGATGAAGCCGGGGCTCTACGAGGCGATGGGGATGGACGACAGCCTGTCGCAGTCGATGGTCCGCCGCGCCCAGGAGCGCATCGCGAGCCTGGAGGAAGACCTGGCCGACGCGGAGCTCAGCGACGCGCGCCGCACCAGCACCAACGCCGAGATCGAGGGCCAGCGTCGGCGCCTGGCGGAGGCTGAGGCTCAGCTCGCGGGCCTCTCCCAGAAGCGGGCCGTGGTGGACGAGGTCTTCCAGGCGGTGCTCCAGATCGTCGCGACCGAGCACGAGGACTACGACGCCTTCCGCGCCGCCCTCGCGCCCGCGATGGCCCAGGCCCGGCAGCTCGTCGGGCCGCGGGACGACAGCGGCGTGGGCTACTTCGTGCCCCCCAGCGCCCTGCACCTCGTCGCCCTGGGCTGCCCCGGTGACGAGCGCTGCGGTGGCCTCGTCGGCCTCGACTACGTGGGCCACGGCGTCCACACCTCCGCGGTGAAGGTGAACACGCCGCCCGCCGAGCCCCAGCCCTTCGCCGTGGTCGGCTTCGTCGAGGCGGTGCCGAAGCCGGACCAGGACCACAACGCCGATGGCGAGACCAACAGCCGCCAGGACGAGTACGTGGTGATCGCCAACACGGGGACCGCCGCCGCTGATCTGAGCGGCTGGAGGCTCAACGACAACGTCGCCGTCCGCTTCGACTTCCCCGACGGCCACGTGCTCCAACCGGGGGCCACGATCACCATCTACGGTGGTGGCGGCGCGGAGTTCACCGGCTTCGGCGGTCTGGGCCTCAACGACAACGGCGACACCCTCACCCTGCGCGACGCCGACGGCGGGACCGTCGACACGCTCGGTTGGGCCCGGGTCCAGGGCGGCGAGGTCGTCGAAGGCAGCCAGTCTGCCCGCTGGTAGGGCCCTCGTCTCCCGGGGGTGTGTCGCGCTGTTGCGACACGGTTGAACACTTCGGGGCACCCCCCAAGGAACGACTAGAGAGCCCCTCGTTATGCGCACTTCCGGCGTTGGCCCGCTACTTGCTCTGGCCATGCGCAAGAAACGCGGAGGAGTCTGGTCATGCGAGCGAGCGCTCTTGGGTTGATGCAGTGGATGTTGGTCGTCGGTGGCCTGGCGGCGTGCGGCACGGCCGAGGATCTGGAGGTCGAGGAGGCCTCCCTGGAGCAGGGCGCCGAGCGGTGGGCGCCGGGCAAGGCCGACGAGGCCAGCGTCCAGGGTGAGGCCCGGCGCATCCTGGTCGTCGCCTCCGGTGGGTACGGCTCCTGTGAGAGGTACGGCCCCCGGGACATGAACATGTACCCCGCCGTCAAAATCCTGCACCAGCGGCTCCAGGCGAAGCACCCCAAGGCCGAGATCGCCTCGCTCATCTCCTGCTTCCGCGAGGAGGCGCCCACCGTCGGTGAGGCCTGGTTCGTCATCGGCGACAGCAACCAGCTTGACTGGGCCCCGGCCCGTGAGCTCTACCGCTACGTGCTCGGCCTGGCGGGCGACGACACCGCGATCTACCTCATCGGCCACTCCTACGGGGGCTGGCAGGCGATGGCGATGGCCCTCCAACTCGACAACGTCGCCCCCGGTCGCGTCGCGGGCCTCTACACCATCGACCCGATCAGCCCCAACCAGTGTGGGACGAACATGATTCGGCACATGGTCGGCGCCGGCATCGACATGGCTACCAGCATGATGACGATGGGCTTCTTCGGGACCGACGTGACGGAGGGCTGCCAGATGGCGCCTCGCGACATGCCTTGGAACCTCGGGGCCTTCGTCGACCGCTTCTACAACTTCTTCCAGCGCGGCGGTGGCTACCTGCAGTCGAGCCCGATGCCCAGCGCGAACAACTTCGCCGTCCCCGGCGCCAGCCACGTCACCATCCAGTACGCGGCGGCGGTCTGGGAGAACATCGAGGCCAGCATCAGCGCGGACCTCTCCCGCTGAGGTCTGCTACTTGTCCTGCTCGGGGCGAACGCCCTCGAGGTCGTAGATCTCGTCGAGGGGGATGGAGAGCCCGAGGGCGTCGAGGCGCAGCTCCCCTTCGGTGACGGTCTGCATCAGCCAGCCGTTCTCCACCCGACGGCGGACCTCGATCTGACGTGTCTCCTGGCTGACCAATACGTACTCCGCGAGGCTCGGAATCCGTCGGTAGTGCTCGAACTTGGTGCCGCGGTCGTAGTCGGCCGTGGACTCGGAGAGCACCTCGAGGATGACCCTCGGGTTGGTGATGGCGTTGGGGTCCTCGGGGTGATGCTCGAAGCCTCCACAGACGACGGATACGTCAGCGTAGAGGTAGCTCCCGGTCGCCGGGACTGACACCTTCTGGTCGGAGCCCGTGGGCCGACAGGGGCTGCCTCGAAGGCGCGTCCCCAGCGCAACTGCCAGGTTCATCTGAAGCACCGCGTGCTCCGACGTGCCGCCGGCCATCGCGTACGCTTCACCGTTGATGAACTCGTGCTTCAGCCCGGTCTCGAGCTCCAGCGCGCGGTACGCCTCGGTGTCCATCGTGCGTTTCTCGGCTGGGTAACCCATCGCCACCTCCTGACCCAGCGCAGCGGAGCCGGGGAGCGAACTCACCCCTCGAGCCCGTCGATGGACCCCCCTCAAGGTCTCCTGCTCGGGGCGAACGCCCTCGAGGTCGTAGATCTCGTCGAGGGGGATGGAGAGCCCGAGGGCGTCGAGGCGCAGCTCCCCTTCGGTGACGGTCTGCATCAGCCAGCCGTTCTCCACCCGACGGCGGACCTCGATCTGACGTGTCTCCTGGCTGACCAATACGTACTCCGCGAGGCTCGGAATCCGTCGGTAGTGCTCGAACTTGGTGCCGCGGTCGTAGTCGGCCGTGGACTCGGAGAGCACCTCGAGGATGACCCTCGGGTTGGTGATGGCGTTGGGGTCCTCGGGGTGATGCTCGAAGCCTCCACAGACGACGGATACGTCAGCGTAGAGGTAGCTCCCGGTCGCCGGGACTGACACCTTCTGGTCGGAGCCCGTGGGCCGACAGGGGCTGCCTCGAAGGCGCGTCCCCAGCGCAACTGCCAGGTTCATCTGAAGCACCGCGTGCTCCGACGTGCCGCCGGCCATCGCGTACGCTTCACCGTTGATGAACTCGTGCTTCAGCCCGGTCTCGAGCTCCAGCGCGCGGTACGCCTCGGTGTCCATCGTGCGTTTCTCGGCTGGGTAACCCATCGCCACTTCCTGACCCAGCGTAGCGGAGCCGGGGAGCGAACTCACCCCTCGAGACGCCCGGTGGCCGGCGGTCGCGGAAGAGTAAAGGCAAGCCGGCGGATCAATCCCGACGCCCCGCTCCGTGTGGTTCTGCGGAAGGCGGAGGCGATGGTCGCCCCGCCGAGGCCAGACCGATTCCCATGGAGGTACTCTCATGTCCCGCATCATCCCCGCCGCCTGATCGCCCTCGTCCTCGCCGCCTGCGGGTCCCAGGACGGGCCCGAAGATCCCATCGCGACGATCGACGTGGCCGGCGTCGATGGCGCCGCCTGGTCCGTGGAGCTGTTGGACCACTGGAGCGATGGCGGCGGTCGAACGTACACGCTTCGCGTCGGGGACGTGCGGCGCACGATCGCCATCGACACCTTGGAGGCCGGGACGTTGGTGGAGGTCCGCGACGAGGCCGGGCTGGCGCTCGCGAGCGCCGAGGTCTACGAGCAGGCCGTCACGATGGCGGGGCCCGACGGACTCCAGCTCCACGCCTGGAACACGCCCGTCTCCCTCGACGACGAGATCCGGGAGCGCTTCGGGGACCTGACGCTGACGCTGCTGTCGGGTGAGACGCTGGGCGCGTTGGAGAGCGTCGCGACGCCGCTGGCCGCCGGGCTCGGTCAGATCCGGGCGCCGCTGCGCATGGCGACCTTCTGCAATCGCTGCGGCACGAGCTGCGAGTCCGGCGATGGGAACCACAAGTGCTCCTGCCCGGTCGGCTACGACTGCGAGTCCGGTCAGACGTACTGCAAGTGCGTCGACGTGATGGAGAACAGCGCCTTCCGCTTCTTCCGGCGCCGCTGAGGGCGGAACCCGGCCCCGCCTGGCTATGGTCCCTGCTCCAGGGGGCCGCAGAAGTCGGCGAGGTCGAGGTCCACGGGGGTGACCTCGTTGGCGACGAAGTCCGCGGGGCCCAGGGCGCGCACTTGTGCGCAGAGCTCGGTGCGCCAAGCCTGGTCCTGGGCGACCGTGGTGGTGACGGCGACGTCACCGGCGACGGTGGGCCCGGGCCGGCCGAAGCCGGAGAGGTGGAGGGCGGCGCGGGTGGCGACGGCGATGGTGCCGGCGCCGCCGAGGTCGAAGACGGCCGCCGACTCGCCGTCCCGCGTGACCCAGTCGAAGGCCCCGGCCCAGCCGCCCTCGACGCTCCACGCGTAGGCGAAGGTGGACTCGGTGGTGGACCGGTAGAGGGCGGAGAAGGCGACGGGCGCCTGGGCGTCGACCTCGGCGCGGTGCTCCACATCGAGGGCGAGCCGGAGGACCGCCGGCAGGCGACCGATCTGGACCTGGAAGCGTTGGTCGTACGGGGCCTCGCCGAGGCGGCGGCGGCGCTCGAAGCGAGCCGCGCCGCGTAGATCGACCTCCAGGCCGGCCTCCACGACGAGGATGCGTTCGCCGCGGATCTCGAAGCGCTCGAGGCACAACGGTCCGCAGAAGGCGAGGTCGAGATCGATCTCGGTGTCGAAGGCGACGCGGGCGTCGCGCAGATCCACGCGCAGGTCGGGCTCGGGCCCCAGCGGGAGGTCTCCGGCGGCGTAGAGGACGCCCCAGACCTCGCCGTGCTTGGGGCGGGGACCCGGGCCGGCGGCGAGGCGCTCGAGGGACATGTCGAAGTGGGCCTGGACCTCGGCGGTGCCCACCGCCTCGGCGAGGGCCGCCGGCCGACCGGTGATCAGCCGACCGTCGGGGTGGTCCTCGACGCCCTCGACGTGCATGAGCAGGCCGTCGCCGCGGCGGGCGGCGAGGAGGTCGCCCACGTCGATCTCGATGGCGTCTCCGGCGGCGAGCTGCACCTCGTCTTGCTCGACGCGGGCGCGGGAGGCCACGGCGTCGTCGAGGACCACCAGCCACGGCAGCCGCGGACCCTGCTCGCAGTCCTCGTCGACGGCCCCGTCGCAGTCGTCGTCGGTGCCGTCACAGCTCGCGTCCCGGGCACCCAGCGGCGGGCCGGGTTCGCAGGCCGTGGCCTCACCACCGACGCAGGAGGATGGCGTCGCGCGTCCACGACAGAAGCCCTGCCCGCACGCGAGCATCGGCGCGTAGTCCTCGTCCGTGCGCCCGTCGCAGTCCTCGTCGACCCCGTCGCAGATCACGTCCACGTCCGTCGGCGCGACCGCCGGTCGGCAGGGCTCGACGACCCCCTCCGCGCAGCGCGCCGGGATGGCGCGGCACTGGCCCACGCCGCAGCCCGCGTCGCTGGCGAACGCCTCGTCGGCCCGTCCGTCGCAGTCGTCGTCGACGCCGTCGCAGCCGTCGTCGGCCCCGGCCGGCGGCCCTGGCTGGCAATCCATGACCCGGCCTCCGACACACGCCGAGGGCGCCGACCGCTCCCCGCAGACCCCCTCCCCGCAGCCCCGAACGGGGACGTAGTCCTCGTCGACTCGGCCGTCGCCGTCGTCGTCGGCACCGTCGCAGTCCCCGTCGGGCCCGCACGCCCCCTCCGTCTCACAGCCGTCGGCATCGGCGCCGTTGCAGTCTTCGCGCCCGGCGTCGCAGGCGATCCGCTCGCAGGCCCCGTCCACGCAGCGCGTCGTCGCGCCGGGCTGCGCGCAGCGGACGCCGCAGGCCCCGCAGTTCTCGGGGTCCTCGGCGAGCGTCGTCTCCTCGTCGGTGCGGCCGTCGCAGTCGTTGTCGGTGGTGTCGCAGACCTCGTCGTTGGGGAGCGCCTGCCCCTCGCAGCCGCCCCAACGACCCGCGGCGCAGCGGCGCACGCCGCCCACGCAGAGGCCGACGTCGGCGGTGCCTTCGGGGCCCTCGTAGCACTCGGTCTCCACCTCCTCGTCGACGGCCCCGTCGCAGTCCTGGTCGACGCCGTCGCAGACCTCCGCGGTGGGCTCGCAGGGGTCGTCGTCGCAGCGTCCGTTCACGCATTCGCCCGCGCAGCGGCGGTCGAGGGCGAAGCCGGCGCCCGCCTCGTCGCAGGTGAAGCGCCAGCGCCCGCCGCAGCGGCGCTCACCGGGGACGCAGGCGAAGCGACACATCGCCGGATCTCCGCCGCAGACGGTAGCCGCGGGGCAGGGCGCGACGACCGCGTGGCCGCTCCCGCCAGGGTCGCAGCGCGAGATCGACGCGATGTCGCGGCAGGTCAGGGGGTCATCGGGCGCGCAGGCGCCGCCGTCGACCCCCTCATCGACGGCCATCGGCTCTCCCGACGTCGCGTCGTCACAGGCGACGGCGAGGCAGAGCGCGGCGAGCAGGAGCCTCAGATCAGCCGCCCGAGACGAGCCGCACGTAGCGCGCCTCCGAGGGGACCCCTCGCGCGTCGTGGGCCCACAGCAGGTAGTACCCCGGCGGAGCGACGGTGGCCTGGGCGGGGGCGGTCAGCGTGAACCGGCCATCCTCCCCCGCCTCGGCCTCCAGCGTGAAGAAGTGCTGGTCGGAGTTGATCGCGTGGGTCACGCCGCCGATGCGCACGAGCGTGAAGGGCCCCGGCGGCAGGTGGCTGGCGACCCGCACCTCGAACCGTTCGCCGTAGTCCACCGCCTGCGGCGCCTCGATCAGCGCCGGCCGGGGGCCCGCCTCGAGGTACCAGGGGTAGAAGAGCTCGGCCTCCGCCTGATCGCCGCCGGCCATCGCGCGACCATCGGGCAGCGGCAGCAGGAACGAGTGGTACTCGTGGGTGTAGAGGTGGTCGCCGACGTCGATCCACGCGTCGCTCTCGAAGTCGTAGACCTGGGTGCGCCGCACGTTCTCCACGCGGTTGCGGCCGCCCGTCACGAGGGGCCGCCCGTCGGGCAGGTACATCGCGTTGGGGTAGACGCGCTCGACGCCCATCGAGGCGACCATCGACCACGTCTTGGTGTCGCGGTCGTAGACCTCCGCCGTCGCGTGCCCGCCGCCACCGCCGAGGTACATCACGCGGCGGTCGGGCAGCTCGATGGCGAAGCCGGAGCCCCCGCGCCCCGCCAGCATCCGGGACCCCGGCGGGCCGAAGGTCCAGGTCTCGGGGTCGAGCTCGTACATCGTGGCCTGCCCCATGAAGAGGAGCTTGCCGTCCTCCAGCAAGTAGTGGCGCGGGAAGGTGCTCTGCAGGAAGTTGTTCTGGTCGAAGACGGTCTCGAAGGTGTTGGTGACCGGATCGTAGAGGTCGATGTTCGGGTTGCGGTGGGGGTGGGGGAAGCGCGCGTCGATACCGCCGACGACGATGACCTTGCCGTCGGGGAGCGTGCGCGCGCTCGGGTACCAGCGTGGGCCGCCGGGCATGTCGTCGATGCGGGTCCAGGTCTCGGTCCAGGGATCGAAGATCTCGGAGGTCGGGAGGCCCAGCCAGTCGCGGTGGCCGTTCTGCTCGAAGGGCGTCTCGTGGCCGCCCAGCACCAGGATGCGTCCGTCGTCCATCATCGCCATGCCCGAGCAGAACTTGTTGCTGGCTGCGGGGATCGGCCCGTGGAAGGTCTCCGCCACGGGGTCGAAGAGGTGTGGCGTCTCCCCGCTCTGCCACATGATGATCTTGCCGGTGGGCAGCGCCGCGGCGTGCCACCCCCGGACCGGCACGTCGGGGACCGCGACCCAGCGGCCCGAGAGCGTCGGCGTCGCCCCGGCGACCTCGCTCGCGGGGCCCTCGAAGGCGACCCCGTCGATGGCCTCGATCCGGTAGAAAGACGACACGTCGTTGGGCCGGTCGTGGTCGATGAACCAGTTGGGGCCCTCGTCCCCCTCGTTGGGGACGCGCCAGCCTTCGTGGAGCACGTCGAAGGGGCCCTCGACGGCCGCCGCCCGCGAGATCCGGTAGCCCGTGACGTCGTCCGCGGGTGAGCCCCACTCGAGCAGCACCGTGCGGTCGCCGGGCCACGCGACCAGCCCTTCGACGGCCGGCGGCGGCGTCTGATCGACGACCCACGCGCGATGGCGCGGCTGGGGCTCGATGTTGCCGGCGGCGTCGATGGCGCGCACCTCGAAGGTGTGCGCCCCCTCCGACAGATCGGCGACCCGGGTGGGGCTCTGGCAAGCCGCGAAGGGGGCGCCGTCCAGCGCGCACTCGAAGGCCACGGCCCCGCCGATCCCCGAGAACTCGAAGTCCGCGGCGTCGTCCCGTGTTCGAGTTGGCGGGGCCGCCTCGAGGCGCGTCGCCGGCGGCGCGAGATCCACCGTCCAGACCCGGGAGGCCGGCGTCTGGTCCTCGTTGCCGGCGAGATCCGTCGCGCGCACCCACAGCTCGTGGCGCCCCACCTCCAGGTCTTGCAACTCGAAGGCCTCGCCGCAGACGAACCACTCACCGCCGTCCAGCCGACACTCGAAGCGGACGCCCGGCGGCCCGAACCGGAACGCGGCGCGGGTTTGGTTGATGTCCGCTGGCGGTCCCTCGTCGATGGTCGTCCGCGGCGCCCGCAGGTCGACCGTGAAGAGCCTCGCGACCGGCGCGCTCTCGTTGCCCGCGACGTCGGTGGCGACGACCTCCACCCGGTGCTCGCCCTCGGCGAGGTCGCGCACGACGTGGGGGGACTCGCAGGGCACCGCCGCGGCGTCGTCGGTGGCGCAGCGCAGCGCCGCGGGCTCGTCGGTCTCGATCTCGATCTCGACGCGGGCCCGCGGGACGTAGCGGGGCGGCCCGGTGACGATGCGCGCAACCGGGGCGCGGGTGTCCACCGTCCAGCGGTGCTCCGCCGGCGTGTCATCGATGTTGCCCACCTCGTCGGTGGCTCGCACCTCGAGGGTGTGCGTCGCGTCGGCCAACCCCCCCACGGACCACCGCGGGGGGCAGGCCCGCCACTGACCTTCGTCGAGGCGGCATTCGAAGGTGGCCCCCGCCGGGCCGAACTCGAAGCGCGCCTCCGTCTCGCGGGTCGTTTCCGGCGGCGCGGCGAGGATGATCGTCGATGGCGGCTCGCGGTCGACCCGCCAGACCACCCGCGGCGGGTCGATCTCGATGTTCCCCGCGGGATCCGTCGCGCGGATCGAGAGCGCGTGGGGCCCCGGCTGGGCGCGGACCGCGTGGGGCGAGACGCAGGGCGCCCAGGCGTCCCCGTCGAGCCGGCACTCGAAGCGCGCGTCGGCCTCGGACTGGAACCCGACCCGCACCCCGTCGAAGACCACCTCTGGGGGCCGCCCGGTGATCGCCGTCACCGGTGGCCGGGTGTCCGTCCGCCACGCCCAGGCCGCCTGGGAGACGTTGCCCACGTCGTCCCTCGCCCGGACCTCGAAGCGATGCGGGCCCTCCGCGAGGTCCACGAGCGCCCGTGGCGATGCGCACAACGCCCACGCGCCGTCGTCGGCGCGGCAACGGGTGCGGGCCCCAGGGTCGTCGGCGGCGAAGGCGATCTCGAGCCGCGTCCGGTTGTCGATGGGCGGCGGCCCCGCGGTGATCTCGACGCTGGGGGCGGTGAGATCCACGGTCCAACGATGCTCGGCGGGTGTCGGATCCCGCCGGTCGAGGTCATCGATCGCGGTGACGCCGAGCCGGTGATCCCCCGCCGCGAGGTCGGCGAGGGCCAACGGGCTCCGGCAGGGGGTCGTCGGGGCGGCGTCCAGGGCGCACTCGAAGCGCGCCCCGGGGGGCCCGAACTCGAAGGTCGCGGTGGTGGCGGCGGTGCGCGCCTCCGGGGCCGAGGAGATCCTGGTCAGTGGTGCCTCCATGGAGACGGACCACAGGTGGCGCGCGGGGGTCGGGTCGGACAGGCCCGCGAGGTCGACGGCGCGGACTCGGAAGCGGTGCTCACCGGCGGTGACCTCGACCTCGAGGGGGGCCTCGCAGGGGGCGAAGCTCGCGCCGTCCGTGCTGCACTCGAAGCCGGCTACGTCCTCGTCGGGAGACTCGAAGCCGAAGCGCGCCGTCCCTTCGCCCGCGAGCGGGGGCGGCGCCGTGACCAGGCGTGTCTCGGGGGCCGTGCGGTCGATCCGCCACCGCACCTCGACCCGCGCCACGTTCCCGGCGCGGTCCATGGCCTCCACCGAGAGCCGATGCGCCCCCTCGACCAGGGCGCTGCCGCGCCACGGTGAGGTGCAAACGGTGGACGCGCGGCCGTCGTGGGCGCAACGGAAGCTCGCGTTGGCGTCGTCGCATTCGAAGGCGATCTCGGCGGTGGTCTCCGCGGAGACCGGCGGCGCCTCGTCCACCGTCAGGACCGGCGCGGTCCCATCCACGGTCCAGATGTGCTCCGCCCCGGGTCCCCGCACCTCGCCGCGCAGCGCGCGTACGCCGAGGCGGTGGGCCCCGTCTTCGAGGGCCTCGAAGACCACGCCCGGGGCGCAGGCGATGGGGGCGTCGGCGTCGAGGGCGCATTCGAAACGGTCGCCGGGGGGGTCCCACTCGAAGCGCGCGGTGCGCTCGGCGGTGAGCTCCGGGGGGGCCAGCGAGAACTGAATCGCGCCGGCGGGGACGACGCCCGCGTCGCCGGGCTCCTCCGGGGTGGGGCCTCCCTCGCAAGCCGCCAGGGCGATGACGCACACCGCGCAGTACCTCATCGCCGTCTCCTTCGCGCGCACACCGCGAGCAGTCCCCAAACGAAGTGTAGCGGGGCTGTCCCCGGGGCGGCGGCGCAGCCCTCCTCGCTGGAGCCGGGCTCGGGCGCAGGCGCCATGTCCACCGAGGCCGCGTCGGGCGGCGAGGCGTCCGGCGGCGGGGGCGCGGCGTCGGGCTCGCAGCCCTCGTCCGTCTCGCCGTCGCAGTCCTCGTCTCCGCCACCGCAGATCTCGTCCGCCGGCGCTCCGGCCACGCAGGCCACCGCCTCACCGGCCTCGCACGCGGGGACCACCCGAGCGCAGGCCCCGATCCCGCACCGGACGTCGCCGAGCCGCTCGTCGGCGGCGCCGTCGCAGTCCTCGTCGACGCCGTCACAGGTCTCGGGCCCGGGCTCGCCAGGGGTGCAGTGCCCCGGCGCCCCCTCGGCGCAGGCGGCTACGGTGCGGACGCAGGCGCCGACGCCGCAGCTCAGCTCGCCTGTGTCCTCGTCGAGGGCGCCGTCGCAGTCCTCGTCCTCGCCGCCGCAGATCTCGACCCCGCGCGGCCCCGGCAGGCAGTGGCCCACGATGCCATCGGCGCAGGCGGGGACCGTGCGCGCGCAGGCGCCGACGCCGCAGCTCAGCTCGCCGAGCCCTTCGTCGAGGGCGCCGTCGCAGTCCTCGTCGCCGCCGCCGCAGACCTCGAGCTCGGGTTCGCCGGGGACACACTCCGGGCGAGGCCCACCTTCGCAGGTCGACACCACCCGGGCGCAGGCGCCGACGCCACAGCGCTCGGGTTCGAAGCCCTCGTCGATGGTGCCGTCGCAGTCCTCGTCGCCACCCCCGCAGAGCTCGACCTGCGGCTCGCCCGGGACGCACTCGATCCACGCCCCGTCCACGCAGCCGGGCATCTCCCGGGCGCAGGCGCCGACGCCACAGCGAAGGGGCGCCAGCGCCTCGTCGACCTCGCCATCGCAGTCATCGTCGACGAGGTTGCAGTCTTCGCGCTCCGCTGGCCCCGGCAGGCAGAGGCGGCGCTCCCCCGCGGCGCAGACGGGGACCTCCCGGGCGCAGGCGCCGATCCCGCAGGAGCGCGACCCAAGGGCCTCGTCCGTCTCGCCGTCGCAGTCCTCGTCGGTCCCGTCACAGGTCTCCTCCGCGGGGGTCCCGGGGACGCACTCGGGGACCTCCCCTTCGACGCACCCGGCCACCACCGCGACGCAGCGGCCCAGACCGCAGCCGACCGGGTCGATGTCTTCGTCCACCGCGTGGTCGCAGTCCTCGTCGCCGCCTCCGCAGATCTCGTCAGCGGGCTCGCCGGGGACGCACTCGACCAGGACGCCGCCCTCGCACTTCGGTCGCTCGCGCGCACAATCGCCTACACCGCAGTTCGCGACGCCGAGCTCCTCGTCGATCGCACCGTCGCAGTCGTCGTCCCGCGCGTTACAGCGCTCAGGGTGCTCCGGCGACCCCCCTTCGCAGCTACTCGGGACGCCGTCGATGCAGCCCGAGACGGTCCACTCGCAGCCGCCGACCGCGCACTCGATGGGCGCGATCTGCTCGTCGACCTCGCCATCGCAGTCGTCGTCAACCCCGTTGCAGACCTCGGGTGTGGGGTCCCCCGCCGCGCAGTCACGGAGCTCACCGGCCGTGCATCGAGCGACCTCGCGCCGGCAGGCCCCGACACCACACGTGACGCGGCCGAAGCCCTCGTCGTTGACGTTGTCGCAGTCGTCGTCGGCCCCGTTGCACACCTCGGCGACCGGCTCGCCGGCTACGCAGTCGACGGGCTCGCCCTCGACGCAGGCGGGGACCTCGCGGGCGCACTCGCCGACCCCGCACACCACCGGGCGCAGCGCCTCGTCGATCTCTGCGTCGCAGTCTTCGTCCAGGCCGTTGCACCACTCGCGGCTCGGCTCGCCGGGGACGCAGCCCACCAAGGCGCCGCCGACGCAGACGGGGGCGGTCCGGCGGCACTCGCCGACCCCGCAGTCCTCGACGCCAAAGCCCTCGTCGGCGGCGCCGTCGAGGTCGTCGTCGACGCCATTGCAGGTGTCGGGCCCGACCGGCGTGCCCGGCCGCCGCGCCCGCAACACCAGGGCGGCCATCTCTACCGGCGCCGCACGCCCGGTCTGCTCCCACAGCTCGTGGAGGCGCTCGCCCCGGTCGTCGCTGTGGTTCTCGGCTCGCAGCCACTCGACCATCTCCCGAGAGACGCTCTGGTAGAGCAGCCGCACGCGCAGGGTGACGACGCCCGCCCCCGGCGGCGGGCCGGGGACCACGTAGGGCGCCTCGTCCCAATGTCGCCAGGAGCCGTCCGGGGCCTGGTACCGATCGGTCCGCACCGGTCGGGTGCTCAGGTCGGGCTCGAAGCCGCGCGGCGGGATGCGGGTGTCGAAGCGGATGGTGTCGTTGAGCAGGAGGTGAAAGGGGGCCCCGCCGTCGCTGCGCGCCTGGAGGGTCTCGTAGGTCCGCAGCCAGGGGTCGTCGGGCAGCGTCGCCGTCTCGTGGTCGTAGCGGCCCGAGGTGAAGTACGGGCCTTCGTCGACGGAGGCCTCGACCTCGAGCCAGACCCGGCGTCCCTCGGGATAGCCCGTCGGGAGCTTGTGGCCCGCCAGGTTCTCCACCCGCACGACCAGCGGCAGCGGGGCGTCTGGCTCGACGGTGAGCGGCCAACCCTCCACCGAGATGCGCGCCGCGCCGCGCAGGCTTTCACGCGCGCGCGCTTCGGCCCAGGCGTAGTCCTCGGCGCGCTCCGGGGGGCCGACCACGCGCAGGAGTTGGGCACCGAAGACGTTGGCCCCCGCGAAGTCGTGGCGGCCGATGGCGGGGCGCAGCGGCGCCCGCTCGGGGGCGGCGGCGCGGCCGACCACCGCCGACATGTGACAGCGCTGGCAGGTGATGCCCTCCGCCGCGAAGGCGCTCTGCGCCCACTCCTCGTAGGTGTGTTGCTCCGGGAGGCGCTCCATCAGCTCCTCGCCGGTGTCGGGGTCGAGATAGGGCTGGCCGGGGTTGGAGACGCTGTGACAGATCCCGCAGAGCTCCGCCGACTCGATGTACGGGTCCCGGACGGTGGGATGCAGGCTCGGCGCGTCGGCGAAGGGCCCGCGGTAGAGCAGCTCGTCGTGGACGTAGTAGGAGCCCTGGCCGATCAGCGGCCCGGGCACCAGGCGATCACGGCCCGGATCGAGGCGGTGGCAGAAGGCGCAGGTGATGCCCTCGCGGTGGGCGGGCTCGAGTCCGCTGCCGTTGCCGGGCAGTGAGCGTCCGTTGAGCCAGCCGACGGGCGTGTGGCAGCGCAGGCAGAAGCTCCCCGAGTCGAGGTGGTCCTGGTTGGCGATCGAGAGCGCCGCCTGGAAGATGGGATCGCGAAAGGCGTTGGCGTGCATGGAGCCCGCCCAGGTGTCGCCCGGCGCGACCCGCTCCGGCGGATCGACGTCGCGGTGGCACCCGAAGCAGCGCTGCGGCGACTCGAAGTCGAGGACCAGCTCGAAGGGCTCGGTCCCCGGGGCCGCGAAGGGCTCCTCGGGGTGGTGGGCCCACGCGGCGGGAGCCCAAAGGCAGACTCCAACAAGCGCGACTCGAACATTCCCCATCGCCCGACAGCATCGGCCAAACGACATAGTGACGTCCAATCGGGGTCCGCCGCGACCCGTACCGCCATGTCGTGGTTGGGAGATGGTGTGCCTGGACGGTGCTCGTGTGGCGATGATTGGTGGACACCTCTCGAGGGCGACAATGGAGACGGTCGCTTCGCGGAAGCCAACGAAGCCGTAGTGACCAGGCAGGTCCGCGGCGGCATTCTCGCCGTTGTGTTCAGCTTCTCGGGCTCCGCTCGCCTCCCGCCTTCTCAGGGGCACGGCCGACCGCGACCTCGTCTGCGTGACGACCGACCGCTGCCGCACTCTGCACGCCTGCTGTGACTAGCGGCTGTTTGACTTGCGGGCCGGGCCGGGGTCGGGGAAAACCGCCCGTATGGCTCGTAGCAGCACGCTCCTGGTGAGTCTCCTGGCCGCGTGCGGGACCCCGCAGGAGGCTCCGGTTATCGACGCGGGCCCTCGATCGGCGGACGGCGCTCCCGCGCCTCGGGACGCAGGGGCCGCGGACGGAACGACCGAACGGCCGACGTGTCCGTCCGGGCTGGCCGGGGCGTTCGATTCCAGCGTGCGCCCATACCTCGACCGCTGCATTCCCTGCCACAACAGCACCGTGCCGGCGGAGTGGCTCCACTCCGGCGGACCGCAGTGGTTCGACCCGGACGACGCGGGGACGACGGTGGGGGAGATCCTATCGCGCGGGCTCGTCGACCGGGGCCGGCCGAGGCGCAGCCTCTTTCGGCTCAAGCCGCTGACCCGCTCTGGTGTGTCCCACGCCGGGGGCGACCTCTTCCTTCCCGGCTCGGAAACCGACCAGGCGTTCATCGACTTGCTCGAGCACGCGGCGCCGTGTGCGCCCCGAGGCAGACCGCTGCCGGGGTTCCCGTGACCGTCGACGAGTCGGCCGACCAGCCCCGGTGTAGCGGTGCCCATCAGACCATCGACGCGGCGCGCAGGACCGGTCGGCAGGCGGGCACCGTGCCTGGTCGCTGATTCATGGACCCCTCGTGACTCGAATGCCCGTCGCTGGCGGTGGTGACGGCACGCATCGTGCTTCACCGAGGTGCCGGGAGGAGACAAGATGGCTCACATCCTCGTGGTCGAAGACAAGCCTGCGCTCCAAGCGATGGTTGTCCGCTTGCTCGAGGGGCACGAGGTCGACGCCGCGTCGGACGCGTCCGAGGCGGCCGGCCTGCTCGCGACACACGCCTACGACCTCCTCCTGACCGACGTGCGTCTGCCGGACGGCGATGGGTTCACGTTGCTTCGCGCGAGCCGAGAGGCGAACGCTGCGACCGAGGTCATCCTCATGACCGCGTTTGCCAGCGTCGAGGCGGCGGTCGAAGCGATAAAGGGTGGCGCGTACGACTATATTGCCAAGCCTTTTGAGCCCGACGACCTCCTCCTAAAGGTGGCGCGCGCCCTGGAACGCCGCGCGCTGCGGGCTCGCGCCGAGGCGGCCGAGGAGGCCCTTCGACGACGCGACGGCCTCTGCGACCTGCTCGGCGCGAGCGCTCCCATGCAGCAGGTGCAATACCTGATCGAGCGGGTGTGCGACCTCGACGTGACCGTGCTGCTCACCGGCGAGAGCGGGACTGGCAAGGAGGTGGCCGCGCGGGCCATTCACCGCGCCGGCCAGCGCCGGGACCGGCCGTTCGTGGCCGTCAACTGCGGGGCCATCCCGGATCATCTGCTCGAGAGCGAGCTGTTCGGCCATATGCGCGGCGCATTCACGGGCGCCGATCACACCCGGGACGGGTTGATGCACGAGGCGGCGGACGGAACCCTCTTCCTCGACGAGATCGGGGATCTGCCGCTCGACCTGCAGGTGAAGCTGAACCGGGCGCTCCAGGAGCGCCTGTTCCGGCGGGTCGGTGAGTCGAGGGAGCGTCCGCTGAGGGCGCGTGTCATTGCGGCTACCCACCAGGACTTGCGCCGGGCCGTGGACGAAGGACGCTTCCGCGAGGACCTGTACTTCCGCCTCGACGTGTATCCCATCGAGTTACCCCCCCTGAGGGTCCGGGGCGACGACCTGCTCCTGCTCGCTCATTTCTTCCTCGAGCGCGCCTCCGAACGCTTCGGGCGGGAAGTGGGGGCGTTCGCGCCCGAAACGTTGCAGGCGTTGGCGCGCCACGCGTGGCCGGGCAACGTGCGCGAGTTGGAGCACGTGGTCGACCGGGCCGTGATCCTCGCTCATGGGGAGGTGGTCGCGCTGGAGGATCTGCCGGAAGCCGTGCAGCGCGGGGCGTTGTCGTTCGACGGCGAGGAACGCGTCACGCCGGGGCTGGAACGGATGACCTACCGTGGGGCCCTCGAGTGGGGCCGGCGGCGGACGAGCCGGCGCTACCTGCACGCGCTGATGCGTGCACACGAGGGCAACGTCACCCAGGCGGCGAAGCAAGCCGGCGTGGAACGCGAGAGCCTCCACCGGTTGCTGCGCCGGGCTGAGATTGACGCGGCAAGCTACCGCCCGGCCTGAATGCGTTTGACCACGTCGAGCGAGAGGTCCTCGCACGCCACCGTTTCGAACCCGGCTTCACGCACCGCGAGGTCGGTCTCCCGGTCGATGTGCGCGCCCCAAACATGGAAGGGGAGCGGGTCCAGCCACGGCATCAGCGTGCGCAAGAGGCGCCGCCGCGAGAGCACGTGCTCGAGCAGCAGGAGGCGTCCGCCAGGCGCGAGCACGCGACGAGCCTCGCGCATGCCGGCGGCGGCGTTGGGGACCGAGCAGAACAGGAACGCCGCGACCACGACGTCGAAGCTCTCGTCGGGGAACGGCAACGCCTGGGCGTCGCCGATGACCAGGTCGAGCTCGAGGCCGAGCCGTCGAGATCGGCGTCGCGCACGCTCCAGCATCTCGGGAGACAGGTCGAGGGCGACATAGCGCGCGCCCGGCGGGTAGAAGCGCAGGTTCTTCCCGGTGCCGACCCCGAGCTTGAGCACGCGCGCGCCGTCGACGCTCCGCCAGAGCCCCGCGCGACCGGGATGAGGACGGTCTGCCCGGCGCTGGCGAGTCCCGCTCCGAGGAGCATCGACACCATGCCGGCCAGCATCGCGCCGCCGGAGACCGCGAAGGCCTGTGCCCGTGTCCAAGGGCCCTCGGGCCAGCGCCAGCGCCGCGACGCCGCCGCCGCGATCGCGTACAGCGCCCAGGTCAAGGCCACGCCCGCGAGAGCCGACACGACGAGGCTCGTTCCGCTCCGGGTGACGCCGGCCCAAGAGACGTGTACCAGCGCCGCGACCGCGGTCAGAGCCACGGCGTGTCGCGCGGCCGTCACGTGCCGCTCACGTTCGGGGCGTGAGCGTGGCAGCAGGGCGGCAGCTCGGACCGCGCCTGCTCCAGGGCGCGCGTCGCCCCGAGGACGAGGTCGGCCTCCCTCGCCACCGCCACGCGCCGTGGGTGTCCGTCCCAGGCGGCGAGGATGCGCTCGTCGAGTATCTGCACCTCATCGGCGGACTCGACTTGCAGCACATTGTCGCGGTTGTAGCCCTGGTCGGCGACGGAGCGGGCCAGTTCCACGCCCCGCGCGGTCCCCACCTCGGCCCAGTACTCCGCACCCGCCGCCTCGCGCAGCACACCCACGTGCGGGCAGAACGTACGCAGCGCCAGTTCGAGTACGGCCGTCTTCCCAGCCCCCGCTCCACCGGTGAGCGCGACCAGCCGCGTTTGGTGGTGCGATCGCCCGCAGGTACCCGGCGCCGAGCCGAGCTGTAGTCTGGACATGGTGATCTCCTACACGTACGGGCATTGGAGGCCCAGCGCGCTCGAGACCGCGTGCGGGACCGGCAGGACGATCGTCAACAGCAGCCCGAACGCCGCCCAACCGAGCGCCTGCCTCGCCGGGCCGAGCGGGGTGACCGCGTCCACCGGCGGGATGCTCGCGCGGGCGGCGACGAAGAAGTTGAGCGCGGTGATCATCAAACCCAGCCAACCCGCGAAGGCGATCGGGTCCAGTACCAGCAGGTGCCCTTCGGCCAGACGTGGGCCGACCGACCGCTTCGACGCCAGCGTCAGCAGCATCGAGGAGTCGACGCTCATGCCATAGCCCATGTGGCGGCGACCAGCAGCAGGTTGACCCAGGGGCGCCGGGCCGAGGTGACGGACAGCGCCTCTTCCAGCGGCTGGCTCGCGACCAGCACGTAGGGCGTGACCTCCCAGCCGCGGATGGCCAGCGCGCGGGTGGGGCCGACGAACTCGGCGGTTCGGTGACCGAGTTGGACCGTCGCGACATCCTCGGACTCCGCTGCCACGGGGTCGGTGCGGGCGCCCTCCATCCACAGCGGCATCAGCCGACACCACAGCACCCCGCTACGTAGATCCACATCGGCACCACGATGCCGGCCGCGAAGGCGAGCAGGAGGAGCAGGATCGGAAGGCCGCAGGTGACAAGACCGGCCCAGCGCGGATCCTGCTGCTCCCGCTAGTGGGTGCGCGCGGTCAACCCGCGCCCCCGGAGCCGACCTCGCGCCCGGGGCCGCTCAGATGCGGCAGCCAGCGCGGCGTACGCGCGGCGTACGCGCGCCAGACGTCGCCCGACTCCTCCTCGACCTCGCGCTCCTCGCGCCTGGCGAGCCGCACGTACATGGACACCAGCACCGGGAACATCAGCAGCGTGAGCAGGGTGGGCCACATCAACAGGAAGCCGAACATGATGCCGACGAAGCCGATGTACTGCGGGTGGCGGACGTGCGCGTACGGCCCCGTCGTGGCGACCGTGGCCTCGCGCTGTGCGGCCCAGAGCACCCGCCACGACGAGGCGAGCAGGAGGAAGCTGGCGATGATGATTACGTTGCTCAGGATGTGCACCGGGTTGGTGTGTGGGTTGCCCTCGAGGCCCAGGAGGGCGTGCCACAGGTGACCGGACTCGTGGGCGAGCAGGTCGGTGCCCGGAGCGATCGACTGCAACCAGCCCGAGAGGAAGTAGATCGTCAGCGGGAAGCCGTACATCTCGACGAACAGGGCGACCACGAACGCCGAGAAGGAGCCGAAGGTCCGCCAATCCCGCTTCGAGCGTGGCTTGAAGAAGCTGAACGCGAAGAAGATGAACACCGCCGAGTTCAGGATGACCAAGCCCCACAGACCGTACGCGGGGGTGTCGCCATGGTTCATCTCTCACCTCCGTTGTCGTGGCTCCCGTGCCCGTGGCCCCCGTGCATGAACACGTGGAGCAGCGGACACGCGAGCAGGATGATGTAGGGCAGCCAGCCGAGCAGGTGGGCCCGGTGTTCGGTCCACAGGAAGAACGCGAGCGCCGCGAGGCCGAGGCAGAGGCCCAACCACGCGATGGGGGTCATCCGGTGCCGAGACGTTGTGTGTTCGTGTTCCATGGCACCTCCCGCGCGCGTCCCATGTCACTGCAACGCATGGGCCGTGCCAGCCCTCCACCCTCTGCGGAGCGCCGCTCGGCTCCACCGGTGGGTGACGCCGCGAGCTACGTGTGGCCGGCCAGGACACACCTCGCGGGTCGTCCGCTCAGCCACGGCGCGCGCCGGACGCAGGCACGGACGTTGCTTCGACTTCGGGGGCACACGAAGGGAGATGAGAAATGCGATACCTGCCCTGGCTGACGGTGTTCCTGCTCGCCTGCGGCGCCTCCTCGACGCGACCGGAGGCGATGAGCGCGAAGGCCCACGAGCGAGCCGCCGAGGTGAGCGAAGCGCAGGCCGACCAGGAGGACGAGCGGTTTTCGGGCGGGACCCTCACGGGCGGGTCGGCCGTGAGCTACTCGGGTGGCGCGACCCAGCGCGCGCACGCGGCGGCGCATCGGAGGGCTGCGAAGGTGCTGCGCCACAACGAGCGCGCCGCCTGCGAGGGCATCTCGGATGGAAAGCGCGCGGCCTGCCCGTTGATGGAGCACGAGGTGCTCGACGTCCGTCAGACGCCGAAGGGCGTGCGGGTCCTCTACGACGGCGTGGACCCCGACGCGCTGCGCAAGCACGTGATCTGCCATCACGCCTTCGGCGCGCGCGAGGGGCGCGAGGGCATGCCCGGGTGCCCGCTCTACGCAAGGGCGCTGCGCACGAAGGTGGAGGCGCACGAGAAGGGCGCCACTCTCGACCTCGAGAGCGACGATGAGGCCACCGTGAAGCGGGTGCGGTCGATCTACGAGGCGACGCCCGCCGAGAAGAAGTAGCCGCGGCGGTCATGCTGCACCTGGCTTGGAATGCGCTCCTCCACGACCGCGCCCGTACCGTGCTCAGCGTGGTGGCGGCCGGCAGCGTGCTCGCATTGGTCCTCGTCTTCGAGGGCTTCTGGGTCGGCATCATTCGCGACCTCGAGGCGTTCCCGCCCAGCCTCCCCGCCGACCTCGTGGTGCTCCAGAAGGGCGTCGACACCGTATCGACCTCGCGCTCTTCGCTGCGCCAGCTCTCGCGCGACGAGGTCGAGGCGGTGGACGGCGTCCGGGTCGCCCATCCCCTGCTTGTGCTGCCGCTGATCCTCGAGCGTGAGGGCCGGCGTCTTCCGATTCAGGTCGTGGTCTACGACTCGGCCGGCGCCCCGCGGATCGCGTCGGGGCGCGCCATCCGTGGGCGCGGCGAGCTCGTCCTCGACCGGCGTATGGCCCGCTACTTCGCCATCGAGCCCGGCGCGACGCTCGAGCTGATGGACGAGATGTTCGACGTCGTCGGTCTGTCGAGCCGCAGCGGGTCGCCCTTCGCGCCGTTCGCTTTCATCACCTTCGACCCGCTGACCGAGCTGTACTTCAAGAGCGGTCTCGGCGTCAGCGGCGGCGCGGTCCCGCTGCTCGGCGCGCTGCTCGTGGAGCTGGATGGTGGCACCTCGGCGTCGGCCGCGCGCCACGCCATCGAGGCCGTCGTGGACGACGTGGACGTGTGGACCCCCGCCGAGTTGGGGCGAAACGACGCCGCGCTCGGCGAGCTCCTGCTCGGACCGGCGCTGGGCCTGTTGCTGGCGATCGCGTGGACGATTGCGACCCTCACGATGGCCCTCACCCTGTATGCCACCACCGAGTCGCGGCTACGCGAGTACGCCGTCGCGAAGGCGATCGGGGCGTCCCCCGGGCAGATCGCCGCCGGCATGCTCGTCCACGCCGCCGCGCTCGTCATCGCCGGCCTTCCGGTGGGGCTGATGGCGGCCGGAGTCGTGGCCGAGCTCGTCACCTCGTGGTCGCCGCTCTACTCGGTGCAGCCTTGGGAGCCGGGCGTCGTCGCCCGCGCGTTCGGCGCCGCGCTCGCCGCCGCTGCGGTCGGCGTGTTGCCGGCCTGGATTCGCGTCGTACGAGTGCCGCCGGACGACGTGTTTCGAGCTGCGGCGATATGACCCGCTGGGCCCTGCGCAGCCTGCTGACCCAACCCGTCAGCCTCGCAGTGAGCGTCGCGGGCCTCGCCGTGGCGCTGCTGCTGGTGCTGCTTCTGGAGGGCATCTTCGTCGGCGAGTCCGACCAAATCGTGCGCTACCTGGAGGCCGGCGGCGCCGACGTGTGGGTGATGCAGGACGGCGTGCACAACATGCACATGGCGACCTCGCTGCTCTCGCCATCGGCGGAGCTGGACGTGGAGGCCGTCGAGGGCGTCGCCGAGGTCACGCCCATCCTCTACTACGGCACCATCGTCCGCCTGGGCGCGGGCCGCGGGCGCTTCGCATACGTCGTCGGCTTGGACGAGGAGGCCGCCCGCGGCGGCCCGTGGGCGATGGTGGAGGGACGATCCCGCGCGCGGCGCGGCGAGGCGGTGGCCCCGGTCGTGATGGCGCGCAAGAGCGGCCTCGGCCTGGGCGCCGAGCTAGTGGTCGCCAAGGACCGCTTCCGGGTGGTGGGCCTCAGCGACGAGACCTTCTCGATGGCCAACCCGATCGTGTTCCTCCACCGCGACGACGTCGACGCGCTGCTCGGGACCAGCGGCGCGCTCAGCTACCTCCTGGTGAACGCGGCGCCGGGCGTTGGTCCGTCGGCGCTCGCGGCGCGAATACGCGCCGTGGTCGAGGACGTGGAGGCGTACGACGCGATCGCCTTCGCCGCCAACGACCGCGCGCTGGCGATGCAGATGGGCGGTGAGCTCATCGTCATCATGACGCTGGTCGGCGCGCTGGTCGGCGCGCTCATCGTCGGCTGGACGGTCTACGCCTTCGTGGCCCGCCAGCGGCGGGCGCTGGGCGTGGCCAAGGCGCTCGGTGCGTCCAATCGACAGGTGGTGTTGGCCGTCGCCGCCCAGTCGGCGACCCTGGCGCTGCTCGGCTTCGTGGTGGCGGTCGCCTGCGCCTTGGCCCTCGAGCCGCTGCTCGCGGTGGCGGTGCCCGACGTCGCGATCCACTTCACCGCGCCGAGCGTCCTCCGGCTCGGCCTGGTGACCCTCTTGATAGCCTGCGCCGCCGCGATTGTGCCGGCGCGGCGGGTGACGCGGGTCGACCCCGCGACGGTGTTCTCATGAGCGAAGACGTGGTGCTGCGCGCGGTGGATCTGGTGAAGACCTACGGGAGCGGCTACACCGCCGTACACGCCGTGGCGGGTGTCTCGGCCGAGATACGGCGCGGCGAAGTCGTCCTGGTGATGGGGCCATCCGGCTCCGGGAAGACGACGCTGCTCTCGATGTTGGGCGGGCTGCTGCGCCCGGCCTCGGGGACCGTGGAGGTGCAGGGCGCGGTGCTCACGGAGCTGAGCGAGCGCCACCTGTCCGCCGTACGCGCGCGGTCGCTCGGCTGGGAGACGCGCGGAAGCGCGCCCGCGCGTTGCTGGAACGCCTCGGTCTGGGCCACCGTCTCAACGCGAAGCCGCGATCGCTGTCCGGCGGCGAGAAGCAGCGGGTCGCCATCGCCCGCGCCCTCGTCAACGAGCCACCGATCATCCTGGCCGACGAGCCCACTGGGAACCTCGACTCCGAGCGCGGCCAGGAGGTGATGATGGTGCTGCACGACATCGCCCGAGACGAGGGGCGCGCGGTGATGGTCGTCACCCACGACCCGCGGGTGGAGGAGGTGGCCGACCGCATCCTCTGGCTGGAGGACGGGGCGCTGCGCGACCGCAAGGCCGAGCGTCACGACTGGGTGCGCGATCCTGTCTGCGGCATGCGCGTAGACCCCTGGACCGCGACGAACGTCCTCACCCATCAGGACCACGAGCACGTGTTCTGCAGCACGCGCCGCCTCGACCGCTTCCAGGGCGATCCGGGGCGCTATGGCGCGCTGGTTGCGCCCCACACCTGATGAGGGTGCTGGGAGGTGCGTGATGAACAAACTGCGTCGCCGACGGCCTCGCCGCGCTGGAGCGCGTGCTCGCCGAGGACTACGCGGTGGTCCTCACCGACATCTGGATGCCCGGTGAGGAGCTGCTCCAGAAGCCGCAGAACCTCGCCGCGTATCGAGCGCTGAAGGACGAGACCAGCGCCTGCGGCGGGGCCTTCAGTCCGCACCGGAGTACGAGGGCATCGTCGGTGACGCCGCTCCGATGCGTTCGGTCTTCGAACTCGTCGACAAGGTGGCCCCGACCCGATCGAACGTGCTGGGCACCGGCGAGAGCGGGACCGGCAAGGAGCTGGTGGCGCGCGCGATCCACACGCGCGCCGGTCGCGCCGCCAAAGCCGCTCCGGGCCGTGGAGCTGCGTGAGGTGCTCGCCGTTGGCGATGACTGCCCGGTCGAGGCCGCGTTCCGCCTGGTCGTCGCCACCAACCAGGACCTCGAGGGGGCCGTGGAGGCTGGGCGCTTCCGGCGCGACCTCTTCTACCGGCTGAACGTCTTCGAGATCCCGCTCCCGCCGCTGCGCGAGCGGCGGGAGGACATCCCGGTGCTCGTCGACCACTTCGTCCGACACCACGCGCATGCCCAGGGGCGGCGGCCACCCGCCGTGACGAACGAGGCCATGAAACGTCTGCTGGCGTACGCTTGGCCGGGCAACGCGCGTGAGCTATCGAACGTCGTCGAGCGGGCCTGCATCCTCTATCGATGCCCAGCCCACGAGCCGCACGGTGACGGTCCGAACGAAGACGCGCCCCACGACGGTGGGGACGACCACGGCGAGTAGGGGGCCAGGGTCAGAACTCGAGCCGCCATCCGAACGCGACGCCACCCTCGGCCGGCGCCAGCCAGGCGCCGCTCGGCGCCGCCCCCTGGTCCATGTCGTGGACCGCCGACGCGGCGTGCAGCGCGGCGACGACCTTGGTCAGCACGTAGCCTGCGCCGAGCCCGACGACGAGGCCCAACTCGCGGTCGCTCCAATCGCCGCAATCGTCGCCATCGTGGCAGCCGTGGGCGCCGCCCATCCACATCATCCCGCCAGCGAGGCCTGCCTCGACGGTGGTGTAGACGACGCCCCAGCCGACGTTCTCGGCGTAGAAATTGCCGAGGTCGAGCGGGAACGGGTTCAGCGAGAGGGCCGCCGCCAAGCCGGGGCTGTGGTGGGCGTTCGCCCCGGGCTCCGGCACATGCGCGACGGCAGACGACGGGGCCGCCGCGACCCCCAGGACGAGTGCGAGCCCGACAATGCGTTGCGAGGTAGACATGCTCAACTCCTCATTCTTCCAGGCCGTGGAAGGCCATGATCTCGTCGGCTCGTTCGGCCCACATCTTCGGGAAGCGCGCCACGCAGCCGCCGCAGCATTGGTTGAAGCGCAGGGTCTTGCCCGCGAAGCGCGAGTCGCCCCCCTCGTAGCGGACTTCCGAGACGAATTGGCCGAGCGTGTCTGCGCCCATGTGCCCGCGGCTCACGGCGCACAGCTCGTTGTTGACGTGCACCACGTGGCCCTCGACACGGAAGCGCGCCTGCTCCCCAGGCGCCGTGCGGCGCGTCGGCGACGGCTGGGTCATTGACCTCGAGGGCGGAGCCTCGGTCGCGGTCTGCTCTGGCGGCTGGGCGGCGGTCGTGGACGCATTCGTTGGCGTGGGCGCCGCCGGCGGCTCGCGACTACAGCCCGCCAACCCGAACAGGGTCAGTCCCAGTACCAAGCGTCGATTCGTCATCGATGTAGCTCCCAGGTTGGTGAGCATCTCTCGGATGCAGGGCGCGTGCCGCCCAGACCCGGCTCGCAGATCTGCGAGCCTTCCGCGATGAGCCCGGCGGCGATGCGCCGATTGAGCGGAGACTGTGAGCGGCTCTCGACGGGTGCCCATGAGTCGTCACCACGCGCGCACCGATGTGGCACGCGATCTCGACCTGGCACGCTATCTCACGACCACGAACTGTCGGCCCGTCCTGGATACAGGCACTACATCTTGCGCTCACGATGGACACCTCTTCAGCCCGCGACCACCGTCTCCGCTCGCAGAAGCAGTACGGGGAGCGCGGCTCGGCGGGCCACGCCCTCGGCCACGCTCCCGAGCACCAGCCGCTCGAGGCCCGTCCGGCCGCGGGAAGCCATTACGAGCAGGTCCGCCGCGTGCTCGTCGGCGTCGGACAGCAGCGCGTCGACCACGTCGCGGCCCTGGAGGACAGCCGACTCCGCGGGCGCGTCCACGTCTCGGACGAGCGCGTCGAGGTACGACGAGGCCGTGCGCACGACCGCCCCGTGGCGCTGGGCGCCCGCGAGCTCGCGCTGTGCCCCCCCTCCGTGACACGGGGCGTGTCCGGCCGCGAGGCCGGCCGGCGGGATCACCGTGACGACTCGCAGCGCGGAGCCGTAGCGACCCGCCAGGTCGTCGGCGGTGGCGACCAGGTCGGCGGCCGTCGCGCGGGCGTCCTCGCTCTCGAGCTCCACGGGCACCAGGATTCGCGTGATGTGCATGATCGCTCCTCGTACTGCGTTGACCCGATGGTCGAGCAAGGCCCGGGCCACTTCGGAGAAGAGGAGGACCCCCGCAGCCTCGAGACATGCAGAGCGTGACCGCGCGGGTTACGTGGCGCCGCCGGTGTAACCCGTCGAGGTACTGGCATCATCATTGCTTTCCTTGGTTTCGACGTTCCGTACGCAGGGACATCCCACACTCCGAGGAGGGAGACCACCGATGAGAGCTGGACATGTGATCGGCCTGTTGACGGTGCTCGCGGGCTGCGGCGCCTCGCCGACCGACCCCGAAGCGATGAGCGCCGAAGCGCACGAGCGAGCCGCGCGCGCTCAAGAGGCCCGAGCTTCCTCGGCGGACCTGCGTGAGGTCGACCTCGTCGACGGGCTCGTTGGCTACGATATAGCCGCCGCGGTGTACCACGTGCACGCCGAGGCGCACCGCGAGGCGGCCAAGACGTTGCGCGAGGGCGAGCAGGCCGCCTGTGAGGGCGTCGACAACGAGGTTCGCGCCACGTGCCCGCTGCTCGCACACGTGGTCGAGCACATCGAGCACACCGAGCGCGGGGTTCGCGTCGTCTACGCCGGAGCCGATGCCGACACCCTGGAGCATCACGTCGAGTGCCATCATGCGTTCGGCGCGCGAGTGGGGCGCCGGGGCATGCCCGGGTGCCCGCTCTACTCCGTCGCGCTGTCGGTGCGGGTCGAGCCGACGGAGAAGGGGGCGGTGCTGGTCCTTGAGAGCGACACCGAGGACACCGTGAAACGTCTCCACGAGATCTACGCGCCTCGATGATGTCGGGGCGTGTCACGCCGTGACCGAGCAGGAGCCGCCACCCACTCGCTTCCATGCCTGGCGCGAACCGTACAGCCGCGGGGGCCTCGCGCGTCGGCTCGCGTTGATCCTGCCGGTCTTCTCGCTCGGCCCGCTCTTCGTCTCGAACCTCGTGGGCTATGCCGGCACGCGGCGTTGCCTCAGCGAGGCTGCCCAGCGGGATCTGCAGGTCCTGTCGGCGCTCGAGGCTGCCCGCACGCGGGCGTTCGTCTATGCCCGCCGCGAGCGGGTCGCGTTGTTGGCGGGGACGCGGGCGCTCGCCGACGCGCTCGCGGAGGGTGACGAGCGGGCGGCGCGAGCGGTCCTCGGCGCGAAGCGCGATGGCGGACGCTACGTCGCGCTGTCCCCCGGCTCGCGGTTCGGGGACGCGGGTGAGTCCGTCTGCGCGGCGGCGAGCCTCTTCGTGCTCGACGGCGAGGACCTCCTGGCCGCATTCAGCCCTCTTCTGGACCTCGGTTGGGGCGTGCTGGCGGCCGTCCCCGCACACGTCGCACTGCGTGGGCTCGAGCGGATGAAGTGGCAGGTCTTGCTGCTCGGCGCCGGGCTCGCCGTGCTCCTCATGGGCACCATCCTGGCGACGGCGCGCACCTTCTCTCGCCAGCTCAGAGAGTTGGCGGAGGCCGCGACGCGGATCGCGAGCGGCGCGCTGGGCGAGCGGGTCTGCACGGACGGGCCGCGGGAGGTCGCCGATCTGGCCGGCGCTTTCAACCAGATGAGCATCGCCCTTCAGGCGGCCCATGCACACCTCGAGCAGCGCATCGCCGGGCGGACAGAGGCGCTACGGCGCAACCAGGAGCTCAGCGAGCTGCTGCTCGACTCCGTCGACCGCTGGGTCGTGGTCATCGGCCGCGGGCGGCGCGTCGTGAAGGCGAACGCGGTCGCGCGGCGCCGATTCGGGACGCCGGTCGTGGGCGAACTCTACCACCGCGCCCTCGAGCATCGAGACGAGCCACGGACCGACTGTCCGGTGCTCGAGGCCTTCGACCTGGGCGATCCGCAGCGGCGCTCCGACGAGCTGCGCCGGCAGGTCCAGATGGTGCACAACGAGAAGATGGCGGCCTTCGGGCTGTTGGCGGCCGGCGTCGCCCACGACATCGGGAACCCGCTGGCGTCGATCAAGTCGCAGCTCGCGGTCAGCCGCCGCGATGGAGAGTCCGCAGCGGACCGAGGAGATCTTCGCGGTGGTCGAGCGCGAGGTCGACCGCGTCGGTCGGATGCTGAGACGCTTGGTGGACTTCGCGCGTCGGCGCCGTGACGCGGTGATGCTCGTGTCGGTGAACCGCGTCGTCGAGGATGTCGTGGGGCTGCTCAGCCACGACCCCCGCGCCCGCAGCGTGTCCGTGGAGATCGAGCTGGCCGACCACTTCCCCGGCGTGCGAGCGCGGGAGGATGACCTCGTGCAGGTCTTGCTCAACCTGGGCGTCAACGCGCTCGACGCCATGCCGGAGGGCGGGCGTCTGCGCTACGAGACCCTGGCATTGGACGATGGCGTCGAGCTTCGTGCGTCGGACACGGGGGCCGGGATCCTCGAAGAGGCAGAGGACCGCCTCTTCGAGCCGTTCTTCACGACGAAGGCTGCCGGGCGGGGCACGGGGCTCGGGCTCTTCGTGGGCCGCCGCATCGTGAGCTCGATCCGGGGCCATCTTACATTGGTTCAGACCGGGCCGGCCGGGGCCGTGTTCTCCGTCCAACTCAGATGTGACCCGAGCGGTTGGGGATAACGCGGTTGGGGGTAACGCCGCTCTTCTGCCGGAGTCGGCCGCGCACCTGCTCAGCCAGTTGCTCTGGTGGCGAGCCGCGCCTTTCGGGTGGCCCAGGCAGGTGAACGACCGGTCGACGCTGGTGGCCGAACGCGGGGAACGCAATGCACCACATGTGACCGGCGGCGTTACTCGACGCATTGCGAACGGGCGCTGGATGGGAGCACGCAGCCCCTCCCGCTCCGGCGCCTTCAGCACCGCTGGCGGCTGCGACCGTCGGTGGTCTCGAGCGCTCGCTCGATGACCGACACGCAGCGTGGTGCCTGCCTCAGCGGCGGCCCGCGAGCACCAGGCCAGACCTCGATGGAGACACGGTCGTGCATGCGCGCTCGCTCCCGAAGGTCGTCGCCGCCCGGCACGCTGCCGCACGTGCCGAGGACGCAGTGGGTACGTATCGGGAGCGGCAGCTTGGCCGCGGAGCAGATCTCGAGCGCGACGCTGCGCACCGTACCGGAGCACGAGGCCCAGGTGCGCAGCACGCCGTCGCGTGCGATCGGCACCGGCAGGTCGGGACGCAGGATGGGGGCGAGCGACCGGATGTGTCGACGGTTGTGGCACATCCAGCGGCGGGTCGCCTCGGCCCGGTTCGAGTCCGACGCCCACGCCCGCGTCGTCGGTTCGGCGCGTGCACGCGCAGCGCCGCTCGCCGGTGGTCTGCGTAGACCGCCGGACCGAAGCACGCCACGCGGAGCGGGTGAGCCGGGTGGCGGCGGGCGAGGCCGAGGGCCAGCACGGAGCCGGTGGAGTGCCCGACGAGGAGGGACGGGGCGCGGTCGAGCAGCAGTTCGCTGGTGACTGCGTCGCGGGCGTCCAGGTACTCGCCGAGGGTGCAACGCGTGCCGCGTTTCCACGAGACGCCGAAGCCGAGGAGGTCCGGCACGACCAGCCGCGCTTGACGCGCCAGCGCATCGAACGCCTCGCCGAGATGCCGCCCCGAGCCGTCGAGACCGTGTAGGTGTCTCACACCCGGGCTCCGTGGGCTCGCTTGCCTGTCACGTCATCGTAACTACGGAAGACGATCGGCACCCGGTCGTGACATAGGCATTGGGGTCGCCCAGATCGTGGTGGTACGGACGTTGCTTCAGGGATGGAGACACACAAGGAGGATGTCATGATCCACGTGAATTACGGCTGGCGCTTGGCTGCGCTTGCCCTGAGCACAGCCGCGCTCCTCGCCTGCGGCTCGGGACCCGACGCGCAGCCGGTGAGCGAGGGCGCGACCGCTACGCAGCCTACGACAATGCCCGCAGCCCCGGGCGCCGGGATGAAGGGCATGTGCCCGCTCGCGGTCGAGGGCACGAAGGTCGAGATGCGGGAGGTCGATGGCGGCGCCGCGATCGCGTTTTGGACCACGTCCGGTGATGTGGAGGAGCTCCGGCGCCGCGTCCACCGGATGGGGGGCATGCACGGGGAGGGGAAGATGATGAAGGGCGGCGGCATGATGCACGGCGCGAAAGGCGGCATGGGCCCGATGGTGCCGCACAGCATGAAGGTCGAAGACGCCGACGGCGGGGCCAGGGTGCTGCTCACGCCGACCGACCCGGCGCAGCTCGGAGCCCTGCGCGAGCGCGCCCGCGGAATGGCGGCCAAGATGGGCACCGGCGCTTGCCCGATGCGGATGATGAAGCAGATGGGGGGAGGCACCGTTGACCCCGCGGAGCACGAGGCACACCACCCGAAGGGCGAGCCCGCGCCGTGACCCTCGTGCTCAGCGAGCATCAAGAGCCGGACGGCCGAGGACAATCACGCGCCTCGGATCAACTCAACCCGACGCCGAAGCGTAATTGTCGCCGATGCGGAAATGTTGTTGTCGCTGAGCAGTAGTGGGATGCCCTTATCGGCTCGGCGGTGCCGCATGAGCGTCGTCGTTGGTTGCTCACGGAGGACCTCGCTTGGAGGTGGAGCGTCCGCTACGCCTCGTCGACGCCCCGGATGAGGGCGCCGACGGCGTGTTGGGTGAAGTCGATGCGGATCTCGCTCTCGACCAGTGAGCGTCGGATGCCGCCGCGGGCGTGGTCGGGGCGGCGCATGAGCCAGGCGTTGTCGTCGCGGACCTGGTCGCGGGCGAGGGCGTCGAGGGCGAGTCGCATCTGTTGCACGAGCGCTGGGTCCTCTATGCCGTGGTGGCGGCTGAGGGCGACGGTGGAGACGATGGCTTCGCTGAAGCCGGCGGCGGCGGGGGCCTGGGGGACCATGAAGCCGCCGAAGCCGTAGTGGCCGAGGAAGTCGGCGGCGGCGTACTCGCCGGGCTGGTACTGCATGCGGCGGATGAAGGCGGAGTAGCCGCGGCAGAAGTCCAGGTAGGCGGGCTTCTTGAGGACCGGCCAGGCCTCCTCCGCCGCGATGCAGGTCCAGTGGTCGGCGCCGTAGATGAAGTGGGCGACGAGGTAGCCCGAGTACTTGGGGCCGGTGAGGAAGTCGAGGGCGCGCTCGGCGGCCTTGGCGTACTTCTCGTCACCGAGGATCTTGGCCGCGGCGACGAGGGCCAGCGACGCCTCTTCGCTGTAGAACATCGCTCGCCGGGGCAGCCGGGCCTTCGTCTCCAGGTTGTAGAAGTGGTCGAAGTCGCCGTTTGGGCGCTGCATGGCGAGGACGAACTCACCGATTCGGCGCACGCTCTCCACGTAGCGGTCGTCGCCGGTGGCGCGCTGGTAGAAGAGCATCCCGGCCATCGTCAGGGCGGAGCTGCCGACGTTGGCGACCTTGTCCTTGGGCTTGTAGACGCAGGTGGCCTCGAGGTCGCCGCAGCGCTTTGGCAGGTTGCGCACGAGCCAGTCGGCGGCGCGCTCGACGCCGTCTTTGTAGCGGGCCTCCTTGGTGCGGCTGTAGAGCTCGGCGAGGGCGTACACCGTCCCCGCGTGGCGCGGCATGCTGTAGGCGCCGCCCTTGGTGTGGCGGTCCTTGTAGGGGAAGTACTGGTAGTGGAAGCGCCCGTCCTTCTTGATCTGTCGGAGCACGAAGTCGCCGCCGGCCAGGGCCGCATGGCGCCAGGCCTCCTTGCCGGCCTTCGCGGGCGTGTTGCCTCGCTCGACGGGGAGCGCCTCGCCCCGGAACTCGACCCAGCTCTCGGTGCGGACGCGCTCCAGGCGCGCGTGCTCCATACCCAGCCGCCTGAGCTCGCGCTTGGCGTCGAGGCCGAAGCGCAGCTCGCGGATGCCGGGCACCAGCGGCGCGTGGCCGAAGCGCTGGCTGCGGACCAGATCGTCGGGCAGGCGAGTCCGGGACGCGTTGTCGTCGATGCGCCGCAGGCCGTCTTTGCCTCCGTCGACGGAGAGGGCGACGAGCGGCCCCCAGCCGAAGGGCACCGAGCTCGTGTCGACGACGCGGTCGAATTTGAGCCGGCCCCGCCGCGTCTTCTTGCCGTGCAGCTTCTCATGGCCCAAGAGCGCCGTCGTCGCCTCCTCGACGGCCGCGGCGAGATCCGGTCCGTCTCCGCTGACCCTCGCGACGATCCGACCGCGACGCCAGAGCGTCACGAAGAGCTCGCCGGCCCCCGCGGGGATGCCCTTGGCGGCGTCGAGGGACGGAAGGGCCTCGCCTCGAATCGCCGCGCGGGCGTAGGCCAGCGAGGCTTGACGCGCGGCCTGGGGCACCGGCTCGAGCGGGGCGGTGCGCCAACTCAGAAAGACCGCAACGCCGATCACGAAGGGGGTGACTCCGAGACCCAGGAGGGCGTGGCGCCAGCCCCGACCGTCGCCGAAGCGGACCTCCGGTCGCAGCAGCGCGCGCAGCTTCAGCGCGGGGAAGAGACCCAGCATCTGCAACGCGACGCTCGCGAAGAGCAGGGCGGCGATGGAGGTGCCCCGCCCGAAGTCTCCGAACACCCCCTTGAGGTACGCCCACGACGCGACGAGTCCCGTGGTGAGCACCGCGCAGGCCACGAGCGCCACCAGCGCCGACCACGTGCCGACTCGCCAGCCCCAGCGTCGCTGGCGCCACATCCCGATGGCTCCGACGCCCTTGGTCGCCGCGTAGAGGAGGAAGGCCGCGTTGACCCACGGCGTCTTCCACGGCACCAGGGCGGCGATCGCCACCGCCAGCGTCCCCGCGTGGCAGATCTCCGCCACCGCCCAGAACCGCAACGTTCGGAAACGTGGGGTCCGCCGTTGCTTTGCGTCGCCAGCGCTGTCAGAGATCATCTGCTCGTCCATCGACGTGTGCTCGTCCATTGGCGCGGAGTCTAGACACGGTGAAAGCCCGATTGAAGCTCGTCGAAGGGGTCACCTGGATGGCCAGCGCCGACAGCGGCCACGGAGTGGTCGTCGACGGGGCCCCGTCCATCGGCGGCCAGGACCTCGGCTTTCGCCCGATGGAGCTGGTCCTGGCGGGCCTCGGGAGCTGCTCGGGGATGGACGTGATGAGCATCCTGCGCAAGGCGCGCCAGGACGTGACGGACTGCGTGATCGACGTGGAGGCGGAGCGGGCGGAGAGCGTCCCCAAGGTCTTCACCCGCATCCACGTGCGCTACACCGTCACCGGTCGGGGGCTGAAGCCCGCCGTCGTGAAGCGCGCCGTGGAGCTCTCGGCGGAGACCTACTGCTCCGTCTCGCGCATGTTGCAGGCGAGCGCCGAGATCACCTTCGACCACGAGATCGTCGACGCGTGAACCTCCGAGACCTCTCCTCCCGCTACCGCTTGGGCGACGAGATCGGCCGTGGCTCGATCGGCGTCATCTACCGCGCCGACGACCTCGTCCTCGATCGCCAGGTAGCGGTGAAGGTGCTGCGGCCGGAGCTCGTCAACCACCGGAGGCATCGTCCGCGCTTCCTGCGGGAGTCGTTCCTCTGTGCCCGGCTGGGCCACCCCAACATCGTGCCCGTCTTCGACGTCGGCGGCATCGACGTCCACGAGCAGCAAGGCGTGCCCTGCCTCGTGATGGGGCTGCTCGCCGGGCGCTCGCTGCGCACCATCATCCGCTCCGGTCGCCACGGCGTCGCCCGCGTCCTCGGTTGGTTCGGTCAGGTCTGCCATGGCGTCGCCTTCGCCCACGACCAGGGCATCATCCACCGCGACATCAAGCCCGCCCACGTCTTCGTCGGCGACTTCGGACAGGTCGTGCTGACGGATTGGGGCCTCGCCAAGTCGCGCACCGCGGAGGAGCCGCAGAAGCCGACCTCCCGAGAGGTCACCCGCGTGGGCGACGTCGTCGGCACCCCCGCCTACATGGCCCCCGAGCAGGCCTCGGGCCGCCTCGGCGCGATCGACCACCACGCCGACATCTATGCGCTGGGCGCGATCCTCTACGAGATCCTCACCGGCACCCGACCCTACGAGGCGAGCCGCTCGATAGACGTCCTGCGGGCGCTGCGCAAGGGGCCGCCCGAGCCACCGCGGGTGCGCGCGCCGCACCGTGAGATCCCGGCGCCCCTCGAGGCGCTGTGCCTTCAAGCGATGGCGCGGGAGCCCACCGATCGCTTCGACAGCGCCCTCGACTTCGCGGCGAATATCGAGGCCCACTTCGACACTCGCCGAACGTCGGGGGAGCCCGTCGAGCGGATGAGCGATCCGGGCTCGGTGGAGGCCGAGACCTCGGCGACGCGGACCGAAGCCGCGGGTGGATCCGCTCAGCTCCTGACGGAGGGGCGCGCCGAGTCCGCGGCCTTCGCGCGTCAGCTCGCCTGCGCCGGCGATCTAGCGGCCGAGGCGACGCGACGCGACGCGGCGCTGCCCTGGGACGCTCCGCCCGCCGCCCGCCACGACGTGTGGCGCTTGCAGCGTCGGGCCCGCGAGACGCTGGAGCAGGCCGCCTTCCACCTGGGCCAAGGCGTCGAGTCGCTCCAGTACGCCGCCGCCGATCCAGAGACCGCCGGCGCCGCCCGGGAGAGCCTGGCGCGTTTGCACCGCGACGCCTGGATCGCCGCCGAGGAGGTGGGGGACGTCGTCTCCGCGTACTTCCACCGGGCGCGCGCCGAGACCCTGGATGTGGGGGACCTCGCCAACGAGCTGGCGGGGCGCGCCACGCTCACGGTCACCTCCGACCCCGCGGGGGCCGGGGTCTCCCTGGGGACCGTGGACGACGTGGGGCCGGTCTGGCAGCGCGGCGCCGAGGTTCGGGTCGGCACCACGCCGCTATCGGGCCGCACGCTCAGCGCGACCCGCCTGCTGCTTCGCGTCACCTCCCCGGATGGCCTGAACACACGGCTCCCGCTCAGGCTGCGGCCGGGCGAATCGCGGGTCATCGAGGTGGCGTTACCGCCGAGCCGCCAGGTGCCGCCGGGCTTCGTCTTCGTGGCGGGGGGCCGCTTCGTGGTAGGGGCCGACGACGCCGCACCCGGGGCCGCGCCGCCGCGGGACATCGACGTGGGATCGTTCTGCATCAGCCGGAACCCCGTCACCTGGGAGGAGTACTTCGAGTTCCTCGATGACCGCCTCGCCGTCGGTGGCGACGCCGAGCGGCACTTCCCCCGGCTCCGGGACGAGCCGCTCGTCCGCGTGGTCGACCACCACCTGCAATGGCGTGAGCCCGCCGACCAGGCGCGCGGATCCCCGGTGCGCTACGTCAGCCTCGCCGACGCCGACGCCTACGCCGAATGGCTGGGCCGGCGCCTCGGCCTGCCGATTCGTCTCCCCGCGGAGGAGGAGTGGGCCTACGCCGCGGGCGCCGTGGATGGGCGCGCCTACCCCTGGGGTCGCCGCTTCGTGCAGGGGCTCGCCGACACCCGCCGCCGAGGGGTCTCGGGACCGGCGCCGATCAACACCTTCGTCGCCGACGAGAGCCCCTTCGGGATGCGCGAGGTGGCCGGCGGCGTGCGGGAGTGGACGGCGACGCCGGCCGACGAGCCGCTACGCCAGATCGTACGCGGCGGCTCCTGGCGCGCCTACCCCGCCGAATGCCGGATCGGCGCGCGCGCGACCGGCAAAGTAGACCTCACACACCGCACGATCGGCATCCGACTCGCGGCGGACGTGCCGGGATAGTAGAGCTCAGACCGTGCCGGATGGACCCGCCAAGAGGGCCGCTCGCGTCGGCGGGATGGGCCCCTGGCTGTGGGCCGCGCTGTGGGCCTCGCTCTTGTTGGCCGCCGCGGAGCGTGGGTTGACCGCGCTCCTCGATCCGGGCGCCCCCGGCTCGCTCACCGTCGGACTCACGGTCTGGGCCTTGCACGCCGTCCTCGCCGGGCTCCTCGCCCTGGGCCTGGCCCTGGCCTCGGCCTTCGGACGGGGCGCCGGGCTGCTCCTCGCGCTCGGGGGCGCCTTCCCCCTGTCGCGCGTCGGTGCGGAGCTGGGCGCCGGCGCGATCGTCAGCCGCCTGGGGGCAGGCCAGTGGGTGACCCTGGGCGTGGTGCTTTGCGGAATGGCCGGCCTGGCGCTCATTGGCCAGCTCTTCCTGCGCCAGCGAGCGGGGCGGAGCCGGGTCGCTTCGGCGCTCGTGGGTGGCCTGCTTCTGACCGTCGCCGATGCCGTGCTTCGCCCGGGACTCCAGCTCTCGTTTCATCTGGCGTGTCTGACCCTCGCGACGGTCCTGGCCCTCGTCGCTCTGCGGCCGCGGCACCCACGCTCGATCATCCTGCCCGCCCTGCTCCTGCTCCTCGCCGCAGGTCACCTCGCGAGCCAGGACCACCCGGGCCGGGCCGCCGCCGTGCTCGCCTCCCAGACCGCGCGCAACATCTACCGGGGTTGGCTCGGTCCCGCGCCCCTGACGGAGCCCGCCGAGCCCGAAGACACCCGTGCCCGCCAGCGAGCCCAGCCCCGGCCGGCGCCGAAGAGGGACGTCGTTGTGGTGGTGGTTGACGCGCTCCGCGACGACCTCCACGCGGAGATGCCGCACACCGCCGCGTGGCGCTCGGGCACGCTGCGCTTCGAGCGAAGCTACGCCCAGGCGAGCTCCACCCACCTCTCGCTGCTCGCGCTGCTGCGGGGGGTCGAGGCCGGTCGCTGGCAGCCTTGGCCGGGACCCACGCTGCCCGCCCTCTTCTCCGCCCATGGCTATCGGACGGTCGCCGTGCTCAACAGCGTCTTGAGCGCCGACCCCGAGCTCGCCGCGCTGCTCTCCGAGGGCTTCCAGCACGTCTCCTTCGGCACCGAGGCGCAGATCGAGCGCGCCCTCTCCGCGCTCTCGAACCCAGCGCCCACCTTCGTGCTGTTGCACCTCTACGCCACCCACAAGCCCGGCTTCGCGGGGCGCCAACTGAGCTGGCGGGATGGCTCGTGGCCGCGGCGCTATCGCCGCTCGGCGGCCTGGCTCGACACCCGGCTGCGGTCCCTCTTCGAAGCGCTCGCGGCGCGCCGGCCCACGATCATCGCCCTCACCTCCGACCACGGAGAGGCCCTCGGCGCGCATCGCATCGAGACCCACGGCCCCACGATCTTCGAAGCCGAGGTCCGAGTCCCCCTCTCGCTGAAGGTGCCCGGGATGCCCGGCCGCCGGCTCGAGGGCCCGGCGGGCAACATCGATTTGGCGCCGACCTTGACCGCTCTGGTGGCCGATCCCGGCGAGCGTCTCGACCTCTTCGGCCACGACACCCGCCTGGACTGTGGCCTCGCCAGGGCCCTCCTCACCCGGCCTGGGCGCCCGGCGAGTCGCCTCCGTCGGACCGTGCTGCCCTGCCGGCGAGCGGGCGCGCACGAAAACTAATATTGACAACTTAGGCCACGGCTGGCCCTAATTGTCTTCGTGGACGCGGATGACATGGACGAGGATGAGCGGGTGCGCCGGGTGGTCCACGCGCTCCTCCTCTGCGCGGTCCGGGTGGCGCGGGCCTACCGTCTGCCGCTCAAGTCGACGGCGAAGCTCCTCGAGCTCGGCTACTTCCGGGCCCTGCGCCGCGAAGGCCTGACTCTCTCCGACACCGCGGACCTCCTCGATGTGGGCCTCCGTACCGCGAAGCGGCTCTCCCAGCAGCTCCGACACAACTTCCGCGACGCCGAGCGCGGCCACGGGCTCCCGCGGCGCATCGAGTACGCGCTCTGGGCCGAGCCGATGAGCGCGGCTCGCATCACGCAGACCATGGCCGATGTGCCGCCCGCAGAGCTCCAGGCCACCTTGGACGAGCTGGTGCGAAACGGACGACTCGCGCTGCGCCCGGGGCGCACCCCGACGTACGTCCCGGCGAAGGACCGCTACCGGCTCGTGCGCGACGAGTGGCTCGCCCGCATCGACGGCCTGGAGAACCTGCTGCGCAACGTGAGCGACACGGTCTTTGCCCGCTTCTTCCAAGGCGAGAAGCGGGCCTTCGCCCGCACGCTGAGCCTGCGAGTGCGCGAGGCCGACCTGGAGAGGCTCCAGGAGATGTACGAGCGGATCGTCTGGGAGACGCTCTCGAAGCTCGACGACGCCGCCAAGGCAGATCCCGACGCGCCCTCCGTCCCGTTGGACTTCTCGATCCTCTGGGCCCCCCACGACTTCATCTCGGACCACGTCCAAGGAGAGGCAGAATGAATCGCATCCTCCCCGCCCTGCTGCTCCTCGCCTGCGCCGAGGACACAAACCCCGAGACCCCACCGGACTGCCAGTACGTCACGGAGACCGCGTGCGTCTATGCCGACGCCGGCTTCGATCCAACGCGTGGCATCCACGAGACGGGGTTCGAGTGCCCCGACGGCTTCCCGCACCGATACGAGCTCGAGGGGGTCGTCGTGTGCAGCGAGTCGCCCCTCGACGACGGGCAGGTGCGGGAGGTCATCGACCGGGATGCCGACCGCGACAAGCTCGACGCCCTCATCGAGGAGCCGAACCGACCGGACCTCAACGTCCTGATCCCGATGCCACGGATGGACGCAGGGGTCGCCGACGCGGAGCCTGATGCGGCCCCCGACCTCGTGCTCCCCGACGCGGCGCCCGACGCGACCGCCCCCGACGCCGCCGCGCCGGAGCCCCGCTTCCCGGACGACGGCGAGCAGTGGATCTGCCCCCTCGACTGGAGCCCGGTCGCGGCCTTCGGGACCTGTGATCCCCCCGAGGAATCGCCGGCGCTCTCCCGTTGCCGCGCGCCCTGGGTGCCCGTCGAAGGCGGCGTCGGATGTCAGCCCCCTCCGGCTGAGGCGTGCGGCCCGCGCACCCCGCTGATGGGCGACGGCACCTGCATGCCCGCTTGGGTCTGCCCGGCGGGCTGGACGCCCGCCCCGGACGGCCCGGGCTGCCTGCCGCCGCCCCTACGAGACGACTGCCCCCCGGGCCAGTTCGCCGTCCCCGGCAACGCCTGCAGCGATCCGTGGCCCTGCCCCGAGACCTGGGTGCGGGTCCCCGACGGCGTCGGCTGCCAACCGCCGGAGCTCCGATGTCCGGGCGACGGCTGGGTGGTCGGCGGCGCCTGTGTCTCGGTCACCTTCGCGGACTGCGATCTCGAGCTCTTTCAGCGCGAATGGCCCGCCGGGACCGTCTTCGCCGCGGCCCACGGTGATCCCGGCGGGGACGGGAGCGCCGAGGCGCCCTTCGTCGATCTGGGGGACGCCTTCGCGGCCGCCGCCGAGGGTGCCCAGGTCGTCCTGGCGCCGGGCAACTACGGCGCCCCCGAGGGCATCGTCCGCGGGCTCTCCGTCACCGGGGCTTGCCCGCTCCAGACCCGGATCGAGGGTGGGCTGGTCGTCGACGGCGGGGCGTCGGTCTCCCTCCTTGACCTCCGTGTCCGCGGGCCGCTGCGTGTCCTGAGCGGCGGCGTGGTGGCGCGCGGCGTGGCGCTGGACACCATCGAGTTGGGGCCCGAGGGTCAGTTCGCGGGCCGCGACCTCGTCCTCGATGGCGGGGAGGCGTCGACCGTGGAGCTCGGAGTTGGGGCCGACTTCGAGTGTACGCGCTGCCGAATCAGCGGGGGCGAAGGTCTGCTCTTTGCGAGACCTGATGGTGACGACCAGCGCTCCGACCGCCTGGAGGTCACCGAGAGTCTGCTGACGGGAGGCGCGGAGCCGCGCGGGGTGGCTCGGGGAGTCGACGCGGCGACGTACGTCCTCGCGGACGTCGTCGTGCGGAACGCTCGAGTCGATCTGGGCTCGCGACCGACGCTGCGGCGGGTCGTCGTCGAGGGCGGCCACCTCATGGCCACGGGCGCAGAGATCGAGGACCTCTACTCCACCGGCGACCTCGACCTCGAGGGAACCGTGGCGCGACGGGTCACGGTCCGGGAGGTCGAGCCGAGCCTCGGGGTCGACGATGCAGCGCACCTCGACTGGGGGGAAGGGGGGGGTGTTCTCGAAGTCCGCACGGGCCGCGACATCCGGGCTCCCGGGGCGAGACTCGCCACGGACAGTCCCGATGCGATCGACCTCGCGAACACGGTCATCGGCACGGTCCGCTTGGGCTTTGCTGGCTGCGGGCGCGACCGGGCGGTTCGCCTCGAGCGTTTCAAGGCGACGGGCAGGCTGAACGCCGGCGGCGCCTCGCTGGTGCTCCGCGACGTCGAGGCGGCGGGCGTGACTCTCGCGTTCACCTCGATGGACGTCGCGCGATTGACGGGTCGGCCCCAGTTTCCCGGATTCGTACTCGAGCCATGTGGGCCGGAGAACCGGCTCGAGGACATCCGGGTGGAGGGGAGCAGCCTCACGCTCAGATCCTCGCGTTGGGCGGAGCACGGAGAGAGACTTCGCATCACTCGGCTGTCGGTCGACGCGCCCACCGCCGCGGCCATCCGGGTTCGAACGAATCGCCCCATCGAGTTCACCGACACCGCGCTGCGCGGACGGGTCCTGATGTCGGGATTCGGAGCGCTGCCCGAGGTGAGCTTCGACGGCCTCTTCGGCGTGGGAGAGGGCGGCTTTGACGCGGCCTTCCAGGAGTCCGAGGAGGTCACGCTCGATGGCGCCGCCGTGCGCGGCTTCCAGCAGCTCGCCCGGGCCAATCACCAGGTCTTTCGCCGCGTTCGCTTCGAGCACGCGGTCGGAGCTCTCCCCGCCGTGAGCGCGTTCACGGTCGAGCTCGAGTCGTCTCGCTTCGAGGGGGGCCCGCTGCTCGACATCACGCCCGAGGCCCAAGACCCCCAGCGCTGGCCCCCCGACTCGGTGCGACTCGACCGAGTCGAGATCGTTCACCCGGGGGGCGTCGCGCTCGTGGCCTCGAGCGGAGCGGAGATCGACGTGGAGACCGCCCGACTGGCGGGCGAGGTTGTCGTCGAGGACGGCGGCATGCTCAGGGCGACGGACGCGTGGATCGGGGGCGCCCGAGTCCTCGGGCGCTTCATCGCCGCTCGGTCACAGCTCGGCCGGGCCGAGGTCACGGGCGCGGGCGTCATCGACGTCAGGGGGGCCGCGCTGGCTGGGCTCACGGCGACCGGCGGCGGGAGGGCGCGCGTGAGCGACGCGCGACTCGTGGCCAGCGACGACGCGGACGCGCCGCTCGTGAGGATCGAAGACGCGACGCTGGAGATGCAGCGTACGCGGCTCGATGGCGCGGGGATCCGCCTGGATCCGCTGGCCGACGCCACCCTGGCCCATGTGGTCGTCGCCGCCGCCCGCGTCGGCCTCTGGCTGGATCTGGCGACGGCGCGCCTGGAGCACCTGTGGATTGACGACCCGGAGGTGGGCGTTCGCCTTGAGGGTCCGTCCCTGGTGGAGGGCGATCTGCGTGTGACGCGCCCGCGCGACCGGGCGGTCGCGGTGTGCCCGGGGGACTGCGAATGAGAGCCCTCGCAGCCGCCCTCCTGCTATACGCGTGCGCCGACGACGCGGGCTTCGAGGCGATGGCCGACTCCGGTCCGAGTCGAGCCGACGGCGCCGCAGACGCGGCCGACGACCACCTCGATGGGGCGATCCGGGACGACGCGGGGCCGGACATCTGGACGCCACCCGGGGACGTGTTCCTCGCCCCCGACGCCGCCGCGGACGACCGGCCGGCCCCGGACGCGACCTCGCCAGACGACGCGCGCCCGACACCTCCAGGCCTCGGGGCAACCGAGCCAAACCCGCTGCCCACCGACGACGGCGCCGCGTGGGTTTGTGCCGAGGGTTGGGCTCCGCTCGAGGCGCTGGGCACCTGCGCGCCACCCGACGAGATCCCCTCGGATTGCGGGGCCTGGCGCCCTGCCGAGTTCGGAGGCTGCCGCGCCCCCGAGCCCGAGGATTGCGGCGATGGCCCGTGGCTCGGCGATGGAAGCTGCTTGGAGCCGTGGGGGTGCCACGACGGTTGGGCGCGCGAGGATGGTGAGATCGGCTGCCGCCCAGCCCCGCTCCGGGTGGACTGCGAGCCTGGGACCTTCGCTGTTCCGGGCGGGGCATGCAGCGCGCCTTGGCCCTGCCCGGGGGGCTGGGTCCGGCTCGCCGACGGGATCGGCTGCCGGCCACCGGCGCTCGACTGCGGGCCCGACGGCTGGGTCGTCGGCGGCGAGTGCGTCGAGGTCGCGTCCCGAGACTGCCCGGCGGACTTTCTCCGCGGCGAGCACCCGCCCCTCTCGCAGTACGTCTCGGCGGGCGCCGCGCCGGGTGGAGATGGGAGCGTCGACCGCCCATTCCAACACCTCGATGACGCCCTCACGGCGCTGCGCTTCGTCCGCGGGACGATCGTCGTGGCCCCCGGCGAGTATCCCGTCTCGCGTCGAGTCTCCGACGGGGTCTCGCTCGTCGGCGCCTGCGCGGAGGGCGTCCAACTCGTCGGGGCGGTCTCGGTGGGTGCTGACGTGGGACTGAGCCACCTCTCGATCGCGGGCTTGCTGACAGTCGAGGCCGCCGGCTCGGTGGAGGTCGACCATCTGGGGCTGAGCACCGTGCGGATCGGCGAGGGCGCTGGATTCGAGGGCTCCGCGGTGCGCTTTGCAGGAGGCGAGGGCGTCACCATCGACCGCGCCGATGGCGCCCGTTTCGGCTGCGACGGATGCCTCATCGACGGCGATGGGCACCCGGTCCTCGTCTCCATGGGACGGGGCCCCGTCGACACCGACAGGCGGTTCACGCTCACCCGGAGCCTGGTCCGCGGCGGTGTCCTTTCCCGGGCCCGGGGGCGGGACTACACCCTCAACTACGACCTCCGCGACGTCACGATCGGCCCCGGTGCCCTGCGCCTTCCGGTCCGGGGCTGGCTCGAACGCGTCGCCGTCCACGGCACGTTGCAGGGAAACGGCGGTGGCCGCGACGTCTTCGTCACCTCGTCGACCTTCTCGCTGGAGGGGGTTCAGGCCACCCGGATCGCGGTCCGGGCGCCCGCCGCCCTGCTGGACGCGCAACGTCTGGAGCACGTGGACTGGCCGCTGCCCAGGGGCCTCTCTCACCCCGTGTCGGGGCGGTATGTCCACGCCCCGCAGACCAACTTCTCGGGTCGCGGGTCATCGGCGCTCGAGGACAGCGTGCTGCGGGGCGTCAACCTGAGGCCGGTCTCGTTGACCCGCGTGGTCGTCGACGAGGTCGTCGCTGGGGGGATCGCCAGTAATGAAGCTTCGACATTCGTCCGGTTGCAGGACGTCGAAGCGGGCACGCTCAGCATCAGTGGTAACGACGTCAGCCTCGATCGGGTCGCGGTCCGCGGGCCGGCCTCCGTCACCTTGGCGTTGGCGCACGCCGGTGGACGTCGGGGGCCGTGGGGCCCAGGCCTCGTGCGCGACGTCTTCGCCGCCTCCGGCTTGACCCTGGCGGGACGCCTCGACGGGGGCGAGCTCGTCGTCGAACGGCTCCAAGCGGAGGGCCGCGATGGCCCCGCACTCCGCCTCATCACCACCGGACCGACCCGCCTGGAGGACGCGGTGTTGCGCGGTGAGCAGGCGATCGCCTTGGACGAAGCATCGGTGGGCTACCCGCTGCACCTGCTGCGGATCCACGGCATCGGTGACGATGGGGCTGTCTTGGAGCCGTCGGTCGCCTCGCTCACGGTGGAGGACAGCGTCTTTGTGGGCTCCACCCGCCTGGCCACGGCCGACCGGCTCGAATTGCGGCGTGTCCGCTTCGAGGGGGCCTCCTCCGAGGACCCCCTGTTGAGCGCGGGCCGAGCGTTGCTCGTGACCGACAGCCGGCTCGAGGGTGGCCCCCTCTTCGAGGCCCTCCGCGACGATGGCACGCCGCTGTTGGCCCGCCTCGAGCGGGTGGTCGTCGCCTCCGAGCCGGGCCTCCCGATGATCTCCCTCGGGGGTCCGGCGCGGCTCGACGCCCGCAGCGTCGAGCTCAGCGGTGGAGGTTTGGCGATCTGGCCGGGCGCCCAGGCGCGCATCTCGCGGGCATCCGTCGCGTCGCGGGTGGAGGTCCGGGGCGGCGAGCTCACGGCGGACGAGTCGGGCTTGCGAGAGCGCGTCGCCGTCGTGGATCGTGGCCGGGCCACCTTGATCGACGTCCGCACGGCGGTGGTGTATGCGGAGGACGCCACGGTCACGCTCACTCGCGCCCACGTGTTGGGCGGCGGGCACCTCGACCCATTCCTCTGGCTGGGGCCGAGATCGAACACCACGCTGACCGACGTCGTGCTGACGGAGCCGGACATGGGGATCGTCCTCGACGGCGCGACGACCCGGTTCACCCGCGTCTGGATCGACCGTCCGGTGGTGGCCGCGCGGATCGCGTCGGCGTCGAGGGTGGCCGGGGCGGTCCGGGTGACGGAAGAGTAGGGCGACGGGCGCGCGGGCGGCGCGCGCGTGAGCGGGAAAGTGGAGCTCACGCGCCGAAGCATCAGCATCCGACTCGCGGCGGGCGTGCCGGGATAGTAGAACTCGCATCGTGGATCCGCCGGCCGACAAGCACCTGGAGGTTCGCCTCTTCGATCTCCTCGAGCTTCGAGGGGGCGTGCGCCTGGGCCAGCTCGTGCAGCTTCGGCGGCTCAGCCGGACCCGCGGCATCACCCTCCTGCACGCCGCCTTCGACGCCGGCCAGGTGGGCGAGGCGGCGGCGCACTCGATCGCCCGGGAGGCAGGGTTGGTGCACCCCACCTCGCCCACGCCGACCGGATCGAGCGACGACCACTTCGGGGATCTGCCGCGCCTCGCGATGGCCGACACCGTCGTCCCCAGCGCGGAGTTCGACGACTCCGTCCCCGACGCCATCCAGCTCGACTCCATCGACATCAGCCTGGGCAGCGGTGGCGGCGGGACCGATCTCAACGTCTTCGACGCCTTCGATCCCGCGCAGGGGGGGCCGCCCGTCGCGCCGCCCCGAGCTGGGGCCGGGCCGCCTCCGATGCCCATCCTCAAGGCGCCGCCGCCGGAGCCCCGGCCGGTGCGGGAGACCGCTGAGCTGCTGGCGCTGGGGTCCGAGGCGTCGCGACCCGTGGCGGCGCCGACGGAGCGTTCGACGGTGCCGATGGCGCTGCCCGTGATGCAGATCGGGATCCCGCCGGAGGACACCCTCCCGTACACCTCGCCGCCCCACGCGGCCATCGTGACGGAGGGCCTGGAGTCGGACACCAAGCCCCCCGGCGGCATCGACGACGACGGCTCGTCGGTGGAGATCGAGCTGCCGGAGTCCGGCGGTCGCTACGCCCTCGGCGCCGAGCTGGGCCGCGGGGGGATGGGCCAGGTCCTCGAGGCGCAGGACCTCAGCCTCCATCGCTCCGTGGCGCTGAAGCTCTTGTTCGACCAGGACGACGCCTCGATGCGCCTGCGCTTCGTCGACGAGGCCCGCTACACGGGGCAACTCCAGCACCCCGGTGTGCCGCCGGTCTACGAGCTGGGTCGCCTCGACGACGGCCGGATGTTCTTCGCGATGAAGCGGCTCGAGGGGCGGACGCTGCGCGATCTGTTGGAGGATCTGCGGGCCGGAGAGCCCGAGGCGACTCGGCAGTACGGGCGCGTGCGGCTCCTGACGCTCTTCGCCCAGGTCTGTCGCACCATCGCCTACGCCCACAGCCGGGGGCTGATGCACCGCGACCTCAAGCCGGACAACATCATGTTGGGTGAGTTCGGCGAGATCACGGTGATGGACTGGGGTCTCGCCAAGCCCTTCGACGCCCCGGCGGACGGCGAGGTGGCCGAGATCGGCGTCACCCTCGCGGCGCGCTCCGTCGACGGGCGCTTCTCGACCCAGGCCGGCGAGGTCACGGGGACGCCGCACTACATGCCGCCGGAGCAGGCGGCGGGGCGCATCGACGAGCTCGGCCCGCACAGCGACGTCTACAGCCTGGGGGCCGTCCTCTATGAGCTGCTGACGTTGGAGCCGCCCTACGACGGGCCCTCGTCTCGCCGGATCCGCGAGGCGGTCGTCGCCGGGCAGCTCGTAGCGCCCTCGGAGCGGGCCCCCGACCGCGACGTCCCGCCCGCCATCGAGGCGCTGTGCGTGGGGTGTCTGGCGGTGCGCCCGACGGACCGGCCCGGGAGCGCGGCGTGGGTCGCCGACCAGATCGACGAGTTCCTGGCGGGGGAGCAGGACCGCGCTCGCAAGGCCGCCGAGCGCGACGCGTTGCTGGCGAAGGGGCGGGAGGCGGCGCAGGTCTTCGCGGAGTGCTCCGACGCCCACCGCGCGCACCAGAACCGCGTGGCGTTGGGGATGCAGCGCATCGACCCCTGGGCGCCCCTCGAGGCTCGACGGAGGCTGTGGGCGGAGGAGGACGCGGAGCGGAAGGCCCGGATCGACGCGGCGCGCGCGCTGTCCGAGGCGTTGGCGGCGCACCACGCCGCCCTCGCGGTGGATGGCGGGCACGGGCCGACCCGGCGAGCCCTGGCGGGCCTGTACTACGCGGCCTTCGAGTCCGCCGAGCGCGCCGGGGATCGCGTGCAGATGGCGCAATACGAGCACCTCGTGCGGGCCTTCGACGATGGCGCCTTTTCGGCGCGCCTCGAAGGGGATGGCGCCCTCGAGATCACTGGCTCCCCCACCGGGCTCGAGGCGACGCTTTTCCCGTGGGTTCGGGTCGATCGCGTGCTCACGCGCGGTGAAGCGCGGCCCCTCGGGCGCACCCCCGTGCGGGTCTCGCCGCTGCAGATGGGCAGCTACGTCCTCGAGCTGCGGGGCCCGGGGATGTCCGAGCGTGCGGTGCCGGTCCGCGTGGGACGCCAGGAGTCGGTGCGGCTGCGGTTGCGGCTCTTCCCGGACTCCGTGGTGGGCGAGGGCTTCGTCCACGTCTCGGGCGGCGCGTGTCGGCTGGGGGGCGATCCGCTGGCCCAACTCGCGGCGCCGCAGGCGACGATCGAGATCGACGACTTCTTCATCTCCCGCCGGCCGGTCAGCAGCGAGGCGTGGTTCGACTTCCTGCTCGATGTGGCTCGCACCGAGGGCCCCTCCGTCGCCCAGGCGCGCGTGCCCCGGAGTGGACCCAACCGACCGCTGTGGCCGCTGGCCGCCGACGGCGCGCCGGAGACGGTGCCCGACCGTGACGCCGAGGGCCGGCCCTGGCGCGCCGAGTGGCCCGTCGTGTGCGTGTCCTGCGACGACGCCGAGGCGTACTGTGCGTGGCTCACGCGCGAGACCGGCGTGCGTCACCGGCTGCCGACGGAGGGCGAGTGGGAGAAGGCCGCCCGGGGGGTCGACGGACGCCTCTTCCCGTGGGGAGACGCGTGGGCGCCGACCTTTTGCCACATGGGCATCAGCCGCGAGGGGCCGCCCGGGCCGGGTCCGGTGGGGGGCTTCGCCGCCGACATCAGCCCCTACGGCGTCCTCGACATGGCCGGCGGCGTGAGCGAGTGGACCTCGAGCTGGATCGACGAGGGGCAGCGGCAGCGGATCGTCAAGGGTGGGCATTGGGCGAGCGGCCCCACGGAGTGTCGTTCGGCGAGCCGCTTCACGCAGCCGTCGCAGCGCGTCTTGCCCACACTCGGGTTTCGGATCGTGAGGGAGGCGCCAAAGTGATGCGGGCGTTGATGTTGTTGTTCCTGCTGTTCCCGGTCATGTGCGCGGCCCAGGGCCTCGGGCCAGACGCCCCGTCGGGCGCGTCGCAGCGCTACGAGATCGGGAAGCGCCACTACCGGAAGGGCGAGTTCGCGAAGGCGGCCGCGGAGTTCAAGGTGGCGCTCGCGATGCACCCCTCGCCGAAGCTGGCGTTCAACTGGGCGCGCAGCGCCGAGCGGGCCGACAAGATCGAGGACGCCATCGAGGCCTACCGGCGCTACCTCCAGCTCGCTCCAGACGCGAAGGATCGGGCCGAGGTCGAGAGCCTGCTCCCGGTGCTCGAGGAGCGGCTCCGCGAGAGCTACCCCGAGGTCGCGATGACCTCTCGACCGGCGGGGGCGCGCATCTACATCGACGGCGCGAAGGAGCCGCTCGACGCGGTCACGCCGACCACGCTGCGGTTGAAGCCCGGCGCCCACACCCTGCGGTTGGTCGCCAAGGGACACCGCACGCTCGACCGGTCGCTCCAAGTGAAGGCGGGCGCTACGGCGTCGGTCGACGCGGTGCTCGAACCGAACCCGAAGGCTGCGCCGCCGCCCGTCGAGATCGCCGAGCCCGTGGAGCCACGGGGCACCAGCGCCATGGCCGTCACCGGTTGGACCGCCCTCGGGTTGGGCATCGCGGGCCTCGGGGTCGGGGCCTTCCATGTCGCCGAGACCAACCGCATCGCCGACGACGCGGCCGGCAAGAGCGGGGAAGAGCGAGCCGCCCTGGAGGACGACTTCGAGGGGGCGCAGACCCTGAGCGTGGTGGGCTTTGTGGCGGGCGGCGCGCTGCTCGCCACCGGCGTCGTCCTCCTGCTGCTCCCCGACGGCGAGGCTGGCGTCGCCCTGGCGCCGACCCATGATGGCCTCGTTCTAGGCGGCCGTTTCTAGGAAATAACGCGTTGTTTATGTTGGCAGCACAGTAAGACAACGGGTTGTCTTGAGGTGCTATGTCCATGGAGCGGACGCTCATCGCGGAGCTCCTCCGTTGGTTGGAGGCGGCGGGCCGGCGGCCCCTCGTGCTTCGCGGCCCGCGCCAGGTGGGCAAGACCTGGTTGGTGCGCGACCTCGCAGCCCGGAGCGGGCGGGACCTCGTCGAGCTCAACTTCGAGCGTGATCCCGGCTTCGCGAGGGGCTTCGTCACCAACGATCCGCGGCGGATCCTCGACGAGCTCTCGCTCGGGCGTGGCGCCCGGGGACGCCGCTTTCGGCCATCGCCCACGAGCGCGCGACCGCCTGGTTCTGGCGCTACACCATGGTAGGGGGGATGCCCGCCGTGGTGCGGGCCGACGTGGGAGGGGCGAGCCCCGTCGAGTGCCGGAGCCTCCAAGCCGACCTTGTCGCGGCTCATCGCGCCGACTTCGCGAAGTACCGCGGGCGCATGGACCGCGATCTGATCAACGCCGTGCTCTCGGCGGTGGCGGCGTCCGTCGGGGGCCGCTTCGTCTACTCGCGGGTCGGCGAGGGCGTCCGGCAGCACCAGGCGAAGGCCGCCCTCGAGCGGCTGGCGGCGGCGCGCGTCTGCCACCTCGTGCGGCATTCGGCGGGCAACGGATTGCCGCTCTCAGCCGAGGTCAAAGAGCGCCTTCGCAAGGCCCTCCTCCTCGACGTCGGCTTGCTCCACGCGCTGCGGGGGACGCCGGCGGGGCAGGCGCTCCGGCTCGCTCAGCCGGCCGTGGGGGATGGCCCCGCCGTCTACTACTGGCAGCGCGTGGGGGGACGTCCCGGCGAGATCGACTACTTGCTGGAGGCGAATGGCGTGGTGGTGCCCGTGGAGGTCAAGGCCGGTGCGGCGGGCTCGATGAAGTCCCTGCATCAGTTCATGCACGACAAGGGTCTGGAGCTGGCCGTGCGCTGCGACCCCAACCCCCCCAGCCTGATGAAGGTGGAGGTGTCGACCACGCTCCGTCAGCCCGTGGGCTACGATCTGCTCAGCCTGCCGGTGTATCTGTGCTGGAATCTGGCCACGCTCTGCGAGGCCGTCTCGTGACGAAGATGGTCCTCGGGCTGCTCCTCATGCTGTCTCTCGGGTGCACCGCGGCGCCCGCGTCGGAGGAGCGCGCCGTCGATCTCGAGGCGCCGGTGGATGCCACGGACGCGGAGGTCCCCGACGCGAGACCCTACCTCGAACCCGATCTTGGCGTGGACGCGGCCACCGAGCCCCCGGCCTTTACGGTGGTCGGAACGACGATCCTCGATCCCGAGGGGCGCCCCTTCGTGCCCCTGGGCGTCAACCTCTTCCCGGACCGCGACGACTCACGGGACCTGATCGTCGACTGCTGGCGGTTCAACACGGTGCGGATCAACCACCTCATCGACTGGCCCTGGTACGACCTGGACACCGCCGTCGCTGCGCTCGTTGAGGCGTTCACGCCGGGCGTGGTGGTGGTCCTCGACCTGGCCCACGACGCGGAGGGCGAGGGCCAGGGGCTCGGGTACTACTGGACCGGTCGCGAGGCGGAGCTCGAGGCGCTGTACGCCCGGTTCGCCGAGCGCTACCGGGAGAACCCGTGGGTGTGGTTCGACCTGATAAACGAGCCCGGGCAGCTCGAGCAGGACGCCGACGCCTGGCTGGGTCTGCACGGGCGCCTCATCCGCACCATCCGGGGGACCGGGAACACGGCGCCGGTGATCGTCGAAGGCTGGGCCTGGGGCCAGGACGCGGGCTCCTGGGACGGCGACCCCGTGCCCGACGCCCAGAGCGCGATCCTCTCGCTGGGCCCCGAGCTGCTCGGTGAGCCGGGCTTCGCGCCGCTCGTCTTCAGCGTCCACGTATACGACCAGTGGCGGGCGCCTGGGCGCCTCGCCGACTACGTCCGGCGCGTCCAGGCGCGGGGGATGGCCCTCTGGATCGGCGAGTACGGCAGCGTCAACAACGACGACACGATGGCCGCCACGCGGGAGATGTTCGACGTCGTGGGTCCGGCGGGGGTGGGCCACGCCGTCTGGCAATGGCACGCCCAGGACCCCAACGACCTCACGACGGACGAGGATACCCTGGGCGGTGGTGACGGCCTCGACGACTGCCAGACCCCGTCAAACCTCACGCCCCTCGGCCGCCTCGTCTGGGCCGCGACGCACCCGTGACACTTTCTTCGTCAAAGCGCTCATTCCTCTCGCGTCTACTTGCTGGGAGGTGCGGATGTCTGCGAGGCGAAACCGTTGGATCGGGAGTGTGCTCGGAGGCGGCCAGTACAGGCTGGTCGAGCAAATCGGCAGGGGCGGCAACGCGGTCGTCTACCGTGCGTCGCGTAGCGGCCGGCCGCGGGAGGACGTCGCCGTCAAGCTGCTCACCGGGCTCAGCGCCGACAACACGCGGCGCTTTCGCCGCGAAGCCGAGGTCATCGCCGCCATCGACCACCCCAACAGCTTGCCGCTGGTGGACTTCGGGATCGCCGACGACGGCACGCCCTATCTGGTCACGGAGCTCCTGTGCGGGACGACCCTCGACGCGGTGCTGCGCGATGGCTCGCTCCCCCAGTTGGTGGTCGTGCGCATGCTCACCCAGATCTGTGAGGTGCTGCGCGTCGCGCACCGCCTCGGGATCACCCACCGCGACCTCAAGCCCGACAACCTCCAGGTGGAGATGCTGCTCAGCGACGACGGCACCGGGGGCTGGGTCCTCGTGCGGGTCATCGACTTCGGTCTGGCCGCCTGGAAGGCGCGCGGCACCCTCTCCGACGCTGGCGCGGTGGTCGGGTGCCCGCGCTACATGTCCCCCGAGCAAGCGACGGGGCGACCGGTGGACGGCCGCACGGATCTCTACAGCCTGGGCGTGGTGGCCTACGAGTGCCTCACCGGCGCCCCGCCCTTTCGCGGCGGCTCTCCGCTCGCCGACCTCATGCGTCACATCAGCGAGGCCCCGCTGCCGATCCACGCCCACGCGCCGCAGGTCGACCCCGGCCTCGCGGGTCTGGTGATGGGGATGCTCTCGAAGCGCCCGGCCCAGCGACCCGCGAGCGCCGGCGTGATGCGGGACGCGCTGCGCGCGATCGAGCGGCGCCTCGAGGGCGCCTACCCCGCCCACCACGACACCGTCGAGACGTCGCTCCTCGGCCTGGTGGGCTGACCGACCCCGGGGGATGCGGAACCTGGTGATGGGCTGCCCTTGCGGTCGCCGTGGGGGCACGGCTCGGCAGGGCCCAGCCGACGACGCGCCCGCTGAAGGGCCCCCGACAACGACGGCAAGGGGGAGTCAGCCGGCCCAGGCATCCGGGTTGGATGCACGAGCGACTACGTCGGGGCGACCGGCGACTCACCAACTCGGTCATCTCGGTCGTCGTCATCGCACCTCGTGGGCCATTGCCCCGGTCAATCCGAGCCTCCTGACCCAGAGATAGACCGGCGATTCGCCCAGGTCGTGCTCCCGGCGCACATCCGGCACGCTGCGTCCACCGTCGAGCACCAGCCTCACGACTTCGGCCTTGAAATCGTCGGTGAAGACTCTCCGCTTCCGCTTCTTCACCATCATGGACTCCGGGTGCGCCCCCGCACGTCAGGCGTCCACCGAATTGGGGAGGGCCAGAGAAAAGTGGCGCGTCAATTGCGCGTTTCTCTGCCGGATTGCGTGGACCTCGATGACGGGGAATACGCCTCGGAACTACGGAGACGAGACCATGAGCATGAAACATCTGACGTGCACGAGCGCCGCGATGTCGAGCGTCTTGCTGGCGATCGCGATGAGCCTGAGCGGGTGCAACGAAGGGGACGGCGCCACCGGGGCCGACGAGGACGGGGACGGGCTGAGCGACCGCGAGGAGGTCAGCGTCTGGGGCACCTCGCCGACCCTCGCCGACACCGACGGTGATGGCTTCGACGACGGTCAGGAGGTGACGGCTCTCGCCTTCGACCGCGAGGTGAACAACTTCCGGTTCAACCCGCTGGTGGCGGATCGACCGGAGATCGAGATCCGCCTCGCCGGTCCGCCGGCGATCTACGTGGACTACACGACCAGCGAGGGGACGTCGCGTCGGATCGGGACCGAGCACAGCAACACCGCGAGCCGCTCGAGCTCCCAGACTTGGGGGGGGTCCAAGTCGACCACGGTCGAGATGACCCACACCGTGGGGGCCGAGGCCAGCTTCAGCCCGACGAGCTTCGGGGGAAGTCTGAGCTACGAGTTCTCCCACTCGACGGCGACCGAGACGAGCTCCTCCTGGTCACAGGAACAGACGCGGGAGAACAGCCGGACGCTGGCGGAGATGCGGGAGTTCGAGTCGTCTCACGAGGTCTCCAACGAGGGTGGCGTGCTGGCGGTCACGGTGGTGATCCGCAACCCCGGTAGCATCGCCTACCACCTCGACAACCTGACGCTCGCCGCCTACGAGATCGACCCGGGCAGCCCCGACCAGACCCACCCGATCGGGCAACTCACCTTCGGCAACGGTGCCGATCTCTTCCCTCGCACGCGCGTCGAGCCGGGGCAGAGTTCGCCCCCGCTCTCCTTCGACGTCGAGCTCGATCTGCCCACCGTCCAGGCGCTGCTGGCGAACAGCCGGAACCTGATGATCCGCCCCGCTACGTTCGAGGTGGCCGGGGACCCCGGGGACAAGTGGCCCCTCGCCGCGACGACGGTCGGGACCCGCACGATGGAGGTCATCATCGACTATGGCTTCGCCCGCCCCGCCGAGTCCCATCTCGTCTCGGTGATGGGCACCGGCCCGTCGGCGGTCACCAACGTCGGCGACGTGTTCGACCGAGTGCTGCGCACCCCGTACGAGCAGGGGGTCGTGGACCTGCGGCGCAAGCCGGAGGGGCGCGCCGAGCCGACGAAGCCGATGTTGATGAGCGTCCGCGGCTATGGGACGAGCGACGAGGAGAACTCCATGTGGTACGTCGTCCGCAGCCGGGTCTCCGAGGACGGCGTGACCCGCCGCGTCGAGCAGTACCACCCCTTTGTCCACGAGCTCGACTTCGGTGGTCTGGACGTGCGCGCTGGCGACATCCTCCACCTCATCCGCCTCATCGACGCCGACCGGGACACCCTGGGGGAGCGTCTCGAGCACGCGCTCGGGACCGATCCCGAGCGCCGGGACTCCGACGGCGACGGGTGCGAAGACGGCTTCGAGGTCAACGGCTGGGAGTCCGAGGGGGTCGCCTACTCGTCGAACCCGGCCAACCCCAACACGGACGGCGACGCCTTCGACGATTGCGAGGAATTCGCCAACGGCACCGACCCCGCGGACCTCGAGGCACCGGACGCCTGGTGCACCAGCGCCGCCGACCGCGCGCTCCTCGACCAGGCGCCCGATTGCAGCCACTGTGAGACCTACCGTTGCCTGGTCGACTGCTACGTCGAGGCCGGCCTCTCGCCCGAGTGCGGCGAGTGCCAGGACGGCTGGATCGAGTGCGCCTACACCGACGAAGATGCGTGCGCGGAGGCATGCCCCGAGGATGGGGTCGTCACCGCCCGCTGTGCCCAGTGCGTGCGGGCGCGCTGCAACCCCGCCTATGCGGCTTGCTCGGGCCTTCCAGCGAGCGACGACTTCGCCGGCTGTGACGGGGAAGGCACGCTGTGTGCGGAGGACGAGCGCTGCATCGGGCTCACGGGGGAGGACCGGTCGGTCTGCGCGAAGGACTGCAACCCGACGCGAGCCGGAGAGGGCTGCGCCCCCGACCAGGTCTGCATGCCGCTCAACAGTGGCCGGGGGGCCTGCGTCGATGGCTGCGAACCGTACCCCCGCGCGGCGGGCGCCTACGCCTGTGATGTCCCCGGGTACAACTGCGTGCCCTTCGTCTACCCGTCACAACGCCACGACGTCGACGCCCCGGTGGTTGGGCTCTGTACGCCGGAGCTCGGCGAGCTCCCCGCCTGGGCCGCGTGCGACCCGGACGGCCCGGTCGCCTGCGCGGACTCGGCGCAGTGCTTCGACTCGGATGGATCGGGCGCCCGGTGTCACCCGATCTGCGAACCCTTCGTCTCCGGGAGCTGCGGCGCCCCCGACGAGGTCTGCTTCCCCGCCGGACCGCTGCAGGGGGTGCCTGCGCTCGGCGTCTGCCTGGACAACCCACAGCCGCAGCCGCTGGGGTCTCACGCCTGTCGGCAATACGGCCAGTCTTGCGCGGCGGACAACTCGATCTGCGTGGACTTCGACGCCGGGGGGGACGCCCACACGACGTGCCACGCGGTCTGCCGCATCGGTTCGTCGACCGACGACTGCGCTCGCAGCGGCGGGACCTGCCAGGCGACGCCCCACAACGCGTGGGGGTGGAGCGACGGCGTTCCCCGCTACATCGGAGTGTGCCGCTGAGTCAGCCGCGGATCCGTTCGCACACGTCCCGCACCAGGGGCGCGAGCCCGGGGACGTCCATCCCCTCCAGGATCGCCAGCGCCCGCTCGGCGTGCGGCAGCGTCTCCGCCCTGGGCTGCCCGAGCTGGTGAAGCTCGATCGCCGAGCGAGCCAGCAGGTAGGCGTCCCAGAAGGTGGCGCCGTCCCCGCGCTGGCGGCGGCTCCGCGCAAACAGCCGCTCGGCGCGGCGGCCCTGGCCTCGGCGGGCCGCCGCCACCCCCCCCCACGAAGGTGCCGAAGCCCCGCTGCATGTGTACCCGGAACAGCCGGTAGCGGAAGAACCGCGCCAGGCGGTCGAGGGCGCGTAGCAGCGCCTCCTCGGTGACGTGGCCGTGGTCCCGGGCACGGAGCCACGCCTCGGCCAGCCCCAGGTTGACCGGGTAGCCCCACATGCGTTGGAGGTTGCGCTCGGCGAAGAAGGCCTGGGCGTGGCTCAGATCGCGGACCGCTTCCTCGTAGCGGCGGTCGAAGAAGCAGGCCCAGCCGCGCACCTCGGCGGCCACCCCCTCGTAGGCTTCGAGATGCAGCGCGCGGGCCATCGCGTCGAGCTCTGAGGTGGCCGCGACGGCCTCGTCGTACTCCCCCCGGTACGCGTGGACGTAGGCCTGGCCGGCGAGGGCGTCGGCGGCCATCCACGAGAGATCCAGGGACCGGGCCATGCGGGCCCCGTCGGCGAAGTCCGCCCAACCTTCGCTCCACCGCCCGACGTAGAGCTGAGCCCACCCGCGCGCCGCGGTGGCCATACCCGTCGCGAAGAGGTCGCCTTCCCTCTGGGCGCGCGCGATGGCCGCCGTGAGGCGCCGGACGGCCGCCTCGGGCTTGTCCTGGGCCAACTCGATCATGCCGGCCACGCCGCCCACGCCGTCGATGAGGGCCACGGGCAATTCGAGCTCTGCCTCCGCGGCCGCCAGGGCCTGCGTCTGCATCCGCGCGCCCCGGACGAGTTGGCCGGAGAAGGAGAGCACCATCGAGAAGGCGATGCGGGCGTCCAGCAGGAGTGCCGGCTCGCCGAGCCGCACGGCGACGCGTCGGTAGGCCGCGGCGTGCTCGGCGGTGCGCTCGTTGTCGAGCCAGCGAGCGGCGAACGCGAGCTGAGCGTGGGCCAGGGCGCATTGCTGCAGACGCGCAGAGGGCCGCCGCGGGCCGCGCAGCCGCTCGCGGAGCGTGGCGACGAGGTCGTCGCGCAGGATCCCGAACAGGCGCCCGAGGCGGGTGCGAGCGGGCCGGACACCCGCGGCGCGGAGGGCGCGCTCGAGGCTGCGGATACCCCCGATCACATCGTCGGCGCGCATGCGGGCGTTTCCCAGCTTGCGCCAGATCCCGACCCTCCGGTCCGCTTGGTGGACCTCGCCCACCAAGCGCTCGAAGAGGGGCACCGCCTCCTTCGGTCGGCCCACGACCACCAGTGCATCTGCGCGTCGCTCCGTGAGGTGGCCTCGATCTTCGTCGTCGGCGCAGCGGGCCTCGGCGGCCTCGTAGAAATCCAAGGCGCGGGCGAGCTGGTAGGCCTCGGTCGCGGCATCGCCGGCGGCCATGAGCGCGGGCCACGCGACGGCGTCGTCCGGGCTGTGTCGTAGGTGGGCGGCCACGATGGCAGGGGCGGCGCCGCGGACCTCCAACAACCGACCCGCGCACACATGCAGGCTCCGGCGCTCCGCCTCCGGTAGCCGCGCCGCGAGCTGGGCGGGGAACCTGGCGTGGCTGAAGACGTAGGCGTCCAGATGCGGCGCGCCGGCCGCGCTGGCCACGATGCCGTGGCGCAGGGCCTCGTCGAGGACGTCGAGCAGCGGGTCCTCGTCGGTCTCCGTGAGGGCGCAGAGCAGGTCGAGATCGAAGGCATTGCCCAGGATGGCCGCCGCCGACAGGGCTCGCGCGGCGGGCTCGCTGAGGTCGTCGATCAGCATGTGGCGGCCGGTGTCGGCGCGGAAGCGCCAGCCCGCCGGGGTGAGCTCCAGCGCCCGGGAGTGGATCAGCGACTGCACCACGGTCCGTGCGCGGAGGGCGTTGCCCTGGCTCAGATCGAAGATGTGGGTGGCGAGGGAGAGGGTCAGCTCAGCCGGCGTCTGGGCGCCGAGCATGTTCGAGGCCAGCTCCGCGACCTGGGCCCGGGTGAGCGGGGCCAGATCGAGCAGTGCGCAGTCCTCTCGGGCGGCGAAGGCCTCGGCCACCGGGGGCTCGGGCCGGGCGGTGAGCAGGAGGAGGGGGCGCGGCCCGGGGCTGAGGGCCAGCCGGTCGAGCAGCGCCTTCAGCGCTTCGGCGGCGCCGACGTCCAGGAGGTGCACGTCCTCGAACACCAAGACCACCGGCTGCACGGTGCAGATGGCGAGGAGCCGGCGGGCCAGCCGGCGGACTCGGCCCCGGGCCACCACCCCCGGGTCGGTCTGGGGCCCTACGGTCGGCGCGGCCCAGAGGTCGGAGGCGGGCAGCCCCCACGCCTCGCCGTCGCTCGGGCGCCACGCGCTCACCTAGCCCGCCACATGCTCGAGGGCGTCGCGGGGGGGGACCTGCGCCGGGGCCTGGAATCGCACCTGCGCGTCGGCCTCGGCGTGGGCCAGGAGGTGCGCCACGAAGGTGGTCTTGCCAACGCCGGCGGTCGCCCGAACGAGCAGGGCGAGGGGGGCCGCGGCTCGGCCGGCGGCGGCGGCCTCCAGGTGGCTCCGTGCCGCGGCCAGCTCGGCTACGCGGCCCGCCACCCCGGGGTGGTAGGCCACTCCGCGGTGGGGCTGCTCGCTCAGGCGGGCCGGCGGTGCGTCGGCGCAGACCTCCGTGAAGATGCGCATCAACTCGTGGGCCACGGAGAGGGCGCTCGGGGGCCGGCCCGCCCGCTCGGGCGCCATCAGCCGCTGGAGCAAGTGATCGAGGGCCCCCGGAACCTCGGGTTGCAGCGCGCGTACCGAGCGGGGAGCGGCCCCCACGCGGGCGACGCCCCGGAGCAGCACCGGGCCGTCGAAGGCGGGGCGACCGGTGAGCAACCGCCAGATCATGCAGCCCAGCGCGTAGAGGTCGCTGCGAGCGTCCACGGCCTCACCGGCCACCTGCTCGGGGGACAGGTAATCCAGCGTGCCCACCACGCCTTGGGTCTGGGTCAGGCGCACGAGGCGCTCGTCGAGGGCGATGCCGAAGTCGGCGATCTTGGCCTGGGCGGGGCGTGTGTCCGTAAGGAGCACGTTGAAGGGCTTGAGGTCCCGGTGCACGATCCGCTGTCCGTGGATGTAGCCCAAGGCGTCAGCCACCTGGATGAGCAGCGGGAGCAGGACCTCGAGCGAGGCCCCGACCAGATCGCCGAGGTGGCCGCCGCGCAGGTACTCCATGGAGAAGTAGCGCTGGCCGTTGGCGGTCCCCTCGGCGAGCACGCGCACGCAGTGCGGGTGCTTCAGCCGGGCGGCGGCGCGGAACTCGCGACGGAAGCGGGAGACGGCGCGACGATCTTCGAGGCCGGCGGGGTGCAGGAACTTGACGGCGACCTCGGTGCCGTCCTCGTGGAGGGCCCGGTAGACCGCGCCCGAGCCCCCGACGCCGAGCTGCTCCTCGAGCTGGAATGGCCCCACCCGCTGGTGGGCCAGGGGCGGGGCGAGGGCCTCCGCGTCTGTCTCCGCCGCGAGGTGCGTGGCGATGGCCTCCACGATGTTCACGCCGGGTAGCACCGCGTCGTCGGTGTCGGCGAGTCCCAACAGCTCGGCCACCTCGTCGGCCAACGCGGGATCCTCGGCGCCCAGGTCGAGGAGCTGATCGAGTTGCTCCGCCGAGGGCAGCTCGCAGAGGGCCTCGAAGGCGGCCACGAGTCGGCCGTAGCGTGCCGCGTCAGCCGAACTCACGGCGGAGCCAGGCCTTGACGAAGCGCCAGTCGGCGTCGAGCGTGCGCGGAGAGACACCGAGGACCGTGGACGCCTCGGCCACGGTCAGTCCGCCGAATACGCGCATCTCCACGAGCCGATGATGCCGCGGGTTGAGGTCGGCGAGCTTGATGAGGGCCGCGTCGAGGGCGATGACGTCCACGAGCTGACCCGCGCCCAGGGCCTCGCTGCTAGCATCGCTCAGCGTCACCCGTGCGAGGTCGCCACCGCGCTTGGCCGCACCGCGGCGCCGTGCGTAGTCCGTGAGGATCTGGCGCATGGCCGTGGCGGCTACGGCCAGGAAGTGCTCCCGGCCGCGCCAGGTGCCCTCGGACTGCTTCGCCAGGCGCAGCCAGGCCTCGTGGACCAGGGCCGTGGGCTGCAGGGTGTGCGCGGAAGGCTGGCGCCGGAAGTAGCTGGTCGCGAGCCGGCGCAGCTCCGCGTAGACATCCGCCAGCAGGGCAGCGTCGGCGTCAGACGGAGGGGCGGGCGCGCTCATGGCCGGGGAATCTAATCGAGACCCCAGCCGGTGTCGATCCCGACTCGTGTAGCCTCGGCGGTCAGGCCCGGCTGGAGAACAGGTGATGATCGTCAAGTTGGTGCGATGGATCGTCGTATTGGCGTTGGTCGGCTGTGCGGGGGGACCGCGGCCCTCCGAGGAGGCCGCCGGGGCCGTGCGCCAGCACCCCTTGGAGGGTCTGCCCTACCACCCGGTCGCCTACCACCTCGACCTCGCGATCCTCGCCTACCAGCTCTATGGCCAGTCCCTCGCGTGGCCCTTCGACCCGTACTACGAAGACGCCGGCGAGCGCGCCCGCCTGATGGATCGGGTGCGCGCGTGGGCCCGCCGAGAGGGCGCCGCTCAGGTGGCCCGGCGGGTTGGGGTCGAGGGCTACCGCGGCCCGGGAGCGCTGGCCGGCTTCGCCGACAACCCGCGCCTGGACCCCATCATCTATCGCTACGACCGCTTGCACCCGTGGAGCCACACGGTCACTCATGGCGACGGGCGGTGGACCGAGTATCGGACCCCCCAGGCCGTCACCGACCCGATTGGGGAGGTGCGCGTCTGTTACCGCCGGACCGCCTCCGCCATCGACCAGATCCAGGTCGCCACCGTCGCCCGGCGGGCCGGGGGCCGCGATCAGTTGCTCGTCTTCGAAGGCCTCACGGGTGACAAGGGCGAGGCCGGTCAGGCCGGTGCCCAGAGCGTGCTCGGCTTCGTCCTGCTGCGCCATCGGCCGGACGCCGGCTACGACCTCCACATCGCCTTCCGCGGTAGCCGCAGCGGCTCCGCGGCTCGCGCGGCCGGCGAGGCCCTCAGCGACCGCTCGGCGAGCGGCAACCCGGACTGGGTCACCGACCTGGGCTACGACCGCGTCCAGGCCCCCCGGATCTCACAGGTTGGCACGGTCGCTCGGGGCTTCGCGCGCAGCATCGAGCTCACCCTGCCGCGGATCTACGCCTGTCTCGGCGAGGCCGCGCGGCTCGGCCCCGGCGGCGCGCCGGTCCGCATCTACGTGACCGGGCACAGCCTGGGGGGCGCCTTGGCCCAACATTTCGCCAGCGCGATGCTGCTCGGTGAGGCGAGGCCGGGCTTCCACGAGTGGCCGTGGGCGCGCCTCAAGCTGCTCACCTACGGCGCCCCCCGCGCCGGCGACGAGGCGTGGGCCCGGGCGATGGCCGCCGCGCTGGACGCCCGATTCTTCTCCAGCCCCGTGGACCCGTTCGACCGCGCGGCCCTCGCGGTCACCGACCCGAGCCTCGTCCCGCGACTGGTCGCCGCCGACCACCCCGCGGCGTTCCGCGTATTGCTCTCTACCGATCCCATCACCAGTGGAAAGGTCGGCGGCGGCAAGCACGTCGGCACGACGGTCTATCTCGACGCTCCGAGGGCGGCGATGCCCCTGGACTTCGCCGCCCACGAGCCCTTCCGCATCCGCGCGAGGCTCCTCGCGACCCTGCGGGACTCGCGCATCCCCCGTGAAGCGTGGCGCTACCTCGACATGAAGGCGGTCAACCCGGAGCGCCGGGCCGGCGAGCACGGCACCCCCGCCGAGTATCGCCGGATGGCCACCGCCGCCCGGCGCTACTACCGCGACCGGCACCTGGCCTTCGACCACGCGGGGCTGGCCAGTGATGCCGCGCTGTTTCAGAGGGTCCTGACCGGGGCGCCGTGAGCGTCCCGAGCACGACGCGGCCCGACGCCGTCTACGGGACGCGGACGGCCGGTGGGTATCGTGACCCGGGTTCGCTACGGCGCCGGATCGCCGATTCGTAGACCGACCAGTCGACGGACACGACGTCGAGCGAGTCGGCGAGCCGAGGGACGATCTGTCGCGCCACGAGCGGCTCCAGGCGCGGCTGAACGGGGAGCGCAGACAGCGTGGCCCAGGTCTCCGCCGCGGCGTGGGTGGTGATGCGGGCCTCGAGCTCGCCAATGGCGGCGGCCGGGAGCCAGCACCGGTCGCGTTCCTCGTGGAGGTGGCCGACGACACGTCGCCGCGAGGGGCCGCCGCGAGGGGCAGCGACGTGTCGAAGTGGACGTTCAACGACGGAGCATCGCGAACTCGACGAGCGCGCTCCACCGACCGTGCCGCCGGCCGGTCCGGCGACAGAATGATGCGCCCGTCTTCCTCGGTCAGGTGTCGTTGGGTGCCGGCGACGAGGTGAATCGGACAGCCTCGGAGCCGAGGGACCAGCCCGACGTCGGTCGCGCGGGTCGGCTGGCGCTCGGGGCGGATGAGGGTCGTCATCGCCGCCTCCGTCGTCGGGCGCCACTCGCCGACGGGCAAAGGCCCCAACTCGAAAGGGCCAAAGCGGCGCCGGTGCAGCGCGATCACCGGGTGACCGGCGTTGGCGAGCACCCGCCGGATGGTCCTGCCCCGTTTCTCCAGACAGTTGAGTTAAACGGCCAGGGCCGCTTCCTG
>CAYOBQ010000008.1:69873-96948 GCA_964402225.1 uncultured Nannocystaceae bacterium | reverse complement strand
GCTCGCGGGCACGCTCGATGATCCCGACGCACCGGAGGCGCACCTCCTCGGAGGGGCGCAGCAGGTAGCGGCTCTGGGTACAGCGGACGGTCACGAAGTGGACCGACCATGGCTCGGGCTGGTAGCGCAGCATTCTTGGCACGATGGATCTCCTGGTCGCGGCGGGGCATCCCTCCCTCTTTCGGACAAAACGAGCGGCTGTTGCGTGGAATCGACGGCGGCGGTCGCTCGTCGCTTCGCGATTCGCATTGTCCCGCCCACCGACCGAGCCGAATCGCCCGGGACGTCCGCGTCCGAGGCTGCGATGCATCACCGCCCCGTCAACCAGGTCCCGCCGCGGCGGACCATCGGCGGCCCCGAATCCTTCGGCGCGTTCGGGCGAGTTGGCTCAGCGCCACACGCGGAGCGTGGTCTCGCGGAGTTGGACGGCCTCGATCGAGCCGCTCGCGAGGGCTCGGTCGACGTTGCCGATGTCGCGGCGCTCCAATCGGACCTCGAGCCGGCAGGTGTCGCCATCCCAGGAGGAATGGGGCCACAGATCGCCGGGCTCGATGTCGATTTGGCCGTCGTCGGCGATGGTGCGCTCGAAGTCGGCGATGCAGCCACCGGTGATGTGGAGCTGGATGTCCCCGTAGGCCGGGTGACTCCACCGGATCGGGACGATGTCTTCCGCTAGCCAGTACTCGCCGGGCAGGCGGTAGAGGTCGAAGGGCTCCGGCAGCGTGGCCGTCAGTGTGGCCCCGGGCCAGTGGGGTCGGTGCAGGCGCACCTCGACCGGGCCCCAATCGGCTGGGAGCCGCGCCTGGTACTCCAGGTAGTCGCTCAGGGCGGGCGCTGCGTCGAGGCGGCTGACGTGGCCGTCGATGTTGGCCGAGAGCGCGTCTCCGTTGCTCAACTCCACGAACGTGAGGTGGTGGCCCTGGAGCTCCAGGCGCGCGGTGATCTCGGCCCCATGACCGTCGGCGACGACGCGCACGTGGGCCTCGATCTCGGCGGTGGCGACCTCGGAGGAGTCGATCCGCTCGCAGGCGGTGAGGGCTGCGACGGCGGTGATGAGCGTGAGAAGCTGGCGCATGGGTCAAGCCCCGTGTTCGTTTCGCTGTCTACTGACGGGCCGCGCCGACGCACATTCAAGTCGCCGCTGGGAGGGATGGTCATGAACCTCGAAGATGGCCTCGCCGCGGCCCTGACCGAGACGCTGGGGCGCCGCGTGCGCGTGCGCCGCCTCCATTCGCTGAGCGGTGGCTGCATCAACGAGGCGGCACGGGTCGAGACCGACGTCGGCGACTGGTTTGCGAAGTGGAACGCCGCCAGCCCACCGGACATGTTCGCCCGCGAGGCCGAGGGGCTGGAGGCGATGGCGCGCAGCGGGACCTCGCTGGCGATCCCTCGGCCCGTTCACGCCTCGGAGCGCTGGCTGCTGACGGACTTCCTCGAAGCCGGCCCGCGCCCCCCCGACTTCGACGAACGCCTCGGGCACGGCCTCGCCGAGCTACACCGCGCCACCGATCCGCGGGGGTTCGGCTTTCCCCACGACAACTACTGCGGCGCGACCCCGCAACCCAACGGCTGGTGCCGTGATTGGTTGGAGTTCTACCGGGAACGTCGTCTCGGCGCCCAGGCTCGGCTCGCAGCCCGACGCGGCCTCCCGATGCGCGACCTCGCGGCCCTCGAACGCCTCGTCGAGCGCCTCGACGGGTGGCTCGGCATCGACCCCGAACCGCCGGCGCTGATCCACGGGGACCTGTGGGGCGGGAACCTGCACGCCGACGCGGCGGGACACCCCGCGCTCATCGATCCGGCGGCGTACTACGGCCATCGCGAGGCCGAGCTGGGCATGATGGTGCTGTTCGGCGGCTTCTCGGAACGGGTCTTCGCCGCCTACGACGAGGCGTGGCCGCTACAGCCCGAGTGGCGGGAGCGCCTGCCCCTCTACACGCTCTACCATGTGCTCAACCACTACCACCTCTTCGGCGGTGGCTACGGCCGACAGGCGATGGGCATCGTGCGCCGATTCTCATAGCGACACGCCCTCGAAGACCGCGGCCGTGAGCGGATCACCGCGCCACGCGCCCCCCACCGAGGCCGCCGCGGCGCGCGCGGTCTCGATGTCGCCCGCCGCCTTCGCCGCCGCGTAGATTCGCACCCTCAGGGCGATCTGCACCCATCGTGGGCCAGCGCGAATCGCGGCGAGCGCCCGCCTCCTGGCCGCGCTCGCCGCAGCGGACCGCCCGGCCTGCTCTTCGGCAGCGGCGGCGGCGACGAGCCAGATCGCCGCCAACGGCTCCCGCGCCCCCGCGTACCAAGCCGCCCGAAGGTGGCGCGCAGCGCGCCGCGGCTGCCGTTTGAGCAGCGCGTTCATCCCCCGCGCCTCCATCCGAGGCAACGACCTCAGATTTCGATCGGGGACGATGGCCTCGTCGAGCCACGCCGCGATCGCACGCCAAGGCGTGAGGTCGTCGCCGAGCACGGCGACCACCGTGGCGACGCGACGCGCGGCGGCGATGTACTCCGAAGGATCCCCCCAACCCGCGTAGCGCGCTCGCGCCTTCCACGCCTCGAAGAGGAGGGCGTAGACGACGGCGTGGGCTTCGGCGACACCCTCCAGCCGCGCCAGCGCCCGCGCGGTAGCCTCCCCGCGGCGAAGCGCCGACGCGGCCCGCTGGATCCGACCCGCCGCCGCCTCCAACGCCTCCGGGCTCAGCCCCCGAAGGGCGACGACCGCGACGTCATCCGACAACGCAAGAGCCACCGCGCGCGCGCGTCCGTCGCCGCGTGCCTGGGCGACGAGGTGGCCGCCCCACCAGACCCGCGCGAACAGCGGCCCCTCGGGGACCACCCCGCTCACCGCGTCCACCTCGCAGGAGGCGATGCGCTGCACCCAGCCCTCGAAGGGGGCGGCCCAGGCCGTGCCGAGCAACAGCCCGGTCATCAAGACGCCGCGTATCATCCGCTCCAATCGTCCCGCGAGGCCCGGAAGTCTATCAAAACCGCCCCGGTGCGAGCTTGGGCCGAATGGGGTAAGCTCCCCCGCCGCTCGATCCCAAGGGACATTCGCATATGCGCTTCAGCCTGCTCGCCGCCGCACTGCTCTGCGGGGCACCCGCGGTCGCCGACGACGCCACCACCGGTGAGGTCTCGATCTTCGGCCGCGCCAAGCGCTACAAGCCCGCGCTCAGCTTCAAGCCAGCCGCCATGCGCCTCGAGGCCCCCTTGGCTGCCGACTTCCGCTACGAGGGCGTGTCGAGCTTCGCCGTCGATCCGCTGGGTACGGAGTTCGCCCCGGAAGCCGCCTCGAACGTGCAGCTCCGCGGTGGCCTCCTCTTCGACACCGCCATGTCCTGGGCGCCGCTGTTCATCCACGCGGAGCTCGAGTACGAGGTCACCGGCCAGGCGGGGGGCGGCGACGGTGAGCTAGACGCGGTGGGGGCCCCCCTCCAAAACGACCACGACAAGCACCTGCGCAAGGGCTTCGGCCGGCTCACCTTCGGCCCCTTTCTCACCCTCGCGGGCGGCTACATGGTGAGCCACTGGGGCCTCGGCCTGCTGGCCAACTCCGGCGCCCACGGCTGGACGCCCGGCAGCGCACACTTCGGCGATCCCCGGGGTGGAGACCGTGTCCTGCGCACCCTGGTCGCGAGCGGCCCGTGGACCCACAGCGACCTCTTCTTCGTGCTCGGCCACGACTGGGTGCAGGGCGACGACGTCACCCTCGCGGGCGACGAGGCGACACAATTCATCGCTTCGGCGACCCTCGGCTTCCGCAAGAAGCGAACGATCGGCGCCTACGTGGCGATGCGCGAGCAGGAGGCCGCCGACGGTCAGAAGACCGAGGTCATCGCCTACGATCTCTACGGCCGCTGGGAGAACCGCGTCGGCTCCCTGCGCTACACCTCCGAGTTCGAGGCCGCCCTCGTCACCGGCACCACCGAGCTGGCGCCCAACGCCGACTTCGTCGAGCACGACCTGTTGCAGCTCGGCGTCGCGGCCCGCGTTGGCCTCGACTGGGGCCACCTGGGCGCCGTCGTCGACTACCTGTTCTCGTCCGGAGACCAGAACTTCGACGACGACACGCAAAACGCCTTCAAGCCTGACCCGAACTTCGAAATGGGCCTGCTCCTCTTCCGCCACGTCCTCGCCGCCAACACCGCGAGGGCCCCGGTCCGGGCCGCAGATCCGAACTTGAGCGGGTATGCCTCCGAGGACCTCGACCGGTTCCCCACGCGTGGCTCCGCCTCGAACACCCACGCCATCTTCCCGCGCGGTTGGTACCGCGTCGCCGGCGGCCTCGAGATCTACGGTGGCCCGCTCTTCGCCTTCACCGACGTGGCGGTCGCCGATCCGCGCAACTCCCGCCTCGCCGGGGGGCAGCCGCGCAACGCCTACGACGCCGAAGGCGGTGGCTACCTGGGCACCGAGCTCGACCTCGGCGTCCGCTACCGCGCCCTCTTCGGTGGCTCGGAGCTCACGATCGGCGCCGAGGGCGGTGTCCTCTTCCCGGGCAGCGCGTACACCGAGGGAGAGCACGGCATCGACCGCGTAACGGGCGGGCGCTTCATGCTGAGCACCCGCATCTGAAAGGAGCGGCCATGCGTCGTCTCGCCCCCTGCCTCCCGCTGCTCCTCTGCGGCTGCTTCTCGGAGGCGCCGGAGGGGCTCGCGAAAGCCGAGCTGGCCGCCACCACCGTGATCTACGACTGGGAGGCGCTCCCGCTCCCCGTCATCCCGCTGCCCAACGATATCGCCACCCGCCACGATCCAGACTCGGCCACCGGCCGCCGGATCAACGCCTCGATCATCGCCCCGACGGGCCTCGAGCGGCGCGTGCGCGAGCTCTTCGACCAGCTCGACGGCTGGGGCGTGAACATGCCCATCAGCGTCCCGTTCTCCGGGCCGCTCGACATCGACTCCATCCTCGCGGCCCACCGCGATCCGCGCTACGACTTCGCCGACGACGTCGTCTACCTCATCGACGTCGACCGCGACTCGCCGGAGTTCGGCGAGGCCCGGGCCCTCGACGTGGGGGAGGGCAACTACCCGGTCGTCCTCGAGGACTTCGATGGCTACTACAAGAACGACCCGCGGGGCTTCACGAACAGCATCTTCTTCGACGAGGCCGACGAGGACGCGGACGGCGACGGCGTCCTCGATCCGGGTGAGGACACAAACGGCAACGGTCGCCTCGATGAAGGCGAGGACACAAACGACAACGGCTTCCTCGATCCCCCGGAGGACTCCGACGCCGACGGCATCCTCGACGTGCCGAACTACCTCCCTGGGGCGACGCCCGCCCGCGACGACCTCGGCGCCCGGGCCGACGCGTTGATGACCTTCTACGAGCGCGAGACGAACACCCTCATCGTGCGCGCCATGGAGCCCCTGCGGGAGCGTACGACCTACGCCGTCGTGATCACCCGCCGCCTGAAGGACGCCGACGGCCGGCCGGTCGGATCACCCTTCGGCTCGATCCACCACACCGCCCAGACCGAGGCGCTCTCGCCGCTTCCAGACGTGCTCCCCGAAGGCCTGGCCCTCGAAGACGTGGCCTTCGCCTTCACCTTCACCACCCAGTCCCTCCAATCTCACTGGGTCGCCGTCCGCGACGGCCTCTACGGCCACGGTGTCCAGGGCCACTTCGCCACCGACTACCCCGCCGAGCTGAAGCGAATCGACCGGGTCCGCGACCTCGAGAACCCGCGCTTCGCCGGCGCGAAGAACGCGCACATCCTCTTCAGTGAGAACTGGGTCCCCGCCTTCCAGCTCATCGGCGGACAGCTCCTCGGCTTCGACAACGACACCGAGGAGACGCGGCTGCTCTTCGAGAGCCAGCAATACATCGACTACCACGTGGTGGGCGCCTTCGACTCGCCTCAGCTCTTCGAGCGCAACGACCCCGAGGGCAACCCCCTCGGCTACAACGACCAGTCGTGGCCGCCGGATCTCGACCGCGTGCCCATCGTGCCCCGGCGCGAGACGGTCTACTTCTGGCTGACGGTGCCCCGCGAGGAGGTCTCCTCCCTCGGCGACGGTGAGCCCGCGCCGGTGGTGGTCCTGGGCCACGGCTACGGCAGCCAGCGCTTCGAGATGGCGCAGTTTGCGGGCTTCTTCGCCCGCCACGGCCTCGCGACCATCGCCATCGACTGCGTCAGCCACGGCCTGGGCATCGACGACGGGACGCGTGACGTGGCGCTGCAGCTCACGGAGCCGCTGGGCATCGCCCCCTTCGCCGCGGCGCTGCTCAACGACCGCGCCTTCGACCAGAACAACGATGGCATCAAGGACTCCGGCGCCGACTTCTGGACGAGCTACCTCTTCCACACGCGCGACGTCGTGCGCCAATGCGGCCTCGACTACACCCAGCTCATCCGCATCATCCAGAGCTTCGACGGCGACCGACGCTGGGCCTTCGACGTCGACGGGGACGGCACCAACGAGCTCGCCGGCGACTTCGACGCCGACGGCGTGGTCGACATCGGCGCCGCCTCGATCCTCGGCATGACGGGGGGATCCCTGGGCGGCATCATGTCCGCCTTCGTCGGCAGCCTGGAGCCCGCCATCGACCTCATCGTCCCCATCTCGGGGGGCGGCGGGCTGGGTGATATCGGGAACCGGTCGAAGCAAGGCGGGGTGCGGGAGGCCGTCCACCTGCGGGTGATGGGTCCGCTGTACGTGGGCACCCTCGACGAGACCGGCGCGCTGGCGCTCGAGACCATCGTGCCGGACCTCAACGACGACGCCACGCGGCCGCTCGGCACCTACGCGGGCGTCAAGCCCGGTGACACCATGGTCGTCGAGAACCTCGTCAACGGTGAGCGCGGCTGCGGCTACATCTCGGTCGACGGCACCGTGCGCGCCGGCGTGGCCAGTGACCTCGACGACCTGACGGAGGTGCGCTTCTATGCCGGGCCCAAGCTGGTCACGGGATCGACCGAGTGCGAGGTCATGGCCGGCGCCGAGCCCTCGCTGGTCGTCGACCGCTTCGGCGCTGACTTCGAGTTCCAGGGGCGAAGCGTCCCCGCCGGGACGCGGCTTCGCGCCCTCGCCGAGGGTCTGGGCATCGAGCGCGCGACGCCGGGGATGCGCCGCTTCCTCGGGATCGCCCAGGCGGTCCTCGACGGGGGCGATCCCGCGACCTACGCCCGCCACTTGCTCACCGAGCCGCTGAAGTACGCCACCGGCGAAGAGACCGGGACCCACGCCCTCGTCGTCACCACCACCGGCGACATGAACGTCCCCGCGAGCAGCGGACTCACGATCGTGCGCGCCGCCGGGATCGTGGACTACCGCGCCGACCACCCGCGCTTCGATCGGCCCGCCAACCAGGTCCTGCTCGACACCTACATGGCCGAGTCGGTGCACACGAACGGGCGCTACTTCGACCTCGACGGCAACCCCGTCCACGTAGACGTCGACAACATGTCGGGGGGGACGGACTTCTGGGGCGATCGCGTCCCGCGCTGCGGCCTGCCGGACATCCCCGGCTGCCCCGACGGCCCCCTGCGCATCGGCTTCGACGAGACCGACGCCCAAGGCGGGATCTCGGCGGCGTTCTTCCCCTACACCGAGCCCACCGGCCAGCACGGCTTCGACTTCCCCGGGCGCATGATCGACCGGTTCCGCCGTCGCTGTGCCGAGGCCTGCCCCGAGGGAGATGTCTGCGACTGCGAGGGGGCCGCGACCTTCGACATCGGGAACTTCCTGTTCAACCTGCTCGGTCGCTACATGGCCAGCGGCGGGACCGAGGCGAGCTTCGACGCCTGCCATTGGAAGAACGACTGCGGCTATGCGAAGCCTCCACCCGCGCCGAGGACCAACCCCGACCAGCCCTGATCAGGGTCGCTCGGCGACCCGCTCGAGGTTGGCGAGGCCCCGCTCGTAGTCGGCGCCGACCATGCCATCCATCATCAGGCCGAGGTAGTTGCCGATGGGCTGCATGATGTTGGTGCCCTCCATCGACCACGTCACCAGCGTCGTTTTGCCCCGGGGCGTCAGCTCGAAGGTCGCGATTGGGGGCGCGCCGCCCATGCCGAAGTCGAGCTCGAGGGCGACGGTCTTCCCGGGGACGCTCTTGATGATCTTCGCGGTGCCCTCGCCGGACTCGTCCCCCTTCCAGCGGTGGATGTGACCGACCCCCGCGGTGCCCTCGTAGGTGTGCTTCAGCGTCTTGTCCCGGCCGCTCCAGGGATCCCATTTCGGCCAGTTCTGAAAGGAGTTGACGAGTTCGAAGACCTTCGCCGGTGGCGCTTCGATCTCGATGGAGCGTGAGAGGCTATACGTCTTCGGCAAGAACAGGCCGACGATGCACACCAGCGCGACGACGGCCACGAGGCCGATGAGTACCTTCTTGAGCATCTGCTTCCTCCGTCCCAGAGTTCGCGCACGCTACCCCTTTTCTCGACCGCCCGTCCTGCCGTACATGTGTGGCATGCGCTTGATCTTGGTCGGGGTTCTGGTCCTGGGCGGTTGCATCGACGCCCTCGAGGACGAATGCAAGACGGTCGATGATTGCGAGGCGGGGGAAGCCTGCATCGGCGGGGTGTGCATCGCACCGCACGCCGACGTGGGTCGTGACGCCTTCGGGCACAGCGACGCGCGGGTGGACGACGCGACGCTCCCCACAGACAGCGCGACGCGGGACGCCGCGGACGCCGAGCGTGACGGCCGGGTGCGCCCCGACGGGCCTCTCCCCGACGTCGCGCGCCCGGACATGACCGCGCCCGACGCGGGGCGATGCCCGCTGCCGACCGGCGAGTTCGTCGAGGAGGTGTGCAACGGGATCGACGACGACTGCGACGGCGAGATCGACCGCAGCGGGGGCCAGGCGCTCCTGCGCTTCTGCTACACCGGGCCCGAAGGGACGCGGCGAACCGGCGTCTGCCACGGCGGCTCCGAGACGTGCGCCGACGCCGAATGGGGCGAGTGCGAGGGCGAGATCACGCCCAGCCCCGAGACCTGCAACGGGTTTGACGACGACTGCGATGGCAACGTCGATGAGGGACCCGGAGGCGGCCCGATGGTGTTGCGCTGCTACGAGGGGCCCGACCTGACCGAAGGCGTCGGCCTGTGCCACGGCGGCACGTCGGCGTGCGAGATCGGCGTGTTCGGGCCCTGCTTCGACCAGGTCGTTCCTGTCGCCGAGACCTGCGACACGCTCGACAACGACTGCGATGGCGACGTTGACGAGGTCGCCGAGGGTTGCCTGTGCATGCCGGGCGAAGGCCGCGACTGCTACAGCGGCCCTGAGGGCACCGTCGAGGCGGAGGAGTGTCAGGCGGGGCGCCAGCTCTGCACCGAGGACTTCGTCTGGGGCCCGTGCATCGGGGAGATCCTACCCTCGGAGGAGGCGTGCAACGCCCGCGACGACGACTGCGACGGCGAGACCGACGAGGACATCGCCGGCGTAGGTGAGCCGTGCGAGGAGGGGCTCGGCGTGTGCGTGCGAGCGGGGGAGCGGGTGTGTGACGTGCAGCTCGAGCGCGTCGTGTGCTCGGCGATGCCGGCGGAGCCCGGCGCGGAGTCGTGCAACGGTGAGGACGACGACTGCGACGGGACGGCGGACGAGGGCTTCCCTCTGGATGTGGAGTGCGTGGAGGGCGTGGGGGCCTGCCGAGCGATGGGCGTCCATGTGTGTGACGAGGCGGGGGGCGTGCGCTGCGACGCCGTGGCCGGTCAGCCGCGGGAGGAGACGTGCAACAACATCGACGATGACTGCGACGGCCAGATCGACGGCGTGGTCTCGCCTTGCTTCGACGGCGCCGCCGCCGAGCGGGGCGTCGGCGCCTGCGAGGACGGCGTGCAGGTCTGCGTCGCCGGTCAACAAGGCGCCTGCGACGGTCAGGTCCTGCCGATCGAGGAGGCCTGCGACTCGGTCGACAACGACTGCGACGGCGACGTCGACGAGCGCCCCGGGGGTCTGGTCTGCGCCTGCGAGCCCGGGGACGCCCGCCTCTGCTACACCGGCCCCGCCGACACCGAGGGCGTCGCGGGCTGCCACTCGGGGGGGCAAAGCTGCCTCGAAGACGGGTCGGGGTGGGGTCCGTGCGAAGGCCAGGGGCTGCCGGCGCCGGAGGAATGCAACGGCGTCGACGACGACTGCGATGGCGCGACCGACGAGCTCGGCGGGGACCCGTGTCTGGGGGGCGTGGGGGCGTGTCAGAACAACGGAGAGACGTGGTGCGACGCCGCCCTCGGGCAGATGGTGTGTGACGCGGAGGCGGGCTCGCCGGGCGACGAGATCTGCAACGGGGTCGACGACGACTGCGACGGCGACACCGACGAGGGCTTCGAGGTCAACGAGGCGTGCTCCGTCGGCGTCGGCTTCTGTCTCACGGAGGGGGTCTACGCGTGCGGCCCCGACGGCGACGCCTTCTGCGACGTCGCCAACCCGCGCGAGCCCGAAGACGAGGTCTGCGATCGCGTCGACAACGACTGCGACAACGAGATCGACGAAGGCACCAACCCATGCGACTGCGAGGACCCGGATGGCGAACCGGAGGTCTGCAACGGGAAGGACGACGACTGCGACAACCAGATCGACGAGCGGCCGGGCCAGATCTGCCCGAACGTCGGCGCCAACGTCATGCGCTGCGTCTCCGAGGTGTGCCGGAAGACGAACTGCCCGCCCAACACCTTCGACGCCAACGGCGCGCTGGGCGACGGCTGTGAGCGCGAGTGCGTCGGCCTCAACCAGGGCCGCCAGATCGTAGTCTACGGGTACAACGATGCGGACGCCCTCCAGCGACCCGGGATCACCCACGACGAGGACAACATGCCGCGGGTCGCCGTCGCTGAGGAGGGATGGCTCTTGATGGTGCTGGGCAACGTCGGCAGCCCGCCGATCGCGCTCATCGGGGAGGAGGGGAGCTGGACTGCCCCCAACATCGTCTACCCCCCCAGCGGAGCCCTCGTGGCCTCGCGTTTGAACAAGGGCGAGGGGGTCTCGCAGCTTCGAGCCATCTCCGAAGCGGCGGACGAGGGCTGGTCGTCGGAGGCCACCGTCCTGCGCACCGGCGTGTCATTGGTCTACGACGGGGCCCTCGCCCACGTCTTCGGCCTCGAGGAAGAGGGTGGGGGCCATCGCCTCTACCTGCTGCGCTTCAGCCCCGAGGGGGACGAGCGATTCGATGGTCCGATCGGGGAGGAAGAGGACTACTCGGGCCTCGTGACGCCCGCGGGCTTCGTGGCGGACGACGTCACGGGTGTCATCGCCGTGGCGGGACAACCGCAGGGCCCGGTCCTGCGCGCCGTTCGAGTGACGGAGGACGTCGAGGACGCCCAGACCATCGCGGAGCTGCCGCTCCCGGTGCAGCTCCTCGGACGTTTGGCGACCGCCCAGCGCGGCCCGGCGGTCCTCGTCGCTGGCTACGCGCCGCCCAACGAGATCCTCCTCGCGAGGCTCGATCTCGACAGCGGCCTCTTCGAGGTCGCCGACCGAATCCAGGTCGCCGGCAACGGGGCGATTGAGTCCATCGCCCTCACCTGGGCGGCGCTGGGGCCGACGCTCTACTTCGCGCGACCACCGGGCGGGATGGCCATCGTCCTCGACGTGCTCGGACGCGACGTCTCGGCGCCCCTCCCAGTCGTGACCGATCCGAACAAGCGAGTCCACTTCGTGGACGCCCACATCTACAACGACCGAGGCAACGGCGCTGTGGTCTGGGGCTACGAGGCGGTCGACGCCGGCTTCGGGAACGTCCATCCGGCGGAGGTGCTGTTGACCGACCAGAAGTGCCGGTGACCGGACGTCAGTCCGGGTAGAAGAGGGGCTCGCGCAGACGCATGAAGGTGCGGATCGTGCGGCGGTCTGCCTCCGCGAGACGGACGAAGCGCAGGCCCATGCCGGGCGGCACCTCGGGACCACATGCGGCGCGCTCGCGCACCCAGCTCACGGCGGCTACGGCCTCGATGCGGCGCCCGCCGGGGAGCGAGAAGAGGAGCTCGATCTCGGTGTTCTGGGGCAGCGGGTCCTCGCAGGTGACGAAGATGCCGCCGCGGCTGATGTTGCGGGTGAAGCCGATGAAGAAGTTGCTGCCGGAGTCGAGCGTGACGGCCGTCTCCAGCCGGGCGCGCCACTCACCGCGTCGTTCGGTCTCCGGCTCGGGGTCGGGCTCCCTCAGGTGGGCCGGCGTCGGCAGCGGCGTCAGCGTGGTGCGGGGTGGTGGGATCGTGATCAGCGCGACGCGGCGCTCCAGGTCGGCGAGCCGCCGTTGGGCGGTCTCGAGGGCCTTCGGTGACATCGCCGCCAGCGCCCCCCCGTCGCGGAAGCGCAACGCGCTACCGATCCGCGCGCGAGGCTTCAACGACTGGATCTCCTTGAGCTCCGCGAGCAGGGCGCCCGCGAGGGTCGCCCCGCCCTCCGTGAGTTGCACCAGGCGCCGCTCCAAGACGCGGCCCCGACCCTCGATGCCCGCCTGGACGGCGTGGCGTTCTTCGATTGCGACTGCATTCATCACCAGCCGCTACGGAGAAGACCCGCCTTCGTTGAATCGAGGGGGGTCAAGCGGTGCTTCAGTCCAGCAGCGCTTGGAGCGTGGCCGCCCGGGCGGGGGTGAGCTTGCCGAGTTGGCGCAGGCGGCCCTCTGCGGCGTAGGCGAAGGCCAGCGCCGCGGCGGACGTGGAGGCGGTGACCCTCAGCTTTGACGCGGGTGGGCGGCAGCGGCGCTCCACGGCACCGGCGCGATCGGCCGGCGCCCACTCGTGCAGCTTGCGCAGCACATCGTCGGCGCCTGGGCAGAACCGGGGCAGTCCGTCCCAGGCCACGAGCGCCGCCCGCAGCGCCTCGGGCTCACCCTTCGTGCGGCGCGCCATCGCCGCGAGGGCCACCGCTCCGCACAGCACGTCGGCGCGCGCGACGGCGGCCCACGGCGCCCCGGCCGGTGCGGCGCAGCGCTCGCGGCCCCGCTCCTCCTCGTGCAGCAAGGCGTGGACCGCGCGGCGCACATCGCGCGGCCCGGCCCCCGCCGCAGCGGCGTGGGCGACGAGCAGCCGGAGCGCTGGAGAGAGCCGGGCCCCCGGGCGGCCTGGGCGGAGCGCCGCCGGCAGGGGGACGGCGGTTCGATCGCGCAGCGCGTCGGCGAGGGCCAGCTCGCGGGCGACGACGTCTTCGAGGCGGGCGGCGCTGCGCACCGCCTCGGGGAGCTCCACCGTCAGCTTCGCCAGGTTCGGCGGCGTGAAGAGCGCGAGGGCTGCGAGCGCGGCTACACCCACGTGGACGGGATGACCGCGGGATCGAGCTCGACGAGCCCGTTGTGCAGTAGCCCGCCGAGACCTGCCTCGCCGCCGCCGCCGCGGAACGCCTCCACTGCTGTGAGGGTGTCCTTGCGGCTCAGCTTCGCGTAGCTCGGCGCCGGCTGTCCGAGCTTCTGATAGCCCGACGCGATCGCGCTCTGGTGATGCTCGGCGAACTTCTTGCGCACGACGGCGAAGTAGATCAGGCGAATCGTGACGTCGCGGCGTCGCTCGAAGTCTGCCCGCTGAGCCGCCGACAGCTCGGGGTGCGCCAGCGTGGACTGGACGATGTTGTAGTAGCCGCGCAGTGGCCCGCCCCCGGTGTCCACGACCTCCCGCCCGCCGCTGAAGTGGATGTCGAAGATGGCTCGCGCCGCCTCCGCCTCCTGGATCAGCGTCGCGAGCGGCTTGCGCTCCGCGCCCTGGTAGCCGTCCTCCTCGTTCCAGGTGCTGATGTTCTTCGCCTTGCGCGTCCCCTTGGCCAACTCAGGGTCGACGGCGCCGTAATCCTGTCCACGGGTCGCCCGCTCCCACTTCTTCATGTGGGGCACCGCACCGCTGAACGAGCCCGGTGACGAGTCGTGGTAGGCCCAGATGGTCTTCACCCCGGGGAAGAGCTCGAAGTACTGGTTCATCGTCGCCTCCCCCCCGCTGTAGCAAGCCGAGAGCATGAGGTCCTCGACCTGCCCCGCGGCCCCGGGGAACGCCTTCGTGATGCGCTTCAGGATGTCGAACTCGAGGTCGCCGTTGTTGTCCCCCCAAATCGAGGTGCCCACGCTGTGCCCCGACAACACCAGGCGCTTCATCGAGCGGTCGCCCGTCTCGGCTTGCTGGAAGACGATGAAGACCTGGGCGACCTCGTCCTTCGCCTCGGCGCCGGTCGCCAGCAGGATGTCCACGAGATCCTTGGCCTTGGCGTCGGGCACGCCGATGCTCTTCACGAGCGTCGATGCCCCCTCCTCGGTGGACAGGTCGACCTTCTTGCCGTCGACCTTTGCGGTGTCCTGCTCCCCGCGTTGCCGGATCGACTTCACGCCCTCGGGCGCCGCCTTGTTCAGCTCACTGGCCTCGTGGGCCGCGTGGTCGCCCATCGCGATGAGCACGATGCTGTCGAGGACCTCCTTCGCTTGGGCGCGCGTGCTCTCGCCCCCCGTCTCGGGCGGCTTCTCCTCGGGCCCCCGCGCAGGCCCGCGCCGGGCGGGGGCGCGCTCTACGGCGTGTTCGAACTCCTCCGGCATGGGCGCAGTGTACCCATTAGCGCTCGCCTTTGTAGCCGCGCTCCACGTCGGTCACGATGCCGTGGAGCACCGCGGCGTCCACCGGCGGGCCCGCGTCGGGGTTCATATCCGGTGGCGGGGGGGCAGCGTCGGGGATGGGGGGCGCGCGCTCCGTCAGCACCGGCGGGGCGAGGCTCGGCGTTGGGGGGCGCGCCCCCCATAGCCACAGCGCGGTGGCGCCGAGGGCCGCGCCCACCGCGATCGGCAGCGCCCTACGCAGCGTCGAGGGCCGCGCAGGTGGCCGCTCCGCCTCGCTCTGCTCGGAGCGCAGCGCTTTGCGCACCTCTCGCACCGTCCCCGGTCGCCGAGCCGGCTCCTTGGCGAGCATACGGAAGGCCAACGCCTCCAGGCCCCGTGGCGCCTCCACCGGCGGCTCGAAGTCCGAGAAGAGGGGCGGCGTGTCGTGGACGTGGGCGTAGAGCACCGAGATCGGCTCCCCCCCCTCGAAGGGCGGACGGCCCGCGAGCATCTCGTAGAGGATCACGCCGAGGGCGTAGATGTCCGCCGAGGCGTCGACGGCGCGCCCCTGGGCCTGCTCCGGCGCCATGTACTCCGGCGTCCCGACCACCCGGCCGGGTTGGGTCTGGGTGCCGTCGGCGGTGCGCGCGACCCCGTAGTCGAGGATCTTCACGCGCTCCTCGCCGCCGGCCCGCTCGAGGAAGATGTTCGCCGGCTTGAGATCCCGGTGGACGACGCCCGCCCCGTGGGCCTCCGCCAGCGCGGCGCAGACCTCGTCGATGATGGTCGCGGCGCGAACGTGGGGAAAGGGACCGGCGTCCAAGGCCTCGCGCAGCGTCCGCCCGCGCAGCAGCTCCGTCACCAGGTAGCGGTGGCCGTCCGCGGCGCCGTAGTCGTAGAGCTCGACCGTGTTGGGGTGGCGGAGCTGGCTTATGATCCGCGCCTCGCGCCGGAACCGCCGCGCCCGCTCGCCGTCCGCGCCGATCTCGCCGGCGAGCACCTTGACGGCGACCTCGCGTCCGATGGAGAGCTGCGTCGCCCGGTAGACGACGCCCATCCCGCCGGCCCCGATGCGCTCGATGATCTGGAAGCGCCCATCGAGCGTTCGCCCGAGCAGCGGATCGACCGTGGGCAGGGGCTCCAGGGGCACGCCGTCGTCGGGGCAGTGCGTCACCCCCCCGAAGCGCCGCTCGCAGACCGGGCACAGTCGTCGTTCGCTCATCCGGGACCACGTTTCCACCCTGGCACGTGTGGTGCAAGAGCCGAGCCGGACGCATCTCTGAGGAGATCTACGTGGGCGCGCTGCTTCTGGCCATGATGCTCCCGTGCCCGACGGCGGACGCCGTGTCGCCGGGCGAGCAGGCCGTGGCCGCCGACCAATCCGGTGCCCACGCCCGCGCGGCGCGGCTCTTCGAGCGCGCCTTCGCGTGCCGACCCAACCCCGAGATGGCCCTCAACGCGGGCCTCGAGTGGCAGAAGGTGGAGCGCTGCGATCGCGCCGCCGTGTGGCTCGAGCGTGCCACCGAGACCCATCCCGCGAGTGAGTACATCGCTTCGCACCGCGAAGAGAAGGAGGCCGAGACAGGCTGGATCGCGTGGACGACGACCGGGGGGGGCGACGGCGTCGGCCTGGCCGAGGTGCGGCGGACGGTACCCCAGCCGACGTCGCGGACGAGGCAGCGAGCCACGAAGCCGACGAGATCTGCAACGCGGAGGACGACGATGGAAACGATCAGAAGGTGCCGTGCCATGGCAACGCTCAGCCGCGGGTGCCGATCCGGGTGGCCCATCCGTTCGACCTGATGCGGACCGAGGTCACGGCCGCGATGTGGGAAGAATGCCGATGGACATTGGCCGGCGGCGCGCCCGACGACGCCTCGGCGTGGGACTACCGCTGCGCCTTCGATCGACCGGCGTGACCTTGAGCGCTGGCCGACGCGCGGAGACCACCCTCGACGCCACCGCCGAGGGCGTCGTCGGGGGCGCCGCCGCGCCGTGGTTGCGCGTGCTCTACTCGCCGGACGGGGACGCGCCGCGGGGCCTCGTCGCCCTCGGGGAGCGCGGCGTCGCCGTGGGGCGGGACGTCGATCCACCAGGCGTCCGGGTCGCCGACCCCAAGCTGTCGAGGCTCCACTTCCGCGTCAGCTTTGGTCCGCGCCTGCCGGTCCACCGGTTGGAGGACGCCGGTAGCTCGCATGGGACCTGGCTCGGCGAGGCCGCGATCGACGCGCGCGTGCTCACCCCAGGTTCCGTGTTTCGCGCCGGCGACACGGTGTGGCTCTACGATGACGGCCACCCGATGCGCGCCCTGGAGGAGATGGCCGACCGCCTGGCGCCGACCGCGTTGACGGTGCTGCTGCAGGGGGAGACGGGTACCGGCAAGGAGGTCGTCGCCCGTCGACTGCACGAGGCGAGCGGTCGGGGTGGGGACTTCGTCGCACTCAACTGCGCCACCCTGGGGCGCGAGCTGGCGGGCTCCGAGCTCTTCGGCCACGTCCGCGGGGCCTTCTCCGGCGCCGAGCGCGAGCATCCCGGGCTCTTCCTGGCGGCGGCGGGGGGGACCCTCTTCCTCGACGAGGTCGCCGATCTCCCGATGGACCTCCAGCCGGCCCTGTTGCGGGCCCTCCAGGAGCGTCGCGTGCGCCCGGTCGGCGCGACGCGGGAGCGCGACGTCGATGTGCGCGTTCTGGCCGCCAGCCACGTCGATCTCGAGGACGCCGTCGCGCGCGGCACGTTCCGCGCGGATCTGTACGCGCGCCTCGCCGACGTGGTCCTCGCGGTGCCCCCGCTCCGGAGCCGGATCGCCGAGATCCTGCCGCTGTGGCGTCGCTTCGCCGCCGCCGCGGGGGGATCCGCGCAGCTCAGCGCGGACGCCGCCGAGGCGCTGTGCGCGTGGTCCTGGGCCTACAACGTGCGCGGCCTTCAGTCGCTCGCGCGCACCTTCGCGGCGCTGTCCGAGCCCGGGGCGCCCCTCGACCTGGCCTTCCTGCGGTCGCGCAAGCCGGCGATGACGGCGCGCATCGACGCGCGGGGCGCCTCTGCCACCCGGGCGGGCCCGCCGATCGAGCGGGACCGCCTGCGGGCGCTCTTTGTGGAGCACGCGGGGAACGTGAGCGCCGTCGCCCGCGCCCTCGACACGACGCGCAAGCGCGTCCGCCGCCAGGCGGAGGCCTACGGGCTCTCAGCCGGGGCCTATCGCCCGAAGTAGGATCAGGGTTCGCTGACCGTCACGTCGACGACGAGGAACTCGCCGTCGGGGCCGCCGGCGTCGAGGTCGACCCGGTCGAAGCGCACGAAGGGGATGGTCGGTAGCTCGAACTCGTTGACGAGGCTGGTCACGACGGGGGCCATCACCTCCAGCATCTCCGCCGCGTTGCTCTCGAGCTTGACCTCCAGCTTCCCCCGGAGATCGTCGTCGATGATGTCGAAGGCGGACTCGATGTCGCCCACCTCGAAGTCGAGCTTCAGGTCGCCGCGCTGGACGTCGATGGCGATCTGGCCCTCCATGATCATCGACATCGCGCCATGCAGTTGCGCCCGCTGCTCGGCGTCGTCGCTTCTGACCGTCACCGCGAGGTCGCCGATGCCCATGCGCATCGCGACGCCGTCTCGCCCCTTGGCGACCGCCGCCACGATGGGCAGCGGCAGCTCGGTCTCGATCAGGCGCGGGGCCATTCGGTCGACCTCCGGGCGGGCGAGCCCGACCAGGCGACCCAGGAAGTTGTTCAGGACCTGGAGGTTGCTGTCGCCGGTGGACCTCAGCAGCGGCCCGTCGACCGTCGGAAAGAGGACCCCGGAGCGCCACACCTGGTAGAGCACGCAGTTGATGAGATCGTCCTCGACGGCGAACGCCAGGTTCTCGCTGGAGGGGACCCCGTCCCAGAAGGGGTCGCGGCCCAGGTAACCGGCGACGCTCGGTTCACCGACGGCGGGGTTGAGCAGCTCGACTGTGACGTCGATCCGGGCGGACAGACCGCGCCGCGTCACGAGGACGACGTTGGGCCGCAGGTGCAGGCGGAGCATCGCCCCGATGAGCCCGATGTCGAGGGGCTGCTCGAGGAAGCCGAGGGCCTGCCCGACCAGCCCCGGGAGTTGCTGATCCATCAGCGTCTCCATGACCTCTCCCATGACGTCTTCGAGCAAGCCCTGGCCGACGTCGGGGTCCTCCTCGAGCTCCGGGTCGTCGCCGAAGCCGAAGCCGAAGTCGAAGAGCTCGACCTCCAGGCTCGCGACGCTGAGATCCAGCGCCCCGCCGATCGCGCGGGGGTTGAGCAGCGCGTTGACCTCGACCCGGCCGGCGGCGACCGTCACGCGGTAGACGGTGTTCTCCGTCAACGCGAGGTCGACGGCGACTCGCAGGTCGCGGAGGACCACGGCGACCTCGAGCCCGTCGTCGCGCGGCACGAAGTCGAAGGACGCAGGGACCCGGTAGTCGACCTCGAGGACCGTGACGTCGAAGACGCCCATCTCGAAGGGAGGCGCGAGCGCGACCAGGTCGAGATCGGCCATGAAGTCCGCGGCCACCCGCCCGAAGGTGTCGAAGGCCCGCTCCCCGATGTGGGCGCGGAGCGCGGATTCGATCGGGGCGTCGGGATCCCGCAGGTCGCCGCTGAGCACGGAGACCGCCTCCTTGCTGGTGTTGCCCGCCTCGTCGGTCGCCGTGACGTGCACGATGTTCAGCCCGTGGTTCAGCACGACCTGCTGGTTGAAGTCCGGCGCGTTGCTCGACGAGTGGTCGAGGCCGTTGGCGATGATCGTGTTGAGCGCGAGATCCTCCGTCACCCGGAAGGTCAACGGGAGCTGGGCGTCTGTGGTGTGGGTCGCCCGCTGGGGGTGCGTGATGTCGATCACCGGCGGCGCGTCGTCCACCGTCACCTGGAGTCGGACACTGGCGCCCGCCGCGCGGACGACGATGGTCTGGACGCCCGCCTCCAAGCGCAGGGAGGCGGTGAACTCGGCGCCCTCCATCTCCGCGTCGACGTCGTTGACCTTGACCTGTGGCACCCGGTCCCCAAAGCCGACGACGCGCCCGAAGACCTCGGGCCTCGCGGTGACGAAGTCGCCGTCGCCGGGGGCGTCGACGACGATCTCGAGGGTGTCGGGGAAGTCGTCGGCGTTCTCCCCGTCGGGGGGCGTCGTCGCGCCGCCGACCGGCTCGAAGGGGTTTCCGGCGCTGGTTGATGGCTCGCCGTCGTCGCAACCGAGGGTGAACAGCGCGAGGACCGCGGTCGCGGTGATGAGGTGCTTCATGCGTAGGCTCCCCCTTTGGGACGGGGGAGCCTAGCTACTCTCACCGACCGATGCCACTCAACGTGTGTGGCGAGCCGCCGCCGCGGCCTTCAGCAGGGTCTGGGCCTCCGGGTGGGCGGCGAGGGCCTCTCGCAGCAGAGAGGCGCGAGCGTCGGCCGCGCGGGCTTCGTGTTCGACCCACGGATCCGCCTCGGCGAAGGAGGGCTCGACGGCGGGCGCCTCGGTAGGGCGGAGCCGCCGGAGCGGGGCCGCGGGACTCTGTTGGGGGCGTGGGGCCCGAGCCGCGCGGGCGGGTGTGGGGGCTCGGGTCGTCGCGCGGGTGACCACCCAGCCCCCCGCCATCGGGGCGAGGGGGGGAGGTGGTCGCAGCCCCCCCCCGAAGGCGACGCACCCCCTGCCCCCCGCCAAGGCGAGCCGGATCACGCGCCGCCCTTTCGGCTGCTCAGCTTCCCGCGCACGCTGACGCCGAGGACGACGGCGGCCCCTGCGCCGCCGCCGGCCGCGGCGCACACGAACTCACCGGCGACGCCCAGGGCGTACTCCATGCGCAGATCCTGCGCCCGGCGGACCTGTCCGTCGATGGTGCCCAGGCCCAGGGCGCCGCAGCCCCAGCCGTCCCCGACGCGGAGCGGGCCGAGCCCCACCCGAAACGCCGCGAAGCGCCCGTTGCGCCAGCCCGGCCGGTCGCTCAGCAGGGCGGGGATCGCCGCCGGCTCGCCTTCCTCGAACCGGTGGATGAGCTCAATGGAGTAGAGCCTCAGCAGACGGGCGATCCAGTGATGCGCGTTGCGCACCGTCAGCTCGACGCCGCGAGGGAGGTGGGCCACGGTGGCGTTGTTGACGGCGGCGACCCGATCGGCGACGCCCGTCGCGAGGGCGTCGCAGTCGAGGGCGGGGCTGTCGAGGGCGTCGCAGGCGTCGGCGACGGCGTCGAAGACCTCCGCCCAGTCCGCGTCGCCGGCCTCGATGGGGTCGCAACGCAGGGGCAGCTCGAGATCGACGCCGCCCGAACGGAGCTGATCGCCGGCGCCGACGGCGAGCCCGGCGTGCAGGTTGACGACGAGGAGGTCACAGCCGAGCGGGTAGTCGCCCTCGAAGTCGAGCACGTCGGCGGTGGCGAGCCCCGGGAGCGCCAGGGCCAGGATGAGTCGCAGCATCTTCTTCCTCTCTCTCTCTCGTTGGTGGCGGGGAGAGGTGGAGCAAGGGATGTGCCGGCCGAGACAGCCCGCGTGGCCAACGGGAACGCGGAGGCTGGTCCAGGTAGGCGACCCACCCGGCCGGTGGGGGTGGGTCGCCTACTGGGACAGCTCTCGGAGGCGGGTCAGGATGGCGCGCTCGGGCGCGTGCTGCTCGAGGAGGCGGAGCAGCGCGGGGTCGTGGAGGGCGCGGGCGAGGGCGCCGAGGAGGGCGAGGTGGGTGTCGCCGCTGGGGCACAGCAGCATGCACACGACCCACACCGGCTCACCGTCGTAGGCGTCCCAGTCCAGGGGGCGTTCGAGCAGACCGACCACGACCCGCGGGCGGTCGATGGCGCCGAGATCCTCGGCGTGGGGGTGGGGGAGCGCGATGCCGTCACCGACGCCTGTGCTCCCGAGGGCCTCCCGGGCGCGGAGGAGCTCGAGCAGCCTCGGGCGGTCGCTCTCGGCGGGGAGCTCGGCCCGCCGGAGCATCTCTGTGAGGGCCTCGTCCGGCGAGGAGGCCTCTACATCGTGGAGCACGCCCCCGCGCTCGATGGCGGCGGCGAGATCGGCGTCGTCGGGCATCTCGTCGGTGGCGTCGATGGACTCCGTTGTGTCCGGGGCCCGTTCGAGCATGCGGCGGTGGTAGGCGTTGACGACCTCTCGCCGCGATAGGATGCCCGCCACCTGCTCGGCGTCGCCGGTGCGGGTCACGACCACCTCGTCGAAGCCGCTCGCCGTCATTCGGCTGATCGCCTCGAAGAGGGTCTCCCCTTCGTCGACCTCGAGGGCCGGGACCTGGAAGTCGTTGGCGATGAGCAGGGTGTCGACGCCGGACTCGGCGAGCGTGTGTCGGAGCTGGCGGCCGTCGACCACCCCGAGCAGGCGGCCCGTTCCGGGCTCCGTGATCGGGAAGACCCCCTGCGTCGAGTGGGCGAAGAGCTCCACCAGATCGCGCAGCGGGAGGCTCGGCGGGACCGTGGTCCAGGCGCGCTCGGACATCGCGTCGGTGACGGGGATGCGGTGCAGGACGGCGCCCATCATGTCGGCCAGGCGAAACGGCGCGTCGAGGCGGCTGGGGACCTGGTCGGGGAAGAGGCGGACCCGTCGAGAGAGCACCCAGGCGAGGGTGCAGACCCACAGCGCTGGGACGATGAGCCTGTAGCTGCCGACGACCTCGGCGACCATGATGACCGTGCTCAGGGGCGCGTTGGCCGCGGCGGCGAAGAAGCCCGCCATGCCGACCACGACGAACGCGGCGGGTTGGACGCCGAGCCCCGGGAAGAGGGTCATCGTGGCGACCCCGACGGCGCCGCCGAGGGCGCCGCCGATGACCAGCGAGGGGCCGAAGAGCCCGCCGGATCCACCCGAGCCCGCGGTGAGGGCGGTGGTGAGCATCTTTGCGGCGGCGAGGAAGAAGAGCAGGCCGATCCCGGCGGTGCCGGCGAGGGCGATCTCGACGATGCCGTAGCCGGCGCCGAGGGCCTGGGGGACGAAGGCCCCGACGAGGCCGACACCGAGCCCGCCGAGGGCGGGGCGGGCCCAGAGCGGTACCCGGGGCGCGCGTCCGAGAGCAGCGCGCAGGGCCTCGTGGAGACGGATGAAGAGCGTGGCGCCGAGGGCGAGGAGGCAGGCGAGGGCGAGGTAGGGGAGGAGCTGGAGGGCGTTGGGGAAGTCGACGTAGGGCACGGTCAACAGCGGCGCCCACCCGCGCACGCCGCCGAAGACGCCGTGGGCCACGGTGGCGGCGATGATCGCGGGGACGAGGACCTCGTGCTCGATGTCCATGTCGCTGTAGAGGACCTCGGCGGCGAAGATCGCGGCGGCCATCGGCGCGTGGAAGACCGCGCCGATGCCAGCGGCGAGGCCCGCCATGACGAGGACGCGCCGCTCGGCCGCCGTGAGCCGGAAGACACGGCCGAACCAACCGCCGATCCCGGCGGCCACCTGGCCGATGGGGCCTTCCACGCCGGCCGAGCCGCCGGAGCCGAGGGTCACGGCGGCGGCGAGGGTCTTGGCGAAGGGCACTCGGCGTCGCATCTCGCCGCGTCTTCGCAGGTAGGCGTCGATCACGTGCCCGGTCCCCGGGCCGGAGGCCTCCGGCGCCCAGAAGGCGCACACCAGGCCCGAGACCAGGCCCCCCGCCGCGGGCAGCAGCAGCAGCAACCAGCCGTACCCAGAGGGCAAGCCGATGCCGGGGGTCGTGGCGGCGGCGGGGGCGGTGAGGAGGTCGGCGGCGGCGCGCACCATGGCGTCGAAGCCGATGGCGAAGACGCCCACCACCACGCCCAAGAGGGAGTAGATGCCCAGCAGGCGGCCGAACTGGCGCATCTCCTGGCTGGAGAGGTGATCGCGAAGCGGCATCTTCGCTGTGAGCTTGCGCCGTGCGAAGTCGTGGGCGCAAATTGGGCCCATGAATCAAGGACGCGACGCGGCGTCTGCGGTCGCCGTCACCGGGGACGTCAACCACCAGGGTCGGCTGGTGCTGATCTGCGAGCACGCCTCCAACCATCTGCCCGCCCCCTACGTCGCGGGCCCCGCCGACCGGGGGCCCCTGGAGGAGCACTGGGGGTGGGACATCGGCGCCGCCGATGTCGTGGGCTCGCTGCGCCGCGCGACGGGGAGCGTCTCGGTGTGCGCGCAGTTCTCGCGGCTGTTGATCGATCCCAACCGGCCCGTCGAGGCCTCCGACCTGGTGCCGACCCAGGTCGATGGGCACGCCGTCACCTTCAATCGGGGCGTGTGCGCGGCGGAGGTGCGGCGCCGGACCGAGCGGTTCTACGACCCCTATCACGCGGCGGTGGATGGGGTGCTCGAGGCGCGCGCGGGTCGCGACACGCTGCTCTTCTCGGTGCACAGCTTCACGCCGGTGTGGGCGGGGGAGCGGCGGACGATGGAGTTGGGCGTCCTCTTCGACGACCACGATGACCTCGCCGCGAGCGTCGGCGGCGCGCTGGCCCGAGACGGTTGGGCGGTGGCCCTCAACGCCCCGTACTCTGGGAAGGAGGGCCTCGCCTACTCACCCCACCGGCACGGCACGGCCCACGGCGTCCCCTACCTGGAGTTGGAGGTGAGAAACGACCTCCTGCGCGACCCGGCGGGGGTGGCCCGCGTGGTCGCCTCCGTGCGTCGCGCGCTGGGCGTCTGATCGGCGCTCGCCTGCCCGGCCTGCGGGGCCCGGCTCCACACGGATCCCCGACGGGCGTGTCCCCACTGCCGCCGTTCAAGGCGCGAAGCCCTGGCCGCCGGCGTCACCGCCGGCCTGCTCACGCGGAGCCGCTGACCTCGGCGATGGCCAGGCGCAGCCGCTCGAGGGTGATCGGCTTGCTGATGTAGCCGCTCATCCCGGCGGCGATGCACCGTTCCCAGTCGCCGCGCATCGCGTTACCCGTCGCGGCGAGGATCGGCATGTCGCGGACCGGGCCGTCGAGGCGACGGATGGCGCGCGCGGCGGCGTAGCCGTCCATCACCGGCATCTGGCAGTCCATCAACACGAGATCGAAGGCGGGGTGGGCGCCCTCGATGCGCGCGACCGCCTCGGCGCCGTCCGCCGCTGTCTCGGTGGCGTGCCCCAGCTTCTGGAGCATGCGGGTGGCGACGAGCCGGTTGACCTCGTTGTCGTCGGCGACGAGCACGCGCAGGCCGACGGGGTCGGGGCGCAGCGCGGGCGTGTGCTCGGCCTCGACCCGGCTCAGCCGCAGCGCCGGGAAGCAGAAGCGGAAGACGGAGCCTCGTCCCACCTCGCTCTCCACCTTGAGGTCGCCGTTCATCATGCGCGCGAGCCGCCGGGAGATCGCCAGGCCGAGGCCCGCGCCGCCGAACTCTCGGGTGGTGGAGGAGTCGGCCTGGCTGAAGTTGTCGAAGATGTGCGGGAGCGCCGCCGCCGGGATCCCGACCCCCGTGTCGCGGACGGAGACGGTGATGTCGTCGGTGCCGTCGGTGAGCGTCCGCGCGCCCACCGAGACGGTGACCGCCCCGCGGGGCGTGAACTTGATGGCGTTGCTGATCAGGTTCGTGACGACCTGACGGATCCGCAGGGGGTCGACCTGGGCGTACTCCGGGACGTCCTCGGAGAGCTCGAGGGCCAACTCCACGTGGCCTTCGTCGGCCAGGGGCTTCATCACCGACACGACGTCCGTGAGCAGGGTGCGCAGCTCCGTCGGGATCGCCTCGAACTCGAGCTTCCCCGCCTCGATCTTCGACAGGTCGATGATGTCGTCGAGGAGCCCGAGCAGGGCGAGGGCGGATCGGTGGGCGAGCTCGATGTTCTCGCTGGGATCGACCCCCGCATCTGCTTCGCGCAGCAACTCCAGCGCGCCCACGATTCCGTTCATGGGGGTGCGGATCTCGTGGCTCATATTGGCCAGGAACTCCGACTTCGCGAGGCTGGCGCGGCCGGCCTCTCGAGCCGCCGCCTCGGCTGTCCTGGAGGCGGCGAGGGCGTCGCCGAGGGCGCGCTTCTTCAGGTTCTCGTAGGCCAGGGCGAGGCCGGCGACGGCGAAGAGGGTGACCAGGGCGCCCATGGTCTGGAGGCCGAGGTCGTCTCGGTTCTCGGGGACGTGCATGAAGGTGTAGCCGCCCGCGTGCAGGGCCGTCAGCGTGAAGATCTCGAGGAGGCAGAGGACCATCCACGTCGCCGCCGAGCGGGCACCGGCGGTGATGATCGCGACCATCGGGACCAGCCCCATCGCGAAGTGCGCGGGGAGGCCGAAGCCGCCGGAGATGAGGTTGGCGCCGGCCAGCGTGGCGAAGACGAGGCCCGCGGCGAGGTTACCGGAGACCACCAGCGGTGGGCGGTAGCGGGTGATGAAGAGGTAGAGCCCCGCGCCGAGGCACGCCGCCGCGGTGAAGACGGTGGCGACCTCCGGTTGGGCCTCGAGGAAGTTGGTGAGGGCGGCGGCGACCCCGGCGGGGATCATGACCGCGATCGTGCGGTGGACCAACCGCTCCCGGCGACTCTGGTCGGATGTCAGGCGTCCCATCTGGCATCCGTACAATACACGCGGACAGCGCTTGATGAAGAACTGCGACCGGGCTACACGAGTAGGATGCACGCCCTCGCCCTGGCCCTCGCTTGCTCGGTCTACGTCGCGGAGTCCGTGGAGGAGCAGCCGAGGAAGCTCGAGGCCGACTTCGCGAAGCAGAAGATCATCGCCACGGTCGAGACCCGCATCGAGATCACCGTGCACTCCTGGCCGCTGCGCGACGGGCAGACGCCCAAGGCCGGGCTCGCGGCCTGCCGCGCCAAGGCGGTGTCGCTGTGCACCAAGGCCCAGGCGGGCAAGCCGGGGCCGTGCCGCTTCGAGGTGCACGAGGGGCCGGCCGCCGGCTGGGAGGCCGCCCTCCGTGTCGAGTGGCCCGAGCCCAAGGCGAAGAAGAAGAAGCGCCGCGAGCGGAGGAGACGACGCAAGCGGAGGAAGAGGCCATGAACGGCCCCGAGCGGGCCGCTGCTTCCGGGCGCGGTCTGCCGCGCGGCCCTCGGGCCGGAGGGGCTGATTTGACCGCGGCCTGGCCAACTGCGATCCTCTGAGACATGTCAGAACGACTCAAGCAAGGTCGGGGACCCTTCTACGCCGACCAGCTTCGCAGCGGTGACCCCTACGAGCTCAGTGACGGTCACGCTATTCGTTGTGCGCCCACCGGAGGCGATGGGTCGCGGGCGATCGCGGCCGGGGCCGCGGTTCTCGAGAGCGACCCCGATGTGGACTCCGCGGGGGTCGATACGGGCTACGCCTTTGGTGCAGGTCGACACTTGAGGGCGCCGGATATCGCCGTCGGTGGCGTGCCGGACGCGCCGGGCTGGGTCCGGGACCAGGTCCCGCCGTTGGCGGTCGAGTACGCGGGGACCGGCCAGGACGAGCACGATCTCCAACGGAAGATCCGCGAGTTTCTCGAGCAAGGTACGCGGTGGATCTGGGTCGTACGCCTCGTCGGGCCTCGGCGGGTGGAGGTCTACACGCAGGACGAGCCGGTGGCGACACGCGGACCCGGTGATTTGCTCGAAGCCCCCGGCTTGCTGCGCAATCCGGTACCTGTGGAGGCGATGTACGAGCGGGACCACGCCCACCACGCGACCCTGCGCAACCTGCTGCAGCGACTGGGCTACGGCAGCATCGAGGATGTTCGCCAACAAGGCCGAGAGGAAGGCCGAGAGGAAGGCCGAGAGGAAGGCCGAGAGGAAGGCCG
>CAYOBQ010000008.1:0-69773 GCA_964402225.1 uncultured Nannocystaceae bacterium | reverse complement strand
AAGGCCGAGAGGAAGGCCGAGAGGAAGGCCGAGAGGAAGGCCGAGAGGAAGGCCGGATCGTCGGGGTGCGGTCGACGCTCCATCGGCAGCTCTGCCATCGCTTTGGGGATCTCTCGGCTGACGCGCTGGCACGTGTCGAGGCCGCCGGAGTCGACGAGCTCGAACGCTGGCTCGACCGGGTCCTCGACGCGACCAGCCTCGAGGGCGTGCTCACCGAGTGACGGTGGCGATCGTCGAGAAGAAGCTCGTCGACCGCTTCCTGAAGCGCTTCAGTCGCTAGCTCGATAGGAGAAGGTGCGCGCCGCGCGGTCTTTGTGCACGCCGGGGAAGCGCAGGACGCGGTTGTGCATCGTGACGTATATCCCCGGCTCGACGAGCTGCACGGCGAGCAGCGCCTCCGTCAGGTTCTGGACCGCGTCGGTGCTGCGGAGCTCGAACGGACGCATCGCGCCGGTCAGGACGATGGGGACCCGCGGCGTGCCGAGGGCGGCGTGCATCAGCTCGCCGGTCTCGGCGAGCCGGTCGGTGCCGTGTACGACCACCACCCCGTCGTAGGCCTCGGCCATCGAGCCGGCGGTGCGCGAGACCAGCGCGTGGTCGGCCTCCGTCATGTCGAGGCTGTCCTTGTTCATCAGGGGCACGCGGACCAGCGTCACGCCGCGCAGCTCGAGGCCGGAGAGGAGCACGTCGAGGTTCGAGACCTGGTTGACGAGCACCCCGCCGAGCTCGTCGTAGACCTTCTCGATGGTGCCGCCGGTGGAGATGAGCGCGATTCGGCTCAATTGGTGATCGGATCCGGGCGGCGCCCCGCGATGCACACGACGCGATCGCCGTCTCTGACGGGCGCCTCTGAGCCTGGGTTGATCATGACGCCGTCGTCGCGTTGCAAGCCGATCGCCATCACGTCTCGCGTGGCGCAGACTTCGAGGACCCCACCAAACGTCGCCTTGCTCAGGGTGCCGACGTCGACCAGGTAGACCTGCTGGCCGAAGGTGTTGCTGGTGATCTCGTGCAGGACGCCGTGGACCCCCGGGTCGAGGGCCTCCTGCACGATGATGTTCGAGCCGATGTCGGCCAGGCAGACGACGCCGTCCACCCCCGCCCGCTCGAACAGCGCCACGCGCTCCGGATCGACGCACTCGCAGGTCGTCACGATCTCGGGGTGCAGCTTCTCAAGCGTCAGCGCCACCGCCAGCGACTGGTGATCGGAGTGGGCGTCGAGGGGATCGAGGGCCAGCACGATGGCGTTGGTCGCCTCGCGGAAGTTGGCGCGCTCGAGGGTCTCCTCCTTGGTGGGGTCGCCCCTGATGTAGCGGACGTTTCTGGTCTGCAGCGCCTCTGGCAGCTCCTCGAGGGCCTCGTCGACCAGCACGATTGCACGCTTCGACGACTTGGGGTCGTTGCGAAGCTCGGCCACCACCGCGCGAAGCCGGCTGAGACCAGGGAAGTGGACCAGCAGGATGTGGTCGCTGGCGATCGCGTCACCCATACCGCGTAGCTCCTTTGCGCGCGCTTCGATCAAGTAGGTGGCCACCACTGAGAGCAGGTAGCCGAGGATGCTGATCCCGAACAGCATCGTAGGGAAGCCGATCAGGTAGCGCCCGCCGAAGGTCTCGGGGAAGAGGTCGCCGTAGCCGACGGTCGTCATGGTCACGACCGACCACCAGATCGCGTCGACCCAGGTCAGGTCCGGCTTGTTGCCGAGCTCGAAGTAGAGGAAACCGGAGGACGAGAAAGCGGTGATGGCGAGCACCAGGATCGGCAGCCGAAAGAGCTCCTCGCCATGACGTTTCTTCAGCGTGCGGAAGAAGATGGAGAGCAGCCGGATCACTTGGGCCGGCTCCATTGGGCTTGCAGGGCGAGGGCGCGCTCGCGGGCCTTGGTGCTCGACCACAGCCCGACCGCCCGCGAGTTGGCTCGGTCCTGGGCGGCCAGATACCGCGTCATGCGTTTGAACGGGTACTTGGTGTAGATCAGCGCGTGACCCTGGTCGGCGAGCCACTCCCCCACGTCCCGCTCGTCAGCCCGTAGGTAGGCTAGGACCCGCCCGGCCTTGTCTCGCTTGAACACGTCGTACTCGAGGACGACCTTGCGGTCACCCGAGAGCGCGCGGCGCACGGCGGACTCGCAGGCCGCGCCGAACTCGCTGATCCCGGGCTCGACCACCTTCGCGTCGAAGCACTTCACGCCGAGCAGCCGGACGATGAAGACGTCCTCGCCGCGCTGCATCGAGACCTCGTCGCCGTCGATGACCTTGACGAGCTTCAGCGTCTCGCCCGACTTCAGCTCGAGCTTCTGGGAGCGTTTCGTCTTCAGCGCCTGCCGACGGATCTCGACCGAGGTCGTGAACCAGGCCGAGAAGCCGAAGAGCGCCACGACCACCACCCAGAAGGCGGCGGTCGGCGTGATGTCCCAGGGGCGGCGAGCCACCCCCCGGATCTACTTTGCGCGTGCGCCGCAAGCAAGATTCACCGTGCGGGTGGACGAGACCCCCCTGCTGTGAATTGAATGTGCCGTGCACACGTCTCGGAGGGCACCAATGCGCAACACGCTCATCTGTCTGCTGCTCGGCTGCGTCTGCGTGGCCTGCGGTGGTCGTCGGATTCGGCTCGACGACCAGCCCGTCGTCACCCACCCCGGGGTGCTCGAGGTGTCGGCGGAGTGGGTCAAGGACAAGCGCGTCAAGTTCGACATCCTCTTCACCATCCGCAACCTCGGCGAGGACGCGCTGCTCATCAAGCGGCGCGACATCACGTGCGCGCGGGGCGGGACCAGCGGCGAGCTCGACATGCGAGACGATCCGGTCTTCGACCTCGGGCCCAACGCCGCGGAGACATTCCTCGGCAAGTGCCGGACGGGCAACGTCCCGGGACCCTTCGTCCTCCAGATCGCGGAGGTCTTCGTGGATGGATCCGACGAGGCGCGGGTGGTCGACTTCGTCTGGGCCGTGGATCGTTTCGGTGGCCTCGACGACATGGCGAGCCAGGGCACCGCGCCGGGGGGCGTGGCGCTCAAGACCGAGCCCCGGAGAGCGAAGCGCAAGCGCCGAAGGGCACAGCCGCCTCCCCCTCCGCCGGCGCCGGCGCCCAAGCCGGCGGCGCCGGCCAGCGATCATTCACTGGAGGCCGGCGCCTCCGAGATGGCCAACAAGCGCTACCTCATCGGGCGCGAGCTCTACCTCCAGGGCAACCTCGAGGGCGCCGCCGCGGAGTTCCAGAGCGCCTTCGACATCGCCCCCCAATCGGCGCGCCTCGCCTTCAACCTCGCGCGCTGCCACGAGCGGATGGGCCACACCCGAGAGGCGATCCAGTTCTACGAGCAGTACCTGCATCTAGCGCCGCCCGGGGCCAACGACCGGGTCGACATCGAGCGGCTGGTGGCGGCGATGAAGAAGCGCGCCAAGTAGTAGGAGCAGCCAACCGGGCGTCGGACCCGGCGTGGATTCGCAACCGCCGACGAAGCGAGCGACCTCGGGGGCGCGCTCGGGGAACGTCGACTTGGGCGCGCAGTAGAACCCCGACTCGTCGTTGACGTACCCGCAGACTTCGTCCGTCAGCGTGCAGTCGGCCCGTGCGAGGACGTCGCCGTCACACCACTCGGCCACCTCCCCGGCGCACCGACCCAGGTAGTCGATGGCGCCGCAGGGTTGCGCGAGGGCCGGCGCCGCCACCTCTCGCAGCCAGTCCTGGATCGGATCGAGGCGCGTGAGCTGGTCGGTCCCGACGCAGCTCATCTCGCCGGCGTGCTCGACCCCCGCGACGACGGGCTCCCCGGTCGCTCCAGAGACGATGACCGGTCCCCCGGAGTCTCCAAAGCACAGCCCCTGCTCGCCGCGCCCGTTGACCACGATGTACTTCGGCGTGACGCGGTCGACCTCGACGGCGGCGAACCAACGGCCCGTCCGCTGGGGATCCTGGGTCGCCCCGTAGCCCGCCACGTCCACCCGCGTCCCGACCAGCGCCGCGCCCGCCTCGCCGTCGAGGTTCGCCTCGTTGGCCGGAATCGGGCGCAGACCGGGGAGCCTCCGGGTCGCGTCGGTCGCCAAGACGAGGAGCGCCGCGTCCTCCGCCGGGTGCAGGTGTGCCTCGACCACCGGGAAGATCGCTCGCGGCTCGGTCGGCTCCCGTCCGACGCCGAAGCGCAGCGCCTCGGGCTCGCGGCCCTCTACGCAGTGGCGGGCCGTGGCGACGGCGCGGGTGCCCACCAGCGTCCCGGTGCAAAACGAGGTCTCGGGCGTCGCGACGTCGGCTATCCAGCCGATCGCGAGCTGCTGCTCCGGCGGTAGCGGGAGCACTTGGGGTTGCGGCGTGCCGTTGCGGATCGCGGCTCCGCCCCCGGCGTAGTCGACCTCGGGTGCCTGGCAGCCCGCGAGGCAGAGGAACGCCCCGAGAACGAGGCTTGTCGGATGGTCCGCGCGGCTCCGCACGTTGCGCAGCATAGCGCCCCATCGACGTCATGCGTTATGGGGGTACCAAGGGGGGAAGATGCAACGCGTACCTGGTCTCGTTCTGCTCGGTCTCGTCGCCCTTGGCTGCTCTGAGCCCGTGCTCCCGCCCGGGCTGGCCTTCCCGGACGCTGGCCCGGGGCAGGGCGGCGGCGGCGGGGGCGGAGGTATGGGGGGGATGGGCGGCACACCGGAGCTGCCGTCGGAGGGCGGCATCGGAGAGGCCTGCGAGTCGACCGACGACTGCCGTCGGGGCCTGGCCTGCGAGTCCGGGGCGTGCGAGCCGGCGGGCAGCCTCGATCAGGGCCGCCCCTGCTACATCGCCGTCGAGTGCGGTGACGGGCTGCAATGCGTCCAGGGCGCCTGCCTCCCCGTGCAGGAGGGCGCTGGCGCCGAGGGCACGGCGTGCGAGAGCGATCTGGACTGCCTCCGCGGGTTCCGCTGCGGGCTGGCGGGCTTCGCCATCCAATGCGTCCCGGAGGGTGAAGGAGACGTGGGCGGGGTGTGCCCGAGCAGCGCGGCCTGCAGAGCCGGCCTCGGTTGCTTCGGCGGTCAGTGTGTGCCGCCGCCGGTCGGCGTTCCACCATTCCTCGGCGGGCCCTCCGGCACCGGCATCGAGTGCGCCTCGCCCACCGAGGATGGGGTCCGCGCCTACTTCGACGTCCCCGGCGCCGCGGACTTCGGCGGCGGAGACTACTTTCGCCTGCCATCACCCAACGACGCCGCCCTCGACGCCGACGGCAAGCCCGACTTCAGCAACTTCCCTACGCCCGGGGAAGGCCTGCTGGGCTTCGACCCCGTCAAGCGCTACACCGACGCTATCGTCCGCGACTTCCGAGGCTGGAGCGCTTCGCCCACCGTCGTCTTCCGTTTCTCTGGCGGCATCGACTTCGCGAGCTTCCGCACCCCGGAAGGGTCGCCGCCGCGGACTCGGTTCGTCGACATCACGCCGGGCGACGACCTGAACGGCCGGGCCAACGGGCACGGCTGGTTCTACTTCGGCAGCGGGAACAACTACGTCTGCCACAACTGGTTCGCCGTCCGTCGCGGTGCCGGCCTCCCGTTGGTGCCCGGTCACACCTACGCGGTGTGGCTCTCCCGCGAGGGGCTCGATGCCGATGGGGCCGCGATCCTTCGATCTCCGCACTTCGAGGCGATGTTGGCCGAGGCCCGCCCGGCCGACGCCGCGCTCGGCCGCGCGTGGGACGCCTATGCCCCGCTGCGCGCCCACCTCGAGGCCGATCCGGACTACGACGCCGACTCACTGCTCGTCGCGACGGTCTTCACGGTGGCGCCGGTGCGCGACCTGATGGCCGAGGTCGCCGCCGCCGCGCGGGCGCAGCCGGTGCCGAACGTCGCCAACTGGGTGCGCTGTGACGAGGGGATCGCCTCGCCCTGCCCGCAGGCAGAGGGGGCGCGCGCGTGCGGGGCGCCGACCGACGCCTACGAGGAGTACCACGCCCTCGTCACCCTGCCCGTCTTTCAGCACGGGACGGCGCCCTACCTCACGCCCGATGAGGGCGGCGATGTCCGCGGTGGTGAGCCGGCCCGCTCGGAGGACGTCTGCCTCGGCCTGACGGTGCCGACCGGCGAGATGCCGGAGGCGGGTTGGGCGATGGCGGTCTTCGGCCACGGCACGGGCGGTCACTTCCGCACCCACCTGCAGCCCGCCGTCGCAGGGGCGCTGAGCCCCGCGTCGATGATGGTGCTGGGCATCGACCAGGTCCAGCACGGCACGCGTCGCGGTGGATCCGAGCGTGAGCCGAAGGACCTCTTCTTCAACTTCGCGAACCCCGCGGCGGCGCGCGGCAACCCCATCCAGGGGGCCGCCGATCTGGTCGGGCTGGCTCGCCTCGCCGCGGCCCTCGACGTGAGCGCCGAGGACAGCGGCGGTCGCGCCTTCCGCGTCAACTCGGAGGCGGTCGTCTACTTCGGCCAGTCCCAGGGCAGCCTCCACGGCAGCCTGGGTCTGCCCTACGCGCCGGAGTTCAAGGCGGCGGTCCTGTCGGGCAACGGCGGCGGCCTGATTCAAGCGCTGATCAACAAGCGCAACCCGGTCGACATCTCGCGCGCCGTCCCCTTCGTCATCAACGACGCCGACGAGGAGGGACGCCTGCGCGGCGGCGAGGGGCGCCACATGCACCCAGTCCTCGCGCTCCTCCAGCACTGGAGCGATCCCGCAGACCCCCTGCACTTCGCGCGGATGCTCGCCTTCGAGCCGCCGGAGGACGTGCCGGCCAAGCACGTCTTCGTGCCCTACGGCAGAGGGGACACCTTCACGCCCAACGTCACGATCCGCGACTTCGCGCGCACGGCAGGCTTGCAGCAGGTCGAAGCCGACGCGTCGGCCAACCCGCCCGACGACGTGGGGCTCGAGGCACAGCCGGCGCCCCTCGCGGGCAACGTTCGCCTCGACGGCGTCGATCTCACGCTGGTCATCCGCCAGTACGGTCCCCCCGCTGGCGTCGATGGGCACCACGTCACCTTCGAGGTCCCCGCCGCCAACGGCGACGCCACCCGCTTCCTGGACATGGCCGCGCGGGGCGAGATCCCACAGGTGGGGAACTGAAGAGGTGTCGTCAGTCGGGGGCGAGCCGGAGTGAGGGGAACCGGTCGCGCCCGGGGGCCTCGCGCAGCCGCACCAGCAGTGGCACGAGCTGGGACAGTGACATGTCTGGATCGGCGTGGACGATGGCGGAGCGGATCGCCCGGTGGCGCTTGGTGAGGGCGGTGAGTGTCCGCTCCAGCGCCTCGTTGTCGAGGGCGCCCTCTCGCCTCGGCACGACGGCGTCGACGGGAGTCAGGCGTTCCCCGTCCCGCGACTCGGCGGAGATGCGCACCCCGAGGCGTCCCACGCGCACGACGGCGACGCCCGCGCTGGGGCGTGCGTGGTCCGGCAGATCGAGGCTGAAGTCGATGGCGCTGAGCCGCTCCGGCTTGTCCTCCCGGCCGACGACCACCGAGAAGCGATTGAAGCCGGCGAGGTGTCCGCTGTAGGCGAAGCGCACCAGCGAGGACGCTGGCGCCCCGCGGTCCAGCGCGATCGCGAGCTGGTCGCGTGCCGGGCCGGCGACGCGGGAGAGCGTCTGGCGCATCGCTGGGAGCCAGGCGCCCTGATCGTCGTGGCGGATCGCCGACGGTGGCGGGCGGTTCGACGCCACGCCGGGGATGGGGCCGGCGCTGGTGTGCAGCGCCTCCGGTCCGGCGACGATCCAGACCGTATCGATCAAGGCGTCGATGTGCGGGGCCCGCGGGAGGGTGGACACCGCTTGGCCGAGGGCCCGTTGGAGCGCGCTGCGCTCGGTGGCGGGAGGCGCGTCGGCGGAGGCTTGGTCCCGCGCCAACGGCGGATCGTTCGCGTCGGGTTTCAGCACGACCATCGCGGTGATACCGGCCGCGATCACGACGGTGACGGCGATCGCCAGGGCGGAGCCGCCGCCTCGACGCCGACGAGGCACGGGCCCTGGCGCGTGTCCGGCGCCTGTGGGAGTCCCCGAGCGCAGCAGATCACCGATGGCGTCGGGGACCTCCACGAACTTCGAGCGGTCGAAGTAGTCCTCGCCGACGGAGGGTTGCGGCTCCGGCTCCGGCTCCGGCTCCGGCTCCGGCTCCGGGGGCGCGGGCGGGGCAGACGGCCCGAACAGCCGTGTCGGGCCGATGTCCATGCTGTCGATCGACGGCTCGGAGGGCGGCGGCGGCGGGCGCTTCGGCGGGACGGGTCCGGTTGGGCGTGGGAGCGTTGCTGCGTCCTCGAGCAACGGGGATGGTCGGCTGTGGGCGCGGAGCAGGTCGACCGCCGCGTCGAGATCGCCCAGCAGCAGCGTGCGCTCACCGGTGGTGTCGGCGGGCAGCGTCGGAGGCTCGGGCTCGAGGTGCCCCTCGAGGCTGCCCGTGCGGTCCAGCTCATAGATCCGTTCCGGTTCGTGCAACGCCAGGGCGGCGCCGCACGAAGGACAGGGGACGTTCCCCGACGTGTCGGCCACGTCGTAGAGGAGCGAGCAGCGAAAGCAGGCCATGTGCGCCACGGCGAGGACGGTATCACCGTCCGCAGCAGCGCTTGAACTTCCGCCGGGATCCGCAGGGGCAGACCTCGTTGCGCCCGACGGGCTTCGCGGGGCGTGCCTCCCCTCCGACGTAGATCCAGCGTCCGTCGGCGTCGCGCTCGAAGCGCGAGACCTCGTGCATCCGCTCCCCGTGGCCCCCCAACTCGTAGGTGGCGACGAACTCCACCGTGCCTTCGCGGTCCAGCACCCCGCCGCGGCGCACGCCGCGGACCTCGAGGCCCAACCAACGCGGCTGGGGACCCGGCGCGGGGGTGTGCTCGGGGCCGGTCGCGTAGAGATAGGCGAACTTGCCCAGCGCGTAGGCGGTGTAGCGGGAGCGCATCAGCGCGCCCGCGGTTGGGGCACGGGCGTCGGACTCGAGGTAGCGACCGCAGCACTCGGCGTAGACGCCGCCGCCGCAGGGACAGACGTCGATCACGCCGCGCCTGGCAGCGCTCGCTCGATGATCGGGAGCAGCTCGACCCCGGCGGGGAGCGTGCCGAAGTTGCGCCACGCGCTATCGACGAGGCGGGTCCCGGCGAAGGCGTCGGCCACGGCCGTGGGCGCGTGGCGCAGGAGCACCGAGGCTTGCAAAGCGACGCCGATGCGCTCGACGACGCGCCGCGCGCGCAGCTCGAGACCCTCCGTGTCGGCCAGCTCGGCGCCGAGGGCCTCGACGTAGGCGTCGTAGCGAGGGTCGCATCCCAGCGCGCCGCCCAACTCCGCGTGGAGCGCTTCGACGGCCTCGGGCTCCCGGCGCATCGCGCGCAGGACGTCCAGGCAGATCACGTTGCCGGAGCCTTCCCAGATCGAGTTCAGCGGGGCCTCGCGGTAGAAGCGCGCCATGTCGCCCTCCTCCACGTACCCGTTGCCGCCGAGGCACTCCATCGCCTCGTACACCATCGCTGGCGTGCGCTTGCAGACCAGGTACTTCCCGGCGGCGGTGGCGATGCGCGCGAGCGCTGCGGAGCCAGCGTCACCATGGCGCGCCTCGTCGTAGGCTCGGGCGAGTCGCAGCGAGAGGGCGATCGCGGCTTCGCTCTCCAGGGCGAGATCGGCGAGCACGTTGCGCATCAGGGGCTGGTCGATGAGCTTGCGTCCGAAGGCCTCGCGGTGGTGGGCGTTGTGGATGGCGGCGACCAGCGCGGCCCGCATCGTCGCGGCGCTGCCACCGACGCAGTCGAGGCGCGTGTGCGAGACCATGTCGATGATCGTGCGAACGCCGCGCCCCTCTTCGCCCACGAGGGTGGCCCACGCGCCGTCGTACTCGATCTCGCTAGACGCGTTCGATCGGTTGCCGATCTTGTTCTTGAGGCGTTGTACGTGAAGGGCGTTGCGCGTGCCGTCGGGTCGCCAGCGGGGCACCAGGAAGCAGGAGAGGCCGGCGTCGGTGTGGGCCAACGTCAGGAATGCGTCGCACATGGGCGCTGAGCAGAACCACTTGTGCCCGGTGAGCTCGAAGGCGCCGTCGGCGGTGGTCGTCGCGCGGGTGGTGTTGCTGCGCACGTCCGAGCCCCCCTGCTTCTCGGTCATCGCCATCCCGATGGTGCAGCCGGACTTCGAGTCGGCTGGGATGTCACGCGGGTCGTAGCGGCCGGAGGTGATACGCGGCAGCCAGAGATCGGCTGCGTCCGGGCTGTGACGAAGCGCGGGGACCGCCGCGAAGGTCATCGTGATCGGGCAGCCGTGGCCCTGCTCGACCTGGCCCATCAAATAACCCTTGGCGGCCCGCGCAACGAACGCGCCCGGTCGATCATCTACCCAGGGCAGGTTGTGCAGACCCTCGCGCATCGAGCACGCCATGAGGGCGTGCCAGGCGGGGTGGAACTCGACCTGGTCGACGCGGTTGCCGCCGCTGTCGAACAGCAGGGGACGCGGCGGCCAGGCGTTGGCGTCGCGCCCGTGGCGCTGCCAGGTCTCGGTGCCCAGCTCGGCGCCGAAGCGCTCGAGGTCAGGCCGCACCCAGGCGCCGCCTTCCCGCTCGACCGCGTCGCGCAAGGCGCCGTCGCAGGTGAACAGGTTGTGCCCGACTCGCGTCGGGACGTCATTGAAGACGACGTGAGTAGCCATGTCGTCGATTCTACATGGTATGTGTGCCCCCATGATCCAGAAGCTCATCCTCGCGCTCACCCTCGCCTTCGCCGCCCCGGCGCAGGCGACGGTCCTGAGCTGTCAGAACCTCCCGAACCTCGTCGATCGCTACCTCGATAGCCACGTCTCGATGCGCAAGCTCGACGCGGCCCTCACGAAGCGCGTCGTCGATCGCTATCTGAGCCGGCTCGATCCGTCGCGCTCGCTGCTGCTCGAGTCCGAGGCCGACGCGCTGGCCAAGCGCATCGAGGCGGTCACAGACGCGGTGCACAAACGCTGCGACGGGTTGTACGCCATCCATCAAGAGCGCGTGAAGTGGCACGCCGAGATGGAGGCCTACGTGCGCAAGGCCATGGCGGACGGAGCGCTGCGGATCGATCGCACGATCGAGCTCGAGGTCGACTCCGACAAGCGTCCGCGACCCAAGACGCTGGCGGAGCGAAACGAGCTGCGGCGAAAGCTCATCCACTTCCAGCTCGCCAACTACGTCGCCGCCGGCGAGAAGCTCGCCGACGCCCGCGCCAAGCTCATCCACCGGTACGAGTTGGTCACCAAGCGCGTCGGCGAGATGGATCGCGCCGACCAGCTCAGCGTCTTCCTCGACGCGATGGCCTCGGCGCTCGACCCGCACTCGAGCTACTTCAGCGCCGACGCTCTGGAGGACTTCCGCATCGCGATGAGCCTCTCCCTCGAGGGCATCGGGGCGGTCCTGCAGAGCCGTGACGGGTACACGACCATCAACGAGATCGTCACCGGCGGCGCCGCCGACAAGCAGGGCGAGCTCAAGACCAAGGACAAGATCATCGCCGTGGCCCAGGGCCGCGACGGGGACGCGGTGGACGTGGTCGACATGGCGCTTCGGGACGTCGTGCGCCGCATCCGTGGGAAGAAGGGGACCGAGGTCAAGCTCACGGTGCTGCGCCAGGGCGCCAAGACCCAGACGTTGAACATCGTGATCGTGCGGGACAAGATCAACCTCGCCAAGCGGGCCGCCAAGCTGCGCTGGGAGGACGTGGAGCGGGGCGGCAAGAAGCTGCGTCTCGCGATCCTCGACCTGCCCTCCTTCTACGGTGGCCGCGGTGCCGGCGCGCGCCAGTGCACCATGGACGTCCGCCGGTTGCTCAGCGAGGTCAAGGTCGGTGGAGCCGACGGCCTGTTGCTCGACCTCTCCCGCAACTCCGGCGGCCTTCTCCAGGCGGCGGTGGAGATCAGCGGCTACTTCATCCGCACGGGCAACGTGGTCGGCGTCGACGGCCCTACCAGCCCAACCCAGAAGATGGAGGACGACGACCCCTCCGTCCTCTTCGCCGGCCCGATGGTCGTGCTCACCTCACGGGCGAGCGCGTCGGCCTCGGAGATCGTCACCGGCGCGCTGAAGGACTACACTCGCGCGGTGGTCGTCGGTGACGACCACACCTTCGGCAAGGGCACCGTCCAGGTCGTGCACAACCTGCCCCCGGGCCTCGGCGCCCTCAAGGTCACCACCGCCCTCTTCTTCCGCCCCGGCGGCGACTCGACGCAGAGCCGCGGCGTCGCCTCCGACATCGTCCTGCCTTCCCCCTACAACCACGACGAGTTCGGGGAGAAGCACCAGACCTACGCCCTCCCGTCCCGGGCCATCCCCGAGTTCCGCAGCGACTCGGTCAACGGCGACACGGGCTGGAAGCCGGTGACGAAGGCCACCGTCGGCCGCCTCGCCAGCGCGTCCGCGAAGCGCGTCGCTGCCAGCAAGGAGTTCGTCGAGATCCTCGAGAAGCGCAAGAAGGCGATGGCCCGCGACGGCGTGGCGCGCATCGCGGAGATCCTCGACGACAAGAGCAAGAAGGACGCAGACGAGGACGACAAGAAGGACGACGAAGAGAAGCTCACGCCCCGGGCCAAGGAGGCCCTCCAGATCCTCGCCGACCTCGTCCGCCGCAGGTAGGGGCCTGTCGAACAATCAATAGGGCGACTCGCGCCGCGAGCGTGGGTCAGATTCGTTCGCGGCTCGGTCGCCCAATCCTCGACGCACCTCCCGTACGCCTGCGGTTGAGCCCCCTTTTCGAGAATGGAAGACAGGCACCGCCAAGGTAGGCTCGCGGCGCGAGCCTACCTATCTATTCATGGACGGGCCCTGGCGCGCACGACGGGTTCGTTGCCCGCGTACGTCCCTCGGATACGCTGTTGGTGAGGGGCCCGCTCGCCCGTGATGGCGAGCAGGCAGAGGAGCGCAGAACGCGCGCGTGGCGCGGGCTCGCGCTACTTGGCGGCGGGGGCAGGGGCGGGGGCGGCGGCGGGGGCGGCCTTGGCGCCGGCCTGAGCGGCGGCGGCACCGAGAGCGGCGGCGGCGGCGGCGGCGGGATCGACGGCGGGGGCCTTGGGGGCCCCGCGCAGGAAGTGGATGGTCTTCCCGTCCTTGCCCGTGCCGGCCATCTTGTCGCCGTTCACGGAGACGGTGATGGTGTCCTTGTCTTCCTTGTCGCCCTTCTTGGTGATGGTCTCGATGGTGAGCTTGCCGCCCTCCTCCTTCACCAGCTTCCAGCTACCGGACTCGGTCTTCGGGCCCATCTTGATGTTGACCTTGTTGTCCTTCGTGAACTCGAAGGAAGCGGTGCCGAGGATCGCCTTGGCCATCCCCTCCATCGCCTTGCGCTGCTCCGGCGGGGCCTTTTGGAAGTCGGCGTCGCCCTTCATGGTCTCGTCGACGTCGATGCGCCAGACGCCCACCATCGCGGCGGTGGCGTCCTTCTTGGCCGCGGGCTTCTTGGCCTCGGGCTTCTTGGCGGCGGTGGCGGCCTTCGCCTTGTCGCCGGTCGCGGCGGCGGGCTTCTTGGCGCCGTCGGCGGCGGGCTTGTCGCACGCCGTGAACACGAGCGCGAGGGCAGCGAGGATGATGTAACGCATGTGGGGAACCTCCAAACGTGTCGAACACGTCTAGGAAGGACACCGCCCCTCCGTCGCGTATTCGGGGCGCAATCTGCCACATTCGGTGCCCCGCGCCGCAAGGAAAAACGCGGATCAGGCAGGTTCGATGCGGTTTGAGCCGCTGGCGACCGTGAACTTGACCTCGCCCGAGGAGCCCATGAACGCGTCGGATGTGACGTCGTCGACCTCAAGGAAGCGCACGTCGAGCGCGTCGGCCGAGACCTGGATCCAGCCCACGCCGTACGCCCTGTTCTTGGTGTACTTCACGTGCGGGTTGCGGGCAGCGGTCAGCTCGTCGAGCCTCGCGACGAGGGGCCCCAGGCCGAGGGCCTGAAGCAGGTCGTTGCCCTCCACGATGCGCTCGATGATCTCCTGGAACGAGCGGGAGCTGATCCCCGCCGTGACGAACTCGACGGCCACGGGATCGGCGGGCGCGTCGAAGTCGAGGTGGAGCTCGTTTGCGTAGTTGGCGTGCAGGTCACCGGTGAGCACGACGAGGTTCTCCGCCCCCGACACGGCCCCCAGGACCTCCGCCCGCTCGCTGCGGAAGCCGTCCCACTGGTCAACCGTGAGGTAGAAGTCGCCGCGGAAGCTCTCCGGTAGCTCCTCGACCTCGCTGAGATCGAGGGCGAGCTGCCCTTGCATGACCTCGTTGCCCCAGAACTTCCACGTCGCGTTGGAGTCGTTGACGGCGTTGATGAACCACGCCTTCTGCTCGGCCCCGAGCAGCGACGGCTTCGCGTCCGCCTCCAGCGCGTCGAAGCCGGTCTTGATCAAGAGCTGCCGCGCACCCAGCGCCGAGTTCGGGATCACCTTCCCCACGGTCTCGTTGGGCGGCCCCTCGGGAATCAGGTGGTCGTCGCGGTAGGAGCGTTGGTCGGTCATGAAGAGCTCGACGTGCTTGCCGAAGCGGAGCCGCCGGTAGATGCGGATGTCGTCGGGGTAGCTCTGGGCCGAGTCGTGGGCCACGTCGATGGGCACGAACTCGAAGAACGCGCGGTTCGCGGCGGTCCGCCGCGCGGTGTCCTGCTCGTCGCCGTCGTCTGCCTGGGCGCCGTTGAAATGGGTCGCGTGGTCCTGCCAGCAGTCGTCGGCGAACTCGTGGTCGTCCCAGATCTGCACGAAGGGGAAGCGCCGGCGCGCCTCTTGGAGGTTCGCGTCCGATCCGTAGGTCTTGTAGAGCCCGCGGTAGTCGGCCAGCGTCAGCGCCGCCTTCGAGCCGCTCTCCTCGTCGAGGACGATGCCGTCGAGGATCTGCGCGCGGCGCTCGGCGGTCCCCTCCTGGAAGCGGGGGTCGTTCCCCGTCTCGTAGATGTAGTCGCCGAGGAAGACCACGAAGTCGACGTCGTCGCGCTCCGCCAGCACCCGCCAGGCGTGGTAGTAGCGCCCGTTGAAGTCCTGGCAGCTCGCGAAGGCGAAGGTGATCGCCGCGTCGTCGTCTGCGGCGGGCGCGGTGCGCGTGCGACCCCAGTCGGTGGTCACACCGTCGGCCCGGAAGCGATAGAAGTAGGTGGTCCCCGGCTCGAGCTCCGTGGCCTTGACGCGGACCGTGTGGTCGCTGTCCTCCTTCGCCGTCAGGCTGCCCACCACGACCGGGTCCTCGAAGTCCTGGTCGGTGGCGATCTCGTAGTCCACGGGGGCCTCCCCCGTCAGCTCGACGCGGGTCCAGAGCACCACGCTGGTGGGCTTCGGATCGCCGGACGCCAGCCCCTGCGGGAACAGACGCGCGATGTCGCCCGGCGCCGACGTCGGCCCGATCCCGTCCAGGGTCTCCGCGTCACCGCCGTCGTCGCAGCCGGCGAAGGTCGGCCCGATGGTGCCGGCGGCGACCGTCACGGCCGTGAGGCGGATGAATTCGCGGCGGTCGAGGGACGGTCGTAGGCGGGACATGGTGGCCTCCCGAGGTTCTTGCGGCAGACTGCCAGAACGCGGCGGTCCCGGGGAAGGTGATCAGCTCCTCAGCCCTCGAGCCGGGACGGGGAACTGGCGGACCTCCTCGTCGTCGAGCCGGTCGATGAGTCGGTGCAGGAGCGCCCGCGTTGGGGGGCCCTTGGTTGCCTCCCGAGCGGGTCGGGGCGCGGGCTCGATCACCGCGGTGCGCGGGATTCCGTGGGCGTCGGCCCATTCGATGACCCGCCGGACCACGGCTCGGCGTCGGTGCTCGACCCAAGCCTCCCGGTGCCCGCCGAGCGCGTCTCGGATGCCCGAAAACCACGCGTCGTTGGTCAGGAGGGTGTCGATCGAGGGGGCGAGCTCTGGCGCGTGCTCGGCCACGAATGCGCGTAGCGCCGCCTGCTGAAACTCGACCCCGGCGTCCGGGAGGGTGAGATACCTTTCGGGCTGGGCGGCGATCTGCGCTGCGTCCCTCTCGGGCGTGAGACTCGCGAGATCGAGCTTCCAGCCCCCGAGCGGCGGATGGAACGCGGTCACCGCGTCCCAGATCGGCTTCCGGGTCTTCAAGTGTTCGGTGTCTGTCTCTGACTCACGAGCACGCTGGAACGTGAACTCCGGATGGCCGTCCTCCCGTCGGCGGAGCTGGCCGAACTCAGGGACGGAGCGCAGGAGATCGATGAGACGTCGGTGACCGTAGCGCGTCGATGTGAACCCCGGCTCGATCCCCGCGAGCGTCTCGCCCAAGCTGGACAGCAAGACTGGGCGGGGCCCGACGTGGCTGCGCGCGAGAGAGAGGAGGTCGTCGAAGGTGCGACTCAGGGACGACTCCAGAAAAGGAAACGGGAGGAGTTGATTCCACCCCCTCCCGTTCTCGATTCAAAAACAACGCCCTTGGAACACCATAACCGGAACAAGAGCCGAGCTTCCAAAGGCAACCCCAGTATGGCCGAAGCCATCCGGGTGCTTTCAGAGCAAGCGCCCGACGCCCATCAGTCAACTATGCTGTCCGCCGATGAAGCTCCCATCGCTCACGTTGCCGGCGGCGCTTCGCCTCGGGTGGTGTCGCACCGGGCTCGGGGAGCCGGCGGATTGGTCCGAACACCCCCCCCGTCGTTCACGTGCTCTCCGAGGGGCCGCCGGAGTACGTCGGCCCGGTTGCGCAGGCGATGATCGCCGCGGCCAGAGAGCCGTGGCCTACTTCCTCTCCGAGTTGCTGCGAAACGTCCTCGAGCACTCGGGAAGTCTGGAGGGGGCGTTCGTTGCGGTGGGTCGGTTCCCCGGTGGACGCGCCACGCTGGCCGTGGTGGATCTCGGGATGACGGTCTCGGGGCACCTGAGTCAGCGATGGAAAGGGCAGACGGAGCCGGAGGACGCGCTTCGGATGGCCCTCGAGCCGCTCGTCAGCGGGTCGCGTGACCGACGTCGGAACGCCGGGCTCGGGCTGTACATGACCCGACGCATCTCCACGCTCATGGGAGGCCGGTTCTGGCTGCGCTCGGGATCGGTCTTGACGGAGGCGGAGGCCGCCTTCGAGGCCGGCGCTCGTCGGCCTGCTCGCATCACCTCGAGCGGTGCCATCTGGCCGGGGACGGTGGTCGCGGTGTCGTTCCAGGTTGGCCAGGACGGTCGCTTCGATGTCGAGCTGCGCGAGGCCCAAAAAGGAGCTCGCGGGGGGGATTCGCGGTCGTCGGGGTGACGTATTTCGGAAGAAGACCCCGGCGGGGGCGGCGCAGAGTTGGCCGAGCCGATTCGGGTGCTGGGCGCGATGGGGGTCGACGCTCGGCTGCGGGTGGTGGGCGCCGACTCCCAGGTGAAGGAGGTGGTGCGCATCGTGCTCGGCTACGTCCTCGACGAGCAAGCCGAGTAGAGCGCCCTATTCGCAGTCGGGATCGGGCTCGGGGCACTCTTCGTCGCAGACGCCATCGTCGTACCAGCCCTCCTCCTCGCAGAGGTCGCCGTCGTCCTCCTCCCAGTCGCCGTCCTCCTCCCAGTCGCCCTCGTCGCACGCCTCTCCGCCGTGCTCCTCCTGCTCAGGCTCCTCATCCTCATTCTCACCCGCCTCCGGCGACGGCTCCGGCTCGGCGCGCTCGGGGGCGGCTTCCCCGGCGCCGGCGGCGGCTCGGCGGATGAAGTCGGCGTGCACGTCAACGCGGGCATCGACCCCGTACTCGGCGCAGTCCTCGTCGCCGTAGGAGGTGACGCCGACGAGCTTCGTTGTCCCACCGAACTCCAGCAGCGCGGGGCCGCCCGAGTCACCGTTGCAGGTGTTCACGCCCGGCTGGCTGTAGGCGAACTCGCCGGCCATGACCTCCGACACGCGGATTCGCACCGACCGCTTGATCCCCGCGTCGTCTCGGTTCCCGCGCGTGATGCCGTAGCCGATGAAGAGGGGGCTGCGGCCGACGACGCCGTCCCCGAGCGGGGCGGTGTTGAGGGCGATGGGCTCCACCCGCGCTGCCTCGGCGAGGACCACCACGCCGATGTCGGGATCATCGTCACCGCCGCCCCACCGTGGGTGCTGGGCGACGCGGCTGGCGCGCAGCACCGTGCCGCTCCCGAGGCGGGTGGCGTCGGCGCCGATGAAGAAGCTGATCTGCGGGGCGCGCATGTCGTCGAGGCAATGAGCCGCGGTGACGACGACCCGCGGCTCCACCAGCGTCCCGGTGCAGAAGGCCTCGCCGTCGACGACGAGGGCGCCCACGGCCGCGTAGCCGGCCTCCGGCTGGCCGCCGACGATGAACGAGGACTTGGAGCCGGTCGCGTCACCGCGGTCGACGTTGGAACAGCCGACGGCGAGCATCAGAAACGCCGGGATGAGGATTCGCTCGAGCATGGGGACTTCCCTTTCAATTGGTTTCAGCCGGTTGAGACACTCGGTGCTTCCCGCGTGGCAACGTGGAGGAGGAAAAAGATGGGGTGTCGCGCGTTTGGCGTCGTGCTGGCCCTCGGTTGCACGGCCGGTGATCGAGACGAGGTCACCCCGATCGATCTGGCGAACGACTGCGTGGAGGGGCTCACTCTCTGCGATGGGCGGGCGTTCCTGTGGTGCACCGACGGGCGTCTGCAGACCGTGGAGATGTGCGCGCCCACCGAGACCTGCGATCCCGGCGTCGGCTGCACCGCGTGCCCACCGGCCGGGCAGGTCTGCGTGGACGACGTGCTCCACGCGTGCACCGTGGAGGGGGTCGGCGAGCCCATCGAGCGGTGCGCCGGTGGCTGCGAGGCGTCGCGCTGTGTCGACGACTGCGCCGCGGGCACGGATCTCGTCTACGTGGTCGACACTGAATCCGACCTGTTGAGCTTCGATCCGCGCACGGACACCTTCCGCGGCATCGGGCGGCTCCGGTGTCCGGCCGGAGACGCCTGGCCCCGCTGGGGGCAACGGGAGGCGCGGCCGTTCTCGATGTCCGTCGACCGAGGCGGACGCGCCTGGGTCTTGTTCACCAGCGGCGAGGTCTTCTGGGTCGACACCACCGACGCGCGCTGTACGCCGAGCGGGTTCGAGCCGGGGCAGGGGGGCTTCGAACTCTTCGGGATGGGCTTCGTCAGCGACGCGCCGGGCTCGCGGCGCGAGACCCTCTACGTGGCCGGAGGCGCCGTCGGCGAGCTGCGCCGGGGCACCCTCGGCGCCATCGATCCCGGGACGCTGGCGCTGTCCCCTGTCGGGCCCCTCCCGGCCACGGACTTCGGCGCAGAGCTCACGGGGAACGCGAACGGCGAGCTCTTCGGCTACTTCCCGGGCGGCGACACCCGGGTCGTCCGGCTCGACAAGTCCGACGGATCCGCGGCCCGCTCGTGGTCACTCCCGGCCTTCGCCGGTGAGCCGAGCGCGTGGGCCTTCGCCCACTGGGGCGGTCGCTACTACATCTTCATCACGACGCGCGCCGGCGAGACCGAGAACGAGCGCGTCCTGCGCTTCAATCCCGCCGACGGAGAGGTGGAGGTGGTGCTCGAGCGCACCGGTCACCGCATCGTCGGCGCGGGCGTGTCGACCTGCGCCCCGACGGTCGCGAACTTCTGAGGATTTGAAAATTTGAAAAAGCCGCGTCGCGCCCGCAACCTACGGGCGTGTACTGTGTTTTAGATCACAGCGCTGTGGATCACAGCGGTTTGGATCACAGCGAACGCTGAAGGAGGCTGATGGTGCGGCGTTTGTTCATGTTGCTCGTGGTCGGCCCGGCGTGGGCCCTCCCACCCGGTCCGGGGATTGTTTGTGAACGCTGGCCGGACGCCGCGGAGTGCGCCGACGGCAAGCCGGACTGCACGACCTGTCACACGCAGCCGCCGGCGCACAACGCCTTCGGCGCCGACATCGCCGACGCCCTCTTGCCGGGGGCAGCCCGGCCCCTCTCCCAGGCTGACTTCGAGGCGGGGCTGCCGGAGGTCCTGGCGTCGCTCGCCGACATCGACAGCGACGGTGATGGGGTCCCCAATCGGGCCGAGATGACCGCTGGCGCCAACCCGGGCAACGCCGCCGATACGCCCGGCGGGCGTCCGGTCTCGGGCTGTGAGAGCGCCAACCCCGTGTGGAACGTCTGCGGATACGACGCCGCCCATGCCTTCAAGAAGCTGCACCTCGACGTGTGCGGTCATTCCCCGGACTACGCCGCCCTGGAGGGCTTCCGAGCGTTGAAGTCGGAGGCCCAGGCCGACGCCCTCGCCGATGCCCTCGACCGATGCCTCGACACGCCGTTCTGGCAGGGACGCGATGGCGTGCTGTGGCAGCTCGCCCACCCCAAGGTGAAGCCCCTCGCGGTCATCAAGTCGGGGCGCGACCCGGGCTACATTCCCCTCGCCGACTACGACGACGACTACGCGCTCTTCGTCTACACCCAGACCGACGACCGCGACGCACGGGATGTCCTGACGGCGGACTACTTCGTCGTGGCGGACTCGCTGGTGGGCTACACCCGGGTGCCCGAGCGTATGGGGCAAAACGCCGTGCTCGATCGCCGGGCGGGGATGATCACGTCCCGCTGGTTCTTCGTGCTCAACACGATGTTCACCCCGGTGCCGCGCGCCGCCGCGGCCCAAGCCTACCGCAGCTACCTGGGCTTCGAGATCGCGCGCAGCGAGGGGCTGATTGAGCCCGACGAGGCGCAGGAGCTGGTGGACTACGACGACAAGGGCATCCTCGACGAGGCGTGCGCCGTCTGTCACCGCACGCTGGATCCGCTCACTTACCCGTTCTCGCGCTACCACGGCATCACCGGCCGCGACACCGGCGTCTACGATGACCGGCGCATGCGGCGCTACGACGAGGCGGCGGGCTCGCGCATCCGGGAGGTGCCCGAGGCGGGCCACATCTTCGGCGAGCCGGTGGCGAACCTGGTCGAGTGGGCGCGCGTCGCCGCCGACAGCGAGCACTTCGCGCGCGCCACCGTGAAGGACTACTGGCGCGTCCTGGTCGGCCATGACCCCACGACCGATGAGATGGAGGCGTTCGAGGCCCTGGTGGCGGACTTCCCCTCGGTCCACAACTACCGCGTCGAGCGCATGCTTCACGCTTTGATTCGCATGGAGGCCTACGGTGCGCCTTGAGACGATCTTGATCGCCGCGGTGTGGGTCGCGGGCTGTGAGGAGGGGGCGCCGCCGGAGCTCGCGTCGAGGGCCGACTCGGGCACGCGAGCCGACGCCGCGCCACCCGAGACTCGGTACGCTTCGACCCGAGCGAACCTGCGGTTCAAGCGGGCGGACCGGCTCCGTCTGGACTTCGCCCGCGCCCTCGACCTACCCCCCGACGAGCTCTGCCAGGAGCTGGGGCAGATCGATTGCGCCGGGGAGATCCACAAGGTCACGTTGGGGGGCGTCGACGCCTACGCGACGGGTATCTACTCCCCGTTTCCCGAGACCTCGGTTTCCGCCCCGATGGTGGTCGAGCGCATCGCCACAGCCGGCTGCACGCGCCGCATCACCCTCGATCTGGAGGACCCCGACGCCTCGCTCATCTGGGGCCGCATCCCGGTGATGGAAGGCCGGATCGACGTCGAAGGTGATCAGGCCACCGCCGCCCTGACGACGTTGTTCACCCGCGCGCTGTTGCGGACGCCCTCGGAGCGGGAGCTCTCGGGTCTGCGAGAGCTCTACCGGGAGATCGAGGCCGCGGAGCTCGACGGGCCGCCGGCCTTCGCGTGGGCCCAGGTGGCCTGCATGGCCGTACTCACCAGCGTCGAGTCGCTGTTTTACTGAGGAGCCACCCATGAGCCAAGCGGCGACTGACGAGCCACCCATGAGCCAAGCGGCGACTGAGCGGAAGAGGAGCAGTGTCATCATCAATCGGCGCCAGGCGCTTGCGGGGCTGGCGGCCGCGGGGCTCGCGCCGTTGCTGCCGGGACGCGCCCGTGCCCAGGAGTTGGGTGAGCGCTTCCTCATCGTGCTCACCGGCACGGGGGGGGCGTCGCTCATCGACGCGATGCTGGCCATCCGCGAGTCCGAGAGCCGAAACGCAGCGACCGTGAACACCTACCCGGACGCCATGGTGCAGGGCATCGAGGGCACCCCGTTCCGGGCCATCGACCGGCGCCTCGACGATCTGGGCCCGCTGCCGTACACCGGGGTGGCCAACCAGTCGGACTTCGTTCGCCGCCACGCGCGGGACATGTGCGTGCTGTGCCACTCGGTGACCAGCGTGAATCACCTCGTGGCGCAGAAGCGGGCGCTGACGGGCAACGACGCCTGGAACGGTCGAACCCTCCAGGAGATGGTGGCGGCGACCTACGGGGCGCGGGTGCCGGTGCCCAACGTGAACATGGGCTCCGGCGGGTACATCGCCCCTGGCATCGACCCCGATCTGCCAGGACGGGCGCGGGCCGAGCCGGTGCTGCAGGCGCCCATCTGGTCCCTCGGGCTCGACGGCTCGAAGGGCGTGGCCGGCGCACCGCCTCGCTCCGCGATATCGATGGCGCGGCGCTGGCGCGATGGCGAGCTGGACGAGCAGTCCGTCTTCAACCAGACGTTTGCCCAGAGCTCCGCGCTGAAGCGTTGGAAGCGCCAGCGCTCCGAGCAGATGCCGGCGATGGAGCAGGCGGGCCTCATCAAGCAGCTCACCTTCCTGGCGAGCTCGCCTCAGATGCCCCTCGAGGAGTTCGGCCTCGACGCGGCCCCCGACGCCGCCCGCGTGCGGCAGGTCTTCCCCAACTACGAGACCGATCCCCTCGAGGCCCAGGCGGCGCTGGCGTACCTGTTGATCAAGAACCGCGTCACCGTCGCCGTCACCCTCGGGCCGAACATTACGCCGCAGGTCGACGCAGGCGGTCTGAGTACGCCCCCCCTCGCCTTCGACTACTCGCACACGGCGCACCGCAGCGGCCAGGCCCTGATGTGGTCCTGGATCCTCAACGTCGCCGACCGGCTGATCGGCTTGTTGAAAGAGGCCGAGTACGCCGACGGCGAGAGCTTCTGGGATCGCAGCCTCCTCTACTTCGCCACCGACTTCGGCCGCACCAAGACGCGCCCCGCAGACGCCGATGAGTTCGGCACGGGGCATCACATCAACAACGGCTCGCTCCTCGTCTCGCCGATGGTGAAGGGCAACACCGTGCTGGGGGGCGTCGACGCCGACACCGGGGAGACCTACGGCTTCGACCGGAGCAGCGGGGCACCGGAGCCCGGCAGCACGCTGTGGGAGCCCGACGTCTACGCGGGCATCGTCCAGGCGATGGGCATCGACACGTCCGGGAGCCGCCTCCCCGACATGCGCGCCGTCCGCCGGAGCTGACCCTCCGCCTCCACGAGGAGATCTGATCAGCCCGGCGGTCGCCTCTGAGCGAGCCGGCTCAAGTTGCGATACGTCTTGCGCACCGCCTTCTCGCAGGCTCGCCGGAGCTTCTTCGACTCCCGTTTCAGACGCTTCGTCGCCTGCCTGATGTCGACGTTGTCCGGCGCCGTGATGATGTCCTCGAAGCTCTGTTGGCGATGGCGGTCGAGGGCTGCGCGGGAGCAGTCGAGGAGCTCTTGGCACTGCTGCTCGATCTGCCCAGCGACGCCGCCGCGCTGGGGCTCCGGCGGCTGCACCTCGAGGTCCCCCGGGTACAAGATGGCGTCGAGCCCGTCCACGACCTCGAGCTGGATGGGCCCCACGTCGTCGAAGAACGTGCCCGGCACGTCGGCGGCCAGCACGTTCTCCGTCACGAAGGTGGTCGTCGTCACGAGGAACCCGTCGATGACCACGTCGGTCTCCTGCGTGAACCCGGTCCCGAAGATGAGGATGGGTTGCGGCTGATCCTCGAGGAAGAGCCGCGGGGCGACATCGTCGACGGCGAGCGGCGCTGCGAGGGCCGCGTTTGCGGCCAGCGCCAGCGCGAGCGCCGTCAACGAGAGCGAGCTTGTTTCTTGATGGATCAACGGTCTACCTCCCTGTGGTGTCCAAGGTCTGAACACCGCGGCTGGGAAAGCGTTACGTTGCGCACTCGCGGTGGGCGGCGGCGGCGGCGGAGCGATGGCCCCGCAGGTCTTCCACCGTGTCGCGCAGCGTGTCTTGGATGGGTCGTGGGGCGAAGCCGAGGCGGGTTGCGCGGGTGGAGTCGAGGTACCAGTGGTGGCAGCCCATCTCGAAGGTCTGGGGCTCGAGGCCGCCGAAGGGCTTGAGGCGGCTGACGGCTTTGAGGAGGCCGCCGGCGCGATCGACGATGGGGCGGGGGAGGGACATCGCCGGGGCGCGCACGCCGCTGGCCTGCTCGAGCAGGACCATGAACTCCCGGACCGTGCAGTTGACGGAGCCGAGCAGGTAGCCGACGCCGGGCTCACCTTCGGCGAGGATCTTCGGGAGCGCGTCTGCGACGTCGCGCACGTCCACCGCGCTCATCCCGCCGGGGAGCGAGGCCTTGATGTCGCCGCAGAGGTACTTCACGACGTCGCCGGTGCTGCTGCCGTTGTAGTCGCCGGGGCCGAGCAGCAGCGTGGGGCGCGCCATCTTCACCGGCAGGCCGCGCTCGACGAAGGCCGCGACCTCGCGCTCGGCGTAGGCCTTCGACTCGTAGTAGGGCCACTCGCGTACGAGAGCCCAGGCGATGGGCGAGTCCTCGTCGGCGACGAAGTCGGGGTGGTCGGAGACGCCGACGGTGCCGCTGGTGCTGACCACGAGGACATCGTCGATGCCTGCGTCGAGGGCGGCTTGGAGCACCGCGCGCGTGCCGTCGATGTGGACCCGGTACATCGCGCCGCGCTCGCCCTTGTCGCGACTCACCCAGCCCGCGCAGTGATAGATCGCGGCGACGCCATCGACGGCGGCGGCCACGGCCTCGGGATCGGTCACGGATCCGAGCCGCTGGTCCACTTCGAGGGCCGCCAGTCGCTCGGAGCGCGATCGCCCGAGGCTGCGCACCGGGTGGCCGGCCTCGCGCAGGACGCGCGTCAGGTGCAGGCCGAGGAACCCGCTCGCGCCGGTGACCAGGATGGGCTTCTTCTTCGATGTCCGCTTCTTCGCCATCAGCGGGAAGTAGCCTGTTGGCGCATCGCCTTCAACACCGCAGGCGTCTTCTCGTTCGGGATCGCGAAGCTGAGGACGTATTGGTCGACCCGCAGCCTGCCCTCGTGCGTCACCACGACGCCGCTGCCGCGCAGCACGCCGTACCTCTCGTGTCTGAGCGTCTCGTAGAACCGGAAGCTGCCCCCGCCGAGGGGGCGGACGCGACGGGTGGCCGCTTCGGGGTGGTAGGTCCAGCCCTTGCCCTTGGCGAAGACCGGGCGTGTGTAGTCCTTGAACTCGCCGATGCTCCAGACCTCTCCCGCGTCGGTCCCGACGAACAGGGCGGAGGGGGTGAAGAGATCGAAGTAGCCGTCGAAGTCGGCCTTGGAGGCGGCCTCGTGGACCTGGTCGAGCAGCACGTGGACGGGGTGGGGCTTGCGGGCGTGGGCGAGGCTCGCCGTGAGCACCGCCGCGAGGATCAGGCCAGGCGCACGCTGCGATCGTAGAAGCCGAAGTCCAGGCGCCTCTGGGGGACGAAGGGGTTGTTGATGCGACATCGTATCGTGTAGGTGCCCGTGCCCTGCGGTCGCCACACGTGCTCCCACAGGCTCCACGGTTGGTTGTGGGTCATGGGCGGGCAGACATCGACCGGCTGCCAGTCCTCGTCGGAGTCGAAGCGCACCTCCAACTCGTTGGTGGGAGCATAACCACCCCACAGGATGCCCACCACCCGGAACAGGTCCTCGCCATCGACGCGCCAGTGCTCGATGCGGATCGGCATCGCCGCCTGATCCATCGACGCGGGCAGGTAGTCGCGGGCCAAACGCGGGACGCCGCGCTGGTGCGTGCGGCTGGCGAACTCGCGCATCTGGGAGGTCGCCTCTTCCTCGGCGTCGACGAGCGTGATCTCGTTGACCCACTTGATGCATGCGCAGCCGTACCAGCCGGGCATGTACATCCGCACGGGGCGCCCGTGGTCGGGCGGCACCGGGACGCCGTTCATATGCGTGGCCAGGAATCCGTCGAACTCGCGGAGCTCGTCGAAGGTGTAGATCCACGCCGCCCCGGGGGTCGAGTGACCGCCGCGGGACGGGATCGAGTGGTCGTCGTAGCCGCTCACCTTCACCGCCACCGCCGCCGGCGAGATGTTGGTGCGCGCCTCGATGACGTCGAGAAGCGATACCCCGTCCCACTCGGCGGCGCTCAGCAGCCCGAACTGCGAGAAGTCGCCGTTGCCCGAGCACTCGAGCACGATGCCGCCCTTGGGCTCGGCTGCGTCGATGATCTCGGAGGCGTCGAACTCCACCGGCGCATCGACCAGGCCGTTGATCCGGAGGCTCCACTCCGTCGTCTCGGGGTCCAGGGTGTCGGGGTAGAGCGTGCGTACGAAGAACTGGTCGTTCTCCGTGAGGAGGTCGTTGAACTCGAGCTGCGAGAGGTCGAAGTAGAGCCGGCCGTCCCACCCCTGGCCGAGCCGCCGGTGGAAGGGCGGGCGGTCGCCGCTCGCGAAGCCGAGCACCGACTGGAGCTCACCGCCGGCGAAGGCGTCGTCGCAGACGATGGGCGGCGCCATGTCGGGCTCGACGCCCAGATCGGGCAGCGCGCCGTCGCCGCCGCCGAGGGCAGCGCCATCCGGCGGCGGCAGCTCGCCATCCAGGGGCACGATGCCCAGCCCGCTCGGGTCGTCCTCGAGATCGCAACCCACGAAGAGCACCACACCCGCGCCGAGCGAGTGCCGAATGAAGCGCCGTCTGTCGATGGCCATGTCCGTCCCCACTACCGTTCACGGGGACGGTACGCGGCGGCCCCGAAGGCGTGACATCTTTCGCGGTTGACCGACGGCGTCGCCACCGGTGGAGTGCGAGGTATGCGTACGTTCCCGATCCTCCTGTTGACGATTGCGGGCTGCGGCGGACTCGCCGACACGCTCCGCGAGACCCGGACGGCCGCCCAGCTCCGGGCCCTCGATCCGGCGGACTTCTTCACCCCCGTCGGCGACTTCGTGCCGGGACGTTTCACCCTGGTCTACGTGCCGGTCTCGCTCACCGACGAGACCGGTGAGGCCATCGCCGCCCCCCCCGACCGCGACCTCTTCACGCGCCTCGCCGCCGCCGATCGCGACTATATCTTCGGCGCCCGGCCAAGCCCCCTCGCCGGGACCGCGGACCGGGTCAACGTCCTGGTCGCCGACGAGAGGCTCGTGGTCGCCCTGGACGCGAAGGCCCGGGCGCGGCTGGCGGACAAGCCGAAGGCGTCGGAGGTGGTTCACCCCTGGGCCTTCCACGACTTCCTCACCGGCCTCGTCGAAGCGCATGCCGACTGGTTCGGCGGCGATCCGCAGGCGATCTACCAGGTGCCCTTCCCGCTGAGAGACCAGGCGACGTGGTTCCGCTTCGACCGCGTCGTCTCCCTCGCCGACGCCGCGATGTCGACCTGGTCCCAGAAGGACTGGTTCGCCTTCGCGAAGCTCGTGGATCGCGAGACCTCCGCCAAGGGCGATCCGCGCGAGGCCCTGAAGCGCGTCGGGCGGGGCATCGTCGAGCTGACGGGCGTCGATCGCGTCGTGGACGCCGCGTTTCCCAAGCTGCGTGTTCCCCTCGTCTGGCACGCCGTCGCCCACGAGAGACCGGGCGTCGATCTCGCCCCCCGCAAGAAGCACGGCGGCGCCGTCCGCAGCTCGGTGGTGCTCTTCCACGAGCTCGGCCACATCGGCACGTGCCGCGCATCCGACGAGTACGCCGAGGCGAAGGTCAGCGCCTTCCTCCAGGACAACCCGCGGGAGGCGGCGGTGGTCGGCTTCCTCGGCCGCTCGCTGAGCGCCGCGGATCTCGCGAGCGCCGCCCGGCGCCGTCTGGAGGGGCTCCCCTTCGCAGGTGAGCTCGGCGACCAGATCGAGGGCCTCCTCGCGCGCTTGCCCAAGGGCCGCGTCAACATCTCGTCGCTGCTGCTCACCAACACCGTGTCCCGGCGCGCCGTCGGCAAGGTCCTGGGTCACCCGAACGTGCTGCCCGACGACGCCGCGATCATCCGCGCCCATTGGCGCAAGCTGCCGGCGTTTCGCGAGCGCCTCTTCACCGGGAAGGGCAAGCCCGCCGAGGGCGCGGTGCGCATGGTCTCGGGTGGCCTCTATCTGGAGGACCACGCCTTCAAGCGCATCCAGGTCTTCCATCAGGGGCGCTGGCGCAACACCTACATGGGCGACTCGATGGGTAACGCCCCCACCGGCCCGGTGATGGATGCCTGCCTGGGCCGCCTCGCGACGAGGATTCGGCGATGACGGCTCTCAGCGGCCCGCCGTCGCGGCCCACATGCGGTCGCGGTCGCCGCATGCGCGCAGCGCCACCATCGTGCGGTCCGCTAGCTCCAGGTGGGCCGCGGGGTCGTGGGGGCGTTCGTAGAGGTCGTCGGCCGGCACCGGGGGGCCGAAGAAGAGGCGGATCGGTTGGCCGGTGAAGCGGCGGCTCGCTTGGGCGAGAAACGAGCTCGAGAGCCCAGCGACGAAGACCGGGATGACGGGCGCCTTCGCGGGGAGCGCGATGCGGCCGATGCCCGGGCGACCGGGGCTCAGCTTGTAGGGGTCGGGGTCGCGGCTGCGCCGACCCTCGGGGTGTAGCCCTACGATGGTGCGGGGATCGTCGAGCAGCGAGACGCACTTGGAGACGACGTGCCCGTTGAGGCCGCGCCCGCGCTCATCGCGAAAGACGGGCGGGTACATTGAGTAGGCCGACACCGCGAAGTTGAGGAGCGGACCGAGCTTCGAGTCGTAGAAGAAGTCGCTGCGGACCGGGCAGAACATGAACGGCGGCTTCGGGAAGCTGCGCCAGATCGTCGCCATCACGGCATACAGGTCGAAGAAGGTCCGGTGGTTGGCCGCGAGGATGAGCGAGCGGTCGGTCGGCAGGTGCTCGAGGCCGTCGGCGTGGGTGATGGGCACCGCCAGCGGACGGGCCCAGGTGAAGGTGACGAGGTCGAGCCAGCGCGCGCAGGCTCGCCGGCCGAGGTGGGTCTCGCGCAGGACCTCGCCGGCGCGGTAGCTGGCGCGTTCGATGCGGGTGAGCTGCGCCCGGTCAGTGGGGTCGAGGGGCATTCCAGGGGAGTCTCTCAGGATCGACGTTGCCCCCCGATAACACGATCCCGACCCGCTTGTGATGGTTTGGTAGCCGGCCCAGGACCGCCGCGAGGGGGACCGCGGCGCTGGGCTCGACCACCTGCTTCATCCGTGTCCAGATGAGGCGCATCGCGTCGAGGATGGCGTCGTCGTCGACGACGAGCACGTCGCGGACCAGGTCGCGGACCACGGGCCAGGTGTGCTCGCCCAGACCCACGAGCAGGCCGTCGGCGACGGTGTCGGGGGCGGTCTGCGGGATCAGCCTTCCCGCGGCTCGGGAGCGCGCGGCGTCGTCGGCGCCCGCGGGCTCCGCGGCGTAGACGGCGACCTGTGGCGCCAGCTCGCGCAGCGCCAGCGTGACCCCCGCGAGGAGCCCGCCGCCCCCGACGGGGACCACCACCGCGTCGAGCTCGGGCACCTGCTCGTGCAACTCGAGGGCCACCGTGCCCTGCCCCGCGATCACGTCCGGGTGGTCGTGGGGATGCACGAGCGTGGCGCCGGTCTCGGCTTGGACGCGGGCGGCGGTGGCCTCGCGCGCCGCGGGGTTCGGGGGGCAGAGCACGACGCGTCCGCCGTAGCCTTCGACGGCCCGGCGCTTCACGGTCGGGGCGCTGGTGGGCATCACGATGTGGGCGGCGATCCCGCGCATCCGCGCGGCGAGGGCGACGGCCTGGGCGTGATTGCCGCTGCTGTGCGTCACCACGCCCCGCGCGGCCTCCTCGTCGCCGAGCCTCGCGATGGCGTTGCAGGCCCCGCGGAACTTGAAGGCGCCGACGCGCTGCAGGTGTTCGCACTTGAAGAAGAGCGCGCGCCCGGAGAGCGCGTCGAGCGTGGCACAGGTCATGACCGGCGTACGGTGGGCGTGCGCGGCGATCCGCTCCGCCGCCGCCCGGATCGTGGCGAGATCGGCGGCGTAGGTCGTGGGTCGTGGGTGGGCGGGCACCAGGCAAACCTGCGTGGTCATCGACCGGTCTGTCAACCGGCGGCGCGCGTGTCCTGGGCCGCGTCGCGCGGCAGATCGAGCCGGAAGCACGTCAGCCCGGGACCGCCCGCGTGGGGGCGGGAGCCGGGGAAGGTCGGCGGGTTGTGGGTCTGTCCAACAATAAACAGGTAGGCTCTCGCCGCGCGATCGATGGACCGGTGCTTCCGGGCTACGGCGCGCGCCTGGGCCTCGGCCAATTCGCGGCGGTCCCGATCTGACGACGCTGGCGGGCAGCACGCGACGCACGGCATCGAGCGCGCAGCATGCGGCGGGTGATTGCATCGGCCGCCGATGGGTGAGGGTCGAGGGGCGGGCCAAGGACACCGCGGCAGAGTCGCGACCCGGCGCGAGAGCGATGCGCGGGGACGAAGGGTGGCACAGCTCCCGGGCCGGGGCGTGCTGCTGGTGGCCACCGACCTGCAAGGAGACCTCGGTCCTCGCGCTCTCCGGTGATCTGGTGCACGGCAGTTCATCGCCCAAGCGGTTTCGCCGGTGTGGCGGGAAGCAACGGCTTGCCGGCTCGGAGCAGGTGGGGCACCGTCTCGGTCCGAGAGGCCAAGGTCAATGCCCGACAATCACAACTACGAGCTGACCAGCGTCTCAGAGGACGGGGCCAACGTCCTGCCCAAGGCTCACGCCAAGGCGGCGATCATCGAGTTCTTCGACCAAGACTGCGTCACCGGTGTCGAGACCACGCACGACCGCCAGATGGTCGCTGACAGGTGCGGACTCCAGCTCGACGATGGCCAGTGGGCGATCCTGCTGCCCGCCACCGCACACGCCCGGCGGATGCTGAGGCGTGTTCTCCCAGACGCCGAGCTGGAGAACGTCCACGCGGCCGACGGCATGCTGGTCCTCATCCAGCCGTCCCGCAGCATCCACCTCGAGGGGCGGTCCGTCAGACACCTCAAGCGGGCGCTGGACAGCCTACGTCCCCACCAGGCCAACGGGCTGCCGTACCCCTGGGTGGTGCCGGAATCGGCAACGGAGGCGCTGGGCCGGCCCCCCGACGAGCACGACGTGGTGGTCGATCCGCAGGTGCAGCCTGAGCCGGAGGACCCCGAGTTCAGCGGCAAGACCGAGTTGACCTCCGAGACGATTCGGGCGGACTTCGACAGCATCCGACGTCACCTCTCCCTGCCTGACTTCCCGCTCGTGATCCGCCGGGGCGCCGTCCACAAGCATGGCTTCGTCACCGGCCGCGTCCACATGCTGGGCGGGAAGCCCTCCAAGATGACCATCACCACCTGCCCCAACTCGGATCGGGCCGAGGCCGCTGCCACCCTCGCCCACGAGTTCGCCCACGTCCTGTTGGGCGCTTCGGGGCACGACCTCCCATTCAAGCGGGCGCTCGTGGAGCTCGCCGAGGGAACCTGGGGCGCCCCGCTCTTCGTCTCCGCCCGGCGGGCCCTCGACCAGAGCTACCGGGTGGTGGATGCCTGGGTCGTGAGCGGGATCAGGGCGAAGCTGGGGGGCGGGGGGCCGCCCGTCGAAGCCCACATCGAGGAAGCCCAGATGGTCGTCGCGGTGCGGCGGGTACAGAAGCTCCGAGCCCTGGCCCTCGATCAGCTCGGGACCCCCGAGGGGTGTCTGGCGGCAGCCAAGGCCAATGACCTGATCGTCACCCGCGGGCTCACCTCCTACGAGGTGGCCCTGCCCACCTCCCTCGGGGCCGAAATGTGTGACCAGTGGATCTTCATCGGGAAGCGGAAGCCCTGGAAGGCGTCCATCGCATTCGCCGTGGCCGAGTTCTGCGATGTGTTCGCCCTGGCACACAAGGCGTACGGCGGGATGCACTTCTTCGGCAGCCACGCGGATGTCGTGACGGCGGAGTATCTGTGCTCCGTGGCGATCGAACGAATCGAGAGCCGCTGTCAGCGGCACATCGAGCAGTGGCGGGCACAGAACCCCGGTCCCATGGGCGGAGCCGTCGTCTCCGAGCGGACCTCGTTCCTGCACTCCGCTGCTGACGGCCTGGCGACGGTCCTCGAGCAGGCGAAGGTACAGTCGCGCGACGACAGTAGCCGGACGGGCGACTCCGACGCTATCCAGGCGGCTGAGCACTTCGCCCGAGTCGAGCACGACAAGCGAGGCAGGGGCTGGAGGGGTGGCTCCGGCGTGGAGCGCGCCCACAACTCGGCGGGCTACGAGGCGGGCAGTTCGCTGACCCTGTCGAGGGGGATCGGTGGCCGGGGGCGGCCGAAGGGGCTCCTGACGTAGACAGCCCGACGCCCCGGCCTCCGCTGCGCCGCCCTTGACCTGGCCTGCGCCATGCTGCTCCCCGTTGCCTCGGGTTTTGAGAGGTTACGGCGTTGTTGACACCGGTTCCCCGTGCCGGGGAACGTCCTCTACGTGACGGCGCTCATCCTGCTCGCGCTCTCGGTGGTGCCCCCCGTGACGTCGGTAACGGTGGAGGCCCCTGGCGCTGATCCGAAGGTGATCGAGGCCCGCCTGGCGACCCTGGTGGGGCAGCCCGCGAAGCCGGAGCTCATCGCCGGGGCGCTTCGGTCGGTGGAGGACATCACGCCCGGGGGCGCCGAGGTGGATCTGCGCGGCGGGCGGGTTCACGTTCGCTACACGGGGCGACGACGTCGCCTCGGCCGCGTCTCCGTCGTGATGGGCGACGGGGCGCCGGACGACGAGGGGAGCTGGCGCCTTCTCCGGCAAATCCAGACCTACGGCCACCCGCTCACGCTGGTGGAGGGGCGCCGCTTCCACCCCTACCTCCTCGAGGTCGATCGCGCGCTGGTACGGCGCTACTGCCTGGGGCGCGGGCACCTCGATGCGGAGGTGACGGCCGAGGTCAGTGAGGACGACGACGGCCTGGTCTCGGTGGTGTTGCGCGCTCGACCCGGGCCGCGCTTCCGCATCGGCTCGGTGACGGTCGAGGGCTTCCCGGTCGCGGAGTACGTGCGCGACGCGCTCTACACGCGTCCGGGTGAGCGGCGGCGGCCCGCGCCGTGGCGACTGGCGGACGACGCCGAGCGCGTGCGCGCCCACGTGTGCCGGGCGGGCCACCCCGACGCGTCCGTCGCTCTGACGATGACGCGGCACGGCGCGGTCCTGGACGTAGCCTTCGCCGTCCGGCCCGGCCCCTCGGTGCGGGTCGGGCGCTTCGAGATCGATGGCGCCGAGCTGCCATCGGAGGTGGCGGCGGGGCTCGCGCTCGGCGCGGGCGCGCCGTTTTGCGAGGCTCTCCTGCGAAAGACCGAGGCGTCGATCGTCGCTCACCTCCGCGACCACGGCCACCCGGATCCCGAGGTGCAAGCCCGCGCCGTGCGGGTGGGCCCGGTCGCGAACGTGCAAGTCCGCGTGCACACCGGCGGAGCGGTGCGGGTGGCGCGGGTGTGGTTCGAGGGTCAGCGCGTGACGCGCCGCCGGGTGCTCGAGCTGCTCGTCGAGGTGGAGCCGGGCGACATCTTCCGTCAGTCCGCCATCGACTCGAGCCTCCAGAGCCTCCTGCGCAGCGGGCTGTTCCGCTCCGCCGTGGCGCGGGTCGAGCGCGGCGGGCGACCGGGTGAGCGCTACCTGACCTTCGTCGTGGTGGAGGACGACTTCGTCACGATCGACGTGGTCGAGGAGTCGATGACGCTGCACAACCTGGACGTGGCGCACGTCGCACCAGAGGTCGACCTGCTGTCGAGGGGCGCCTATCTGCGCGGCTCCGGGCAGGAGCTGAAGGTCTACGCCCAGACCGATTGGCAGGGCTTTCGCTTCGAGGACCGCTTCTCCCAACTCGACATCGTGAGCCAACTCGCGGCGAACCGTCGCGTGGAGAGCTTCGGCTCGGGGCTCGCGGAGACCTACTACGACGGTGAGGTCGGGGTCGGGGTCGAGGTGCTGCGCCACCAGGCCCGGCTGGTGCCCTTTCTGCTGTACGAGTGGTCGGACGTGGGCGGCGAGGTCGTGGAGGGGATCGCCGACGGCTCGGTGGTCAACGTCGCCCTCGGGGTCGAGGCCGCCCTCGACGTCATCCAACTCGACGCAGAGCGGGTGCGCTACCTGGGCTTGGAGCTGTCGGCTCGCTACCTGTACGGCACGCCACTGCTCGGGGGGGACGCCACGCTCCACCGGCTGCGCACGGAGGCGGTAATTCGTCTACCGCTCGCGACGAGCCGCACGGGACAACACTTCGTGCTGATGCTGCGCGCGGGCTACGCGATCCTGGAGCCAGTGGAGGGCTCGACGGCCCCCCATCTGCGCCCGAAGCCGAGCATCCGCGGGTACGAAGACCTGGTCCTGCGGCGCACCGTCAACGACTCCGGCGTCGAGATCGGCGGCCGTGAGATCACCGAGACGCGGGTGGCCGTCCGACTGCCGCTTCCGTTCAGGCGCCACGCCATCGCCCCGTTCATCGACGCCGCGACGATGTCGGACGACGACGACCCGGGCCTCGCCAACGGGCGCGCCTCGACGGGGGCGGCGTACCACTTCAGCTTCTTCGACGAGCGCCTCGAGGGCTTCGTCTACGGCGCCTACCCGCTGGTGGACGACCCCTCCGAGGACTTCTTCGGCTTCGGGGTCGACGGCTCGTTTTGAGTCAGGGGCTGGGCGGGACCGGCTCCGGGGCGGGGGCGTCGTTTTCGGGGTCGGTCGTGCTGTCGACGGTCTCCTCATCGGTCACACCGCAGGCGTCCGAGATGTCGTCGCAGCTCTGGTCGCGGTGGTCCACGACGCAGCGCACCAGATCGCCGGGGACCTCTTCGGCGCAGAGCCGGGCGCACTCGCGGCCAAACTCGCGGCACTCGTCGGCGTCCTCCGCGACCTCGAAGCAGCACTCTACGCCGCGGTCGCAGAAGGTGGCGCAGTCGGCCGCGGACGCCCCGGGCCCGGGGACCGGGGTCGGCTCGGTCGGGCCGGAGGAGCTCCCCGAGCCGGAGCTGCCCTCCTCGAAGTCACCCTCGTCGAGGTCGCCGCAGAAACCAGACTCCTCGTCGAGCTGTCGCAGGCCCGCGCACTCCTCGGCCGTGAGCTGACGGGCCTGGTCGATCTCGTCGTCGCTGGCCTCGAGGGCGCATTCGGCGCCACACGCCGAGACGGCGTCGGAGCGGTCGGCGGCGGCCAGCTCCAGGCCACAGACGCCGCTGAGGCAGTCGATGATCTGGCCGCAGACGGTGTCGCAGGCGGCACGGCTGACGGACCCGCCCGTCGTCGTGTCCGCCGGCGGATCGCCACCCTCGCGCTCGCCGCCACCTTGACCCGGGGATTCCTCGTCGTTGGGGCCGGCCTGGTTGTTGCCGCCGCCGCCGAAGAGGCTCCCGGCGAGCTGCTTGCCGCCCCGATTCCCCTCTTCGCCATTGTTGTCGTTGTTGCCGTTGCCGCTACCGCCACCACCGCCGCTCGTGATGCAGCCGGCGAGGGAGAGGGCGAATGCCGCCGAGATGAATCGGACCGCGCGCATCGGAGTCTCCACACAGGTTGGGTTCGCGACATGGTAGAGGAGCGAGCCCTTCGATTCACTCCAACCTTCTTTCGAGGCGCAGGGAGGCTCTCGACGTGTACCGGTTCTTCGCCGGCCTCTTCGGGATGGGTGTCGACCTCTTCTTCCGTCGGCGCCACCTGGGCGGCGCGCTCCCCGCCAGCGGGCCGCTCCTCGTCGTCGCCAACCACCCGAACGGCATCGTCGATCCGATCGTCGTCGCCCGCGTCGCCCGCCGCCCGATCCGCTTCCTCGCCAAGGAGCCGATCTTTCGGATGCCGGTGCTCGGCTTCGTGCTGCGGCGCGTTCGCGCGCTCCCCGTCTACCGAGCCCAGGACGGCCACGACACGCGCGCGAACCGCGGCACCTTCGAGGCGGTGTACGGCGCCCTCAAGGCCGGGGACGCGGTGTGCCTCTTCCCGGAGGGCATCAGCCACGACGAGCCCGAGCTGCAGCCGCTCAAGACCGGCGCCGCCCGGATGGCGCTGGGCACCGCCGACGACGTGCCGATCCGGGTGGTAGCCGTGGGGCTGACCTACCGGCGCAAGTCCCGCTTCCGTGGTGAGGTCGCCGTCCAGATCGGCGTCCCGATCGATGTCGCCCCGTTCCGCGAGCAGGCCGACGACGCCGTCCGGGCCCTCACGGCGGCCATCGACCAGGCGATCCGCGAGGTGACGCTCAACCTCGACCGCTGGGAGGATCTGCCGCTGCTCGACCTCGCCGCGCGAATCTGGCCGGGCGAGGCGGACCGAGCCGCCCGCCTGCGCGCCTTCTCCGACGGCCAACGCGCCTTCGAGCGCGACGATCCAGAGGTGATCGAGGGGCTCCGGGCCCGCCTCCTCGACTTCGGCGTCTGCCTGCGGGCCCTCGGGCTCGACGACCCCGGCGCCCTCGACCGGCGCTACCGGGTGGCGGGGGTGGGACGCTTCGCGGTCCGAAACGTCCTCGCCCTGCTCGTGGGGCTCCCCGCCGCCCTCCTCGGCGCGATCGCCTACTTCGTCCCGTATCACCTCGTGAAGCTGCCCGTCGCGCTGCTGCGACCGACGAAGGACCTCGTCGCGTCGGTGAAGCTGCTCTCCGCGATGCTCTTCTTCGGCGTCTGGCAGATCGCGCTGACCGTCGCCCTGGGCGTCTGGCTCGGGCCGCTGCGGGGCGTGCTATTCGCTCTCTCCCTGCCGCTCTGCGCGGTCTACACCCACAACTTCCTGGAGGCCCGGGCACAAGCCGTGCGGGAGCTGGCGCTCCTCTTCCGCCTCCCCTTCGACGCCGCCCTGCGCCGCGCCCTACGGGAAGAGCGCGACGCGATCGCCGCGGAGCTCGAGGCCCTCGCCGCGGGCCTTCGCTAGCGACCGTCGGGCACCGGGGGCGGCGGGGGCTCCGGTCGACCTTCTCCCTCGCCCTCGCCCTCGCCCTCGCCTCCGTTGGTGCCCTCGACGCAGCGCTCGAGGCCGTTGAAGTCGCAGTTGGGGTCCAGCGAGTCGACGAGGCACTCGATGACCTCGGCGTTGCCCACCGGATCCTGGACGCTGGCCTGCTCGCAGCCGCCCACACAGTCGCCGCCGGGCTCGAAGAGGCCGCAGCGTTGGAGGTGGAAGCAGGCGTCGGCGCAGTCGTGGCCCACGTCGAAGCACGCCACGCAGGCGGGGGCGTCAGCCGCGCCTTCGACGCACCCGCCGAGCTCAGCGACATAGTCGTCGCCGCTGCGCGGGCTGAGGTCCCGGCCGCTACACAGGTCCACGCAGGCGTCGGCGTCTTCGAGGGCGCCACACTCCGCCGCGGCCTCGCAGGGATCGCCGCACCCATCGATTCGCGGCGCGTCACCGTCGGTGCACGCGCCCAGGTCCTCGCACGGCGTGACCTCGGCGCAGGCGGCGCGCACCGGCGTCCCGTCCTCGTCGGGTGCGCAGTCGAGCTCGCAGAGGAAGGGATCGACGGCGAAGTCGCAGGCACGTCGGCTCGCGCACAGCCGCTCGCACGCGTCGCTGGGTGCCGGCACCTCGAAGCCCGCGCACTCGGCGACGCGGCGGCAGCCACGGTTCACGCGGAGGGCGTCGGCGACGCACCCGGCGGCGCCCACCTCGACCTCCGCCGCGCAGTGGGCGGGGCAATCGTCGGGGGCTGCGCGGCACGCTTCGAGCGCGTCGCAGTGCGCCGCGCAGTCGATCACGATCTCGTCGGGCATGCACGCCCCCAGGGGTCGGCAATCGACGTCGGGAAGCAAGCCGCGCAGGCAGTCGGAGGCGGCGGCGAAGCGCAGCCCGTCCTCGCCCTCGAATCCGCGGGCGCAGGCGTTGACGCAGTCGTCGAGCGTCCGCTCGGAGCCCTCGTCGCACTCGGTGACGGCGCGGCAGTACGTCACGCACTCCCGTCCGGGCAGCCCCAGCGGGTCGCCGCGCAGGCACGCGGCGACATTGTGTGCCGGTGGAGCCTCGCAGGTCGGCGCCGTCAGCGCGCAGACCACCCGGATCGCGCTGGCGGTGGGATCCTCGAAGTGCTGGTCGTCGCAGGCCGTCTCGCAGTCGGCCGGCGCGAGCGCGCACGTCTCGAGGCGCGCGCAGTAGTCGCCGCAGGGCACGCCGGGGCCAGGCTCGCAGACCGCCAGCGCCTCACAGTCGTCGGCGGCGTCGTCGGTGCAGCCGAGCCACGCCCGCTGGCGTCCGCGCACGAAGGTCTCGTCGCAGCTCTCGACGCAGTCGTCCGGCGCGAGGCCGCAGCCGGCGAGCTGTCCACAATGGCGGGCGCATTGCCCGGCGGGCGACCGCTCCGCGAGGCAGTCCGCGAGCGCGCCGCAGCTCAACGCCGCCGCGCACTCCAGGGTCGCGCGCAGCCGGATCCGGTCACCGACGTCGCCGTCACGAAAGGCCCCGGCGCAGTCGAGGGCGCAGGCGCGGGCCCGCTCTACGTCCCCGCACAGGGCCCGCGCCTCGCACAGCGCCTCGCAGGCCGACGCCTCGGCGGGCGGGGGTGGCTCGCCGCCCTCGATGCAGCGGTCCAGGATCTCGAAGGGGAAGCGCGGACAGCGCTGGACCTCGATCATCGCGCAGCGCTCGGCCTCGAGGTTTCCCCCGAGCTCGCGCCAGAGGTCCTCGCAGCGGAACTCCTCGTCGATGAAGTTGCACTGGGCGTAGGCCGCGCAGAAGGCGTCCCGCGTCGGGCGCTCCGGCTCCTCCCCGATCTCCACCGCCACGCAGGCGCGCACCTCCTCGCAGTCGTCGCCGGCGTCGGCGACACAGGTGCCGTGGCGCAGCGCTCTCAGCGTGGCCAGCACATCGTCGGCGCAGGCGCCCGCGCAGCCATCGTCGGCCAGCCCGCAGGCCTCCAGGCTTCCGCACCAGGCGCCGCAGTCCGGCGCGATCTCCCCCGGCAGGCACCCCGCGAGCTCGTCGCAGTCGGCGTCGGCGCCTCGCTGGTCCATGCACTCTGCGGCGACCTCGAAGCGCAGGGCGTCGTCCCCGCCGAAGCCGTTCCCACACGCGGCGAGGCAGGTCGCCAGATCGCGGCCCGCCTCGGGGTCGCAGGCGTCGCTCGTCGCGCGGCAGAAGCCGAGGCAATCGTCGCCGCCGACGCCGGGGTCGTTGAGGCACAGGGCGACGGAGTGCTCGCCGCGCCCACCCCGGCACTCGGGGGCCGTGAGGACGCAGGCGAAGACGCGCGAGGCGCGGTCGGGATCGTCGAAGTGAGCGTTGTCGCACGCCGCTTCGCAGCCGGGCTGGGCGAAGCCGCAGGCGGCGACGGCCTGGCATTGGACGTCGCAGGGCAGGGGGGCCGGCGGTGCGCACGCGCGCGTGGCGTCGCAGTCCGCGGCCGCCGCTACACACTCGCGCCACGCGACCTGGCGGGCACGGACGAACTCGGCGTCGCAGTCGGCGGCGCAACCCTCCGCGGCGATCCCGCAGGCCGCGAGCGCGTCGCAATGCGTGGCGCAGGCGGTCGCGGGATCCGTCGCCTCCAGGCACTCCGCCAACTCGACACAGTCGCCCGCGACGCCGCAGGGGAACCGGGCCCGTTGCCGCTCCGAGTCGTTGGGGTCACGGCTCTGGAGCGCTACGTTGCAGCGCTGCAGGCAGCCGCCGCGGTCCTCTCCGTCGGGGAGCTCCTCGCAGAGGTCCATCGCCTCGCACAGCTCGATGCAGCCGGGGCCCCGCGGCCCGCCGCCACCCTCGAAGCACCGCTCGAAGGCCTCGAAGGGGTCTCGCGGGCACTGCGCGTCGAGGCTGTCGACCACGCACTGGGCCATGTCGGGCTCTCGGGCGAACTCGTCCCAGATCGCATCGCACGGGATCTCGAGCTCGAACCCGCACTCCCGCCAGAGACGACAGAAGGTCTCGAGGTTGGCGGCGGGTCGGGGCGGGTTGTCCTGGGGGTTGAGGCACGCATCGACGGCGACGCAGTCGTCCGGGGCACGGCCCACGCATTGCGTTCGCTGCTCGGCGCGCCGCCGGCGCAGCGCGTCACCTGCAAACTGCTCTTCCAGGCACTCCGTGAGGCAGCCCTCCTCGAGCACGATGTTGCACGCGACGGCGCGCTCGCAGCGACGGGCGCAGCCGGTGTAGATCTCCTCGCCGAGGCAGCCTTGGAAGCCCGCGGGATCGCACGCCCGCCGGTTGCGCTCACCGCAGGCGGCGTAGCCGTCCTCGTGGCGGGCGCACTCGGTGGCGCAGTCGAAGGGGACCTCGACGCCGCACTCGTTCGCGCGCGCGCAGACCTCGTCGCACGTGAGCGCTGGAGGCACCGGCAGGCGGCAGAGCTGGAGCAGTCCGCATTGCTCCACGCTGACACACTCGAAGAAGGCCTCCGGTGGGCCATCGAAGGAGGCCTCCTCACACACGGCCTGGCAGGCGTCGGGCCCGCCGAAGAGCTCGTCTACCCGTCCGCAGCGTTGGTAGCGCGCGCAGGCGCCAGCGCAGTCGTCGACTGGCACGGGCCCCGCGAAGGCGTCCGGTTGGGCGTCCGGCGGCGGACCCATGTCCCGTTCACCCTCACCTTCACCTTCGCCTTCGCCTTCGCCTTCGCCTTCGCCCTCGCCGCCATCGGACGAGCCGCCGTCCAGGACGACCACGACCGAGTCGGGATCATCCGCCGGCGGCGCGTCGTTCACACAGGCGGTCGCGAGCAGGCCGATCACCGGCCACCAATGAGCGCGCATCTACCCCTCCAAGGTGCTGCTTCGAGCGCAATGTGTCCTATCGGCGGGGGTCAGGTCGAAGGTATCTTGCGCCGATGTCGGAGACGTCACGTGAGGTGTGGGCCGTCGGGGGCAAGCTGAACCGGTTGCGGACCCCGGAGGACGGACCGGTGAAGCCGCCCGAGGGGTGGGCCTTTCTGCCACCTGGGGACGCCACCTGGACGCGCCGGGTGAAGGCCGGCGGCCCGAGCTGGACCGTCAAGGCGAAGCGCGGTCGGCGGATTCAGTCCCTCGGCGTGTGGGCCCCGAAGGAGCGGATCGACGCCGTGCGCGCCGCCCTCGACGCCGAGCGGGCGACGCCCGCCTACGCGAAGCGGCGCGTGCAGCAAGCCCAGCGACGGGAGCGAGCGCAGTCGGCCTACGTCGAGGACTTCCACGGCGCGGTCCTGGCCTTCCTCGGCTTCGACGCCGACCACGCCGAGCTCGCGGGGCGCCTGGCCAACGTCGTGGCGGCCCATGCGACCCCGGTCGGGAGCGGCACCGTCGCGCGCACCAAGCGGATCCCCATCGAGGAGCGCGCCGAGGCCGCCGTCATCGCCTGGATGCGCCACGCGACGACCGCCTACGACCGGATGCGGATCGAGCGGGTGGCCGGCGAGCGCAGGGAGGTTCGCCGCGAGCTGGCGCGCACCTCACGCCGCCTGCTCGAGCGCTATCGTCGGGGTGAGCCCGCTCGCCCCGACTGCCCGCTTCGGGCGGCGCTCGAGAGGGGTCCATAGATCATCGACCGGGCGCGGTGAAGAGCGGCAACTGATGAATCGTAGCGACCCCGAGGCTGGCGCTGCCGCGTTCGGCGAGCGCGGCCGAGAAGTGGCCTACTACATCCTCGAGCGACAAAGGGCAGACCGGCGCCGACCTCGATGACATCGTTCATCTTGAGAGATGGTCACGAATCAACCCGTTTAGAGGCCTGATGCTGATCGAATTCACCGTGGGGAATTCCCGATCGTTCCGTGACGAGAAGACCCTGAGCCTGCTCGAGGGCTCGCTGAATCCACGCAACCATGCCCACGCGCAGCCTGAGATCCGACGCAGCTCGGGTGATCCGGCGGTGCTCCACAGCGCGGCTGTGTACGGCGCGAACTCCGGTGGGAAGACCAACCTCTTTCGAGCGCTGAAGACCATGCAACAGGTCGTGGTTGACTCCGCCCGGGAGGGCCAGGCAGGAGACAAGCTCCCCGCTGACCCGTTCCTCCTCCATGGCGAGTTCGCAGAGGAGCCCAGCACCTTCGAGTTGGTGTTCCTACACGAGGGGAGCCGGTTCCGGTACGGCTTCGAGATCACCGCGGACCGGGTGGTGGCCGAGTGGCTCTTCTGGGTCGCCGAGGGGAGACGGCAGGAATCCAGGCTATTCGAGCGGGACGGGCAAGAGTTCAAACTGGGCCCAGGCTTCCGGGCGGAGGGCAGGGGGCTGGACACCAGGACCCGGAAGAACGCGCTCTTCTTGTCGGTCTGCGCGCAATTCGACGGACAGATCGCGTCCCGGGTGCTGGGCTGGTTCCGCGGCACGCTGCGGCTGGTCTCTGGGTTGAACGACGACTACCTCCTGGGGGTCACTGTCTCTGAGCTGATCGACGGGCCTTCGCGAGGTGAGGTGGTCGCCTTCCTGCGCTCGCTGGACCTGGGGCTTCTCTGAGATTCGAGCACGTCAGGCGAGCACGGCTGAGCTTGACGACCTCCTCCGGCAGCTCCGCGACACCGGGGTGCCTGACTCACTGGTCGACTCGCTCGACAACGAGAGCGCCGTGAAGGTGTCGACTCGTCACGCCGTGTTCGGAGAGGACCGAGAGGGTCATCTGGAATGGGACGCCCTGGAGCGAGAGTCCGCGGGGACCCAGCGCCTGATCGCGCTGGCCGGGCCCCTCATTCAAACGCTGCGGGAGGGGATTGTCCTGGTGGTCGACGAAGACTACAAGGGGAACTACCTCCTGGGACGGTACGGCGCGATCCCGCTCCTCTCGGGGCTCGATGGCCTGGACATCTCCGGGCCGACCGAGTGAGCAAGGTCTCGAACAAGCGAGAGCTCGAGAAGGAGGCGCGCCGTAGGGAGAAGCGCGAAGCAAGACGTGGGCGCCGTGGAGTCGGTGGCCTTCAAGAACGCGTCGTAGACCGTCGCGAGAAACGGCTCCGCTTCCTGATCGTGTGCGAGGGCGAGAAGACCGAGCCGAACTACTTTCGGCGCTTCCGGGTTGTGGTGGCCCGCGCAGATTGCGGGGCGTTGTCCCGCGTTCGTAGCGGGGCGGCTCGCCTCCCGACAGGCAGATGCCATCCGAAACGCGACAAGACTTCTCGCGAGCGATCCCGCCCCGAACCCGGAGAGACACAACCCTTCGACGACGGTGCATCTGCTGGTCGAGGCGCTGAACGCCGCCGCCGCGCCGTAGCCGAGCTGAGAGAGTCCGGGCTCCTGACATGCCGGTCGGCTCAGCCGGTACAACCGTCATCGTTCACGAGTTGTCAGCGCAGGTTGAGTTCGCGCGGTGGCTGCGATCGCCTGATCGACGCCTCCTCAGGCCGCCATGAACTCGCGTAGGCGTTCGCGGTCGCCTCGGGCCATCCCGTGGAACTGAATCGCGGCGGCGTCGTGGAAGGTCTCCGTGACCTGCTCGACCACCTGCCCGTGGGCCCACACCGACTCGGGATCCCCAGGGAGCTGGACCTCGAGCCAGACATACTCCCCGTCGAGCAGCACGCCCCCCTCGTGACGGCGCACGTAGACGCCCCCCTCACCGATGTTCACGGTCCCGCAGGGAATGCGGCCGCCCTCGACCAACTCGAAGACCCGCCCGGTGAACGGGACTCGTCGCTCCAAACGGCGCTCGCGCATCGCGCGCCTCCTTCGATTCACGTGTTCGTTGTCTGTAGGTTGATGTAGGTTTAGGTGCGAGTCAAAGTTTCGCCGGCTCGACGCCGTTCGGGGAGAGCAGGGCGAGGCCCCCGTCCGACGCCCGCCGGAGGAAGAGGCGCACCACATCGCCGGGTCCGGGGACGACGTTTTGGCCCTGCGGTCCGACCCATCCCTCGGGGCGCCTCCCCGGCTGCCAGGCGCGGGCGTAGAGCAGGCTCCCGACCTTCACCTCACCCTTCGACACGGACTTGACCTTCAGCTCGAGCAGGAAGCGCCGATCGGTGGAGGTCCCGTCGCGTCGGTGCTCGCGATCGAAGACCTGGAGGACCTCGGCGACCACCACCAACGACGCGTCCCGCTTCAGATCGTCGGGGGACAAGGGGGGCAGCGCCGCCAGCAGGGGCCACGCGAGGATGAGCAACAACGTTCGCATCGGGTCCTTCCTATTCTCTCCGCAGACTGATCTTCATTCGCACCCGGCAGGTGCCGCTTCCGGGCTTGCGGAATCGAATGCCCTGGATGACCCCGCGGAAACACCGCTCGGCGGCTCGGTCGCCCAACGTCGTGTGGACGACGTCGCCGTTGATCGCGCCGCCGCCGACGTCGATGCCCCACACGAGGGTCGCTCGCGCGCGACGGATACGGCTGCGGACCGACCACTTGAGGTAGCACCCCTGGAGGGCCGAACGCCGCCGCCGGATCGACCGCCGGACGGACCGTCGGTCGCAGGCCCCGTCGATGCGGGGCGACCCGATCGTGAGGTCTCGCTTGCGGGGGGCTCGGAGGCGCTCCAAGTCCATCGCTCTGCTCGGCGCCACCCCGCTGGTCCAGGCGGCCGTCGGCACCTCGAACTCGACCGACCGGAACCCCGCCTTCTCGATTCGGATGGTGTGGGCCGTCGCCGGATCGAGGGGCACCTCGAGGGCGCCGGCCTCCGCGCTGCTCTCGCCCATCGGCACCCCATCGACGATCACCGTCGAGCGCGGCGTGGTGGCCAGGTGCATCACCGGATCGGGGGTCGCGGCGAGCTCCTCGGGGCTGATGTGCATCGCGTCCGGTCCGACCTGGACGTCGGGAGCGTGGGCGTCCGGTGTCGGCGCCGGAGGCGGGGCATCGTGAGTCGCCGCGTCGGCGATGGGCTGGGCGTCGGGCGCCACCTCGGGGGCGGCGTCGACGCCCCACCACAGCGCCACCAGCAGCGTGATCCCGACGGCGGTGCCCAGTCCGACGCCCACCAGAAAGCCCCCGCCGCCGCGCCCGGTCTGGCCGGCCAAGGCCGCGCGGAACTCGCGGGCGAAGGAGGGCGCGTCCGGGGGCCGGTCGTCGGGCTTGCGCGCCATGGCCCGTTGCAGTGGGACGTCCAGCCGCTTCAGGCCCAGCCCCTTGGGCAAGGGGGGCGGTGGCTGGCGCAGCTTCGCGAGCAGGATCGAGAGCGGGCGGTCCGAGGTGAAGGGCGGCTCACCGCACAGCGCGACGTAGGCGGTCGTCGCGAGGGCGTAGACGTCGGTCCGCGCGTCGGCGACCCCCGCGCGGTTCGGGTCGCATTGCTCCGGCGCCATGTACTCAGGGGTGCCTGCGGCGAGGCCCGTGCGGGTCCGGGTGGCGTCGTCGATGCGGGCGATGCCGAAGTCGATCATCTTCGCCAGCGGCTCCCCCTCGGGGGTGCGCGCCAGCAAGATGTTCCCCGGCTTGACGTCTCGGTGGATGATCCCGCAGGCGTGGGCCTCGTGCAGGGCGCGCGCGACGCCGTCGATGACATCGGCCACGCGGGACGCAGCGAGCGGCCCCTTGCGGTCGAGCCGCTCGCGCAGGCTCTCGCCCTCCACGAGCTCCAAGACCATGAACGCCCCCGTGACGGGGTCGACGCCGTAGTCGTAGAGGGTGGCTGTGTGGACGCTCTGCAAGCGTGACATCGCGCGGGCCTCACGCTCGAAGCGCCGGCGGATGTCCTCGGTCCGGGAGTACTCCGGGTTCAGGATCTTGAGGGCGACGGGGCGTCGAATGGGGAGCTGCGCGGCCCGATAGACGACGCCCATCCCGCCGGCGCCGAGGAAGCCCAACAGCGCGTAGCGGTCGCCGACGACCCGCCCGAGGAGCGGGGCCTGGGCGCGCCGCTCGAGCTCGCGGGCGTCGACCGCGTAGAGGTCGTGGAGCGGACAGCGCGTCGCGCCATCGGGGGGCGGCTGCTCGCAGCGGGGACACACCCAAGCCATGCGTCGCTATTTGGGCGTGAGCTGGGTGAGGAAGTCGAGGTAGTTGGCGACGCCGGTCTTGAACCCGCCGCCGCTCTTCGAGATCGACATCCCGGCGCTCTTCTCGGGCAGCTCGATGCCCGCCACGCCGAGGCCCTTGCCGACGAGGTCTGGCAGATCGATCCCGGTGCTGACGGTGATCTTGATCCCCACCTCGAACTTGGCGCCGTTGACGAAGGCGCCCGCGAAGCCGCTGTCGTCGAGGCCCGAGAGTCTGCCCAGCGCGCCCTCGATCTCCTCCATCTTGGCGGCCGTCTTGGCGATCGCTGCGCCCCACTGCTGGCGGACGTCCCCGCCGCTGTTGGCGATCTCGAGGATGTTGGCGATGAACACGAGGCCGGTGGCGGCGAAGCCGTGGAAGAAGCCGATGAAGGCGCCCATGTACTCGTACATATTCGGCGCCTCGCCCTTCGCGCTGCCGGTCACGAAGCGACTCGACAGGAAGGAGTAGCTGATGGCTGCCGTCCGGCCGGTGGGATCCCGGAGCTGGTAGGGGTTCGCGCGCGCGTAGAGGTAGGGGTGTTGGGTGATGGGGACCATGCGACTCCCCTTGATCGGGTCGACCTGCAGGAAGCGGCCGGCGAGCGGGTCGTAGGCGCGGGCCCGGAACTGGTAGAGTTCGCCCTGGGGCTCGTAGGGCCGCGCCTGGAAGGTGAGGGGATTGGTGACGCCGCCCTCGGACACCAGCAGCTCGCCGAAGTCGTCGTACTCGTAGCGCTGGCGCAGCGCGCCCCCCTCCACGAGGCCGACGACGTCGCCGCGGGTGTCGAGGACATACCCGTACTCCGACCCGCCGCGGCGCATCAGCAGCGCTTCGTCGAAGCGGCCGGCGTGCAGATACTCGGCGAGCACCTCCCCGTCGCCGTCGAGCTCCAACGCGAGCTCGGCGTGGTCGTAGACGTAGCGCGTGACCTCCCCGTCCACGGTGCGCGACACGAGCTGGCCCTGGGTGTTGTAGGCGTAGCTGACGAAGACCTCGCCGTCGTTCCACGACACGAGGCGCTGCTCCCCGTCGTAGCCGAGGTTCTCGACGCGCGCGTCGGCTCGGCGCATGCGCCCCACGAGGTTGCCGTTGGCGTCCCAGGTGTAGTCGTAGGTCCCGTCGCGCAGGAGCCGATCGGCCTCATCGTAGGCCACCCCCTCGGCGACCCGGTTTCCCACCCCGTCGTAGGCGTACGTCCGCCGCCGCTCGACCTGCCCCGCGTCGTCGCGGTGCACCGACTCCATGAGGCGGCCGAGGGCGTCGTACGTCAACGCGCGTGACCGCCCGTCGGCGTGCTCGATCCGAGTCGGTCGACCCTCGCCGTCGAGGGTGAGCGTCTCGCCCAACAGCACCTCTCCGTCCGGGTCCCGCAGCTCGAAGCCGGTGACGCGGTCGGCGGCGTCGTAGGTGTAGGTGGCGACGGCGCCGCCGGGATAGGCCACGCGTGTGAGGTTCCCCTGCACGTCGCGCCCGAGCCCCACCGGCCCCACCTGGACCAGCGTGCCCAGGGCGTCGTAGGCATACGCCGTCGCGCTCGCGGGCGTGGTGCGCCGCGTCCGCTGGCCCCGGGCGTCGTAGAGGTAGTCGATGGCCACGCCCTGCGGCGTCTCGAAGCTCGTCAGTCGGTCGTCCCCGTCGTAGTCGTAGGTCGTCGCGCCCGTCGGGTCCTCGGTGCGCACGACGCGCCGAGCTTCGTCGTGGATGCGCGTGAACTCGTCGCCATTGGGGTAGCGAATCGAGGTCGCGAGCCCCGCGTCGTCGTAGGCGTAGAGCGTCTGCCCCGCCGCGGGATCTGTCCGCTCGAGCAGGCGACCGTTGCCGTCGAAGGTGAACTCCGAGCGCCCCCCCACGGCGTCCACGCATGCGCTGACCTGGTCGGTGGCGTCGTAGGTGTAGCGGCGGACGTGCCCGTTGGCGTCGGTCGCGCTCACCAGGTTCCCGGACTCGTCGTAGGCGTAGCTCGTGACGCCGCCCAGGGCGTCCGTCACCTGGTCGACCAGCCCCCGCGGCTCGTGGCGATACCGCGTCACGGCGCCCGTCGGATCGGTGATCGACGCCAGCCGGCCGAGGCCGTCCCGCTCGAAGGCGTAGGCCTCACCGGCGCGGTTGGTGAACCCGACGAGGCGGCCGAGGGCGTCCCACTCGACGGTCTGCTCTCCACCGTCGGGCTCGACGATTCGCGTCACCCGCCCGAGGGCGTCGTACTCGTAGCGCCGGGTGTATCCGAGGGGCGCGTCGATGCGCACCAGGTTGCCTGCCTCGTCGTAGTCGAAGCGCAGCTCGGCGCCCGCGGCGTCGGTCTGCGTCTGCCGCTCGAGCCCGTCGTAGGTGAACGCCACCACCTCGCCGGCGGAGTTCTCGATGCGCAGGATCTGCCCCCGCACATCATAGGTCACGTGCACCGTCTCGCCATCGGGTCCGGTGTACTCCGTCGTGCGTCCGTACTCGTCGAAGGCGAAGGCCCACCCCCGCCCCTCCGCGTCCGTCACCCCCGTCTGGTGGCCCTCGGCGTCGTACTCGTAGCGGGTCCGATGTCCGTCGGCGTCGGTCTCCGAGTCCAGCCGACCGTGGTCTCCGTAGACGTAGCTGACGGTGTTGCCCAGGGCGTCGGTGCGGGTCAGCACGTTGCCCTCGGCGTCGTAGGTGTAGGTCGTCGCGTTACCACGCCGATCCGTCACCACCTCCCGGCGCCCCTCGATGTCGTGGACGTAGGAGATGGCGTTGCCGAGGGCGTCGATGTCCCGCACCTTCCGCCCGTCCGCGTCGTACTCCGTGCGCCGCATCCGGCTGCCGTCCGGCGCGATGATGTCGAGCAGCAGGTGGGCGTCGTCGTAGCGGTAGCGCTGGACCCCGCCGGCTTGGTCGACGACCTGCTCGAGCCGCCCGAGATCGTCATAGAAGTAGCGGATCTCGTTGCCCAGCGGGTCGCGAATGGACAAGACCCGGTCGAGCAGATCGCGCTCGATCTCGACCTCCATCCCGTTGGAGGACCAGATGCGCCCGCGCTCGAAGTTGAGCGTATTCCCAGCCGGATCGACGACCCGCCGGATGCCCGCCCGGTCGCTGATCTCGTAGACCGTCCCGTCCCCGGTCGTCAGCCGGTAGTTCTCGATCGTCGCCTGGGGCGTCCGCCCGCTGAAGGTGCACAGGACGCCGGCCGGGGTGCGCGCCACGAGGCAGCCGTCCATCGCCTCCAGGGTCGAGTCGATCCCCGCTGGCGACGGCCAGGAGACCACGCCGAAGGGGAAGATCGGGTTGAACTCGTAGCCGACGCCGAAGACCTCGCGGCGCCCGTTCGGCAGGCGCACGGCGACGTTGCTGTTGATGTCCTCTTGGAGCACGTCCCGGCGGTCCATCGACCACCCGATGCCGAAGTCTCCGACCACCCGCTTGCGGCTGTCGTAGGTGCGATCGATCTGGATGGGCAGCCCCCACAGGCCGATGTCGAGGTCGCGAATCGTGATGCGGTACTCGCCGACGCTGATCCCCTCGGGGATCCGGTAGGCCACGATGTGGAACAGGCTGTTCCCGCTCAGATCCTCCCCCGTGAGCCGCACGTACAGGAACCCGGGGGCGAGCAGCGTCGGATCGAGCTGTGCGACGCCCCCGTCTTCGACCTCCCCGAAGCCCTCGGCGAGGCGGAAGTAGCTGCGTAGATCCGACGAGATGTCGACCGTGTAGCGGAAGAAGCTCGCGTCCGTCGCGGTCCCGCGCACGGTCACCGGCTCGGTGATCTCGGCGCCATCCTCGGGGAAGGTGACCCGCACGAAGGGCCGGTCGAAGTCCGCGGGATCGCGCACCCGCACGAAGCCCTCGGCCGCGCCCACGTTCCCCGCGTCGTCGGTGGCGGTGGCCCGCGCCTCGAAGGCGCCCGGCGCGACGCTCGAGAACACGGCCGTGTGCCGCTCGTCGAGCTCCAGCGCCTCCCCCTCGACGCTCAGCGTCCGGCCCACGACCTCGAACACGTCCTCGGCCTCGACCGTGATCCGCACCCGCTGCCCCACGTTGGCCACCGGCGGATCGAAGACCAGCCGCACCGTCGGCGCCTCCTCGTCCACGCACGGCGGCTCGTCCGTCACGCCATCGCAGTCGTCGTCGACCCCGTTGCACACCTCGTCCGCGGGATCCCCGGCCTGCCCCTCGCAGATCCGACCGCCGTTGTCGTCGCAGGCCCAGGCGCCGTCGCGGGCACACGCCCCCACGCCGACCACGCACACGCCGCCCACCTCGAAGTCTTCGTCGACGGCGCCATCGCAATCGTCGTCCAACGCGTTGCACGTCTCGTCCGCCGGCTCGCCCAGCGGGGCGTCACAGCTCAGGGCGCCCTCGACGCACGCCGTGAGCCCCTCGGCGCGACACTTGCCCTCACCGCCCACGCACGCCTCGCCGATCCCCGGCGGGTCCTCATCGACGGTCCCATCGCAGTCGTCGTCGACCCCGTCGCACACCTCGCCCGCGGGGGCCCCCTCGACGGCGGTGCAGCCGACCACGCCGTCCTCGTCACACGCCAGCCGCCCGATCCGCTCGCAGGCCCCGATGCCCACCCGGCACTCGTCCCCGCCGCCGAAGTCCTCGTCGACATGCCCATCGCAGTCGTTGTCGAGCCCGTCGCAGGCCTCCTCCGTCTCGCGCACTACGATCACGCACCGGACCTGTCCCGCGAGGCACAGCGTCGACCCCGGCGCGCACACCCCCGGCGCTCCGGTCTCGCAGGCCTCGCCCCCCCCGGGGTTGCCCTCGTCAACGGTCCCATCGCAGTCGTCGTCGGCCCCGTTGCACACCTCGTCGCCCTCCGCCTCGACCTGGCAGACTACCTCACCGTCTCCGCCGCAGGCGCGCACTCCCGGCCGCTGGCAGCCCGCGCCCCCGCCCTGGCAGACATCGCCCAGCCGCAGCCCCTCGTCGCTGCTTCCATCGCAGTCGTCGTCGGCCCCGTTGCACGCCTCCGGCGCCGGATCGCGCGCGCGCGCCGAGCATTGCCCGCGGCCGTCGGGGGCGCACTCGAAGACCCCGTCGACGCGGCAACCGCCGGCCCCCGCCGAGCACGCGTCGCCCACTTGGAAGCCCTCGTCGGTCTGCCCATCGCAGTCGTCGTCGGCCCCATCGCAGCTCTCCTCCCGTGCCGCGCCGGCCACCGCCGAGCAGACCGCGTCCCCCAACGGACCGCAGATCGTGCGCCCGGCGCGCGCGCAGGCCCCCAGCCCCACCGCGCACTCCACGTCGAGCTCGAAGCCCTCGTCCGTGCGGCCGTCGCAGTCGTCGTCGGCCCCGTTGCACCGCTCGAGCTGCGGCACCCCCGGCGCCGCGTCGCATTGCGCGCCGGCCTCGGCGTCACACCGCCTGCGCCCCTCCCGCGCGCAGGCCCCTACCCCGACCGTGCACGCCGCGCCGACGCCCACGTCCTCGTCCGTCGCCCCATCACAGTCGTCGTCGTCCCCGTTGCACACCTCGGCGCCGGGGCGGATCTCGCCCTCGCAGGCGCCGTAGCCGCGCCCCAGATCCTCGCACGTCTGGGTCCCGCCGACGCAGGCCCCCACGCCCTCCGTGTTCGCCGGGCCGCCGTAGCAGCCCTGCGTCTCGCCCGGTTCACACGCGCAGTTCCCCGCCAACCCCTCGTCCGCCGCGCCGTCGCAGTCGTTGTCGAGCCGGTCGCAGAGCTCACCGCCGGGCACCACCTCGCCGATGCACGCGCTGCGCACCCCGTCGTTGCATTCGTAGCGCCCCGCCCGACACGCCCCGCGCCCGTCGCTGCCCATCGGCCCCGTGTAACAGACATCGACGAAGGCCTCGTCGATGGCGCCGTCGCAGTCGCGGTCCAGCCCATCGCAGGCCTCCGGGAACGGCACCGTCTGCCCCTCGCAGCGGCCCCACAGGCCCAGCTCATCGCAGGTCTGCCTGCCGCCCCGGCACTCACCGCGGCCCTCCGTATCCTCCGGCCCCGTGTAGCACGCGCGCACCAGCGGCCCGCCCACCGGCCCCTCGTCCGTCTCCCCGTCGCAGTCATTGTCGATCAGGTCACAGACCTCCGTCGTCGCCGCCGCCGGGGACGCCGAGCACCGAACGCCGTTGCCGTCCGGCTGGCACTCCGTCACGCCGCGGGCGAGGCAGACGCCCTGGCCCACGGCGCAGGGCGTCCCCACCACCTCGAAGCCTTCGTCGGAGGTCCCGTCGCAGTCGTTGTCGAGCCCGTCGCAGAGCTCGACCACCGGGATCCCCGCCTCGGCGTCGCAGATGATCCCGCCCTCGCCGTCGCAGCGCCACACGCTGCGCCCCTCGCAGAGCCCCACCCCCGCGCGGCACGAGCGGCCCAGATCCGCGAAGCCCTCGTCGGTCTCACCATCGCAATCGTTGTCCAGCCCGTCGCAGATCTCCTGGCCCGGGACGTCCGCCTCGGCGCTGCCCCCCCGCAGAGCATCACCCCCGCGCCGGCGCACACCCCCTGCCCCGCGACGCAGGGCTCGCCGACCCCCGCGAAGCCCTCGTCGGTCTCGCCGTCGCAGTCGTTGTCGACGTCGTCGCAGACCTCGGCGACCGGCGCCACCACCCGCTCGCAGCGCGCCTCGCCCCCAGGCCCGTCGGGGCACCGCACGCGCCCCGGCGCGCAGGGCCCCGAGCGCCCCGTATCGCACGGCGCGTCCACGACGCAGCCCTCCCCGCCGTCGGGAGGCGGGCCGGCGTCCGGCGCGACCCCATCGGCGGCCCCGTCGGCGGCGGTCACCATGTCGGTCATCATGTCCGCGGCGCCGTCCGCCGACGCGTCGGCGGCCATGTCCCGCGCAGCGTCGCCCGCGGCATCATGAGAGGCGTCCGTGGCCGAGTCGGCGGCGGCGTCGGGTCGCGCGTCACCGAGGACCGGCGCGCCGTCGGCGGCCGGTCCGTCTGGATGGCCGCCATCCAGCGTCCCTGAGATCGAGCCCGAGTCGTCCCCCGCGTTTCCGACGCTCCCCTGCTCGTCGTCGCAGGCCCACAGGGCCAGCAGCATCCACCAAACGCGACCGCGCATTCGTTCTCCCCCGAGTCTCGCGCCCGGGACTATAGCCCGTGTAGCGTGGCCAGATGCACCGCGAGACCCTGAACCTCCCCACGACGGGGCGAGGCACCACCGAGCTCACCCGCCAGATCGCCCGGGTCGTCGCCGACGCCGGCGTCGCCGACGGCCTCTGCCACCTCTTCCTGCACCACACCAGCGCCTCGCTCATCCTCTGCGAGAACGCTGACCCCACCGTACGCCGGGACCTCGAGGCCTTCTTCGAGCGCCTCGTCCCCGACGGCGACCGGCTCTTCGACCACACCTCCGAGGGCCCCGACGACATGCCCGCCCACGTGCGCACCGTGCTCACGCAGAGCAGCCTCACGCTCCCCGTGAGCGCGGGCCGCCTCGACGTCGGCACCTGGCAAGGCGTCTACCTGTGGGAGCACCGCACCGCCCCCCACCGCCGGCGGCTCACGGTCACGGTCCTCTGAACCCGCCGGCAGAGCTGACCCGGAGACACGGCGTACTCGTGGCAGCGCTGTAAGAGCTGAGCTCGAGTCTCGTCTGCCTGATCGAAGGACGGAGTCTCGCCTATGCTCGCCCACGCCAATCGAATCGCCCTGCTCGCCCTCGCGTTCGCCGCCTGCGATGGAGGGACCGATCCAGAGGATCTCGAGTCCCCCGAGACGGCGCGCACCCTCCCGCCGCTGGCGCAGGCCGAGGTCTCTCCGCCGCCCATCTCCGGGGGCACGCTGGCCGTTCTGGGCGGCGTCGCGGTGGCCGCCGATCCGGATCGTGACCTGGTCTATGTGGTCGATCTCGACACGTGGGCGCTGCGCCACACGGTGGAGGTCCCCGGCGCGGAGCCGGGGCGGGTGGTGCTGGACGAGGCCCACGCCTTCGTCGCGCTGCGGCGCGGCGGGGTGCTGCGCGTCGCCCTGTCCGACGGCGTGAGCGTGCGCCACGAGGTGTGTCCGGCGCCGCGCGGGCTGGCCTTCGAGGGAGCGCGGCTCCACGTCGCGTGCGCGGGGGGGGAGCTGGTGACGCTGGCCCTCGACGGAGCGGTGGAGCGGCGCGTCTACCTCGACACCGATCTCCGGGACGTGGTCGTCGCTGGCGGTCAGCTCTACGTGACCCGCTTCCGCGCCGCCGAGCTCCTCACGGTCGACGCCTCCGGGGCGGTGGTCGCCCGGCGAGGGCCGGCGAGGGATGACCACCTCGTGCAAGGGGGCGCGCCGCGGGCGCCCGCCGTCGCGTGGCGTACCATCGGGCGGCCGGATGGGAGCGTCTTGATGCTGCACCAGCGCGCGAGCCTGGGTCGCGTCGAGGTCCAGACGCCCAGCGGCTACGGCGATCGGAGCGGCCCTTGCGGCGGGGCCCTCGTCGCCGCGTCGATGACGATGTTTCAGCCGACCGGAGAGGTGCTCCAGGCTGGGGAGCTGATGCGTGGCGTGGTGGCCGTCGATGTGTCCGTGAGCCCCGAGGCAGGGCTCGCGGTGGCGACGCCTGGCGCGGCCACAGGCGGCCTGCTCCGTGAGCGTCTGGGGCCTGGTCTCGAGCTCGTCGGGCCCTGCTACACGGGCCGCGGATCCGGCGGCGACGGCGAGGTGACGGCGGTGGCCCATGACCGGAGCGGTCGCCTCTATTACCAGTCCCGCGAGCCGGCGCGGCTCAGCGAGGGTCGGCGTGAGCTCGAGCTCTCGCCGCGCTCGGCCTACGACGCTGGACACGACCTCTTCCACCGCGACGCGGGCACCGGCATCGCCTGTGCGTCCTGTCACCCCGAGGGGCTCGAGGACGGACACACCTGGCTCTTCGAGGATCTCGGCCTGCGTCGCACGCAGAGCCTCCTCGGCGGGCTGAAGGGGAGCGAGCCGTTCCACTGGGACGGCGACATGGCGGACTTCCGCGCCCTGGCCCACGAGGTGATGGCGGATCGAATGGGCGGACCCCGGCTCCCCGAGGCCTATGCGGCGCTCATGCTCGACTGGATCGACGCCCAACCGTTGCCCCCCGGGCCGGTCGAGGTCGACGCCGCGGCCGTCGCGCGGGGCGCGGTGGTCTTCGCCGAGGCGGGCTGCGAGCGGTGCCACGTAGGCGGCGTCGGGTCCGACAACGAGAACCACGATGTCGGCACCGGAGGGGACCTTCAGACGCCGGCGCTGCGGGGCCTGCGATGGCGCGCGCCGTTCATGCACGACGGGTGCGCGCAGACCCTGGCCGAGCGCTTCGACGCCGACTGCGGCGGTGGCGATCTGCACGGGCGCACCTCTCAACTCTCCGCCGACGCCCTCGGGGACCTCGTGACCTACTTGGAGACGCTGTGATGACACCCATGACGATGAAGACGCTGTGGGCCGGAGCCTTTGTGTGGGCCGTGGCGCCGCGGGCCGCCGAGGCGTGCTCGATCGCGCCACCGGAGACCACGTTCGTCCACGTGACGCCGGCCGACGGTGAGCGCCGCGCTCCGCTCGAGCTGCCGGTGGTCGTGTTCGCCCACGACGCGCGTGGCTCTCGACTGCTCCCCAACAGGATCCGGTTGGAGGTCTACGACGCAGACGACCCCGCCGGGGATCCGCGGGAGGGGATCGCGGGGCGACTGGGCCCCGGACCCCGGTTCGGCAGCGTGGCCTGGACCCCCGACGAGCCCCTGCGCCCGGACACGACCTACGAGGTCGAGGTCGAAGTCGACGACTTCTCTGGACTCGTCGGCACCCGATGGAGCTTCACCACGCGCCCGGCCGAGGGAGGGCCACCCGAGCGTCATCTGGAGGTGACCCTCGACGACCTCGCCGTCGAGCCCTGGGAGCGCGCGCGGCTCGGGGACTGCGGGCCCGTGCTCGAGGAGGACACCTGCGAGCCCTGCCAGCGGGAGCAGATCGGGGCCGAGGCGCGCTTTCGCTTGCGCTACGAGCTGGACATCACGCGGGGGGACGACTGGCTGCTCGCGCGGACCGGCGCCGGCGTCGATGAGGCGGAGGCCCTGGCGGTCCTCGACCGGGGGCTCTACGCGGACGTGACGGACGCCCCGATCGAGCCCGACGTGGGCGCCTTCGATCGCTGGGGGGCCGCGCAGGTCTGCGGCGCCGTCGAGGTCATCGACGCCTGGGGCGTCGTGGTGCTGCGCGACGTGCGCTGCTTGCCGCTCCCGGACGCGCCGGCCTTGGAGTGGCGGGCGCCCGGCGATGATGGCTGGCTCCCCGACTGTAGGGCGACCCCCGGCGCGCGCCTCGGCTGGTGGGCGCTGCTGCTCCTCGGCATCGGGCGTCGAGGCTTCGCCCCGTCGTGAAGACGTCCTACGGCTTGCCTTGCTCGACGATGACGAACTCGACGCGCCGGTTGACGGCGTCGGCCTCCTCGGTCTCCTCGGTGCGGAGCGGGGTGCTGAAGCCGAAGCCCTGGGAAGTGAGCCGGGTCGCGTCGATGCCCCTCTTGACGAGGTACATCAGCACCGCGCGGGCGCGCATCCCAGAGAGCCGGTCGTTGTAGGCCGCGCTGCCGTGTCGGTCGGTGTGGCCCTCGATGCGCAGCAGCTTGATCTGCGTGTTCGACTTGAGGACGGCGGCGACCTGGTTGAGGACGCCGTAGCTCTCCTTCTTGATGCGCGCCCGGTCCAGCTCGAAGTAGACCTTCTCGAGGATCTCCACCTTCTGCAGCGTGACCACGATCTTGGCCTGCTCCCCCTTGTCGGGGCAGCCGTCGGTGTCCTCGAAGCCGTCTTTGTCCTCCGGCTCAAGGGGGCAGTTGTCGGCGCCGTCGAGGAGCCCGTCCTGGTCGTTGTCGGGATCAGGGCAGCCGTCATCGTCCTCGAAGCCGTCGCGATCCTCGGGATCTCGGGGGCATTGGTCGTCGGGATCGAGGAGCCCGTCTCCGTCGGTGTCCTGCGGCGCCACGGCGGGGACCGGGGTGGGCGCAGGCTCGGGGCGCGGATCCCAGGCGACGCCCAGGGAGACGCGGACGTCCGGTGAGCCGCGTCCGGCGACGAAGCCGCGGCCGGCGCCGAGGGTGAAGACGGGCCCGGCCGGCGCGAACCAGCGCACGCCGAAGTGGCCCTCGAGGGGTTCGGAGGCGCCCTTGGACTCGATCACCGGCGCCGAGCCGAGCAGCTCCGCGAGGCCGACCCACTCGGGGGTGCCCAGGGGGACGCCGACGGCGGCGCCGTAGGTGAACTCGCTCCCGAAGGAGAGGTCCTCGACGGTCTCGGCGCCGGGTCGGTAGCGGAACCCGGCGTTGGCCGCGAGGGAGAGGAAGGGGAAGGCGACGTCAGCTACGACCTTGGGCTCGGCGACGATCGAGGAGGCGCCCTGACCGTCACCGCCGGTGGCGGTGGGCAGCACGACGGCCACCACCACGCTCACGCCAGCGGCCTCGTCGGCCGGCGACAGGCGCCACTTGGGCAGCAGCCGGATGTCGCCCAGCGCGAACCCGGGATCGCCCAACGTCTGGATGTCGTCCCCGCTGGCGTGACCCAACGGGATGTCGACGCCCAACTCGAGGTCGTAGGGGAAGCCGAGGGCCCCCAGGGCGTTGAACGAGAGCAGGTCGGAGACGATCTCCTCGGTGATCTCGCCGTTCCCGTCGCGCCGGACCAGCGGGTTCATCGCGTAGTTGAAGTAGATCGAGGGCACGAAGTTCCACGCGGGCGTTGGCTCGGCGCCGTCGACCGTGAAGTAGTTTCGCGTCCCGGGGGCGGGCTTGAAGTTCTGGAAGTCCTGGGCGAGCGCCGGCATCGCGAGCGCCGCGAGGACTGGGATGTAGAGGCAACGCATTCCGTGAGGCTCGCACACCCGGGGCCCCACGCCAAAGTCCCACGCGTTTGACCTCGGCGGGGGCGTCGGGGAGGATGACGCCATGCGTAACGTCGAAGTGTTGGAAGACCTCCCTCGCGCCCCGAGCCAGGCTGAATGGGACGCCATGAGCCCGGAGGAGCGACTCCGTATCGTGGACGCCCTCCCTTGCACGATGACCGACGCCGAGCTGACGATGCCCGAGGGCGACGGGCATCGGTTGCCGATCCGCGATGTCGAGGACGCCCTCGGCGGTTACTTCGGTCGACGCCGATGCACGGCGTACGTCGGCGTCGACCTCCTCGTCTACTACCCGAACTCACAACGCTTCGCCCCAGACGTCTTCGTCGTCCTCGATGTCGAACCCCATCAACGCCAGAAATGGGTCGTCAGCCACGAGGGGCGGGGCCTCGACTTCGCGCTCGAGGTGTTGTTCAGCGGCGACCGCGAGAAGGATCTCGGCCGCAACGTCCGGCTCTACGCCGAGCTCGGCGTCTCCGAGTACTTCGTGTACCAGCCGAAGTCCCAGCATATCCACGGCTTCCGCCTGGCCACGCCCGACGCGCGGGTCTACACGCCGATCCTCGCGCAGCGCGGGATGTATCGCTCGGAGGTCCTCGGCTGCGAGCTGGCTACGCTGGATGGAGGGCTCCGCTTCTACGCGGACGGAATGCCGGTCCCGCTCACGCGCGAACTCATGGGTCGGCTCAACGGCGTCGTCGAGACCCTGCACCAACGTCTCGAGGTGGCTGAGGCGGCCCGTGTCGCTGAGCAGCGAGCCCGCGAGGCCGAGCAGCAAGCCCGCGAGGCCGAGCAGCAAGCCCGCGAGGCGGCGGAGGCTCGTGTGGCGGAGCTCGAGGCTCGTCTGCGGGAGCTCGAGTAGGGCCTACTTGGGCCACACCGCCCGCGGCCTGTTCGGCAGCGCCCTCCCCAGCGCGGCCAGGAACTCCCGCCGCGGGATCTCCTCCGCCCCGAAGCTCGCCAGGTGTTCGGTGTAGACCTGGCAGTCGATGAGCGTGTAGCCCAGCACCTCGAGGCGCCGAACCAGGTGCACGAAGGCGACCTTCGAGGCGTCCGTCTCCAGCGCGAACATCGACTCGCCGAAGAACGCGGACCCCATCACGATGCCGTAGAGCCCGCCGACGAGGCGACCTTCGCGCCAGGCCTCGGCGCTGTGGGCGTGCCCTCGCGCGTGGAGCTCCCCATATGACCGCTGCATGTCCTCGTTGAGCCAGGTCCCGACTTGCCCCGGGCGCGCCGAGGAGGCGCATTGACGCAGCACCTCGGCGAACGCGGTGTCGTAGCGGACCTCGAAGCGCTCTCGGCGGAGGGCCTTGCGCAGCGACCGGCCCACGTGCAGCTCGGGGGGCCACAGCACCATCCGCCACGGCGGCGAGTGCCAGAGGATCGGCGCCGTCCGCTCGTCGTACCAGGGGAAGATGCCCAGGGAGTAGGCCATGAGCAGGCGCGGCACGGACAGGTCGCCGCCGACCGCGAGGATGCCGGACTCGTCGGCCTTCGACGGGTCCGGGAACTGGATGTCCTCGCTGAGCAGGTAGATCGGCACGCCGCGTCGATGAAGGGGAAAGCTCGGCCATATTAATGCACCGAATCGCCCCGGTATGACACCATCTGCGCACCGTGCGGCGGCTCCTCTTCTTCCTGACGCTCTCGTCCGGCGCGGCCCTCGCCGACGGGAGCGCCCAGATCGGCGACAACATTCGGCTCCTCCAGGCCACCCGGATCTCCGTCGATGTGCTCGATCCGGCGGTCGAGCGCATCGCCTGGCGCGGCGTCGGCACCCTGGAGCTGCTCGATCCCGAAGGCCAGCCCGCAGGCCCCCTCGAGCCCGGCGACCGGCTCGTCCCCCCGACCGCCGGCACCTACACCGCGCACCTCACGGCGGCGCAGGTGGGCCCGTGGGATCTACGCGTCGCAGGCGCCATCGACACCAGCGGGCGGGTGCACAGCCGTCAGTGGTTCATCGGCGCCGAGGGCTTCGGCGTCGACGCCGCGATCTCGGCGAGCTTCTACGCGCGCCGGCCCCTCGACGACGAGGCCGAGGCGGTCATCGAGCTGCGCTTCGCCGGGCTCGCCGGGGGGGCGTTTTACGTCGCCGCCGCCCCCTCCGGCTCGCCGCGCTCCCTCCCGGTCGGCGCGTTCGCCCCCGCGCCGGACCTCGATCTCTATCTTCGCCCGCCGGGACCTTCGGGGGCCGCTCCCGAGGCCGAGGTCCGGGACGCGGCCTTCGTCCCCGCCGCGGACTGCGCGGGCGCCCGCGAGGGCGAGTTCGTCTTCACCGTCGACGCCGCCGGCGGCTACGTCGTCGCCTGCGATGTGGACGGTGACGAGCGCATCGATCCCGCCGCCGACTTCGTCTTCTGGGGGGCCGCCGACGTCGGCGTGCACCGCGTCCCCTGGCCCGGGGCGCTGCCCGCCGGCGAGCCCATCTGCCAGGTCATCCACGACGTGGGCGGCGTCTCCTTCGTGGCCGAAGATGTCGAGACGCTCTTCCCGGGGCTGCGCGCCTTCCGCATCGACGCCAACGGGGCCCGCGCACCGCTGCCGATGTTCTGGGACGACACGCCGCTACAGGGCGAGGCCCGACCCATGCCCGACGGCCAGATCGGTCGCGCGCGGTCCCCCCGCGACGGGCTGCCCTCGGGTCCCCCAGACGTCGCCGCGGCGCCGAACCAGAACGCCCGCGCATGGGGCGCCTTCGACAACGCCGGCAAGGGGAACGAGGGGCTCATGGTCACCACCGTCGCGCTGCGCCGCGTGCGCAGCCCGTTCTTCGTCCTGCGCCTGACACCCGACGGAGACGCCGACGGCGACGGGCTGAGCGACGGCGTGGAGCGCTGCGAGACGGGGACCGATCCCGCCCGCCGCGACAGCGACGGCGACGGCCTCGACGACGGCTTCGAGGCGCCGGGCGACACCGACGGCGACGGCCGGATCGACGCCCTCGACACCGACAGCGACGACGATGGGATCGCCGACGCGGTGGAGGGGGCCGGCGACTTCGACGAGGACGGCGTCGGCGACTACCGCGACGCCGACGACGATGGCGATGGCATCCCGACCCTCCGGGAGCGCGCCGACGCCGAGCGCTTCGGGGCCGATCTCGACGACGACGGCCGGCCGGCGTGGCGCGATCGGGACAGCGACGGGGATCGGCTCGACGACGCCGACGAGGGGCTCGGGGACGACGACGGCGACGGGCTCCCGAACTACCTGGACGCGGGCGCCGAGGCCGATCTGGATCGCGACGGCCTCACCGACGCGCAGGAGGCTGAGTTGGGGACCGATCCGACGCGGGCCGACAGCGATGGGGACGGGATCGACGATGGGGTCGAGAGCGACGGGGGGCTCGCCGTCGACAGCGATGGGGATGGCGCGATCGACGCGCTGGATGCCGACAGCGACGGGGATGGGCTGCCCGATTCCGAGGAGGGGCGCGGCGACGCCGACGGGGACGGGATCCCCGATTGGCGTGACCGCGACGACGCCGATGGCCCCGGGCGCGACAACGACGGCGATGGGCTCGTCGACGCCGCCGAGCGCGGGCTGGGGCTCGATCCGTTGGCCATCGACAGCGACGGGGACGACCTCCACGACGGGGTCGAGACCGACTGGGGGGGGGAGACGGACACCGACGGGGACGGGGTGATCGACGCCCTCGATAACGACAGCGATGGGGATGGGGTGCCGGACTTCGTGGAGGCCGGGGATGGTGACGTGCGGACGCCGGCGCTGGACGCGGATGGGGATCGGCGGCCGGATTTCCGAGACCTCGACAGCGACGACGACGGGGTGCCCGACGCGGTCGACAACTGCCGGCTGTTGCGCAACGCCGACCAGGGGGACGCGGACCGGAACGGGGTGGGTGATTCGTGTGAGGTCGATCTCGACGGGGACGGGGCGCCGGATGGGCTGGAGCTTCGCTTTGGGCTCAACGCGGGGCGGTCGGATAGCGATGGGGACCGGATCGACGATGGGGACGAGTACGGCGACGGGGCGGCGCCCGCGGACACCGATCGGGACGGCGCCTTCGACGCCCTCGACGGCGACAGCGACGGAGACGGGGTGCCGGATGTGGACGAGGCGGGGGACGCGGCGCTCGAGACGCCGCCGGCGGACACCGACGGCGACGGGGTGGCGGACTTCCGCGATCCCGATAGCGACGGCGACGGGGTGCTCGATGGGGACGACAACTGCCGGCTGGCGGTGAACCCGGCGCAGGCTGATCTCGACGCGGACGGCGTCGGCGACCGGTGCACGGGTGACCGCGATGGGGACGGGGTCACCGATGTCGTCGAGGTGGCGCTGGGGTTGAACCCGGCGGCGGGGGACAGCGACGGGGACGGGATCGGCGACGCGATCGAGGTCGGGGATCCGCGGAGGCCCTCGGACGTGGACGACGATGGGGTCATAGACGCCCTCGACGACGACAGCGACGGGGACGGGCACACCGACGCGGCGGAGACGGGCATCGACAGCGACGACGACGGGGTGGCGGACTTCCGGGACCTCGACAGCGACGGGGATGGGGTGGCGGACGCCGTCGACGGGTGTCGGGTCGTGGCGGATCCGGCGCAGCCCGATCTGGACGGGGATGGCGCCGGTGATGCGTGCGACGACGACCGTGATGGGGACGGGATCGGTGACGCGCGGGAGGTTGAGTTGGGGCTGAACCCGGCGTCGGCGGACAGCGACTCGGACGGGTTCAGCGATGGGTTCGAGGGGGCGGCCGAGGGGCGTGACTCCGACGGTGATGGGGTGATCGACGCCCTCGACGAGGACAGCGATGGGGATGGATACGGCGACGCCGTCGAGGGGGCGGTGGACACCGACGGGGACGACGTGATCGACGCCCTCGACGAGGACAGCGACGGGGATGGCGTCCCGGACGCGGTCGACGACTGTCGAGTGATCGCCAACGTGCAGGCCGACGCGGACGGGGACGGGGCGGGGGATGTGTGCGATGAGGACGACGACGACGACGGGGTGCCCGATGTCGAGGACGGGTGCCCGCTGGTGGCGGACGCGGAGCAGGCGGATCTGGATGGGGACGGGGCGGGGGATGCCTGCGACGCGGACGCGGACGGGGATGGGCTCACCGACGCGGGCGAGGAGGCGCTGGGGCTCGATCCGAGGGCGCTGGACTCGGACGGCGACACGCTGTCGGACCGAGACGAGGCGGGGGAGGCGGAGGGGCCGGTGGACAGCGACGGGGACGGGGTGGTGGATGGGCTCGACGCCGACAGCGACGACGACGGGATCTCGGACGCGGAGGAGGCGGGGGATGACGATCCGGCGACGGCGCCGGTGGACAGTGACGACGACGGGACGCCGGACTTCCGCGACGTGGACAGCGACGACGACGGGGTCGGGGACGCGGAGGAGGCCGGGGACGAGGATCCCGAGACGGTGGCGGTGGACACCGACGACGACGGCGCGGCGGACTATCGCGATAGGGACAGCGACGGGGACGGGGTGGGCGATGGGGAGGACGACTGCCGGGTGGTGGCCGATCCCGAGCAGGTCGACTCCGATGGCGACGGCGTGGGAGACGCCTGCGCGCCGCCGGGGCCGTTCTGCGGGGACGGGCAGGTGGGGCCGGAGGAGGTGTGTGACGACGGGAACCTGGCGTCGCGCGATGGGTGCTCCTCTCGGTGCGTCCTGGAGGATGGCTTCAGGTGTGACCTCGAGGTGGAGCCGACGACCTGCGTGCCGGCGATGGAGGTGGCCGACGCGGGGCCGGAGGCGGGGGCGGGCGGCGAGCCGGGGGACGCGGGGCCCGAGGTGGGGAAGGTCCGGATCACCAGCCAGGATTGCTCGACCACCGGGGCCGCGGGGCTGTGGTGGTGGCTGCTCGTGGTGGTGAGGCGGCGGCTGCGGTAGCGTCGGCCCATGGTGAAACGCATCAAGAAGGTGAAGCGCGGGGCGAAGCGGCGAAGGGGCCCGGCTCCGCAGGCGTGGTACGTGCCCTTCGACGACGAGGGGCGGACCGCGGTCTACATCCACAAGCACGGCGAGACCACCGACCACAGCTCGTGCGGTCCGGTGGTGATGTGCTGCGAGAAGGCGCGGGCGCCCTACGAGGCGCTGGCGCCGGATCTGGTCACCACCGTGGCGGAGTACAAGGCGCAGTGGGGCGAGCACCTGTGTAGCTGGCTCGATGATGGCGTGCAGGCGATGTACTTCGTGCTCTGCGACCCCGATGACCCCGGCGCGGTCTACCAGTTCGGGCTGCCGGCGGGTCAGGCGCGCTCGTTCCTGCTCGGGCGGGTCGCCCACGACCACTACCGCCGCGCCGAGTACCACTGCGCGCCGGAGCGCTGACGCTTCGTCAGAGCGTTGACGGTCGCTGCGTCCGTTGCCCCTGGCGTGGGGGCAAACGGGGGCTGGCCCGCCGGTTGCTGACGCAGCCTCGTCGGAGGTTCGACGATGGCACATCGACTGATGCTGGTGATGACCGAGAGCAGGCGTACGACGGACATCGCCGGCTGGATCGGGGACGCGACGGGGTACGACGTCACGACGGTGCACGACGCGCGCAACGCGCGAGCGCTGCTGGAGGCGCGTGTGTGGCGCGGCGTGGTGGCCGAGGCGTGGCTGCGCGACGGTGGCGGCGAGGCGTTGATCGAGCAGACGCAGGAGGTCTGCCCCGACGCCAAGACGATGCTGCTCGCCACCGATCGCTCGCAGGGGGAGGCGGCCGACGCGGTGGTGCCGGCGTGGGCGACGCGCGCGGAGCTGATGGAGGCGATGCTGACCACCCTCGGCGACCCCGGCTACGTGCCCCCGCGGGTCCGCACCATAAGCACGGCGCGCGAGAATCTCCTGTCAGAACCGGCAGTTTGGTGACTTTGACTTTTTCTCGGACGCGACCGAGGCTGGCGGAGAAGACAGCGAGGTTGCGTAGATGCGAAAGGGTCAAATAGCCGCGGCGATGTGGCTTTGTCTGGGTACCTGCGGGGCCCACGCCGCCGACGGGAGTATCTCGCGCGTTCGGCTCGACCCCCGCGCCGACGCGATCGCCTTCAGCGTCGAGGGCTCCGCGCCGATCTCCGCCGACCGAGTGCAGGTCGTGGTCACCGGCAAGCGGCGGGTCCTGGTCGTTCGGGTCAACGGGTTCACGACGACGCGGACCTGGTTGAAGCTGCGCGACCGCGGGTTCTCGCGAGTCCTCTTGCATCCGGCGAAGGACCCACCCGAGGGGGCGATCCTCCGGGTTCGGATGAGGCGTCGGATCCCCAAGGCCGTCGAGAGCGGCGTTCGGGTCTCGTCGCTGGGCGGCAACCTGCTCGTCGAGGTGCCACGCAACCCGAAGATCGCCCAGGCGTGGGTCGCAGCACCGCTCCCGGTACCCGCCGCGGAGGAGGTGGACGCGGAGGCACCCGAAGAGGTGGTGGCCGACGAGGTCGATCCGGTGGAGGAGCCGCCGGCCGAGGAGCCCGTCGCCGAGGAGCCGGTCGAGGAGCCCGCCGCTGAGGAGCCAGTCGAGGAGCCGGCGCCCGAGGAGATCGTTCTCGAGCCGATCATCGAGTCGCCCCTGGAGCCCGAAGAGCTGGTCCCGCCGATGGAGCCGCCGCCGCCGGTCACCGACGACGCGCTGGGTGGGATGAGCGGTCTGGCGAAGCGGATCCGTGGGCGCCTCGGGGCGACCCGCGAGGTGCCGCGGGTGGCGGTCCTGCCCTTTGACGATGCCGACAACTGGCTGCGCACGGCGGCGATGGGCGCGATGAGCGCAGAGCTGCTCTCCAAGCGGCTCGAGCTGCAACCCCAGCTCCTCCAGGTCGAGCGCGAGGACCTGCTCGAGGTCGTGGGCGGCGCCCTCGATGGGCGCAACACGCTGTCGCCCGAGGAGGCCCGCGCCGTCGGGCTGCTGCTCGGCGCCGATACGCTGGTGCTCGGCAGCGTGAGCGGGACCGAGCAGACGATCGACGTGCGGGTCCGCATGCTGGACGCGGCGTCGGGGCAGGAGCTCGGTCAGCTCGAGCAGCCCTTCACCCACCACGCCCTCTTCGGGCTCCGCGCCGAGGCGTCCACCGAGCAGTCCAAGGTGGGGGCCGCGTGGCGCTCGGCGGCGCTGCCGGGCTGGGGCCAGGTCTACAACCAGGATCACGGACGGGCCGCGGGCTACCTGACGTTCTTCGTGGCGAGCCTCGTCGGGGCGGCGACCTCGACCGCCCTCGGGGTCGTGGCGGAGGATGCGTACAACGACTCCGCGGAGAGCGCCGTGAAGGAGCGCGACGCGGCGAACGCCCACTACGAGCGCACCAACGTCTTCCTCGTCGCCTTGGGGGCCGTGTGGGTGGCGTCGATCGTCGACGCCTACGTCTCAGGGGAGGATCTCACGACCGTCGACCTTTCGGCCTATGGGGGTGACCGATGAGCCGGCGCAGTCCAAGCCTGTTTCTCCTGGCGGCCGGGTGGGCGCTGTTCGGCTGCGGCCAGGTCGAAGCCGACCACCCCCTCGATCCCGACACCCCGGCCTCGCAGCAGCACCGGGCTCGAGTTCGGGGGCAGCTCGTCTTCCCGGCGGGGCTCGACCAGGCCACCCTCGACGCGACGTTGGTGCGGCTCTTCCCCGCCGAGACCGACGCCGCGGCGGCCTACGAGGTGGCGACCGACGTCCGCGGGAACTTCCTCTTCGCCGCCGTCGATCCCGGGCTCTACCGGCTGCACGCGGCGGTCCCGGGGCACAGCGCCAGCGACCTCTTCCTCTCGATGGGGCGCCTCGAGGACATCGACGTCGGCCGCCTCCTTTTGCGCGTCGACGGCGAGGTCGTGCTCGCCCCGGTTCGCGGCCGCGCCCGCCTGAGGGACGCCCAGGAGCACGGGGGGATCACCGTGGCGGCGGGTGACTCGGGGCGGGTCGCCGTGACCGCCGACGATGGACGCTTCGTCCTCGACGTGCCCCCCGGGGACTACACGCTCCACGTGCACCATCCCGGCTACGTCGAGCAGTCGATCGATGTGTCGGTGCCCGCGGGTGGCATTGAACTCGAGGCCCAGGTGCTCCTCCCCCCCGCCCCGGGCTCGGTCTCGGGGCATGTCGCGCTGCGCCGCTTCGGCGACACCGAGCGCCTCGGCGAGGTGAGCGTGACCCTCGAGGGCGTCGACGACGCCGCGGGGGTGTCGCCGCCTGGCGACGGGTGTCCCGACTGCGTCCTGGAGGGCCTCGGCCTGGAGTTCGCCTTCGGGGAGCTCGATCCCGGCGCGTGGACGCTCACCGTTCGCGCCGAGGGCTACGATGCCCACTCGGAGCTCATCACGGTCGGCCCCGGCGAGGGGGCGCGGCGGGTCGTCGAGCTCGCCCACGCCTCCACCGGCGCCGACGCCGTCGCGCTCACGGGAGAGATCTCCTTGGCCGACGGTGCCCCCCCCGGCGGGACCCGCGTCGCGGTGCGCTTCGAGCGGTGGGATCTCCCCTTCGCCACCGCCGTCGCCGACGTGGACGGTGAGTTCTCCCTCGCCGCCGCCCCCGACGAGCCCTATCAGCTCGTCGTCGACCGAGACGGCTACGACGCGCTCACGGTCGGCCCCGTCGCCTACGATCCCGCCGACGGCCGCTTCGAGGATGAGGCCGGCGCCCCGATCTCGCTCACCCTTCAGCCATGACCCGACTCGCGCTCCTCGTCGCGTTCTCCCTACCGGCCCATGCGCAGCTCGACGGGTTCTGCCTCGACGAGCTCGATGGCGGTGGCGGGCTGGACGTCGAGATCGACGCCCTGGGTCTGGCGCGGCTCGCGCGGGTCCGCCGACTCAGCGGAGACGTGGTCTACACCACCATCGACCACGCCGGCGACGCCCGGTCAGAGGTCATCGTGGCGCGCGCCAGTCGACTGGGCATCGATGAGATCGAGGACCTCGACTTGCTCATCCTCGAGGGGCGGCCCCACGTCTGTCTCTACAACGCGGTGGAGCAGCGGCTGGAGGTCGCGATTCGCGGGGACGGGCCCCGGTGGGCGCGCGAGGTCATCGCCGTCGGCGTAGGCGCTGGCCGGTGGTGCGCCCTCGGGGTCGTCAACGAGCAGCTCGTGGTCGCCTACGCCCACGACGGCGCCCTGTGGTTCGCGCGCCGCCTCGCCCCCGACGACTGGGCCACGGAGCCCGTGGACGACGGCGGACCGGACAACGACGCGGGCTTCGAGATCGCCCTCTCCGTCGCCCCCGACGGGACCCCGGTCGTCGCCCACCGCGATCGCACCCTCGGCCGGCTCCACCTCTCGTTTGACACCGGCTTCTGGCAGACCGTCGAGGTGAGCGACGAGAACTTTCAGATCGGCGTTCGCCCGGCCATCACGCACCGAGCCGACGGACGGATCTGGGTGCTCCACGGCGTGGTGGGTGTCGGGCTCCTCGATCAGGAGAGCGACGCAGGCCTCCTCCTCACGGGTGGCCGGCTGCCGGGCCCGCTCACCACCGAGTTCATCGATCCCAACCAGGCCATCGGTGGGACCAACGCCATCGTCATGCAGCCCACCGACGACGGGGGCGAGCGACCCGTGGGGCTCAGCCGCCAACACCTCCGCAGCGCCCTGTTCCCCGACGCCGACGACGTACGCCTCTACGACGCGCTCCCAGGGGGCTTCGACCACACCGCCATCGAGGCGGCCCCCCCCGCCGCCGCCCGCCGCGCCTACACCCGCGTTGGCCTCACGCTCGATCCCTTCGGCGGGCTGGTCGCGTCCTATGTCGACGACGCCCTGACCTGCCTCCACCGCCCCCTCGACTCCGACGCGGACGGACTGCCGGACGACGTCGAGCCGGACTTCGAGACCAACGCCCTCGACCCCGACAGCGACGACGACGGCGTCTCCGATGGGCTGGAGGTCCTCCGCGACCGCACCAACCCCAACGGCGACGGGCCCCTCGACCCGGACGCGGCGGTGCCGGACGCGGCGGTGCCGGACGCAGCAGTGCCGGACGCGGAGCCGGACGCGGAGCCGGACGCGGCGGTACCGGACGCGGGGGCGCCGGACGCGGGGGCGCCGGACGCGGGGGCGCCGGACGCGGCGGTACCGGACGCGGGGGCACCGGACGCAGCGCTACCGGACGCGGCGGTACCGGACGCGGCGGTGCCGGACGCGTCGGTGCCGGACGCGTCGGTACCGGACGCGGCGGTGCCGGACGCGGCGGTGCCGGACGCGTCGGTGCCGGACGCGGCGGTGCCGGACGCGGCGGTACCAGACGCAGCGGTGCCGGACGCGATGGTGCCGGACGCGGCGGTGGCCGACGCGGTCGCCGACGCCCAGGAGGCCGTCGACGTCGTCGAGAGTGACCTGGGCGACGACGCCGCGGACGACGACGCCGCCCGAATCGAGGGCGACGGCGGATCGGGGCTCGTGAGCGACGTGAAGCTCGACGCCGAGCTTCCGCCCTTGACCACCTTCGCCTCCGACCGAGGTCTCGACTGCGCCTGCTCCCCGGCCGCGCCCCGCGGAGGCGCGTTTGGGTGGCTGTTGCTGTTGGGGCTGCGACGACGCCGCTGAGATGCGGTAGGCTCCCGCGCAGGTGAGTGAGCTCCCCTCCATGGACGGCCGGGTCTGCCTCGTAACGGGGGGCAGCTCGGGGATCGGCGAGGCGACGGCGGCGGGGCTCTCCCGCCTGGGCGCCCAGGTCGCGATCTCGTGCCGGGACGAGGGGCGGGGTCGCGCGGCGGTGGAGCGGATCGCGGCGGAGACCGGACGCGAGGTGGGGCTCTTCGTGGGCGATCTCTCCGAGCTGGACTCCGTGCGGGCGTTGGCCGCGGACGTACGCGAGCGCCTCCCCGAGCTGCACGTCTTGGTGAACAACGCCGGCGTGGTGATGCAGCGACGGGTCGAGACGGTCGATGGGCTGGAGTGGACCTTCGCGGTGAACTTCCTCGCGCCCTTCTTGCTCACGAACCTGCTGCTCGACCACCTCGAGGCGAGCGGGCCGGCGCGGGTCGTCAACGTCAGCTCGTCGATTCACCGCTTCGGGCGTCTGCGCTTCGACGACCTCCAGCGCGCGAAGCGATACGAGGGCTTCTCTGCCTACGCCGCCTCGAAGCTGTGCAACGTGCTCTTCACGCGGGAGCTCGCGCGGCGCAAGGCGGGGAGCGGGTTGACGTCCAACGCCCTGCATCCCGGGATCATCCGCACCGGGCTCGGCCGGAACAGCCACGGGCTGCTGCGGACCGGTTGGGCCGCGGTGACGCGCGCCTTGCCGGCGCCATCAAAGGGGGCGCGCTGCTCCATCTACCTCTCCGCCGCCTCCGAAGTGGCCGACACGAGCGGTGCCTACTTCGTGGGCTGCAAGGAGCGCAAGCCCGCGCGCCGCGCCCGGGACGACGCCGCGGCGGCGCGGTTGTGGCGCCTGGGCGAAGAGCTGTCGGGCCTGGTGTAGCCCCGTCACCTAGGACGGGGCGGCAGAGTCGCGACGCGGCGCGCTGCACGCGCCCGCCAACCGATTTCGGCGT
>CAYOBQ010000007.1:0-98951 GCA_964402225.1 uncultured Nannocystaceae bacterium | reverse complement strand
TTATTGAATGGGGGGAGCGCATCGATGACGCCGATCGCGGTCGTTGAGAACCGAATGACGGGGCCCCACGGGCGGCGCCCGCTGATCGCGCTGTCGGCGGCGCTGCTCGTCTTGTCCGGGTGCATCGTCGACCGGGAGCCGGAGCGGGAGTGCGAGCCGGGTCGTGGTGACTGCGGCCCGAGGGTCGACGGAGGCGCCCCGGACGACGCCGCTGGCGAGGAGCCCGCCGATGTCCTCGAGGGCGACGGGCCGCTCGACGAGGGTCCGGACGCACCTCCGCGCTGCCAGGACGGCGCGGCGCAGGTCCGGGAGTGCGGATTCAACGACAACGGGGAGCAGCGGTGGGTCTGCGAGGCCGATAGGTGGCGCGAAGCCGGGGCGTGCGACGATCCCGACGAATGCCGCAACGGGCACCGCGAGGTCGAGGCCTGCGAGCCCAGGGGCGGCCGATCGCGGGCCCGCTCCCGTCTGTGCGCCCGCGGACGCTGGGGCCCCTTCAGTGGCTGCGGCAGAGAAGCGTGCCCCGATCCGGCCGTCCCCGACTGCTAGGACGGTGCAGCGCGCCGCGTCGCGGCTCTGCCGCACCGTCCTAGGACGGTGCCGCACCGTCCTGGCGCAGCGGGACCATGCGGTGAGCGAGCTGGGCGAGCTGGGGGACGAACCCGACGAGGAGCAGCGTGTTGGTGATGTTGAAGGCGGTGTGGAAGGCCGCGAGGTGGTCTTTGATCACGGCGGCGTTGGCGTAGGGATCTCCGGGGACGACGCCGTCGATGACCCTCAGCACCAGCAGGATCACGGGCAGCATCCAGAGGACGCCGACGAGGTTGAAGACGAGGTGCACCCGCGCCACGCGCTTGGCGTTCCTGTTCGCGCCGAGGGCGGCGATGTTCGCGGTGACCGTGGTGCCGATGTTCTCACCGAGGACCATCGCGCACGCGACCTCGAAGCCGATCCAGCCTTGGTGGGCCATGACCATGGTGATCGCCATCGTCGCCGAGGAGCTCTGCAGCACGACAGTGAGCGTCGCGCCCACGACCACGAACAACAGGATCGAGAGATAGCCGTGGGCGGCCCAGCCCTTCAGGAAGATGAAGCTCTCGGGATCGCTCGAGAGGTTCGGCACCGACGACTTCATGAGGTCGAGGCCGAGGAAGAGCAGCCCGAAGCCGACAAGGACTCGGCCCCAGCGGCGGGCCGTCTCGTCGCGCACGAGGGACACGGCGGCGCCGACCGCGATCACCGGCATCGCGAAGGCGGTGATCTTGACCTCGAACCCGAGCAGCGCGACCAACCACGCGGTGATCGTGGTCCCGATGTTGGCGCCCATGACGGGTCCGATGGCCTGAAGGAGCGTGAGCAGGCCGGCGTTCGCGAAGGCCACGATGAGCACGGTGGTGGCGCTGGACGACTGGACGATGGAGGTGATCCCGACGCCCGTGAGCACGCCGGTCGCGCGGTTGCGCGTGGCGGTGGAGAGCATCGCGCGCAGCCGATCCCCGGCCGCCTGCTGGAGCCCGACGCTCATGGTCTTGAGCCCGAAGAGGAAGAGGCCGAGGCCGCCGAGGAGCACAACGAGATTCGCCATCTATCGGGACACGCGCAGCGATCGCGGGGGAGACGTAACGGCTCTACGTGGAGGACCGCGGGGCAGTAACACCTGCTCTCGAAGCTCATCTCACCAGGATCGGTGAGACCCTCGACGTCTACGTCAGCACTTCGACCCCGTAGCGCACGAACTGCTGATCAGCCGTGACGACCGGCAACGCTCGCTCCAACGCCGCGGCGATGATGTCCGGAATCAGGGCGGCTCCGGCCAATCTTCCTCGCCCAATGGATCGGTCGGATCGTACTCCACTCGGACCTGAGAGAGCACGGGGTGCGGCTCTGTCCGAGGGCGCCGGCGATGAGGGACCAGATCCGCTACGGGCCGCCCGCTACGACAGATGACAATACGTTCGCCGGTCGCTTCGACCTCGGCGAGAAGCGCGCTGAGCCTCGTCTTCGCCACCTGCGTATTCACCGTTCGCATAGAGTATGTCTAGCAGACCAAGTCTAGTAGGGCGAAGGCGGATGAGGCGCGTCGGCGACCGCGGGGGCTCCTCAGAAGGGCTGCATCGCGCCGCAACTCACGGCGTCGTTGGGGTCCGGGGCCGCGGGGTCGCCCGGTGGGTGGGCGCCGTCCTGGTCCGAGCCGCGGACGCGGGGCGATACGTGTAGCCGACCCTGGTCGTCGGTGCCGCCGAGGACGCCGAGGTAGGTGAGGTAGAAGCCGGCCCGATCGCTCGCTGTGTCGTCGTGCCCATGACCACACTCGATGCCGCCGTTGATGATGTCGACGGTGGTGCCGAAGCCGAGGCCACGTCCGGCGGCGAGATCCGCGGCGCCGGGCTGCCAGACGCCGGTCATCACGTCGTGGCCCGAAGGTTTGGGGAGCTGCTCTGTCATCCAGAACCAGAGCGCCGAGCGGAAGCTCAGGGCGCCGTCGCGCAGCAGGAGATCGGGGTCGTGGAGCAAGCCGTCGGCCTCACCGTCGGGGCCGCGGATGTCGAGCCGCTGGCTCATCAACCCGTAGTTGTAGTTCCAACTGAGCTGCATGGGGCCTCGGCCGTGGTAGGTCCGGCCGAGGGCGCAGGCCCAGCCCCAGGGCGGCTGTGGGTCGCAGTAGCCGTCGCAGCCGCCGTCCTCGCAGCCGACCTCTTCCACGAAGAAGAGCCCGAAACGATACCGGTTCGAGCCCAGCGCGAACTCGCCCCAGCCTCCGGTCGTCTCGTGGGAGATGTTGGCCAGAAACGCCGCGAGCTCACGAACGCGGTCGTGGCGTGAGCCGGTCGTGGCGAAGCCCGGGTAGGCTGCCGCCGCTTCGAGAAACGCCTCGTAGGTCAACAAGCCCGCGCCGTGGGAGGGATCCTCGAAGTCCCAGTCGCCGAAGTCGATGGGATCGCCGTAGAGCGTCGGAAAGAGCTGGCGGAACAGCGGCTCCGGCAACAGCTCACCGAGGCCGCCTTCGCCGGGGGGCGGCTCCGGGGGGCGCGCGCGGGGGGCGAGGGCGAAGGCCGCGAGGCCGACGAGCCCAGCGTTGTAGTCGAGCGTGACCTCGTTGCCGATGTAGTCGTTGATGTCGTCGGCGTAGCCGGCCTCGGTCACGTCGAAGGCCTCCGAGGTGGGCCCCCCGACCAGCGCGCCCGGGAGAGGTCGCAGGAACTCGCGGCTGAGATCCCAGTCGAGATCGTCGTGGCCATAGGCGGTGGCGTGATGCGGCCGGGTGGGCGGGTTCGGGCCCCAGCCGGTGACGAAGGACCGGTCGTACTCGTTGTCGCCCATGACGTAGTCGAGCTGCGAGAGGGCGAAGTCGGCGGCGGCGGCGTCCCCCGAGACGTGATGGAAGAGGGCGGCCCCAAACGCCGAGGCCGTAGCCGGGGCGAGGCTCCCCCAATCGTAGAACCACGCCATCCCCCGGACGTGCTCCAGGTTGCTCACCCGCGCGCGGTAGAGTTCCAGATCCGCGCGCCAGTCGTCCATCAACGCGCCCCCCTCGCCTGCCGCCGCCAGGGTGTGGCGCGCGAAGTCGGAGGGGCTGTACCAGCTCACCGCCCACTCCCGCGGGCCGATGGTGGCGGCGTGGCCGAGCGCCTCGGCGAGATAGGGGGCCTCGCCGGTGGTGACGGCCAACTCCGCGGCGGCACAGAACGCGTTGTCCTCCCAGGCATCATCCTCGTAGAAGGCCCCCTCCGTGATCCCGGGGTGGTCGACGGCGAAGGCATGGAGCGCTCGAGCCGACACGAGGTAGCGTGCCGCCTCTTCGTCGAGCACGACGCGCGCGGCGGCGGCGAGACCCGCGGCGGCGAGATCTGCGACGTCGCCCCGCCCGCTCGTGTCGACCGCGCGGACCCCGCCGCCCTGGTCCTCGTCCAGGGTGGATTGGAACGGCGCCGTGACGAAAGTGAGGTGGTCCGTCTCGTCGCCGACGAGGGTGACGAGCTCGTCGCCCACGAGCACCCGAGTGAGGTAGTCGGCGCCCACCTTCAGCTCGCCGATCACATCGGGGACCCCGTCGGCCCGCCCGCCAAACGCGTCGTCATCATCGTCGCCGAAGCCCTCCGGGAACGCCTCGTAGGCCTTCGCCAGCGCATAGACGGCGTACGCGATGGTCGCCGTCTGCTTGATGTGGTCACCGGCGTCGTGCCAGCCCCCCGTCAGGTCGACCCCCTCACCGACGCCGGGACCATCCTGGAGGTGACACCGGCCGCCGAGGGGGTGGTCGGCGATCAACCAGTTGTCGGCGTCTCCGCATCTCTGCGCGCCGTAGAAGCGCACGGCGAGGCGCAGCAACCGTTCTATATCGTCGTGGGGCGGCTCCACTTCTTCGTCGATCGGCGGGAGCCCGGCGCAGGGGGCCGGTGGATCGGCGACCGCTCGGCCAAAACCCTCGTTCAGGGCGCGGGCGAGGCTGTCCTCGCAGTCATCGTCCGGGATCTCCCAGGTCATCACCCCACGCAGACCCCGCTCCCGGGCCCAGGCCGCCTTCATCCGAATCGAGCGCGGGTCGTCGTACCCGATCCACACGCGGTCCTCGGGGCTGTAGAGATAGGGCGAGGCGGCGCGCTCGTCCCAGCCGCGGACATAGCCAGACTCGGGCGTGAGGTAGTGCTCGCGGATAAGGCGCCACGTCCAGTAGCCGGGCTCCCACGTCCCCGTGACGACCCCGTTGTCGCGGACGAGGCCGCTCTGGTTGTCGACGACGCCAGCGGGCGCCTGCCCCTGCGCGCCCGGCGCCGCGTTGGGCACCTGAACCCAGCCTCGACCGTAGAACGCCGTGCCCATCACCAACTTGTCGGCGGGCAGCCCCGCCTCGAGGTAGCCATCAACGGAGTCACGGATGCTGAACCCGCTGCCGTCGTCGGTCTCAAGGGGCGCGTTGAAGCCGGTCTGCGCGTCCCACGCGCCATGGAAGTCGTAGGTCATCAGGGACAACCAGTCGACGTGGCGCGCCATCCCGGCGACGTCCATCCGGTCCCGGATGTGGGGCCCGGCGCCGACCGCGGCCGTGAGCAGCCGTTCCCCGAGGGCATCGCGGAGCGACGCGAGCAGCCGCACGTAGTTGGCCCCATCCTCGTCTCGGCAGCTCACGCAAGCGCCCGGCTCCAGGTGATGAAAGGTCACCTGGTCACCGGCGCGGACCGCGCGTTCCCGCTTCTGCTCGGGGGTGCACGGATCGGCGCCCTGGCGGCAGGTCGCCCCGTCCCAGCCGTCGCCGCCGGGGTACTCCCAGTCGAGATCGATCCCATCGAAGCCGTGCCGCTCCATGAACGCTACGCAGGATCGCGCGAAGCGCTCCCGTGCCTCGGGTGTGCGGGCCACGTCGGAGAAGTTCTGCGAGAACGTCCAGCCGCCGACGGACATCAGGATCTTCACGTCGGGGTGGGCCGCTCGAAGCGCCCGCAGATCCTCGAAGACCCCCTGGCTCGGACCGAGCCGGAGCCACCCAGCGACACCGCCTTGCGCGTCGTCGCCACGGAGCTCGCCGCCGGGGTCGTGGGCAATGCACTCCCCGTCCGGCGAGATGTTCACGAAGGCGTAGTTGAGGTGGGTGTAGTAGGCGGCGGGGATGGTGTCCGCCGCGACGCCCGGGTCGCGATTCGCGGCGACGTTGTGGGGGTAGTAGTGACGGGCATAGACCGCCCAGCCTGGGTAGTAACCAAGGACGACCCCCTCACCTTCTCCCTCGCCCTCGCCCTCACCGTCCCCAACGCCCTCACCAGCCACCGCCCCCACCACAACCCCCACACCAGCCACGTACACGGAAACCGGCGGCGTCGTCGTGGCCGTCGGCGTCCCCCTCACCCTCGCCCTCCCCCTCGCCCTCCCCCTCACCCTCACCCTCGCCCTCACCTTCGCCTTCACCTTCCCCTTCACCTTCCCCCTCGCCGCCATCCGCCTCGACCGGACCGCCATCCGCGCTGCCGCCCCCGTTCTCCGGCGTGCATCCCACGGCGGCCAGCGCCAGGCAGAGCCACAGACTTCGCATCATCAATCCCCCGTCAGACGGGCCGATGATGAATGGACCTCACACGCCGCGTCCACCCCACGGGCCAGGGCTATCGATCCCACCGAGATCCAACGTCACGTCGGTCATCACGGGCCGATTGAGGCGAAGAGCGACCTCGAGGAGCTCTGGGCCCCGGAGCGCTACGGCGTCAGCGGCCTCACGCGTTCGCCGCCTTGAGCGCGTAGCGGAGCTCGCGCTGGGTGCGCAACCACAGCGGCAACGCCTCGGCCACCGCCGCTTCGATGTGCTCGGTGGCCGCGGGGCTCGTCAGGCGCACCCGCTGCATCCCGTCGAAGCTCGCCTCTTCCATCGTCAACACCAGGACCGCACGGAGGTTGGGGCCCCCGCCATCGACGGCCCCCACGACCTCGGTGATACCGCGCGCGATGCCTCGGTGCAGCCCATCGACATGGGTCCCGTCCCCCGGCGTGGGCAGCCCGTTGACGAAGCTCTGCACGAGGCTTCGCGGCTCACGGGTCCAGGCGACCGCGATCTGGAAGCCGCAGCCACGCTCGTCGGCCTCGTCGAGGTGAAAGACGGCGTCGTACAACGGCTGCGCCACCAGCGTCTCGAGTCGGTCGCGGGCGCCGCGGGGCGCGCAGAGCTCGGCTTGGCTCCCCGCGCGACGGTCTGCGAGCGTGAACCGCAGGCCAGGCACCAGGACTGACAGGTCGTCGAGGCGCCGCTCGATCCGCCGCCGGTCGAGCTTGCGCACCTTCCCCTTGTCGAAGATGACCGGATCGGCCTCCGCCGTGAGGCGGGTGCCCGTCGCGGTCGTGACATCGATTCGCTTCGACGCCTCGCGCGGCTTGCCCTCGTCGAAGATCTGCCGCCAACGGCTCCCGTCGCGCTGCACCTCGACCATGAGCCGTCGAGAGAGGAAGTTCACCGCCGCGAGCCCGGTGACGCTGTAGCGTCCCACGAAGGGGTTCAGCCAATGCGCCCGCGCGCAGCGGAAGGGCTCTCGATGCGTACGCCCGATGGTCGTCATCAGCATCTCGAGGCGGTCATCTCCGTCGTCGTCGGGCCCCACGGGCAGACCGCGACCGCCGTCCTCGACGGTCGCCGTGAGATCCCCGTCGATGGTGACCGTGATGTGGTCGCCGTAGCCGCGCAGCGCCTCGGCAACCGCGTTGTCTACGAGCTCGAAGACCATCCGATGCAGCGCCGTCCCGTCGAAGAGCGGGCCCAGGAAGCGCTCGGGACGGCCGCGCACGAACCCGCGGGGCTCGATGCAGACCGCCTCCAGCTCCTGCGTGTTGACCGCGCCGATGGCCATCGTCCCTCCCTGGTGGTGGAACATAACAGGCACGCGAGAAGTTCTCCATCTGGGCTTCCATCTGAAGGAGCCGATACACTCTTACGGTGCGAGCCCGCCCCAGCCTGACCGCCGAGATCGTTTGCGCGCTGCGAGGCGCCTCGGACCTCGACCCCTTCGCCACGGATTTCCTGAGCGCGCCGATGCGCGCGGGCATGCGTGCCTATCGTTTGGCCGTGCGCGCGGGCGTCCCGGACCTCACGCTGGGGCTCGGGCCGTCGGTCGTGGCCCGCCACCGCTATATCGACGCGGCGATGCTCGAGGCCATCGAGGGCGGGGCCCGCCAAGTGGTGTTGCTCGGCGCCGGCTACGACGCTCGACCCTGGCGTTTCCGCGAGGCCCTCCGAGCCTGCACCGTCTACGAGGTCGACCACCCCGCCACCGCCGCGCGGCGTGCGCGCCAGGCCGCCCGACTCCCGGAGGTCGGCGCCCGCCGCGTCGAGGTCGACTTCGCCATCGAAGACTTCTCGGTCCAGCTCGCCGCCGCCGGCTTCGACCCTCGCGTGCCCGCCTTCTTCGCCTGGGAGGGCGTGTCGATGTACCTGCCACGCCCAGCGGTCCAGGGCACGCTGCACCGAATCCAGGCGAGCTCCGCCCCCGGCACTCGCGTCGCCTTCGACCTCTACGACGGCGACCGGCACGCGGCCGGGCTCTCGGAGCGGGCGGCGGCGATCACCCTGCGCGCCCTGGGCGAGCCCCTGGTCTTCGGCGTGTCGCCAAAGCAGGCGCCGACGCTCATCCGCGACGCGGGCCTCACGCCGCTCGAGGTCGTGCGCACCACCGATCTCCCGGGCGGGGGCCACCGCGGACTCTACGTGGCCACCGCCGAGGTCCCCGCGTGAGCGGCCATCGCAGCGGCCCCATCCGACGCGTCGTCGCGCGGGTCGGCGCCGGCGTGGACTACACGGCGATGCGCGCCGCCGGCGCGGTCGCCAGCGCCCACACCCGCCGCAAGAGAAGGCGAATCCCCGACGACGCCGCGACGCGAATGCACCTCCTGGCCGACATCGCCCACGCCTATCCCCCCGACGCCGCCGGCTTCCATCCCCCGTCGCGGGACCTGACACCCCGCGTTCGTCGGGTCCGAAGGCTGCGCGACGGCGGCGCGGTGCTCGACCTCCGCTGGCCCAGCGACCGCCCCACGTGGCTGCCGAACCTCGCCGCGGCGCTGCGCGATCCACGCAGCGACCACGCGGCCACCCGCCTCTGGGTTCACGAGAAGCCACGGCGCACAGCGGTGTTGGTCCACGGCTATATGGCGGGGCAATGGACGGCCGAGCGCATCCTCTGGCCCATCGACCGGATGTACCGAAACGGGTGGGACGTCGGCGTCTTCGTGCTCCCGTACCATGGCGTGCGCACCGTGCCTCGGCGAATGGTCGCGCCTCGCTTCCCCAGCCGCGATCCCCGGCGAACCAACGAGTCCCTGCGCCACGCGGTCGCCGATCTGCGCGACCTCATGGGCTGGCTCCGGGCCCGGGGGGCCCCCACCGTGGGGCTGATGGGGATGAGCCTCGGCGGCTACACCGCGTCCCTCGCCGCGACCATCGAGAGGGAGGTCGACTTCCTGGTTCCGGTCATCCCGCTGGCCTCCATCGCCGACTTCGCCTTGGCTCGCGGCCACTTGGGCGATGGTCCCGACGCCGGTGCGCAGCGCGCGGCCCTCGATCTCGCCCACCGGGCGGTCTCGCCGCTGCACCGCGCGCCGCTCATCGAGCCCGGCCGCACCTTCGTCGTCGCCGCCGCCGGAGACCGCATCACGCCGCTGGATCACGCCGAGCGCCTCGCCGATCACTTCGACGCCCCGCTCCACGTCTGGTCTGGCAGCCACCTGCTCCAATTCGGTCGAGGTCGCGCTTACCGACGCGTCGAACGCTTCCTCGATCCGCTGAGTCAGTAGCGCGCGTCGACCACATCTGGATGGGCGCGCACGAAGGCGACGGCGCGGGCTTCGTCCCAGCCGTTGGTCTCCATCAAGAAGCGCACCGTCACCTGTCCCAGCACGCTGTGGGGCAGGAAGGCCGTGGCGAAGGGGACGCCGGCGCGCTTCGCGTGCTCCGCGGAGTCGACGAGCTCGTCGATGACCGCGCGCAAAGCCCCGCCGTACGCGGACTTCATCCCATCGAGATCCGAGCCGCAGGCGTGGAACTTCTTGAACAGGCGGGTGTTGCGAAACTGAAAGAGACGCAGCGGGTTGTCGTCCACGATCACGACCCGCTGGAGGGACTCGTCGAAGATGCGCAGGTCTTTGGAGGGCTCGTGCACCGGGTGTCCCTTGCTCGCCTTCGCCGCCCCAGCCCCCTCCGTCGTCTCCTGCATCACGAGGTGGCTGTTGGTGAGCGCGCCGGCGATGTGGGGGCTCTCCATCAGGTTCTTCCCCTCGTACCGCCACGCCCGCAGGTTGGTGTACGTCGTGTCGTCGAGGTTGGCCGAGAAGAGCACGACCAGGCCCCCGGCCGCGCGGACCCGATCGAAGGCGTCCTTCCACCCGGGCACGAGCTGCACGAGGCGCTGCTTGTTGCCGGCGTGGGTCGTCCGAAAGGTGTGGCACGCCTCCGTCGAGCGGTACTGGTCGTAGAGCGTGTCATCGAGGTCGAACACGACGATGAAGGGCGCCGCGGCGAGGCGTTCGGGATCGAGACCGCTCTCGTATTCGCCGCGCCGTACGCGGGCCAGCGCCTCGTCGAACTGCGTCGCCCGGACGCCCTCCGGATCGGCCCGCGTCAGGTCTCGGTAGTGGTTTTGGAGCGCCACCGCCTGCAAGCGCGTGAGGTCGTGGGCCGCCATCAGCTTCGAGATGTTGAAGAAGCGGACGTCGCCCTGGTTGTAGGCGGCGTAGCGGTCGGTCCACGCCGGCAGCACCGGGATGCTCACGGCGGCGAGGCTGTCCGGCGGCGCGGCGCGCTCTACCGGCGGGCTCGCGCCGCAACCCGAGAGGGCCAGCAGCCCTGCGACAACGACGAGATTCTGCATGGCGCCATTCTTCGCAGACTTCACACGCGACTGCTACGCTCCCGGTCCAATGAGCACGCCACCATCCGAATTCGACCTCGACGATCCGCGCCTCTACATCAACCGCGAGCTCAGCCTCCTGGCCTTCTTCGAGCGCGTGCTGGCGATGGCCGCCCTGGAGGAGACGCCGCCCCTGGAGCGGCTGCGCTTCCTCACCATCTGCAGCACGATCCTCGACGAGTTCTTCGAGATCCGCGTCTCGGGTCTGAAGCAGCGCGCCCGTCTCAAGATCGCGCGGCCGGGCCCCGACGGGCTGTCTCCCCAGCAGGCGCTGCGCCACATCGCCGAGACCGTGCAGAGGTTCGTCGCCGAACAGTACCGCCTGCTCAACGAGCTGGTGCTCCCCGGCCTCCGCGAGCGGGGCGTCAAGGTGTTGCGCCGCAGCGAGTGGACCAAGAAACAGCGCCGATGGGTGCGCACCTACTTCCACGAGCAGGTCGCGCCGGTCCTCACGCCGGTCGGCCTCGATCCCGCCCACCCCTTCCCACGGGTGCTCAACAAGTCACTGAACTTGTTCATGACCCTGGAGGGCGCCGACGCCTTCGGCCGGCACTCCGACTACGCCGTGATGCACGTGCCGCGCTGCCTGCCACGGGTCATCCCGGCGCCGGAGTCCGTCGCCGACGCCCCCCACGTCTTCTTCCTGCTCTCCTCGGTGATCCACGCCCACGTCGGCGAGGTCTTCCCGGGCATGAAGGTCACCGGCTGCCACCAGTTCCGGGTCACGCGCAACGCCGACCTCTGGGTCGAGGAGGAGGAGGTCGAGGACCTGCTCGACGCCCTCAAGGGGCAGCTCCCCCATCGGCGCTACGGCGACGCCGTGCGCCTCGAGGTCGACGACATGTGCCCGAGCGAGCACGCCGAGTTCCTGCTCTCGCAGTTCGGCTTGGGCCCTGAGGACCTCTACGTGGTGCGAGGCCCGGTGAACCTGCACCGCTGCGTCGCGGTCTACGAGGCCATCGACCGCACGGAGCTCAAGTTCCCCGGCTTCACGCCCACCGTCCGCGCCGCCGGCGACCTCTTCGAGACCATCAGCCGTGGCGACCTCCTGCTCCATCACCCCTTCGAGTCTTTCAGCCCCGTCGTCGATCTCATCCGCCAGGCCGCCGACGACCCGGAGGTCCTCGCAGTCAAGGCCACCGTCTACCGGACCGGCGCGCGCTCGGCGATCGTGAAGGCCCTGCTCGATGCGGCGCGGGCCGGCAAGGAGGTCACCGCCGTCATCGAGCTGCGCGCCCGCTTCGACGAGGAGGCCAACATCGATCTGGCCACCCGCTTGCAGGCCGCCGGCGCCAACGTGGTCTACGGCGTCGTGGGCCACAAGACCCACTGCAAGATGCTCCTCGTCGTCCGCCGAGAGGCCGGGCGCCTGCGCCGCTACGTGCACCTCGGCACCGGCAACTACCACGCCGGCACGGCCCGCGCGTACACCGACTTCGGCTTCATGACCTGCCGCTCGGACATCGCGGAAGACGTCCACCTGCTCTTCCAACAGCTCACTGGCCTGGGCCGCGCCGAGCAGCTCTCGAAGCTCCTGCAGTCCCCCTTCACGCTGCAACCCAGCCTGCTCGAGGCCATCGCCGCCGAGGCCACACGCGCCCGCGCGGGCGAGCCCGCCTGGATCAAGATCAAGGTCAACTCCATCAGCGATCCGGTGATGATCCGCGCCCTCTACGAAGCCTCCCGGGCGGGGGTGCAGGTCGATCTCGTCGTGCGGGGCATCTGCTGCCTGCGCCCGGGGGTCCCGGAGGTCTCGGAGAACATCCGGGTACGCTCCATCCTGGGCCGCTTCCTCGAACACACGCGCCTCTACGGTTTCTGCAACGGCGGCGAGCCCGAAATCTTCCTCGCGAGCGCCGATCTCATGGGGCGCAACCTCTACCGCCGGGTCGAGACCTGCTTCCCCATCGAGGAGCCGGGCCTCGCGAAGCGCGCCCTCGAGGAGGGCGTGGACGTCTACCTCCGCGACAACACCAGCGCCTGGTTCCTCCGAGCGGACGGCACCTACGAGCACGTCCAACGGGAGGGTGACGACCCCCGGGTGGTCGCCCAGGAGGCCCTCCTCCGCGCGCTGAGCGACCGCTAGTGTTCGACGATCCCGCGCTCACCGTCGGCCTCGCCCTCGGCGCCGGTATGTTGCTCCAAGTCCTCGCGCGGCACCTCCGGCTCCCGGGGATCGTGCTCCTCCTGGGGGCCGGCGTGCTGCTCGGCCCCGAGGTCGCCGGCGTCATTCGGCCCGACGCCCTGGGCGAGTCGATGCAGATCCTGGTCGGCTTCGCGGTGGCGATCATCCTCTTCGAGGGGGGCATGAACCTCGACGTACGGCGCCTGCGCAGGGAGGGCCGCGCCATCCAGCAGCTCGTCACCGTCGGCGCCGCCATCACCGCCGTCGGCGGGACCCTCGCGGCCCGTTGGATCCTCGGCTGGGAGTGGGCGCCCGCGGTGCTCTTCGGCACGCTGGTCATCGTCACCGGGCCCACCGTCGTCACGCCGCTGCTCAGGCGCATCCGGGTCAAGCGGCGCATCGCCACCGTGCTCGAGGCGGAGGGCGTCTTTGGTGACGCCATCGGCGCCATCCTCGCGGTGGTCGCCCTCGAGGTCGTCACCAGCCCCAACGGCGGCATCTTCGGCGGCGCGTGGCACGCGGCCCTCACCCTCGGCACGGGCTGCCTCTTCGGGGTGGTCTTCGGCTTCGCCATCGCGGCGCTCTTGCGCGTCGATTGGTTGATCCCCGAGGGCCTCGAGAACGTGACCACCCTCGCCCTCTGCCTCGTCTGCTTCCAGATCTCCAACGCCGTGCTCCACGAGAGCGGCATCGCCGCCGCGGTCGTCGCCGGCCTGGTCGTCGGCAACCTTCGGGCCCCGGTCGTCTCCGCCCTCCACGCGTTCAAGGAGCAGCTCACGGTGATGTTCATCGGGCTGCTCTTCATCCTCCTCGCCGCCGACGTCCGCCTCGCCGACGTCTACGCCCTGGGCTGGCCCGGCGTCGCCACCGTCCTCGCGCTCATGTTCATCGTGCGCCCGCTCAACATCTTCATCGGCACCTGGGGCACCGAGCTCTCGACCCGCGAGAAGGCCTTCATGAGCTGGCTCGCCCCCCGAGGCATCGTCGCCGCCGCCGTCTCCGCGATGTTCGCCCAGAAGCTCGCCGCCGCCGGCATCCCCGGCGGCGAGGCCCTCCAGGGGCTCGTCTTCCTCGTCATCGCCACAACCGTGCTCGTCCAGGGTCTCAGCGGCGGTCAGGTCGCCCGCGCCCTCGACCTCGCCTGCCCCATCGACAACGGCTACGTCATCCTCGGCGCCAACGCCCTCGCCCGCGCCGTCGCCGGGCCCCTCGCCGAGACCGGCGAGGAGGTCGTCCTCATCGACGCCAAGGCCACCGAGGCCACCCGCGCAGAGCAAGCCGGCTTCAGGGTGATCTTCGGCAGCGGCCTCTCCGAGCGCGTCCTGCTCCAGTCCTCGCTCAGGTCCCGCCGCGGCGTCGTCGCCCTCATCTGCAATCAGTCCACCAACCTCCTCTTCGTCCGCCGCGCCCGCCGGGGTTTCCACGTCCACCACGCCTGGTCCGCCATCGACGACGACCACCACATCAAGCCCTCCCAGGTCGAAGCCGCCGGCGCCCGCCTCCTCTTCGGCGCCGTCCGAGACATCGAGCTGTGGGCCGTCCTCCTCGAGCACGGCGACGCCACCGTCTCCACCTGGACCGCCGGCGGCCCCCTCCCCGACACCGACGCCCTCCTCCCACTCGTCTACGAACACGAAGGCGTCCGCATCCCCTACGACACCCTCGCCCAACCCGGCGACACCGTCTGGCTGGCCACCACCAATGACCGCCGAGACGAGGCCAGCTCCGCCCTCGAAGCCGCCGGATGGTCGCGAGGTCCAACAGCCGAGTGATTGGGAGCTGGTCCGACGCTGCGGAAAGTCGTCGTGGGAGTCAGGTCCTATCGGCCACCAGCAATGCCAGCATGTGCTAGCATCCGTTCGGAAGTGACGAGATGCCCAGCCTGAGCGGGCGCATCATCACCCTGGCCGTCGCAGCCCCGGAGCGCATGGGGACGCTGTTCGTGGCGACCTTCGGTGCCGACCACGGGGTAGAGCTCGAGCAGCAGCACAAGGAGCCCCACGAGCCATTGGATCTCCGGGCTTGATCATCCTCGACACCAACCTGGTCTCGGAGGGCATGAAGCCGTCGCCGGATCCGAGGGCGATGCGTTGGCTCACGGTCTCCGATCCCTTCCGGCGGGCCGGCATCGACGCTGCCTGGAGGACCGGTTCGAGCACATCCTGAGCGTCGGCTTCGAGGGTCGGGTCCTCCCCTTCGACACGGGCGCCGCGGACCGATACGGCAGCTTGATGAGCCACCGTCGGTCCACCGGCCGACCCATGAGCATCCTGGACGCTCAGATCGCCGCCATCGCGGGGGCGAACGGGTTCGCGGTCGCCACTCGAAATACCCGGGACTTCGAGGACTGTGGGCTGGATCTCCTCGATCCGTTTGAGTCGGCGGCGGGCGACTGACGGCGCCGCTGGGTCACTCGAACGGAGGGAGGAAAAGCAGCGCCGCGGCGCGGACGCGGCGTCGGGTCTCATCCTCCAGCTCGTCGTCTGCCCAGAGGCCTGCAAACTCCGGCCTCCGCGGTGCTCGTCGTAGAGCGCGAGGCGGCCGAGATCCGCCAGGTCCCGAGCCGCCCTCCGTTGTTCCCAAGCGCGGGCCTTCAGCACGGCGAGCGTCTCGATGGGAGCGACCGGCCCGTCGCCGACCGCAGATCGAGCCAGGTCACGACCGCGTTGGTCAGCGCCAACGGGCGGCCTTGCCTGGGTGAGCGCCACGCGGCGCGCTCCGCCGGGCGCCACACGACGGCGTCGGCCGCCAGGGGGCGCGTCTCCTGCCAGCCGGAGCGCGAGAGCGCCTCGACCAGGGCGTGGCTGGCGTAGACCGTCGTGGCACCACCGACGAGGACGCCGCCCGTGGCCGATGGACCCGCGAGCAGCGCGTCGATGCCGGCGGTGGCCGCGACCTTCGCCAGCTCGTCGACCGCCTTCGACGGATCCGGCGCGGACAGGGGGTCGGCGCGGCGCCCGATCCACGTATCCGCGCCGCTCGAGCTCGACGAGGGCGCGATGCACCCCATGGGCCGATCGCCGGGTGCGCTCGGCGAGCTCGCGCTCGGTCCAGGTCCGGTGGGGGTGGAGCAGGAGCTCGATGCAGACGTCGAAGGCCGCGCCCCAAAAACGGGTTGCTCCCCGCCGGTCGACCTCGCTTCCTCGGGGCGGCTGGCGGCGGCGGCCGACCGGGGGAGAGGGCATTGAGGAGCCTCGACACCGCCGTCGCCGGCTCGCCGCCAGCGGCGACCAGCGCCTCGATGCGGGCGGGACCGACGAGGCGGCGCTCGAAGGGGTCGAGCTCGGCGAGGCGACGGCGGACGGCGTCGAGGGCCCCCGTCCCGTCGATGTCGGCGCGCCCCGCCTCGAAGGCGAGGAGCACCAGCCGCTCGGCGGTGCTCGCGCGCCCCCGCGCCCCGCCGCCACCTCCCGCAGCGGCGTCCCCAGCCGGGCCCGCAAGCAGCTCACCAGGGCCGCGGCCTCCGGGATCGCGTCGGTGACCAGCGTGACGCTCACCGCGAGCGCTCCATCGCAGCCGCGACGAAGCGGTCCCCGGTGGACCGAAACGAGTCGAGCCAGCGCTTCGACGCCTGGGCAGCGGCCAACGAGGTGGCGGTGATCCGTTCGGGCGTGCGCTCCAGGGCGACGACCTCGCGCTCGGCGTCGAGCAGGTCCACCAGCGCGGGGGCGTGGGTCGTCGCGACGACCGTCGACCGCGTCGCCAGGGAGCGGAGCAGGTCGCGCAGGGCGGGGAGCCCGTCGGGGTGGAGGCCCGCGTCGGGCTCCTCCAGCAAGATGATCCGCGGCGGCTGCTCGATCACGTAGAGCGCCGCCAGCAGGATCATCTGGCGCGTCCCGGCGGGGAGCTCCTCGAGGTGGCTCAAGCCCGGCGCGTCGCGCTCCTCGACCAGCAGGCTCGCCGCCTCCCCAGTCAGCGCCCGCGCGGTGACGCCCCGGACCTGCGTGACGAGCTGCGTGACCACCTCCCCGAGGCGCCTCGTCCGCGCCGGATCCCGCGCCGCGGCCTCCACGAGATGCTGAATCGGCAGCCCGTGCCGCGTACGGCCAGCCTGCCCCACGACGGGGTCGCGGTCGATGAGCACCACGCTCGCGAGATCCCCCGCGACGTGCTCCGGGATGGGGCTACCCTCGGCGGGGGCGAGGCGGACGGCGAGCTCGTCGATGTGCTTGTAGCGGGTCTCGAGCTCGCCATCCGAGCGCCGCAGCACGGCCTGACCGAGACGACCGTCCAGCCAGGTCACCTCTTCGGCAGCCGGCCCCGTCACGAGGCGCTCGTGCTCGACCCGTAGCCGCCCGTGGGGATCGTAGAAGGAGAGCGCGTAGGCCCCGGCGACACGCTCCACCCCGGGATCGATGGAGAAGCCGACCTCGACCTCGAGCCGACCCTCCGAGCCTCGACTCCGAAGGCGACCGAGGCCGCGCTGAACACGGACCGCGTCCGGTAGGTTCAGCTCGAAGTCGACCAGCGCCCGGAAGCGGCGGACCCGAAGCCGCTCGAGGTTCAGCTCGAAGGCGCCCCGGGCGGGCAACCGCCCGGCCGCGGCGCGCTGCCCCTCGTGCCCGGCCGACAACAGCTCGGCGAAGCCGCTCGCCCCCGGTACGTCGTCGAGCTCGACTTGAGAGACATCCGGCGAGTACCGCTCGCGCACCAGCCGGACGAGGGCCTCGAGGCGCGCGAGGATCCGGGCGGCGTGGGGATTCGAGCGGAGGTACAGCAGCCCCCAGACCGTCGGAACAAAGAGGCTGTTGCGCAGGCCGATGAGCTGCAAGCGCGCGGCTCGATCGACCGCCTCTCCAGGGGCTCGGGATAGGGCGCCGCTTCCATCAGGGCATCGAGCTTCACTCCATCATATTCGGCCAACAAGACATTCAGCATCCAGCCAAACACATGTCCAACTATCGTATTACTTGGGTTCTTTGGATCCCTTGACCTGCCAGCCGACACGTTCGAACATCCCCCCGGTCGCGAGGGATCGGGTGAATCGACTCAACGAAACGCAACTCGAGGAGCTGACTGACGCTCTAATCGACGCGGGCTTTGCGTCCGTGGAGCGGCAACGGCTGCTGGAAGAGGCCCTGTCCGTCGAGGGGCAGGCCCGGCTCGCGACCGGCGAGTCGACGGGGCGCCCTCGGCTGCTCACCAATCTCCGCAAGCTCAACGGCCACGCAGGATTCCACACCTACCTGAGCGCCGCACAGCACAACGCGGACTCCGGGGCCAACCTCCACACATGGCTCGCCCTGCTCCTCGGGACGGGCGCCACCGGGCTCTCGGCGCCCAGGGTCGAAGCCCTCGTCACCGCCCTCCAAGAGGCGGGGCTCACCGAGGAGCAGCTCGTCCGCACCTTCTTCTGCGTGGTGCCCACCGGGGAGCGCCCTCCCCCCGGGGGGACCGGCTTCACCGAGAAGCTGGTCCGCAAGATCGCCGACAGCCTCCCGCCCCCCGGTGAGCCGCCGCCCCTCGTCACCTTCGCCGCCATCGTCCTGCGCGACCACGGGGTCCTCGGCTCGTGGGTCGACGGCGCCATCGCCGACTTGGGCCTGCAGCCGGACCGAGAGGCCTTGATGGCCAGCGCGCCCCACGCCGACGTGGAGGAGCACATCATCGCCGTCGTCCACCCCATCGACACGGACCGCTGCAGCCTCCAACTCACCCGCGTTCTCGCCCGCACGAGCGATTCGAAATGGCAGAATGCCTGGTCCATCGGGGGGTCGACGCAGGAGGTGAGCTACGAACGGCTCTCGGACGCCCTCACCACGTCGGCGTTGCCGCACCTCGGGTTGGGGGTCGTCGAGATCCACGTCTGCCTGCCCTTCGTCCAGATCGATTGCGGACCCGACGGGTGGCCCGTGACCCGGCGGCGCCGAAGAGAGCCGCTGCACACGTATGCGCGGGTCCAGGTCCGCATCTGGGAGCGCCTCTACGGACCCGACGCCGACTGCCGCCTGTCGCTCGAGGCGTGGCGGAGAAATTGGGCGACGCCCCCAGATGCGCCGACCGTGGTCAGCGACCCGGCTGACTGGCCCGAGACCGGCGGTGCCGTGACCCTGACCTTCCGCTGCCTCGACGGCGCCGAGGCGTTGCTCGACGACCTCGTCGATCTGGGGGTGGCCATCGCCTGTTGGCCCCGCTGTGACGATCACGTCATGTGGCTCGGGCAACCGCCCGCGACCGACGCGCTCCAGGCACACGTCGCCGATCACCGCAAGAACTCGCACGCCCCGATCACGTTGCTATGGGACGACCCCCACCGCACGCCCCTCGACGCGCCGTGCAACAAGCTCTTCACCCCCCTCGCCAGGAAGTAACGATGTCCGACACGCCGTGGCCCATCTTCCGCATCGACGACCTCGGCTGGCCCGAGGCGCCCCACGACGACGTAGCCGCGCTGCCACCCGCCCCCGTCTGGCGCCGCTTCGGCCCGGTCCAGGAGCAAGAACCCAAGGGTCCCCAGCCCCCGGAGGCGCCGCTGCCCTTCCTCTTCCGCAAAGAGGAGGCGGATCTGATCAACGCCGCCCTCTTCCTGCGCCGCCCGCTGCTCATCACCGGTGACCCCGGCAGCGGCAAGTCCTCCCTGGCCCACGCCGTCGCCTGGCAGCTCCGCCTGGGCCCGCTCCTGCGCTGGCCGATCAACACCCGCTCGACGCTGCGCGAGGGCCTCTACCGCTACGACGCCATCGCCCGGCTCCAGGACCACCAACTCGACGATGGGGGCCAGCCGGAGATCCAGGACTACCTCACGCTGGGCCCCCTCGGCACCGCGCTGCTGCCCCGCGCCCGCCCGCGCTGTCTGCTCATCGACGAGATCGACAAGAGCGACCTCGACCTCCCTAACGACCTCCTCGACGTCCTCGAGACCGGGTCCTTCCTCATCGAGGAGCTGGCGCGGCTGAAGCGGAAGCAGCCCGAGGTATTCATCGAGCCGGACGGCGGCGGCGCGCCGTGGCCGATCACCGAGGGTCGCGTGGGCTGCCACGCCTTCCCGCTGGTGGTGATGACCAGCAACGGCGAGCGGGGCTTCCCCCCGCCCTTCCTGCGCCGCGTCATCCGCCTGGAGATGAAGCCCCCCGACAAGGACATGCTCGCCCGGATCATCGAGGAAAAGCTCCACCTCCAAGCGCCCGAGCTCATCAAGCACTTCCTCGGCCTCCCCGGCGTCCACGCCACCGACCAGCTCCTCAACGCCGTGGCCCTGGGCGGCCAGGGCATCGACGACACGGCGCTGCGCGACGCGCTCCTCCAGGCGCTGGATGGCTGATCGGGGCAAACTCCTCGGGGCCCTCGCCGAGGCCGCCGGCGATCCGACGCGGCTGGCCGAGACGCTGTGGCTCGCCCGCTGGCTCCCGTCCCGGGCGGAGGCGACCCCGGCCCAGCCGACGCCGACCCACGAGCCGACGGTCCGCCCCCCCGGAAGCCGAGGCGCGGCCCGAGCCCGAGGCAGCGGCCCACCGCGCGACGGACGCGGTGGAGGCCCCGGCCCCCGAGATCGCCCCCGCCGTGCCGTTGCGTCTGCCGCCGGCCCCGCCGCTCCCCGAGGGCCCAGCGATCGTGCGCGCCCTTCGCCCCCTACGGCGCACCTGGCCCTCCCGGGTGCGCCACGTCGTGGACATCGACGCCACGGTGACGCGCAGCGCCGAGCTCCGGCGGCTCATGCCGGTCCTGCGCCCGGCGGACGAGCGCTGGCTGTCCCTCGCCGTCGTCGTGGACGCCACCTGGACCGACGCCCCCTGGGCCGACGCGGCCCGGGCCTTCGTCCACCACCTCGCCGGGAGCGGGATCTTCCGCGACGTCCGGGCCTTCTCCCTGCGCGGGACGCCACCGCTTCTGCACCCCTACGGACGCCCGAAGGCCGCGCCGACGGGCATCCCCGGCGACCGCCGCGCGGTGATGGTCCTCACGGAGGGCACCTCCGATCTGTGGCAGAGCCCCGCTGGCCTCGAGCAGATACGCCGGTGGTCGGAGCGACGCCCCCTCGTCTTCGTCCACTGGTTGCCGCGCCACGCCTGGCGACGCACGGCCCTGGGCGGTGCCGCGGGCCTCGCGGTCCGCGGCCCCTTCCCCGGCGCCCCCCCCGGCGCGGCGAAGTCCATCCAGCTCGTCGGGCGCCGGCGCGAGGCACCCACCGTCGCGTGGCCCATCGTCCCCTTCGAGGCCGCCGAGCTCGGCCGCTGGGCGAAGATGATGGCCACCGCCCACGGGCCCTCCGTCTCGGCGACGGCCCTGGCCCCCGCCCCCGCCCCCGCCCCGGACACCGACGACATCGACCCCGTCCACCGCTTCATGGCCCTCGCCATCGACCAGGACTCACGGCGCTTCGCGCGCCTCGCCGCCTCGGTCCCCCTCACCCTCCCCATCCTCCACCTGCTGCGCCGCCGCGTGATGCCCACCGCCGGGCGCCACGTCGTCGCCGAGCTGCTCCTCGGCGGGCTCGTAGCGCAGATCGGCGAGGGCGATCCGGCCACCGCCGACTACGAGTTCGTCCCCGGCGCCCGCGAGGCCTTGCTCACGGGGGCGTCGGCCTCGGGCGTCCTCGCGGCCCTCCGAGAGGTCGGCCGCCACAGCGACTTCTCCGCCGGCGGCCACGACATCGCCGCGCTGCTCCAAGTGCCCGACGGACCCCTCGGCGTCGCCCCCGAGGCCCGCCCCTTCGCCCTGTGCGCCGCCCGGGCCCTGCGCCGCTTCGGCGGCCACTACGCCCAGCTCGCCGACCGCCTCGAGGCCGGCTGCGTCGGCCCGACGCCCCCCCGGCCCCAGGACCCCGAGACGGCGCTGCGCGCCTTCGTCGCCGAGCTCGCCGGCGCCGACCGCGACGGGCCGGGCTGGTCGCAGGTCTGCGAGGACCTGACGGGACGAGTCGCGGCGGCGGTGGAGGCCTGGGGCGGCGTCGCCGACGAGCCGGTAGAGGCGGTCTTCGCCCAGGGGGAGCTGGGGCGCATCGTCGCCCTCGCGACGCTTCGGGCCCGCCCGATCCATCTCGAGCTGGTGTTGACCACCATCGACGCGCCGATCGGCGCCTCCGACGCCTTCGCGGCCCTCCGAGCCGCCTACGTCCACGCGGCGTCGCTGGGGCCCGTCGACGCGTCGCTGGTCTGGCGGGCCGTCAACGCCCGCGTCCACGGCGCGGGCGCCGGGGCCTACCCGCCGGACTCCGGCCGAGCCGGGCTGGGCGGACGCCTCCTGGCCACCCTCGAGGGGCACCACGACTTCGCCGAGCCCGAGGCGCTGCGCGGCGGCGACCACGGGGCCGAGCTCCCGCGCATCGACGACCTGTCCCGCATCCGGCTCGTCGCCACCGGAGCCGCCGAGGCGACGGAGGACGACCGCCACGCCGCCCGGCTGCTCGGCGTCGTGGGCGGCAACCGGCGGATCGCCGCGTCGCTGCTGGCGACGCCGCCGGGGTCCTGGGAGGCGCGCGAGGTGCTTCGGGGGCGCTACGAAGAGACGCTGGTGGCCCGCATCGTCCCCGAGGTCACCCGCGGAGCGGAGGGCCTCCGCACAGAGCGCGTCGCCGGACGCCTGCTGCGCTGCTCCCGCCTCGACGCCGACACGGCGCGGGCTCGGTCGGCAACGCTACACGCCTGGGCGCGGGCCCTCGGCGACGCCGAAGCCCCCCCTCGCCCCCGGCTGGTCTTCATCCACGGGGGCACCTTCCAGATGGGGAGCCCCGAGGGGGTGGGCTACGCCCGGGAGCGCCCGCGTCACGAGGTGAGTCTATCCCCGTTTTGGATGGCGTCGACGCCGGTGACGCAGGGTCAGTACGAGGCGGTGATGGGGCGCAACCCGTCGCAGTTCACGGAGTCCCCCGAGCACCCGGTGGAGACCGTGAGCTGGGAGGAGGCGGTGGCGTATTGCGATGCGCTCTCGGAGCGGGAGGGACTTCCGCCGGAGGCAGGCTACCGGCTTCCGACGGAGGCGGAGTGGGAGTACGCGTGTCGTGGGGGGACGCAGACGCGCTGGTGGTGCGGTGACGACGAGTCGGAGCTCGGTTCGGTGGCGTGGTACGGCAAGAACTCGGAAGACCAGACGCATCCGGTGGGTTTGAAGCGTCCGAATGCGTGGGGCCTCTACGACATGCACGGCAACGTTTGGGAGTGGGTGGGGGATTGGTTTGGGGACTACCCATCGGAGCCGCAGGCGGACCCATGCGGTCCCCCCCGGGGCGACGACCGTGTCATCCGCGGCGGGTCGTACTGGTACGACGCGGACTGGCTTCGGTCTGCCGTTCGGTACAGGAGGTGGCTCCCGGACGACCGGGACGTCGGCTTCCGCGTCGTCCGCCCCGCCCCCCGAGCTCGCCCATCATCCTTAAGCCTTTAGTATGAAGGTCTGTCCGGACGCCGACGGCGCCGTCCGGTCGGTGCGTGCGGCGTGGGGTGTACGGGCGGACGATCCGACCGGTCAGAAGCGCATGACCGCCCAGGTGGAGGCGAGGGAGCGCTCCAGATCGGCGGGGCCCCGGCCGTGAAGGCTCGCGGCGACGCGCCCGCGGGCGCGGCGCAGGGCGCGGGGGAGGGCCTCGTGGGACTCGCGCCGGATTCTGTAGCCCAGGAAGTCGAGGTGGCCGGTGCAGCTCACGACGCGGGCGTCGGGCGCTTTGAGCCGCAGGCCGCGGTGCTCGCCCAGCCAGGCCGCGACCTCGTCTCGGGCGTGCCACAGCCGCCGCCGAGTGGGCGCCACGAGCAGGATGTCGTCGCAGTAGCGGATGAGGCCGGGGACGCCCAGCTCGCGGGTGACGAAGTGGTCGAGGCGCGTGAGGTAGACGTGGGCCGCCCAGAGCTGGCTGGTGGAGGTCCCCATCGGGAGGCCACGGCCGGCGGGGGGCCAGGCGTCGTCGAGGCCCGCGTAGGCTCGAATGCGGGGGTCCTCGTAGACCGTCGCGCCCCACTCGAGGATGCGCGCGACGAGATCCATGAAGGGGGGATCCCGTACGTGGCGGGCGATGAGGTCGTAGAGGCGACCAATGTCGATGGACGGGAAGTAGGCCCGGACGTCCAGGTGTACGGCCCAGTCGAAGCGCTGCATCAGGTGGCGCGCGCGAAGCTCCGCCCGATGGGCGCCATGCCCCGGTCGCGACGCCATGTCGCCGGGATGGAGGCGGTGGGCCCACAGGGGCTCGAGCACCGCGGCCACGGCCTGGTGAACGACCCGGTCGCGGACGCTCGGGCGCGCGATGGCCCGCGGCTTCGGGTCGCGGATGCGGAGGACGTCGAAGGGGTCCGGCCGCCAGCCGCCGGTGGCGAGCAGGACCTCCAGCCGCTCCACCTCTCGCTCCTCGAAGAGCAGGAAGCGGGCGACGTCCGGGCGGCGGCGCTTGCCGCGGCAGGTGCGCCGCGCCGCCGCCCGCAGATGCGCCGGCGCCACCAGGCGCTCGAAGAGGCCCCGCTCAGACCACATCTGAGGAGACCACTGGTGAAAGGTGCCCCCGGGGCGTTCCGCACGTGGCGTACTGACGCGGGGGCGGGCGGCGGGTCACCCCACCGCCGGCTGGACGCCTGCTCGTACTCATGCTTCGTCGCAGGCGGACTCGGGGGGCGGGGCGGACGACGCGGAAGCCGACGTCCCAGTGCTCCTGGGTCCTCCAGTTCCGATAGGCAGACCGAAGCCTGTCCGCGTCGTTCCAGTACGACCCGCCGCGGATGACGCGGTCGTCGCCCCGTCGGCGTCCAGCTCGTTCTCGTCGAGGGCTCGCTGCCAGCCCCCGACCATGCAGCCCAGCTCGTCGGCGCGCCCGATGAGCTCGGCGGCGCGGTCATCGCCGAGGAGACCGAGATCACGGGCGGCCCGCAGCGCCAGGCGTAGGCCGTCGGCGGCCCAGCCCGCGCGGGCCAGTTGGGTCGGTCGATCGCGGGGGCAGACCAGCGCGGAGTAGCCGGTCTCCAGGAGTACGCGCGCGTGGTCGACGAGGTGTCGGCCAACGAGCTCGAACGCCGTGGTCGGCCAACCGCGCACCTCCCGCACGAGATCGATGAAGAGCCCGTAGGCCGCGGTGTAGAGCGGCGCCCGGTCCGCGACTCGGTCGGGGGCGCTCACCGCTGTTCAGCCTTCGTGTCACGCAGGGACTCGGCCCAGCGCATCAGACCCCCCAGCCGCGGCAGAACGTCGGTCTCGAGCTGGTCGCGCCAGCCATCGGCCCGCACGTCGCCGCACACCGACAGCCAGGCCACGGCCCGGCCCAGCTCGTCGCGGGCGCCCCCGAAGGCGCGCAGCTTGTCGTCCCGGTGGAAGTGGTGATGCCCCGCCGCGATCGCCCCCAGCGCCTGCATCGTGGCGGCGAAGGCCATCGAGAGCGCGTGCTCCCCGGAGCGCGCCGCGTCGCGGAGTTCCTGGGCCACCGGCATCGCCGCGGCGAAGGGCGCGAGATCCTGGGCGCTGTTCGCCCGCGACCCCGGCAGCACCGACTCCACCGCCGCCCGCAAGCGGTCAGACTGCCTCCGCAGCTTGCGACGCGCACGCTCGTCGAGGGGCAGCGCGTCCCGGTCGATGACCCAGCGACGATCGCGCTTCCGCCCCGGCAACGTGCCACGCCGAATCCGCGCCCGCACCGCCTCCGGCGTCGTCTCCAAGATGGCGGCGGCCTCGACCAACGTGAGCTCCATGACCGTAGGAGCCCACCCGACGGGTAGCTGTCTCGACGAAACGTCCGGGCGTACAGGGAAACCGGACGTTTCGTTCCATGACCGTCAAGGGCCGTCCGGACAGACCTTCATACTAAAGGCTTAAGGGTGATGGGCGAGCTCGGGGGGCGGGGCGGACGACGCGGAAGCCGACGCCCCGGACGTCCGGGAGCCACCTCCCGTACCGATAGGCAGACCGAAGCCAGCCCGCGCCGAGCCAGCACGACCCGCCGCGGATGACACGGTCGTCGCCCCGGGGGGGACCGCATGGGTCCGCCTGCGGCTCCGATGGGTAGTCCCCAAACCAATCCCCCACCCACTCCCAAACGTTGCCGTGCATGTCGTAGAGGCCCCACGCATTCGGACGCTTCAAACCCACCGGATGCGTCTGGTCTTCCGAGTTCTTGCCGTACCACGCCACCGAACCGAGCTCCGACTCGTCGTCACCGCACCACCAGCGCGTCTGCGTCCCCCCACGACACGCGTACTCCCACTCCGCCTCCGTCGGAAGCCGGTAGCCTGCCTCCGGCGGAAGTCCCTCCCGCTTCGAGAGCGCATCGCAATACGCCACCGCCTCCTCCCAGCTCACCTGCTCAACCGGGTGCTCGGGGGACTCCGTGAAATGCGACGGGTTGCGGCCCATCACCGCCTCGTACTGACCCTGCGTCACCGCCGTCGAGGCCATCCAAAACGGGGAGAGACTCACCTCGTGACGCGGGCGCTCGTCGTCGTAGCCCACCCCCTCGGGGCTCCCCATCTGGAAGGCGCCCCCCCTGACGAAGACCATCCGAGGCCGTCGGCCCGCCGCCTGCACGGTGTCCAGGAGAGCCACCGACGTGCGCGCGTCGAGCCTTTCCGCAACAACCCGCGCCGTCTTCACGCCCTCGTCGCCTTGCTCGGACAGCGCGCTCATCAGCGGCGCCAGCGCCCCCGCCGCGGGGCTCTCGAGCGCCGCGGCCACCACGACCGGGGGCGCCCCCGGCCGCTGCACGGCCCGCACGACCTCACCGAGGGGCGCATCCACCGTCCCCGTCAGCACCGCCGCGAGCGCCGGCGTCATCGGCGCGAGCAGCACGTCCACCGGCAGCGTCTCGCCCCGCACCTCCGCCCAGGCCGGCGCCACGGGCGCCCCGGCGAGGGCCTCCCGCTTCGTCTCCGCCGCCCGCACGGCGACCAACCCCGCGTCGATGAAGGCCCGCCCCTCCGTCGTGCGCCGCCCCAGCCCCAGCAGGTGGTCGGCGGCGGCCTCCGGCGTCTCGACCCGGTCGATGACCGCCCGCACCAGCACCTCGTCCACCCCCACGGCCCCCAATAGCTCGCAGAGCACGTCGATGGGGACCTCGTCGAGGCCCAGCAACGCCCGCTCCGCAAGCGCCGGGTGCTGGACGTGGATCTTCCGCAGCAGCGGGACGGCGCGCTCCGCCCCCTCGAGGGCCGCCGCGTGGCAGAAGACCTCGGCCCACCGGCCCACCCGCGGGTCCTCCGGCGCCCGCCAGAAGGCGTACCACGCCGGCCGCCCGGACAGCTCGCGGGCGGTGGCGACGAGGACCCGCTCGCCCCGCTTTCCGAGGGCCTCGGCGGCCAGGTACTCGACGAGCGAGCGATGCACGAAGGCCCAGGCGCCGGAGGTCGGGCGGTGGAGGAAGCCGGTGGTCGCAGCGATCGCCGTGAGAAGGTCCGCCCCCGGCGGGAGCACGCGACGCAGCGTCTCGACGCCGGGGATCGCCTGGAGATACCCCGCCAGCACCTCCCCGGACCAGGCGGGCCCCGCCGCCTCGTCTTGCAGCACGCGCAGGCAGAGCTCGCCCAGGACCTCCCGAACCACCGCCGACTGCCCCCCGAGGGCCGCCCGCCCCGGCGGCGGCTCCTGGCCCCGCCAATGGGTCCAGCGCACCAGCTCGCCGGCCACCAACCGTTCGACCACCCGGGTATAGAGCGCCGTGCGGCGCACCGGCAGGTCGTGGCCGTCCCGGGCCACCGCCGCCAGGAGCGTCAGGGCGAAGGGGTTGCCCGCGAGGTCCTGGAGGGAGGCGCTTCGGTCGATCTCCGCGAGCACCTCCACCACCCGCGCCCGGTCGAGCCACGCGCCCAGCAGCCGCGCCCGCTCGGTGCGCCCCAGCCCCAGCAGGCGCAGCTCCTCGAAGCAGGTGTGGGGACGCCGGTAGCCGAAGCGCCGGCTCGTGAGCACCACCGGGCAGTCCACAAAACGCCCCGCGAAGCCCGCCACGTGGGCGACGACCGCCCCCTTGCGCGTCGGCTCGATCTCGTCGAGCCCGTCGAGCAGCACCAACGCCACCCCCGCCTCGAGCGCCCACTCCAGGGCCTCCGTGACGTCGGGGTCGCGGGCCGACAGCGCCTGGTGCTCCGCGGCGGCGACCTCTTGGGGCGTGAGGCCGTCGATGCGCGCCAGGCTCGCAAAGATCGGGACCTCGCAGCGCCCCAGACGTCCCCCTTCGAGCCGGCCCAGACCCAACGCGGCCCAGTCCCGAGCCACGTGGCGCAACAGCGTCGTCTTGCCCGCCCCCGGATCGCCTTGAACGGTCCACCGCGGGGCGGCGCCCTCGCCCCGCGACGCCGTCTGCAGCAAGGACTCGAGGCGAACCCGCGTCCCCGGCGAGGCCACCCGCTGCTCGGCGAGCTGCACGTATTGCTCGGAGAGCGAGGCGTAGGCGTGGCCGTCGTCCTCGGGCCACAGCGGCGGGAGCAGGTCATAGCTCCCACGCACCCACTCGAGGTAGCGCCGCAGCGGCTCGACGAATCCCTCGGGGACGACGACGCCCGCCGCCTCGACCACCGCCGGCGGCGGCGGGGTGGCCTCGGCCTTGAAGCGCAGGAGCTCGTCTCTTTGCTGGGGATTGACGCAGGCGTGGGCGGCGATCTCGAGCCACTCCACGAGCCGGCCCCGCTCGTTGAGCGCGCAGAGCCGCTTGGCGAGTCGGTCTTCGGCGTTGTTCCCGGTATCCGGGAGCTTCCGACGCAACGATTCGTCGAGCCGCTCGTGGAGGTTGCGCTCGGCCAGCCCGGCGCTCAGCGCCAGCTCCAGCAGGACCTCGAAGCGGGGGGCGGGGAGCATCACTCAGATCCCCTCGACGATCTCGCGCATCCGGGTGAAGACGTCCGCCTCCGGGAGGAAGCCCGCGTGCTGCTCCGCCGCGCGCAGCACCACCGCGAGGGGCGGACGTCCATCGACACGCACCCGATGCCACTCATTGGTCCGCAGCACGAGGTAGCTCATCGCGTCGAAGGACGCCTCCGGCTCCGGGATCTGTCCCCGCAGCCGCGCGGGCAACGCGCCGCGCAACAACCCGATCTTCTCGAGCAAGCCCGTCTCCGTCGCGGCGTCAACCACCGCGTGCCGCTCCTCCTGAGTCAGCGGTCGCCCCTCACGCGAGGCGCCGCCGAACGCGACCGTCCGGTCGCCGAAGAGCACCGGCTTGTGCTCGGCCTCGCGGCGACCGACGGCGTCGGCGGCGTGATCGAAGGCCTCCGCCACCGACTGGCCCGCGGCGAGGGCGTGGTACAGCGCCCCCGAAAAGACACGGTTGGCCGAGTCCTGCGCCAGGCTCCGCATCCCGATCGCGCAGCCCACCCGCTCGGCGGCCCGCGCGGCCAGGTCTTCGCTGTGACACGCCGTGAGCACGACGAGCCGAAGCGAGGGGGCGCGCTCGAGGCCCGCCAGAAAGTCCGCCGCCGACAACGGCCGCTTCACGTTCTCCCCGTCGGCGAGTTGGAGCACCTCCCCATCGCCGTGGGCCACGACGTGCAGGACCTCCGGCCGCGCCGCCTCCAGCGCGGCGCCGAAGGCATCGGGCTCTAGGGCCGGGGCCCCAAGGAGCGGACCGACGGCCCCGTGGACGACGCCGCGGGCCTGCTCCACCTCGAGCCTCGGCGTCCCCTTTGGGGAGGCGCCGACGAAGAAGACCTTCATGGGTCGTCGTCCGCGCTGAGCAGCGCCGCGATGGGCACCCGCTCCGTGGCCGGTGTCTCGTCGTCGGCGAAGGCGTCGATGGAGACGGGCTCGGTGTGCGCTGCGCTCAATCCGAGGCGCCGCAGGACCCGGTGCAGCCAGCTCGACTCGAGGCGCGTCGCCAGGTAGAGCGGCGTGGCGTCCGTCGGATGCCACAGGGCCACGCCGCTCTTGCGCGTCACCGCCGCAAAGCCCAGCAGGGGCAGCTCGCCGGGCGCCTCCTCCGGCGCGTGGCTCACCTCCAGCGAGGCGTCGCTGGTCTCGCTGACGGCGGCCGTCAGCCGCTCGCACCCGATGACCGTGTCGACCACCAGCCAGTTGGGCCGCCAGATGCCGTCGTAGAACCGATCGATGATCGCGTCGCCCACCGCGTCGAGGTTCTTGATGCGCCGCCCCCCGCTCCCATCGGCCTGAACGACGAAGCCCCCCGAGCCCGAGAACTCGAAGGAGACCTCCACCCCCTCGCCGCTGGCGTCCATCCCCAGCGCCGTTTGGCTCTCGCTGCTGAGGTCGACCGACCCCGGCGCGTGCGAGACCTCGGTGCGAAAGGGGATCTGCAACGTCTCGTCGGAGAGGTGCGCCACCTTGCGAAAGGCACCGTCGTGCAGCGTGCCCACGTCGCCCAGCTTCAAGCGCGTGTCCGGTGGCCAGGCCGCGAGGAGCCCGTAGCGCTCCCACATCGCCGAGATGTACTTCAACGCCATCGAGGAGCCCTCCCGAAGTCGGCCGCGACCATAACACGGCGCCAGCGAGGGGCCGCCGTTGCCAGTACTGATCTGCGCCCAGCGGCCCGGACCGGTGCCTGCCCGTCCTCGCGGCGTTTTTGCTGGCGGTCGGCCACCCACGTCGCAGTTCGTCGCCGGGACCGGCGTCCCAGGTAACGCCCAACGGCGTGGCCCTCGGTGGGTTACGTATGCGTCTTCGCCCTTCGCCGTCCTGCAGGCCGAGCCCGGTCAGCCTGGGCTTCCGCGCGCCCGGCGGGCTGGGACGAGCGGCCATCGCAGCCCATCGACAGTTTCCTCCGTCGCGCCTACGAGCGCAACGTGGGCAGTGTGGATGAGCTCGCGCCACGGGATGTTCGCCTTGCGCTCGCCGCGTCGTGAGACATCTCGGTGGAGAGCCATGGTGTTCAACACGATGCGCCGCAGCAGTTGGACGGCGAGCTGTCCGTCGGTCGCATAGAGCCACGGGTGCTCGTCCTCTTCGTAGAAGCGGTCGAGGACGCCATGTGCCCCGCTTTCCACCCGCCAGTGATTGCGAACGACGAGCAGCCATTGCTCAGGGGTCAGCGCATCAGGCGCGTGGCTCGACGCGAAGTAGCGATCGTCGCAAGAGATCACCTCGCCGTCGTCGCGGCGCACGACGCGACGAACCCGCACCGCGGTGAGCCTCGTCGAGCAGCGTAGGCTGCGTCTCCTCAAGCGCGAACAGGTAGTCCCACCCCTTCGCGACGACGCAATCCGCGTTGGCCAGGCCGGTCATGCCGGCGTCTGCCGTCGCCAGCCGAATCAGCTTGAGGCTCCCGTACGCTTCGTGGAGTCCCTCGATGACCTCCGGGAGGTCGCCCTGGTCTGGGCATACTCGCCACTCGCCAGACGCGTGACCGTGTGCTTCCCGTCGATGGCGACGACGCCGAACGGTAGTCCGACCGGCTCCAACTCTCGGAGCGACCGCTGACCACTGGCCAAGCCGAGTAGTACCACCACCAGCAGCTGGACTGACGGTTGCTCCACCTGGCTGGCACAGCGTGGGTCCTCCACCTCGCTCAATCCGAGCCGACTCATCCCGGCCGCGAGCGCCCCAGCCACCCGCCGAATCTCCCGCTTCTGCTCATTGGCCATCGTGGGCTCCTGAGCGACTCGTCGGCGGTCGGTGCGCGGCCGGGATATGCCGGGAGCGCTCTGCTTCGACCGCCGGCTCGTCCCTCGGCGTTGCCCCCGGGGAGAGCACCTCACCGTCCTCGGCCTGATGAACCGCCGGCGCGACGACTGCGGCGCCCGCGCGCCGCTTGAGCAGCGTGGTGTGCAGCACCTCGAGGGCCCGCTCCACGACCACCGCGGTCTCACCGTCGGCGCGGGTCGAGGCGCAGACAGTCGGCGCACGCTCTCGGGCACATCCGGCCGTGGAGACCGGCGAGCCAGCTCGCGCTCGATGTCGCGCTTGCTTTTGCCCGCCGCCCATTCCAGCAACTCGACGTGGTTCGACTCCGTCAGGTGAGGCACCACCAAAGTCGCCCCCGACAGGTGCAGCCGCCCGGCGCCGACCAACTCCACCAGCAGCGGGAAGCGCCGTCCCGCCCTCGCTACCCCGATGCGCTTGTACGCGGCGCCTCCCGACAGCCCGAGTTGAGTGGTGCAGTACACGTGCATCGACGAGGCGCCCTGGTCGGCGTACAGCTTTCGCGCGTCGACCTCACCGAGCTGGACCATCAGCTCGGCGAGCAGCACACAACTGCGCGACTGCGATGCCCGCAGGCCGCGCAGGAGAGCCTCGTCGTCGAGTCGGTGCACGTCGTCGATCAGGCGCAGGAGGTTCGAGTTCACGGGCCAACCCGGATTGTGTAACTACAGTCTACAACGGCGTTTTCTTTCCGCCTCTGCCGCCCGGCCGAGGCACCCGGATGCCAACGTTGACCTTCGCGCATTCGTCGCGAGCGCTTCGTACGCGAGAGGGGACGCACGGCCCTGCGAGGGCCATCCCTGCCCGCCGCTGGCTTCCCCACGGGCCGGCCTGCGAAAACCTGTCGAGAGAAAGCGACGGCGACCGCAAAGAACCCCGCCCGGTCGCCACGACAGGCGGTGGAGCGTGGATCGGGCGTTGGCAGCCGTCCAACCACGCGCCAGCCTCAACCTCCGGGCCCAGCGTCACTCCCCCGTCTCGACGACGACCTTGCGAATGACTGTCCCCGGGGGCAAAGCGGCGGCGCCGCCGTCCGCGCCGCGGCCCGTCTGGCCTTCAGCGGCGGCAGTGAGGGCGAAGACGAATCACGGCTGCCGCCGTCGCCACAGGAGCCGGGTGTCACGAAGCGCGTCGCGTGCCCGCTCGAAGGCTGCGCGCGCGGCGTCGTGCAGCTCGTCGTCGTGCGCGAGCATGTTCTCGCGGGCTCGCTTGACCCGCGACTTGATTGTGCCGAACGGCGTGTTCGCTTGGCCAGCAACCGCCGCGCCGGCTCGCGGCCGGCTCGGGCAGGCGGCGTCCCTCGACGATGACGACCGCCACCTCCCCGCCATGGTCGGCCCGGACATCGCCCAGCACCATTCGAGTGAGCGCCGCCTTGCCGACCCCTCCCTCGCCGGTCACCAGGAGGCGGCCCTCGTGGATGCCCGCATCCGAGACGGTCGCCTCGAGGCGCGACGCCTCGCGTTTTCCAGCCAGACCTCGACGGCCCGGGGTCGATCACCGAAAGCCGGCCAGGAGGGGTCAATGCGAGGGAGATGGATGCTGGTCGGGGTGACCGCGGCGTGTGTGCCCATCGCCGATCCGGCGGAGGACGCGGCGGCCGATCTCTCGACGCCGGATCTGGCGGCCGTGGATGCGCGTCTCCCGGAGGCAGCGCCGCCCGACGCGCCCCCCGCGGATGTCGGCGTCCCCGATGGCGCTCTACCCGACATCGTCCCGCGGGACGGCCCCCTCGACGAGGGCGTCGGAGGCGAGCGCGGCGTGGGCTCCTTTGGCGCCGTGTGCCCTCCGCCTTCCCCCTGGGCGCGGCCCGGTGGCTTCTGGTTGGAGGAGCAGGGGCATCCACCGGACTGGCGCCCGGAGGAGCAGCCCCACGAGTGCCCGCCGGCTCCGGCGCGAAACGAGGAGGGCGACATCGTCCTGCAGGCCAATGGCATGGGCTGTGTGATCGACGGCGGCGGACCCGGACCGAGGCGCGCCGCTGGTTCCGAGGGAACCTCCGCGAGCACCTGCTCTTCGACTACGAGCACGACGCCCACGGGCACCTCGTGCAGGAGCTGGCGGAGCGCGTCGTCGATGGGGTCCCGGTGCCCTACCGACTCACGGAGTTGGTCGTGCTGGCGGATTGCGCGGTCTTGGAGCGGATAGACGCCGGCCCGGACGGACGCTTCGAGGTGGAGGTGCGTCGCGAGCCGCCAGCGCCGCCCCCGCCTCCCCCCGACGCGGGCGTCCCCCCGCCTGATGGGATGCCTCCGCCGCCCGTCGAAGAGTCGCCCCCACCAGATTTCCACCGGGCTGCGAGACCCACTCGACCTGGAGGCGACCCGGCGGGTTCTGGTCCCCGCTCCAGGGCTCGGGCCCCAGCAGCCGGCGGCGTCCCCCGGCGACGCCGCGTCGCTGTCACGCAATCGAGTTCGCCGAATGCGGCTGGGTGTTGCGCTACTCCGTTTGGAGCGGCTGCGACGACGATTGCGATGGCTGCGACAGAGGACGGCAGCGTCACCGAGTCGATCGACTTGGGCGCGGACGGATCGATCGACCGGGTCGTGGTGCATCCCCCCTGACCAGGCGTCAGTCCCAGGTGAGGCGCATGTCCACCGCCTCGAGTCGCGACGCCTCGTTCGCGAAGTCGGCGCGGGTGAGGGGGCGCTCGTCGAGCCAGCCGTCGGGGAAGCTGAGGTGGAGGTGGTCGCCGTTGACCGCGAGGTCGATCGGTGGCTTGGGGTTTGGGCTGCGGGTGCGGTTGAGCTTCACCGCGATGCGGAGCAGGGCGCCGAGGCGTCGGACGAGCTCCATTCGACCTCCGACGAGGGCTCTGAGGCGGGTGTCGACGAGCTTGCGGCGGTGGGAGAGGACGAGGGATGCGAGGAGCGTCTTTTCGCCCTGGGAGAAGCCCGGCAGCTCAGAGTTCTCGATGATGTAGGCGCCGTGTCGATGGTAGCCGGCGTAGCTGATGGCCTTGCCGATCTCATGGAGGTGCGCAGCCCACCTCAGCAGGCGGGTCGCCTCGTCGAGGTCGAGGTCCCAGGGGCCGGCTGCCTGCGCGAGCAGGGTGAGGGCGACCGCCTCGACTCGCTCGGCCTGGGCGCCGTCGGCGGCGTAGCGTTCCCGCACGCGACGCACGGTGTCCTCCCGCACGTCACCGCCTCCCACGCGCCCGACGAGGTCGTGGAGCACACCCTCGCGGAGCGCGCCGGTGGACCAGACCATCCGCTCGACGCCGAGACTCGAGAAGACCCCCTCGAGGATCGCGTAGCCGCCGGCGAGGACCTCGGCGCGGTCCGCCTTGAGCCCGGGGAGCGCCAGCTCAGCGGCGGAGCCTGCGCTGACGAGGGCCGCTTGCAGCTCGGCGAGGCCCCCGCGGGTGATGGCGTGATCGGCCCAGCCGCTCTCCGTGAGCACCTGCTGGATGGCTCGGATGGTGCCCGACGAGCCGTAGCACTGGGCCCAACCGAGGCCCTTGTACATGCGATGAATGGGGCCGCACTCGAGGCGCGCCGCGGTGGTGGCCGCGTCGAGGCGCTTGGCGGTGATCGCGCCGCTGGCGAAGAACCGACGGCTGTATTCGACACACCCCATATAGAGGCTGTCGGCACGCACCACGGAGGGGCCGACGCCGATGATGCACTCGGTGCTGCCGCCGCCGATGTCGACGACGAGGCGCCGGCCGCCGCCACCCTCGTGGATGGTGCCGAGCACGCCGGCGTAGACCAGCCTCGCCTCCTCGCGACCCGAGACCACCTCGATCGGGTGCCCCAGAACCTCTGAGGCGCGGGCGACGAAGGCGTCGGCGTTGACCGCCTTGCGCAGCGTGTTGGTGCCCACCGCCCGGACCTGCTCGGGGGCCACGCGCGCGAGACGATGCCCGAAGCGCTCCAAGGCCTGGAGGGCGCGCTTCTGCGCCGCTTCGTCCAGGCGCTTGTCGGCGTCGAGCCCGGCGGCCAGGCGCACGCGCTCCTTGAGCTTGTCGACGATCTTGAGCTCGCCGTCGACGACGTGCGCCACGACCAGATGGAAGCTGTTCGACCCGAGGTCGAGGGCGGCGACGGACGTCATGGGCGGACGTTGGGATCCATCTCGCGGGCGGCCTCCAACAACTCCCGGGCGAGCTTCTCGTTGCCGCGGAAGTGCGCGAGCTGCACCTTGCCCGCGAGCAGCTCGGCGAAGCCGAAGAGCTCCGTCTGACTGTGAATCTCCCGGCGGTAGGCGATGCGCTGGCGTCGCACCTTGAGGAACTCGTGGGCCTCGGTGGCCTTGGAGACGACCTGCTTGCAGAGCTGGGCGGCCTTGCGGGAGTGGCGCGCCAGCTTGCCGCTCGGGCCGTAGCGCTTCCGAATGCGCTCGATCGCGGGCTGGTACTCGCTGTGATGCGCCGTGACGTGCACGCCGAGGGCGCCGAACTGGCTGACCCTGGACTGCGCGAGCCTCCGGCCCAGCGCCTCCTCGATGTTGGCGGCGACGGCGAAGTCCGGCGGCTCCGCGTCGAAGCGCAGCATGTCGAGGGCCTCGAGCTCGAGCATCAGCCGGTAGCTGGCCACCCGACTGAGCGGGCTGAAGGTGAGCAGATCACGGAGCGACTTTCCCTTGGGGATGGCGTCCTTGACGAAGCGCGCCTCGGCGCGACCGAGGGAGAGCATGAGCGGGTGCCAACGCCGGTCCTCGGGCACCACCGGGAACAGCTCCTTCTTCCGACCGAAGTGCTTCTCGAACTGGTCCAGCCGGAGCCTGCGCTGGAGCGCGGTCTCCAGCCAGTCCCGCCCGTAGTCGAGGAAGGGCAGCCGGAAGTCGCGCACGCTGCGGGCGCGCTCGTTCGGATCGAAGAAGTAGCGGATGTCGCGCCGCTCGGAGATGTCGATGAGCACCTCGAGGAGCTGCCGGCGCAGGATCGCGCGCAGCGCGTTGATCGGCGGGTAGCGGACCCCCGGGACGACCCCCTCCGCGAGGGCGTAGGCCTGGGTCATCGCCCCCTTGAAGCGGGACACCTCGGGGACGTCGCGACGCTCGATGTGCTCCTCGTCGACGAGGGCCGCCGTGATGTCGCCGTCGAAGTCGCAGATGCAGCCTCGACGGTCCAAGGAGAAGCTCCTCGGGCCGTCGGGGAGCAGCAACGTGAGCTGCCCGACTCGACACGCCCGCTGAAGCTCGCGCAGGAGCGAGAAGAGCGTGGGCGATCCGAAGTTGCTCGCCAGATCCAACGGCCCCGTGACAATCCGAAGCACCCCCTGGGCCACCGGCTGACGCTCGGCGGGGACCGCCTCCATGGGCCCCGTCGACGGCGGCGGTCGCAGCGCGGGCACCGGGTCGCTCACGGGCCTCGGCGCCGGGGTCGGCGGTTGCGTAGGGGGCGGCCCATCGAGCAGCAGCCCCCCCATGTCGTTGACCTCAGCGGCGCTCGGTGGCGGAGGCAGTCGATGTTTCGGCGGAGGCTCCGGTGCGGCCTGCGGCTCGGCCTCTCCAAAGGGATCCGCGTCCCAGGCTTCACGGATCTCCGGGGCCGGCGTCGGCTCCACCGCGACCTGGCCCAGATCCTCCGGCGCCAGCACGTCGGTGGGCTCGGCCCAGATCGCCTCCCTCGACGCGGGCGGCGGCGTCGGCGCGACGCCCAGCGGCTCCTCCTTCGGCGGCGGCTCGACCAGCGGCGGCGCAGACCCCTGCCGCGGGAGCACCCCCGGCACGCCAGCCGATGGGGGCGCCGGCGCGGGCTCCGGATCGGGCGTCGTCTTGGGCTTGGGCGGCGGAGACGAAGCCCCCGTCGCCTCGAGCAGGTCGCGCAGCGAACGCCGGACCTTCCCGTCGCACGTCAACTGCAGACCGACGACGTCGCCCTGCCGATGAACGGCGACGCCCTCGACGCGGACCGACTTGGAGACCCCCTGGACCTGCACCACGAAGGTGCGCGGCGTGTGCAGCTCCACCCCGGCGATGTCGATCGCCATCAGGCGTCCCTGCTCAAGCTCGCTGTCCAGGTGAAAGGCGAAGTGCTCCCCGCTACGGAAGCTGATCGCGTCCCCCATCATCAGCATCGGCGGAAGTCGCTCGTGCGAAGCTCCGGCCAAACGTGCTCTCCCTCCTGACCTCGGTTCTACCAGAACCAGCCGCCGACTCGAACGGCCTCTTCACAAAGCACATTCGGCCCGCATCGTAGCGGCCATCTACCGTGACGTCGCCCTCCTCACCGCCTCGCCGGCCCCCGCCTCCCTCTCTCGCCCTCACGCTGACGTCCGCGACGTGATTGCGGATATCAATCCATTCGGATAGACAGATATAGTGACCCTCGAGTCCACCACCCAGCTCTGCCGGCTGCTCGGCGATCCCACCCGGCTGCGCCTCCTGTCCGTGCTCGCCCAGGAGCCGATGACGGTGGCCGAGCTGGTGCGCGTCACGGAGATGGGGCAGTCGCGGGTCTCGACGCACCTCGGGCGGCTGCGCGAGGCGGGGCTGCTCACCACGCGTCGCGTCGGCACGGCCACCTTCTACGCGGCCTGCGACTCGCTGCCCCCCGCGGCCCGCATGCTGCGCGACGAGACGCGCGACCCGCTCCTCGTCCAGGACCGGCGCCGCGCCGCGGAGGTCGTCCGAGCCCGCGGGGGGGGCACCTGGGCCGACTCCGTCGCCGGGCGCATGGCCCGCCACTACTCGCCGGGGCGCACCTGGGAGAGCTTCGCCCGCGGCGCCGTGGGCCTCGCGCGGCTGGGGCGGGTCCTCGACGTGGCCTCCGGCGACGGCGCCCTCGCCGAGCTCCTGTCGCCCCAGGTCCGCGCCGTGACCTGCGTCGACCGGTCGGCCAAGGTCGTCGAGGGTGGCCGGCGCCGCCTGGCGAAGCTCGGCAACGTCCACTTCCTGCGGGCCGAGATGCACGACCTGCCCCTCGCCGACGCGAGCCACGACGCCGCGCTCCTGATGAGCGCGCTGTGCTACGCGGTGGAGCCGGAGCGCGTGCTCGCCGAGGTCGGGCGCGTGCTGAGCCCGGGGGCGCCGCTGGTCGCGGTCACGCTCGCGGCCCACCGACACACGGGCGCCGTGGCGCCCTACAACCACGTCCAGCTCGGCTTCGAGCCCCGGGCGTTGCGTGCGATGGTCCGCGCGGCGGGCTTCGAGGTCACGCTGTGCGGTCCCACCCAACGAGAGAAGCGGGCGCCCCACCTGGAGGTGGTCACGGTGCACGCGCGGAGGTGCAGATGAGCCAGGCTGCGATTGAGCGGAACCCGACGAGTCGGCTGGAAGAGGCGATGCGGCGGCGCATCCTGGTGATCGACGGGGCGATGGGCACCATGCTCCAGCGCGCGAGCCTCGGCGAGGCCGACTTTCGCGGCGAGCGCTTCGCCGACCACCCCAGCCCGTTGGCCGGGTGCAACGACCTGCTCTGCCTCACGCGCCCCGACGTGGTGGCCGGCGTCCACCGCGCCTACCTCGAAGCGGGGGCGGACCTCGTCGAGACCAACTCCTTCAACGCCAACGCCCCCTCCCTCGCCGACTACGGCCTCGAGGCGATCGTCCGCGAGGTCAGCGAGGCCTCGGCCCGCGTCGCCCGCGAGTGCTGCGACGCGATCTCGACGCCGGAGTGGCCGCGCTTCGTCGCAGGCGTGTTGGGGCCGACCAACGTCGCCGCCTCGATGTCTCCGAAGGTCGACGACCCGGGCTTCCGCGCGGTCCGCTTCGACGCCCTGCGCGCCACCTACGCAGACGCCGCCCACGGCTTGCTCGATGGCGGGGCCGACGCGCTGCTCGTCGAGACCATCTTCGATACGCTCAACGCCAAGGCGGCGCTCTTCGCCATCGACGAGGTCTTCGCCGAGCGGCCCGCGGACCGCGTCCCGATCATGATCTCCGTCACCGTCGTCGACCAGAGCGGGCGGACCCTCTCGGGGCAGACGGTGGAGGCCTTCTGGCACTCGATCCGCCACGCCAACCCGCTCACGGTGGGGCTCAACTGCGCCCTGGGCGCGGATCTGATGCGACCCTACGTCGAGACCCTGAGCCGCATCGCCGATGTCGGGGTGACGGCGCACCCGAACGCCGGGCTCCCCAACGAGCTCGGCGAGTACGACGAGACGCCCGCCTCGATGGCGGCCCACCTCGCCGACTGGGTCGAGCGCGGCTTCCTCAACATGGTCGGCGGCTGCTGTGGCACGACGCCGGACCACATCCGCGCCATCGCAGAGGTCGCGCGCGCGGGGAGCGCGAGGGCCATCCCAGCGGTGCCGCCGCGGTGCCGGCTCAGCGGCCTCGAGCCCGTGAGCATCGGCCCCGAGAGCCTGTTCGTGAACATCGGGGAGCGCACCAACGTGACGGGCTCGGCGCGCTTCCGCCGCCTCATCGAGGCCGACGACTACGAGGCCGCCCTCGACGTGGCCCGGCAGCAGGTGGACAGCGGCGCGCAGCTCGTCGATGTGAACATGGACGCGGCGCTGCTCGACTCCGAAGCGGCGATGGTCCGCTTCCTCGATCTGGTCGCCAGCGAGCCGGACATCAGCCGCGTGCCGGTGGTCCTCGACTCGTCGCGCTGGTGCGTCATCGAGGCGGGCTTGAAGTGCTTGCAGGGCAAGGGCGTGATCAACTCGATCAGCCTCAAGGAGGGAGAGGCGCCCTTCCTCGAACAGGCGCGCCTCGCGCGACGATACGGGGCGGCGGTGATCGTGATGGCCTTCGACGAGTCCGGGCAGGCGGACACGCGGGCGCGGCGCGTCGCGATCTGCACCCGCGCCTACACGCTGCTCACCGAGCGGGTGGGCTTCCCGGCGGAGGACATCATCTTCGATCCCAACATCTTCGCCGTCGCCACCGGCCTCGAGGCCCACGACCGCTACGCCCTCGACTTCATCGAGGCGGTTCGCGAGATCAAGCGCACGCTCCCAGGGGCTCTGGTGAGCGGCGGCGTGAGCAACCTGTCGTTCTCCTTTCGCGGCAACAACGCCATCCGCGAGGCCATGCACAGCGCGTTTCTCTTCCACGCCATCCAGGCGGGGATGGATCTGGGCATCGTCAACGCGGGGCAGCTCGAGGTGTACGCCAACATCGAGCCGGACCTGCTCGAGCGCGTCTGCGACGTCCTCTTCGCGCGCCGCCCCGACGCGACGGACCGGCTGCTCGAGGTGGCCGCGCGGACGGTCGGCAAGTCGAAGTCAGAGCGCGCCGACGAGGCGTGGCGGAGCTGGCCGGTCGAACGGCGGCTGAGCCACGCGCTGGTCAAGGGCATCACCAGGCACATCGAGGCCGACACCGAGGAAGCGCGCCTGCACTTCGGACGTCCGCTGGAGGTCATCGAGGGGCCGCTGATGGCCGGAATGGGCGTGGTCGGCGACCTCTTCGGCGCGGGGCAGATGTTCTTGCCGCAGGTGGTCAAGAGCGCCCGCGTCATGAAGAAGGCGGTGGCGGTGCTCACGCCGTACATGGACGCCGAGCAGGCCGGGGCGCGCTCCGCCGGCCGCATCCTGCTCGCCACCGTGAAGGGCGACGTGCACGACATCGGCAAGAACATCGTGGGCGTCGTGCTGCAATGCAACGGCTACGAGGTCATCGATCTGGGGGTGATGGTCCCCGCCTGTGACATCCTTCGCGCCGCCCGCGAGCACGACGTCGACGTCGTCGGGCTGTCGGGGCTCATCACGCCGTCCCTCGACGAGATGGTCCGCGTCGCCAGCGAGCTCCAGCGCCAGGGCTTCGAGGTGCCGCTGCTCATCGGGGGGGCCACGACCTCGCGGAAGCACACCGCGCTACGCATCGCGCCGGCCTACGAGGGGCCGGTCGTCCAGGTCCTGGACGCGTCGCGCGCGGTCGGCGTGACGGCGCGCATCACCGGCCGCGAGCGCGAGGTCTACGCCGCCGAGCTCCGCGCCGAGTTCGCAGAGATCCGCGAGCGCCACGAGCGCGGCACCAGCCGCACCGTGCCGCTCGCCGAGGCGCGAGCCAACGCGCTCGAGATCGATCCCGCCGGGGTGGCCTGCCCCCCTTCCTACACCGGGGTGCGCACGATCGATGTCGATCTCGCGACGGTGCGTCCCTACATCGACTGGACGCCCTTCTTCCGCACCTGGAGCCTGGCGGGCCGGTACCCGGACATCCTCGAAGACGCGACGGTCGGCGCCCACGCGCGGGAGCTGCTGCGAGACGCCCGGACGCTCCTCGACGAGCTGTGCGCCTCCGGCGACCTCCGGGCTCGCGCCGTCGTCGGCTTCTGGCCCGCCCGCCGCGTGGGCGACGACATCGAGTTGAGCACCGAGACGGGCCCCACGCGGCTACACACGCTGCGCCAACAGATGCGTCGCCCCGCGGGTCAGCCCAACCGCTGCCTCGCCGACTACGTCGCCGCCGAGGGGGACTTCCTCGGCGCCTTCGCCGTCACCACGGGCCACGGCGTGGCGGCCCTCGTCGCGTCGGCCAAGGCAGATCACGACGACTACCGGGCGATCATGCTCGAGGCCATCGCCGACCGGGCCGCCGAGGCCGCCACCGAGTACCTGCACGAGCGGGTCCGCCGGGTGCTGTGGGGCTACGCCCCCGACGAGTCCCTCGACACCGACGCGCTGATCGCCGAGCGCTACCGGGGCATTCGCCCCGCCCCCGGCTACCCGGCGTGCCCCGACCACAGCGAGAAGGGCGCGGTCTTCCGACTGCTCGACGCAGAAGCCCGCGTCGGCATCTCCTTGACCGAGAGCTACGCAATGCGCCCGGCGGCGTCGGTCAGCGGCCTGTACTTCGCCCACCCCGAGGCCCGCTACTTCGGCCTCGGGCGAATCGGGCGAGACCAGCTCGCCGACTACGCGGCCCGCAAGGGCATCGACGTCGGCGGCGCCGAGCGATGGCTCTCTTCGGTGCTGGCCTGACCGAATGCCGGCGGCTCTGAAGGGGTTGACCCCGGGCGGCTGTCGGAGCGTCACGTGCGGCATGGCGCCGCCCGACCCGGCGCCGTAGCCTCCGTCAGTCCTGAATCGCCAGGCGGTCGAAGGCTTGCCTCAGATAGCGCTGCGTCCCCGCGTCGCACTCGTCCGCGTGGTCCACGCACCACTGCCACGCGCCCTTCAAGGAGAGCTCGAACTTGCCCTTCGGCGTGTCCACCTCCAGGAGCAGCGGCGCCCTCACCGAGAGCGGGTGGGCCGTCAGGTCCCGCGCCATGTCCGCGGCCACCGCGGTGAAGGCGGGCTCGTCGAAGGGATCGAGCCGCGGGGGCGCCGAGGCGCAGCCGATCGCGAACAGCAACGAAGCCGATATCGTCACGATTGTCTTCATCCTGAGAGGCTATGCCCCCGAGGGGTCGACGGCCAGCCCCCGAGGCGGTTGAATGCCCCATCGAGGACGGAGCGGCGCGATGGGAGCGAACGGTTGCGGTCGGTGCGGGACGGACGTCTCTGCCGAGCATCGCTTCTGCCCTCGCTGCGGAGCGCCGCGGGCCGCGACGCTGGGCCCCCCCGACCTCTCGGGTCAGACGTTGCACGATCGCTTCTACGTGGAGCGGGTCGTGCGCCGGACGGCGGCCCTGTCCGTGTCGCGGGCCCAGGACGCGCTCCGCCTGGGTCCCGTCACCCTGGTGGTGTTGCACCCCGACGCCGACGGCTCGGCCGCGCTCCGGGACGCCACGCGCGCCGCCGAGGTGCGACACCCTGGGCTCTTGCCAGCGCTCCACACCGGCCGCCACGGGAGCCTGGCGTACTTCATCGAGCCGTGGTGCGCGGGGACGCCGCTCGCGGAGCTCTTGGAGGACGGCCCGCTCTCGACCGGGCGGGCGATCCACCTGGCCCAGGACCTCCTCGCGGCCACAGCCGCGCTCCACGCCGCCGGCGTGGTCCATGGCGCCATCGAGCCCGAGAACGTCTTGGTCGAGCGCGACTGGTCGGGCCGCGAGCGCGCGCGGCTGGCGGTGGTCGGGGCCCGCCACGCGTTGGCCCTCGACCGCCTGCCGGCGCACGTCCCGGGCATCGCCCGCGCCGATCTGCACCACGTCGCCCCCGAGCTGTTTCGAGGTGCCGAGCCGACGCCGGCGACGGACGTCTACGAGATCGGGCTCCTCCTGGGTTGGATGCTGGCGGGGCACCCGCCCTTCGACGGCGTGGGCTACGGCGAGCTGGCGCGGGCGCACCGGGAGACGCCACCGCCGGAGCTGACGGAGCTGGACGCGCCGGCCCTCGCGGCCACCGTCGAACGCTGCCTCGCGAAGGCCCCCTCGGACCGCTTCTCCTCCGCCGCCCAGGCGAGCCGCGCGCTGCGACGCAAGCCGCTCCCCCTGCCGTCGGAGGGCGCCAGCGTCGACGCCCTGGACGCCACCGTCGCCCGCTGCTCCGAGGAGGGAGACTGGCGCGGCGCCGCGCGAGCCCTGGAGCGCAAGGTCGCCGCCGTGGGCGATCCCATGTGGCAGGTGGCGACGCTGTTCCAACTCGCCGAGCTCGCGGAGTCGGAGCTGAGGGATCCCGGCTGGGCCGCGCGCGCCTACGAGGCGGTCCTGGACCGCCAGCCCGACGACTTCGACGCCTTCGACGGCCTCTCCAGGCTCTACGCAGACGCCGGCCGCCACGATGATCTCGTGGGGCTGCTGCTCGACCGCGCGCGCTGGAGCCACGACCCGGAGGAGCACGTCGAGCTGCACGCGCGCGCCGCCGCGCTGCGCGAGGACGCGGGGGACGTCGGAGGCGCGCTGGTGTTGCTCGGGCGTGGCTTCGAGCGCACCGGCGACGACGCTCGGCTCGGGGACGAGCTCCGCCGACTGGCGGCGGCCGTGCAGGCTCCCGAGGCCCTGATCGCGCTCTACACCGAGGTCGCCGCGCGGTCCCGCGGCGACACGGCCCCGCTGTGGCGGCGCCTCGCCGAGTGGTGCGAGGGCGACGCCGTGGGGCTGGCCGTGATGCACCTGCGGCGGGTCCTGATCGAGGCGCCCGACGACGCGGGGGCCCTGGATCGGCTGGAGGCGCTGCTCGAGCGCACGGGTCGCTGGGTCGAGCTCGCCGATGTCCTGCGGACCCACGCCGCCCGCGCCTTCGATCCCGACGAGCACGCCGCGCTCCTGCTGCGGTTGGCGCGCGCCCTCGAAGCGCAGCCCGACGCGGAGACGGAGGCGGCGGCGGTTCGGATGGAGGTCGTCGACCTCGGCGTGGAGGCCCCCGCGAACCTCGACGCCCTGGGGCGCCTCTTCCGGCACCTCGAGCGCTGGGCCGACCTCGCCGCGCTCCTCGACCGTCGCGTCGGCCTCGCACAGACAAGCGAGGAGCGCATCGCCCTACGCCTCCGGGTGGGGAGCCTCTGCCGCTCGCAGCTCGACGATCCCGAGCGCGCGCTGGCGGCGTACCTGGCCGTCCTCGACGACGACCCTGGGAGCCGCGATGCTCTGGGGCCCGCCGAGGTGCTGCTGACCCAGCTCGAACGCCCCGCGGACCTCGCCGAGCTCTACCGCCGCGCGCTCCCGACGCGGGACGAGCGTGACCAGATCGCGCTCCTGACGCGGCTCGCCGACACCCAGCCCCCCGGCCCGGACCTCGTGGAGACCTGCTGGCGGCTGCTGCGCCTCGCGCCGCGCCGGACCGACACGGTGGAGCGGCTCCGGGTCTTGCTGACGGCGGAGTCGCGATGGACGGAGCTCGCGGCCGTCTACGCCCAGCACATCGAAGCCCTCGGCGAGGCGCCCCCCGCCGTCGAGCCGCTGCTGGCCCTCGCCGCCGTGCAGCGCGACGAGGTCGACGATCTGCGCGGCGCCATCGAGAGCCTGGAGCGCGTCGTCGCCATCGCCCCCGAGCACACCGAGGCGGTCTCGAGCCTCGTCGATCTGTGCGCCCGGGCCGAGCGTTTCGAGCGCTGCGTCGAGCTGCTCGGCCGGGAGGTCCACTGGCCCGACGACGCGGGAGCCCGGGTCGAGCGCTGGTGCCGGATCGGGCGCCTCCTGTTGACCGAGCTAGACGATCCGGCGGGGGCGATGCGCCGGCTCCACGAGACGCTGCTCTACGCCCCGGGGCACCCCGCCGCCCTCGACGCCCTCGCGGAGCTCCACGAGCAGCACGGCGACTGGGACCGTCTCGCCCACGTCCTGCGCGCCCGCGCCGAGCACGCGACGGAGCCGGGAGACTACGGGGACGCCCTGGTGCGCCTCGGGGATCTGCACGCCGAGCGCCTCAGCGACTCCAGCGGGGCGCTGGCCTACTACGAGCACGCCGTCGAGATCGATCCCAGCCAGGACGTCGCCGCGGAGCGCCTCGCCGACGCGTGGTGGGCACAACGTCGCTGGCCCCAGGCGCGCCAGATGTACGCGCTGGTGTTGGGGGCGCGCGACGACGCCCCCCCCTCCGAGCGGCTCGCGCTCCACCTGCGCGCCGCCGCCTGCGACGAGGCGACGGGCGCCCACGACGAGGCCTTCGACCAGCTCCGCGCCGCCTTCGAGATCGACGGGACGAACCGAGACGCGCTGCTGGGGATGAGCCGGCAGCTCTTCCGGCGCCAGAGCTGGGACCGAGCGCTGAGCGTGTATCAGACCCTCCTGTTTCACCACCGGGACACCCTCGATCCGCAGACGCTGGCGGAGATCGCCTTCCGCCAGGGGATGATCAAGCAGCTCCAGGGCGTCCCGGGCCGGGCAGAGGCCTTCTTCGAGCAAACGCTGGCCCACGATCCCCGGCACCGCGAGGCCCTCGCGGGGCTCGCCGCCCTCCATGAGGAGACCGGTGATTGGGTGAGCGCCGCCGCCGTCTGCCGGCGCCAGATCGAGGCCGCCGCGGATGAGGCCGAGCGCACCGAGCGGCTGGTCCGTTTGGGCGACATCCTACGCGAGCACGCCGCCGATCCGAGGGGGGCCGCGGAAGCCTACGCCGCGGCCCAGGCCACGGGAGGAGCGCACGTCTCCGAGAAGCTGCTGGGCCTCGCGCGCCAGCGACGGGACTGGCCGGAGGTCGCGCGCCTGTCGTTGGAGCTCGCCGACGTCGAACCCCACCCGCGTGGGCAAGCGCGCCGCGCCTTCGCCGCCGCGGAGATCCTGCGGGACCGGCTCGAAGACACCGACGCCGCCGCCGAGGCCTTCGAGCGCGCCCTCGAGGCGGACCCCGGCATGTGGGAGGCCTTCGGCGCGCTGGACGATATGCTGGCCCACGACGCCGAGCGCCACACGGCCGCCCTGCGCCGTATGCTCCACCGCGCCACCGAGGCCGATCTCGACGCGGACCTCGTCGCGGGCCTCGCCCGACGCCTGGGCCGACTCAACGCGACGGCGGATCCCGCCGATGCGATCCGTCTCTTTCGCGCCGCCCTGGCGCGAGCCCCCGACGACGCCGCGACCCACACCGATCTGGCCGAGCTCTTCGAGCACGAAGGCGATCTGGAGCGCGCCCTACAACACACGTGGCGGGCCCTCGCTGTGTCTCCCCACGGGACGGCCCCAGCGCATCGCCTCTTCCGGCTGCTCCGAGCCGCCGGTGAAGAGGATGGCGCGTGGTGCGTGGCCCACGCCCTGGGCTTCAGGGGACGCGCCGACGCCGACGAAGCGGCGCTCTGCGAGGCGCGCGAGGGCGGCGTCCCCGGGGGGATGGGCCCGCTCCCCGACGACGCCTGGGCGTCCATCGATCCGCCGTCCAAGTCGGCGATCCTGGACCGTTTCTTCCTCGTGGCGACGCCCTATGCGCTGCCCTCGCTCGAGTCGGAAGCGGCCCTGGAGCGGTTGGAGCCCACCCCCGGCAGCGCGTTCTTCCACGCCCTCGCCGAGGCCGCCGGCGTCTTCGGCGTCGAGCCACCGGCGTGCGTCCGTGCCCCCGCCGGACACGGCGTCCGCGCCGTCATCCACGGCGGCCCGGCGCTGGCGGTCGCCCCGGATGTCGCCGACGAGCTCTCTCCCGCCCAGCTCGCCTTCCTCTGCGGTCGGTCCGTCTACCTGCTGGCGCAGCAGCACATGCTGGCCGCCCTCGACGGGACCCGCGAGCAGGCGCGCGGGCGGCTGGGCGCCCTCATTCGAGCGGTGGCCCTCGGGGTGGCGCCCTTCGACGCGGTGACGGAGGCCGACGGCGCGACGCTGCGTGGGCTCCTCGAGACCCTCGACCGAGACGCGGCGGGGGTACACGACCTCGACCGGTGGCTCAACGCGACGGATCTCGCCGCCGACCGCGTCGGGCTGCTGCTCGCGGCGGATCTCGGGGCGGCGGCCTCGCTGGTCGACGATCGCGATCGGATCGACGCCCTCGTGAGCTTCGCGATGTCCGACGCCTACTTCGAGCTCCGCCGCGCGGTAGGGTTCACCGCCTGAGCGCAGCGTCCACCGCGGGCAGCAGCGTGCTGCGCGGGAAGGCGCGCCGGAACCAGTCGGCGCGGCGCCGCGCCTCGGACCCACGCCCCGTCAACGCCAGCGCCTGGATGGTGAGCACCTCGCGCTCCTCCATGAGCGCGCCTCGCGGGTGGCGTCGCGCGTGGTCTCGGAGGGCGACCAGCGCCCGCCGATGGGCGCCGCCCGCGATGGCGGCGCGGGCCCGCTGGAGCAGGGCACGCTCCGCGGCCAGGCGGGCCGCGCGGGCCGGTGGCTTTGGCTCTGGCCTCGGCTTTGGCGGCTCCGCCTCGGGCTCGTCTTCGACGCGGACCACCTCCGTCGGCGCGAGCTCCGGCTCCACCTCGGGCTCGGCCACCGGCGGCGGTCGCCGACGGAGCGGACGCGGACGGACACGGGCGGCGCGCCGCTTCGGCCTCACGCGCTCCACAACCTCCGGCTTCGGCGCCGCCGCGTCCGGCTGCGGGGCGATCGCCACCCCCGCGTCCACCGCTGGGGCGGGGGCCACCACGGCCGGCAGCGCCGGGGCCGCCGCCACCGGCGCGGGCCGCGGATCCTCGACCGGGGGCGCCTCGCGCGTCGAGACGTAGGCCGTCGTCCCCCCCACCGCGACGACGCCCACCAGCAGCAGCACCTTCGAGACGCCGCCGACAGTCGCCGCCGCCGTCGCCGCCCCGGTGGCCCCCGCCGCGTGGGCCGCGCCGGACACCACCTCGCTCGCCACCACCGCCGCGGCCGGGGCCGCGACCGTGGTCAGCACCCGCGTCAGGACCCGCTCGGCGGACCCTTGCGGAGGGACCGCCTCACGCTCGCAGTCCAGCAGCGCCTCCAGCTCGGGATCGGCCCAGCTCTCGGGTTCGCTCATGACGGGCTCCTCAGGTTCTTCACCGCCTCGGCGAAGCGGGCACGGGCGACGCGTAGCCGCGAGTAGACGGTGTTCAGCGGGATCTCGATGGCGCGCGCGATCTCCGGGCAGGCCACCCCATCGAGCTCGTGCATCACGAAGACGAGCCGGCGATCGGCGTCGAGGGTCTGCAAGGCGTCGATCACCAGCCGCCGGCGATCCCGGCGGTGCGCGTCTTGCTCCGGTCCGTCGCGCCCGCAGACGCGGCGGTCGAGGTCCGCCGGAGCCCCCAGGCGCTCCCGTTGATTGCGCGCGCGGCGGCGCTCGGCCAGCGCGACGCGGTAGCAAATCCCCGTCAGCCACGGACGGATGAGGCGCGCGGGGTCGTAGTCCCCCAGTCGCCGATGGACCACCACGAAGACCTCGTGGGCGGCGTCCTCGATGTCGCGGTCGGGGACACCGAGCCGGCGCAGGCCACGCCAGACGTGGGCGTAGTTGTCGCGGTAGACCGCCTCGAAGGTTGGCGTCGGGGGCATGGACTCGGCGAGGGCGGACTGCACACCTTCTATTGTCGTGGGCTGCGCCAATCCGTCACGCGCGCCCTAGAAAACGTGGCCGACGTCGACGCCGGCGGTCGCCGAGACAGGCGGATTGCGCCACGCCGACTCGCCATCGACCCGCAGCGTCACGTCGTGCAGCGACGCCAACACGTCGAGGCGCAGCACGACGCGGAGCGTGTCCGACACGGACCATCGAGTCCCCACACGCACCCCCAGCCCGAGGGCGGCGAAGCGGCTCGCGTGGTTCGCCGCGTCGAAGCCCGACCCCTCGTAGCGCTGCAATCCGCCGAGCCCCAGGGCGCAGCCCTGATAGCGACCGAGGTGTGCGCACGCCGCCAGCTCGAGGGCGAGTTGGTCGACCGACACGGATCCCCCGCCAAACGCCACGTCGGAGGGGAGGGCGTAGCGGAGATCGAGCTCGCCGGACCAACGCCCACGCCGAAGCGCCAACCCACCGCCGAAGCGCGCCGTGAGCCCCGGCGTCAGCCCCCCCGCGACGCCCGCGCCAACCCGCGCCTCCGTGTGGAGCGGCACCGTGGTCACCGGGGGGAGTCCCTGTCGGGGATCCGCCACGATCGCCACGTGCAGCGCCACCGCCGACGCCAGCTCGTCGCAGTCCCGGACCGGCACCGACAGCGTGCGCTCCCCGACCCGCGCCCCCCCACGCCAGAGGTGAACTCGCGCCTCGAGGCCGGGATCGGCTTCGGACATGCGCACCTCGATGCGCGTCTCCGCCTGCGCCTCGAAGGTCGCCGCGTCCGTCACCTCGGCCACCTTCGCGCGCAGCGCCTCGGCGCTGGGACACCCTTTGGGGGCGCCGGGGGCGGTCTGGAGCGAGACCGGCATCGCGAGCAGCGGTACCAGCATGAGGGTCACGGCCATCGAGCCCTCATCGGCGCAGCACCGCGAGCAGCCCCCGGCGCTCGGCGTCGAGGGCGACGTCGGTCAGCGACACCACCTCGTAGCCGAGGCCCGCGGCGACCTCTTCGAGGTGCCCGGGGGGATGGGTGAATCGGCCGCTCGTCTCGAGCTGCACCTCTTCGCGGCCCGCCTCACACGTGAAGACCACGTAGCCGCCGGCCACCACCTTGCGCCCGAGCATCTGCAACAGGGGCGCGAGGGAGCCGGTCCACGGGAAGACGTCGGCGGCGCACACGAGCTCGAACTTCGCCCGCGTCTTGCGCAGGAAGGCGCCGTTCTCCTGCTCGAAGAGTTGGTCGTAGCACCCGCGGTGACGCGCGCCCCGCAGCAAGCGCGGGGCTAGATCGACGCCACGCAGCGTGCGCAGCAGCGGCCGTATATGTGCCCCGCAGCGCCCCGTTCCGCAGCCGAGGTCCAGGCCGCGGTGGCCTTCACGACCGGCCTCGGGGGCGGCGCGCGCGAAGGCCTCCTCGGCGGCCCGAGCGACGTGGCGCGCGGCGAGGTCCGCCTCGTGCAATTCGTCGTAGGCCCCCGCCTCGAGATCGAAGAGGGCGCGGACGTAGTCGTCGTCAGCGCGCGACGGCGTCTTCACGCCCCCCACCGCCGCGAGGAGATGGAACCCGCGCGGGTCGTCGGCGCGGGCGACCATGTAGCGCCGATACGCCCGGGCCGCCGCGGAGAGCTGCCCCGTCTCCCGACACGCGGAGGCGACGTCCCACAGCAGCGCGAGGTCGTCGCGCCGGACGACGCTCGCCTCCTCCAACGCCTCGAGCCCGGGGCCGGGGCTCGGGCCGCGCAGCCCGGTGAAGAGCGCCTCGCGCCGTGCCTGGGCGCGGGCCTCGATCATGCGCGCCTCTGCCCGCGCCTCGTCATCGTCGGGGGCCCGACGAGCCCGCTCGACGAGGACCTCCGCCAGGCCCAGGAGCGCCGCCAACTCGTCGGGGCGACGCGTGACCAGGGCCCGCAGCGTCGCCTCGGCGCCATCGAGATCACCGGCGCGCCGCTGCATGCCCACCGTGCTGTAGGAGATGGATCGCGACACCGCTCGCCCTCCCAGGCCCGCGGATAGTACCCCAACGATGCCGCGATTGGCCCCGGGCGGTGCGGCAGGCAGAACGACCAGATGACTGGTAGTCGAGCGTCAGGGTCGTGCGACACAAACACGTACGCCCACAACTTGGCGTACGTACGTGTCCCCGCTAGCATCGCTACGTGGAGGTGCCCATGCCGCTGACTGCCTCGAAGCTCCGAACCGACATCTACAACATCCTGGATCGGGTCCTCGAAACGGGCGTCCCCGTCGAGGTCGTTCGGCGCGGTCGCGTCCTACGAATCATACCCGACCAACCTCGGTCCAAGCTGGAGCGGCTGCCCACGCTCGACTACATCGTGGGTGACCCGGATGATCTCGTGCACCTGGACTGGTCCGGCGAGTGGCGCCCTTGATCTACCTCGACACCCACGCCGCCGTGTGGCTGGTCGCGGGGCTCACCGACAAGTTCCCCGAGCGCGCCCGGGAGGCGATCGAGGGGTCCAAGCTGGGGGTGTCCCCGATGGTCGTCCTCGAGATGCAGTACCTCTACGAGATCGGGCGGGTGAGGCTCCCCGCGGAGGACGCCCTCGCCGGGCTGCGCGGAAGCGGTGACCTCTGCGTCGCGGACACCCCGTTCCATCGAGTCGTGGAGCGCGCGCTCGCCTCAGCCTGGACGCGGGATCCCTTTGACCGGCTCATCGTGGCCCAAGCCGACCTCGAAGGCGCACCGCTGCTCACCAAGGACCGATTCATCCACCAACACTACCCCCGCGCCCTCTGGGACGCGGCGTGACGCGCTCGAGAGGTGTCCGTAGATGTCGAGCAGGGCGGGGCGGGCGGTCCCTGACCTCGCCCCTCGCGGCCCTCAACTCTGGCGGAGTGGTAGGGAGTCCGCGGAAGCCAGATATGGCTTGACGGACACCTCTTCAGAAGAGCGCGCGGACCTTCGCGTTTGGATGGTCCGCCGCGGCGGCCCTGGCGGTCGCGCCGTCCCGGTCGGCGGCGTCGGGATCAGCGCCGGCTTCGAGCAGCAGCTTCACGACTTCGGCGGGGAGCTTCGCCGTCACCGCGAACAGCAACGGCGTGCATCCCGAATCGTCCTTGGCGGCGACATCGGCGCCGCAGGCGATGAGTCCACGCAGGAGCTCCAGGTAGCCCTCGGGAAGCCGCGCCTCCGTCTGCGCGTCTGCGGCCTGGCCGATCTCCACGACGCTCTCGATCATCGCACTGAGCCCGCGCAAGCCTCCGCCGCTGTGCTCGCCCACGGCACCCGCGACTTGGTCCTGAAAGCCCCAGCCCCCCGCCCGGGAGACCAGAGCGCTCAGCGCCGACTCGCCATCCTCGTCGCGGGCCCTTGGATCCGCTCCGGCATCGAGCAGCGACCGCGCGAACTCGACCTCGCCGTTCGCGCACGCGGCGATGAGCGCGGTACGGCCGAACTCGTCGGCCTCGTTCACGTCTACGCCATGTTCGAGCAATGCGCCGCACGCCCCGAGCAAGCCCGCGCCAGCCGCGGTCGCGAGCGCGCCGGCGGATGGTGTCGCGCCGCGTTCGAGCAACAGCATGGCGATCTCATCGTTGTCGTGTAGCGCATAGTCCAGGGCGGTCAGACCACCCTCCTGACGGACATCTAGATCGGCGCCAGCGCCGATCAAGACGTCCATGATCTCGCGGCTCTGTACCAACACCGCCGCTACCAGCGGCGTCATCTCAGCCTTGCGGTCGACGGCGCTGACGTCGGCTCCGTCCCTCACCAGTCGCCCGACCTTCGCGAGATCGCCCTCTTCGATCGCGGGGACGAGGCGGGGCTTGCCTCCCATGATCTTGCTGAACCAACTCATGCGCCCAGGTTACCCCGAACGCGACTGGAAGCACGACCAGCTCCTAAAGCTCCTGCGCCCGCGAGAGGCGTCCTCGAACCACGGATTCGCCAGCCAAGGACACCTCTTCAGGCTTCGGTCGCCGCGTCCAGCGCGCGGCGAGCCTCCTCGCGCTCGCTGGGGTCGCGTAGCAGGCGCAGGGCGGCGCGCAAGTGCGCCCTCGCCTCCGCCAGCGTCTCGCCGCGCCCCAGCGTCGACCGCTCTTGAAGGACGGTGCCCAGCAGCAGGTGGGCCTGCCCGCGATGCTCCGGCGCGTGGGCCGCGGTGAGCGCCGCGAGGGCGGCGTGCAGGTGCTCGATGGCGACGTCCTGGCGCGCGGTGGCCTCCCGATCACGTCGGCGCAAGGACAGCCGGGCCAAGGCGAGGTGGGCCGCCCCTAGATCGCGGGGGGCGTCGGAGGCGGACAGGAGCCGGACGCCGTCTGCGAGGGCGACGGTCGCCGCCTCTGCGGCGCCCGAGAAGACCCGGGCCTCGGGGTGGCCGAGGGCGTGACCGGTGTGGTAGCGGGCGAGGGCGAAGACTCGGAGCTCATGGGACTCCTCCGCTCGATACTGGGCGCCTCGGAAGTGTTGGAGCGCGGCGCGGACGTCGCCCCGTCGCAGCGTCGCCACCCCGCGGAGCAGCTCGGCCTCGGCGCCGCTCTCGGTGGACAACAGCGCGAGGGCGTGCTCGACCCCCGCCGCGAGGCCCCCGGCGAGGGCGACGCGGGACTGGAGCACGCGCGATGGATCGGGCAGCGCCGCCAGGACCACCGCCGCCTCGGACGCCCGGCCCCGCGCGCACAGCGAGCCGACGAGGCGCCCGAGGGCCGCCGTGGCCTCGCCGATACGCCCCGCGCGCCGGAAGCGCTCCGCGACGAGCGTCAGGCCAGCCTGGAGCGCCTCGGGGCCCGCGCGGAGGAGCGGCGCGCCCGTCGCCTCCGGGTGTACGGCCGAGAGCAGCTCGCCTACGATCTCGCGGGCATCGGCGTCGTCGCGGGTGGCCGCGGCGAGCTCCGAGTCAAAGCCGGCGGCGGCGAGCTCCGCGGCTTCGGGGGGAGCGAAGCCCGCGTCACGCCACGCGACGACGGTGGCGGGCGAGAAGCCGTGGGCGACCCACTCCGCGGCCTCGTCAGGGTCGTGGACCGTGACGCAGCGCCAAGCCATCGCGGCGGATCGCGCGAAGCCCCAGACGACCCAGGCGCGCGCCGACTCGCGGCCCAAGCCGGCGAGCCGCCACTCCTCACCCACCAGCGAGTCGGGCGCCCAGTCCACTGATTCGGCGCCGACCAACGCCCAGCGCACGGAGCCAGGGACGATTGAATCCCACTCCTCCGGGTCATCCGAGGAGGGTTCGGGGGCCGGCGTCTCCGCCGGGGGCCCTTCGAGGGCGAGGGCCAGGGTGCGCAGGGCGCCTGTGACCCAGGAGACGTCGCTCGTCGGCGCACGCTCCGCACGCTCCGCGCGCAACACCCACCAGCCACGCATCCCGCCGCTCGCGCGGGCCGCCTCCTCGCGCGCGAGACTGGCGAGGGCGCGGGCGGCCTGACGGCCCGCGTCCCCGGTCTCCCCGGTGGCTTCGATGCGGTCGGCTGTGGCGCGCAGCGGGGTGACGACGACCGGGAGGCCGGCCGCGCGCAGGGAGGCTACGACCACGCGTCCCGATCGCCCTTCGAGCGGATGCGACCCACCGACATCGCCTTCGCGGCGGGGGTCCCCTTCATCGGCAGGACGTAGCGGCGCTGGCCATCGAACATCGCCACCGCCCCGGCGACGGCCCCGGCGGTCGGCACCAGCCCGATCTCGCCCACGCCCTTCGCGCCGAAGGGCCCCTCGGGCTCGTGGTCCTCGACCAGATCCACCTCCACCGCCGGCATGTCACGGGCCCGCAGCACCCCGATCTCGCGCAGCTTGAAGGTGACGGGCATCCCATCTTCGCAGGGCAGCTCCTCGGTGAGCGCGAAGCCCAGCCCCATGTGGACCGCGCCCTCGATCTGGCCCCGGCAGAGGTCGGGGTTGATCGCGCGGCCGACGTCGTGGGCCGCCAGGAAGCGGTCGATGCGGCCCGCCTCGTCGAGGATGCAGACCTGGGTGGCGTAGCCAAAGGCCGTGTGCGTCTTGATCTTGTCGACGTCGGCCCCCGGCGCCGTGGTGTCATCGATGCAGACATCGCCCGCATAGACCTCACCGACGAGCTCCGACAGCGATGCGACGTCGTCGAGGGCGGCGCGCATCGCCTTGGCGGCCTCCACCACCGCGCGACCACCCAGAAGCGTCGCGCGCGATCCCGTCGTCTGCCCGCATTGGAGGGCGAAGGTCGCGTCCACCTTGGGCCGAAACAGGCGGGCCGGCAGCCCCGTGACCTCGACGGCGAACTGCACCAGGATCGTGAGCAAGCCCTGCCCCATCTCGGTGAAGCCGTTGTAGAGCGAGACGGTGCCGTCGGGCTCCACGACGAGCCGCGCCTTCCCCCACTCCACCGCCCCGTTGCCGATGCCGCTGTTCTTCATCCCGCAGGCGATGCCCACCGCGCGGCCGGCCTCGAGGGCCTCGTAGTAGCGATCCTTCACGGCCGTCAGCGTGGCCTTCACGCCCACCGACTTCTCGAGGACCTGGCCGGTGGTGAAGAGGTCGCCGACGCCGACGGCGTTGCGCCAGCGCATCTCCCAGCCGTCGAGGCCCACCTTGGCGGCGAGCATGTCGAGGCAGCCCTCGATGGCGAAGCTGGCCTGGTTGGCGCCGAATCCCCGCATCGCGCCGCAGGGTGGGTTGTTGGTGTGCACCGCCAGGGCCTCGATCCGCGCGTTGGCCACCCGGTAAGGCCCGCAGCCGTGGCCCGCGGCGCGCTCCAGGACCTTGCCGCCCACCGAGGCGTAGGCCCCGGTGTCGCCGACCATGCTCGCGTCGACGGCCGTGAGGCGTCCCTCGGCGTCGCAGCCCACGCGGTAGCGCATGGTGATCGGGTGGCGCTTGGGGTGGACGCGGATCGACTCCTCACGGTTGAGCGTCACCCGGACGGGGCGCCCCGTGACGTGGGCCAACAGCGCCGAGTGCGCCTGGATGCTCAGGTCCTCCTTGCCGCCGAAGCCGCCCCCGTTGGGGACGAGCTCGCAAAAGACCTGCTCCTCGGCGAGCCCCAGGAAGGCCGCGACCTGCCGGCGATCGTCGAAGACGCCCTGCCCCTGGGTGTAGAGGTGCAGCGTGCCGTCTGAGCGCGGCACCGTCAGGGCGCTCTCGGGCTCGAGGAAGAGGTGCTCGATGCGCTGGGTGCCGAAGGTGCCCTCCACCACGTGCGCGCTCGCCGCCAGGGCCGCGTCGACGTCGCCGCGGGAGAAGCAGGTGGCGGACATCACGTTGGGCTTGGTGGGGTTGACCTGATGGGCGCCGTCGGCCATGGCCGCCTCGGGCGTGGTCGCCGCCGGGAGGGGCTCGTAGGTCACCCGCACCAGCGCCGCCGCCTCCCGCGCCGTGTGCTCGTCCACCGCCGCCACCGCCGCCACGAAGTCACCCACGCAGCGGGTCTCTTCACCGACGGCCACGAAGCCCGGCCAGTCGGGATAGATGAGCCCGTACCAGCGCTCGCCGGGGACGTCGGCGGCGGTCACCACGGCGGAGACGCCGGGGTGCGCGGCGGCCACGGAGGTGTCGATCGACACGACGCGCGCGCGAGCGTGCTCCGAGAGCACAACCGCGCCGTGCAACAGATCCGGGACCGAGATGTCCGCCACGTAGTCGCGGGCGCCGAGCGTGAGCTCCCGGCCTTGGTAGCGCTCCAGGTTGTCGCCCACGCCGCCGTCTTCCTCGAGCTCGATGGGCTCGCCGGTGCGCAGCGCGCGGGCGGCCAACTCGATGGCGTCGATGATGCGCACATAGCCCGTGCACCGGCACAGGTGGCCGTCGATGGCCTTGGCGATCTCCGCCCGGCTGGGCTCGGCGTTCTTGTCCAGGAGGTGCTTGGCGCGCAGCACGATGCCGGGGATGCAGAAGCCGCATTGCAGCCCCGCCGCCTTCACGAAGGCGCGGGAGAAGGTCTCGCGCTCGGCGTCGGGGACCCCCTCCAGCGTGAGCACGCTCCCGCCGTCGACCTTCGCGGCCTTGTAGACGCAGGCCACCTTGGGGCGCCCGTCTACCAGCGCGAGGCAGCAGCCGCATTGGCCCTGGGGCGCGCAGCCGTCCTTCGGCGAGGTCACGCCGAGGCGGTTTCGCAGGACGTCTAGCAACGACTCGTCCGGGCGCGCCTCGACCGAGCGCGCCTCGCCGTTCAGGGTGAACTCGATGGTGGGCATGTCGCTACTCCGTGCCGAGCGCCGTCAACGCACCGTACGCCTCTGGACGCCGGTCGCGGAAGAACTGCCACTGCTTGCGCACCGTCTCGATCAGGTCGAGGTCGAGCTCGGCGCATACCAGCTCGTCCCGGTCCCGCGCGCCGCAAGCGAGGATGCTCCCCCGCGGATCGGCGAAGTACGACGTGCCGTAGAACTCGCCGAAGGCCCACGGCTGCTCGACGCCGACGCGGTTGCTGGTGCCCACGAAGTAACCATTGGCGACGGCGTGGGAGACCTGCTCCAGCTTCCACAGATACTCGCTGTGCCCGGCCGTCGTAGCCGACGGGATGAAGACGATCTCGGCCCCCGCCAGGCCCAGCGCCCGCGCCCCCTCGGGGAAGTGGCGGTCGTAGCAAATATAGACGCCGACGCGCCCGTAGCGCGTCTCGAAGACCGGGTAACCCAAGTCGCCGGGCTTGAAGTAGAACTTCTCCCAATAGGCCGGCAGGCAATGGGGGATGTGGGTCTTTCGATACTTCCCCAGGTACCGGCCATCGGCGTCGATCACCGCCGCCGTGTTGTAGTAGACGCCGGTCATCGCCTCTTCGTAGAGCGGCACCACCAGCACCATCGAGTGGGCCTTCGCGAAGTCCTGCATCAGCCGGGTCGTCGGGCCGTCGGGGACGCGCTCGGTCATCCCGTACCACCGCGGGTCTTGCTCCGCGCAGAAGTAGGGGCCGTAGAACAGCTCCTGCATGCAGACGATCTGGACCCCTTCGTCGGCGGCCTGCTCCAGCAGGGCCAGATGAAGGTCGATCATCTCTCGCTTCACCGAGGCCATCTCGCGACCAGAGCAATCCGGCGCGTGTACCTGGGTGAGCCCGCACTTCACGATCCGCGGCATCAACATCCTCTCCTCGAATGAGCCGGCGAGCATACGACGGGTGCGGGGCCACCCGCCATTGAAGCCCGCCCCCCAAGGCGGCCGATTCGTGCAGGGGACTGCGGGAGATGGTGATGCACGCGACGAACCCGAACTACGGCAAGGGAGAGCTCAAGCTCACGACGGCGGAGCTGCTGGAGGCGGACTCAGGCGAGCTCCTGATGCGCTTGATGGAGACCTTCTCCGCCCCCGACTACCAGCCGCCGATGCTGCCCCGCGTCGCCTTGGAGGTCTCCCAACTCGCCAACATGCCGGACACGGACTTCCGGCGCGTGGCCGGCGCCCTCGCCAGGGACCCGATCCTCTCCGGCAAGGTCATGGCCATCGCCAACAGCCCGGTCTACGCCCGGGGCCTGCCCATCGACACCCTCGATGACGCCGTCGCCCGCCTCGGCATCGCCGGCCTGCGCAACATCGTCATGCAGGTCGCCCTCTCGATGCGCGTCTTCCGCGCCAAGAGCTACAGCGACTGCATGGAGTCGGTCCGCTCCCACAGCGTCGCCACCGCCCACATCGCCCACGCCATCGCCCGCCGCTGCAACGTCGACCCCAACAAGGCCTTCCTCGCCGGGCTGCTCCACGACGTCGGCATCGCCGCCTCGCTCCTCGTCATCGTAGACGCCCTGGGCCGCCGCTCTCCCCCACCACTCGCCCGCTTCTGGGCCAGCATCCAAGGCTGCCACGACGAGGCCGGCCAGATCCTCTGTAGCGTCTGGGGCCTCCCCAAGCCCCTACGGCAAGCCGTCGCCCGTCACCACGATCCCAGGGAGGGTGGCGGCGTCAACGGCGTCAACCCGCTCGGCGCCGTCATCTGCCTCGCCGAGCACTTCGCCCACCTGCACAAGCGCACCGTCGATGTCCAAGGCCTCCGACCCGGCGCCCGCGTCGACCGCTCCGACCCCAAGCTCCTCGCCGCCGCCCGCGACGGCCTCCGCATCGACCGCGATGACCTCCACTCGGTCCACGACGAAGCCGGCACCCTCATCGAGCTGCTGGGCTGACCGGTCCTAGCCCACCTTGGTCCACCGGGCGCTGCGGCCCACGCCGCTGACGAGCCGCCCGGACGAGAGCGCTCTTCGCTCCCGGCCCCCGACGCGACGAGCCTCACGCGCTCCTCGAACTCCCGATACGCCTGCCGCACCGTCGAGAGGGAATAGGTCCACCACGGGACGAGGTCATGCTGCCCGTCGTGCCAACCCACGGAGGCACGCTGGAGGGCGGCGTAGTAGTCCTCCTTGGTCTGCTCGATGATCCGATCGAGGCTGATGTAGCGGCCAACCCGGAAGTCATCGTGGTAGAGCAGGAGGAGCGTGGCGAGCCTCGACACCCGACCGTTGCCATCGCGAAACGGATGGATACAGGTGAAGTCCAGCACAAAGCTCGCCGCGGCCAGGAGTGGTGGCCAGGCGCCCTCATTGAGGACATCGGCGTAGCCCCGGCAGAGCTGAGCCACCGCCGAGGGCGCCGCCTCGGGCTCGACCGTGCGGAAGCGAACCTCCCGTCGACCGTCGGGGCAGAGCTCGATGATATCGTTGCGCCGGGTCTTCCAATCTCCCGCGTCCCCGATCATCCCTGCCTGGGAGACTCGATGGAGCGTCTGGAGCGTCTCCGCGTACACGAGGACCTCCGGGCGCTGGCTCTCGTGCAGAGCCTGGCGCCCGCGGCACTCCATCACACTCCCCAGCAACCACCCGAGGGCGATCGGGGTGCGACGACCGAGGTGTTCGGGGGCGAACGAGCGAGGTATGCCCCATTCAATACCCCATTTATCCGACGAGTACCGGCGTTATTGCTCCGGATCGCCGGGCGGAGGGGCTACTCGCAGGCGGTGTTGGCCGCCTTGGGGGTGCCGAGGAGGCCACGGTCGCCGTACGCCTCGGTGGCCGCGCACCAGTTGGCGGCGTCGGCGTTGTCGGCGGCGCCGGGATCGAGGGCGCCATCGAGTTGGATGGCGGCCCCGGCCGGACGGGGCCAGCCCGGACCCCAGCCGACCACGTCCACGAGGTCACCGTCGGGGTTGGTGATGGCGATCTCGTCGTCGGCGTTACGCAGAATGAGGGGGCGACCGTAGGCGTAGTCGACCTGATCGAGGCCGCCGTTGACGCCGGGGTCTGCCGTCGCGGCGAAGAGCAGGTAGGTGCCCGTCTGGGCGACGATCTCGCGGTCGATATCAAAGCCGAGCCCCTCCGCGTTCTCGAAGTGGGTGCCGCCGAGGAGGACGGGCCCGCTGGCGACGTAGACCTCGACCCACTCGAGCCGCCGCTGCTCTGCGACGCTGGGGTTGATCATCAGCTCGGTGATCACCACGTCGCCGGCCTCCGGGGCACCGCACTCGGGACCGGAGACGTGGATCGGGAAGCTGAGCCGCGCCTCGCCGCCGTGGCCGTCCGTGACCACCACCTCGAGGGTGTAGTCACCGATCGTCAGGGTTCGGAAGAGGACCTCGGCGCCCATGCCGACGATCTCCGCCTCGGCGTCCGGCGGGCCGTCGAGGATCGCCCACTCGTAGGCCAACGGATCGCCGTTGGGATCGCTGGCTTCGAGGGAGATGACGGCCTCTTCGCACATGTCGATGAACTTGCTGGGGGCGATCCCGAGGTCATCGATGTGCGGGGGATCGTTGAGGGCGGCGACGACGTCGAGGCCACCGCTCGGATCACCCTCGCACTGGAGGTAGAGGACGTCCTCCGTCGTCTCCTCCGCGTTGACGCCGAAGATGGCGGCGCCGGGGGCGCAATCCTCGGAGTCCTCGCCATCCGCCCGCAGCGGGGTGGCGCAGACCAGGTAGGCGCCGGGCTGGAGGACGAAGAGGCCGTCGGCGAAGGCGTGCTGGGAGGCGTCCCCCGCCAGCCATTCGGGGAGGGCCTCGGCCTCCATCGAGCTCACCTTCGAGACGACGGGGTCGTCGCCGCACTTGGCGTCCGGGCTCTCCGCGAGGTCGTGCACATCGAAGCGCACGGCGGCCACATCGTGTCGGAGGCCGGCCGCCACCAGGGTGGACTTGAGGGTCCCCATCTCGGGGGACTCCGGCGACTCGCCGCCGCAGGCGACGAGGCCCGCCGCGAGCGCGGCCACTGCAAGAGAACGGTGTTGATGCTTCATGATCTGAGCTCCCTCATCGGGTCCGTGTCTGCCATCCGCATGCGCGCTGTCACGCTGCGCCCCCCTGACCTCTCGAGCGGGAGAACTGTCTCACTCTTCGTGGCGAGTAGCGACGTTCTTCTGGATCTGCCAGCGTGTCGTCATGCGTACCCTGCTCCTGCTCTCGCTCCTGCCAGGCTGCGCGGAGTTCCCCGACGAGCCCGTGGCCGACTCCGGGGCGCCGGAGCCCGACCTGGCTGTGGCGCCGATCCCCGACGAGGGCGTCGCGCCGCGTGACGCCCGCGTGCGCCCCGACGGGCCGCCAACGCCGGTCGATGTGGGCCCTGCTCCCGACGCGGATCGGAGCGCCTGCGAAGCGCCCCACGAGTGCGCCGCGCCGCTGGCGGGGGGCGAGTTGGCGACGGGCCTCGACGCCCACGGCGTCGCGGTGGCCGCCTTCGGCGACGGCTTCGTGCTGGTTTGGGACGGCGGGTCCGACGACGGGCGGCGGCTTCGGCGCACGCCGCTCGCGCTCGACGGCGTCACGGGGGAGACGACCCACCTCAACGACCAGCGCGATTTGGAGCTGGGACAAGACGCCCGGCCCGCGGTGGCGACGCGGTCGGGGGCGGGCGGCGACGTCCTCGGGGCGGCGTGGTACTCGGCGCGGGACAGCGCGTTCTACCGCTTCCGAGAGTACATCGAAGCGCAGCCGCTCGTGGACAGAGCGACGGCGCCGTCGACCGCCGCGCGGGTCGCCGTGGCCGCGACCCCCAACCGATGGCACCTCGCCCGCATCCAACAGACCGGGGAGGCAGGCGTCCGGGACGTGCCCTCGGACACCGTCACCGTCGGCGGCGCCGACGAGGTCGCCATCGCCGGTGGCGCCAATCACGCGATGGCGGTCGCCTCCGACGACGGACGCCTCGTCGCTCGGGCCTTCCCCGACGAAGGCCCCTACAACTCGGGGAGCATCATCGGCATCGCCACGCGGACGCCGACCGCCGTCGATGTCGCCGCGGTGCCCCCGGAGAAGACCCGGTGGGTGGCCGTGTGGAGCGACGAGCTCGGGGTCTGGGGCGTCGTGCTCGAGGCCGCCGGACCCCTGAGCCGCCCGGCGCTGCTGGACTGCACACCGGCCGACGAGGTCGCCGTAGCCGCCTGGGCCGACGGCGGGCTGGTGGCGATGGCCCGCGGCGATTCGATCACCACGCGGCGCTTCGAAGAGATGCTGCGCGGCGTGAGCGAGCCGTCCACGCTCCACATGGGCCCGAACCGGGAGCTGGACCTCGCCCGGCACGCCGACGGCGTGCTGGCGTTGACCTGGCTCGACGGCTCGACGATTCACTACGCGGTGGGTGCAGACGGCTGCGAGTGAACCGGTGTCCAACTGTACGCTCCCACGGCGTCCCGGGGACCAACTGGACGCCTGGGGTCGCGCTTTGGACGGCGACCCGCACCGCTGACGCAGGCACGGGGAGTGCATCGGCGACCGACCGCTATCCCTAGCGAGGTCGCGATGCGGAGTCTTGTCGTCCTTTGTCTGACCCTCCCCCTCTCGGGCCTCGCCCAGACCGGGGTCAGCGACGATCGCGTCAGCCTGCCCGAGGGCCCCGGCTCCCTCGAGGGCGTCGGCGACAACGCCGCCGTGACCGGGAATATGGGCGCGATGACCTACGGCGTGCCCATCGAGGTCGTCAAGGGCTTCCCCGACGCCACCCCGGCGCTGTCCCTCGACTACAACTCGATGTCCGGGAACTCCGTCGTCGGCATGGGCTTCAGCTTCACTCAACCCTTCGTGGAGCGGTTCACGAACCGCGGCCTGCCCCGCTACGACGACTCCGATGTCTTCGTCTTCGGCGGCGAGGAGCTGGTGCGCCTCGATGACGGAGAGCCGGCGCGCTACCGAGCCCGTTTCGAGAAGGGCTTCGCCCGCTACCACTGGCACGAGCGCTTCGACGACGGCGGCTTCTGGCGGGTCGAGCTGGCCAACGGCGTGGTGCAATTCTTCGGCGCCACGCCGGCGGGGGAGCGGGTCGGTGCGGCCCGGGTCGAGGGGGGCGCGGGCGTGTTCCGGTGGCACCTGGTCGAGGCCCGGGACCGCTTCGGGCACCGAATGGTGGCCGACTACATCGTCCCCGGCGGGCTGCCCTATTTGAGCCGCCTGGACTACGTCTTCACGGCGGGTCCGCCGGCGGCGTCGGTGACCTTCGACTACGAGCCCCGCGAGGACCTCGTCGCCGACGCGCGCAGCGGGCGTGAGGAGGTCACCGACCAGCGCCTGGTGGGGGTGACGGCCTGGGCGGAGGGCGAGCAGTTTCGCCGATACGCGCTGGCCTACGAACCCTACGACACCTCCGGGGGACTGTCCCGACTCGCGTCGGTGGAGCAATTCGGCGTGGACGACGCGCCGCTGCCAATCCGTCTGTCCTTCAGTTGGTCCACGGCGCTGGGCGGGGTGTGCGTCGAGGCCTGTGAGGCCCCACTCCTCGTCCACATGGGCGCCATCGGGGCGAACCTCGGGGCAGGGAACGCGACGCTGATCGACATCAACGGCGACGCGCTCCCCGACATGGTCGACACTTCCCAGCCGGGGCCCCACCGAATACACCTCGGGCGGCTGGCCGCCGACGGACGCCACGACTTCGCCCGGGTCGTCGAGAGCGAGGTGGGGGACCGCGCGGGGCACGAGCTGGCCTCGCCCTACACCCAGACCCTCGACGCCGACGGCGACGGGCGCGCCGATCTGGTCAACGTGCGCACCGGCGAGGTCCTCTACAACGGCGGCACCGGGGACTGGTCCCGGGAGGCCCTCGAGGCGGTGGGCCCGCTGCCCGACTTCGGCGAGGAGTTCGCGGTGGGCGCCGAAGAGCTGACGCACGTCCGCTTCCTCGACTACGACAACGACCGCCGCATCGACGTCGTGCGATCGAGCGAGATCATCACCCAGATCTACGCCAACCGAGGCGCCGACGGCTTCGCCCTCGACGAGGCGGTGGAGAACATCGGCGCCGGCTTCGCCGATCAGCGCCTCGAGTTCTCGGACCTCAACGGCGACGGCCTCCTCGATCCCGTCCTGCTTCGACCCGGCGAGCTGAGCTACCGCGCCAACCTGGGCTACGGCCGCTGGTCCGAGTGGCGCCTCGTCGACGGGCTGCCCTTCAACGACGCAGAGATCGACTCCGTGGAGTTGGAGGACCTCAACGGCGACTCCCTCGACGACCTCGTGCTGGTGCTGGCCGACGAGGTGCGCTTCGCCCTCAACCGTGGCGGGCAGCGTTTCGACGCCCCCGCCGTGATCCGCGAGACCGACGAGGGACCGCTGCCCCAGCGCGTCGACCAGACGACGGTGCTCTTCGCCGATATGAACGGCTCGGGCTCCGACGACGTCGTCTGGGTGACGGCGGCGGGGGACGTGACCTACCTGGAGCTCTTCCCCCTGCGGCCCAACCTGCTCACGCGCGTCATCGACAACTACGGCGTCCAGACCGACGTCGAGTACGTGACGGCGGCCCAACTCCAGGCCCGCACGCCGTGGGCGCGCACGCCACCCTTCGCGATGGCCATGGTGGCGGGTCAGACGACCACCGATCCGCTCACCGAGCTGACAGAGACCACCCACTTCGACTACCGCGACGGCTACTACGACCCGGAGGAGAAGCAGTTCCGCGGCTTCTCCGTCGTCGAGCGTGTCGTGGACGGCGACGCCCACCACGATGGCCTCCGGCGCGTGGAACGCTACGAGCTGGGGGCCGACGACCCCTACCGCGCGGGGCTGCTGCTGGGCACCGAGAGCTACGCCGAGGGTGACGACGCGCCGCTACAGACCGAGGAGACGGAGTACGCCGACTGCGAGCTCGCGGGGGTCGCAGGTCTCGAGCGCCCGGTGCGCCACCTGTGCCGCACCGCCCAGACCATCACCTTGCTCGAAGGCGCCGACGCCGACGAGCACGCCGTCGTCCGCACGACCTGGCAGTACGACGCCTGGGGCAACGCGACCCTGACGTCGGAGCTGGGGGTGACGGAGATCGGCGCCGGCTGCGGGGCATGCGATCCAGAGCTGGTGGGACGTCCGTGCGGCGGCGATTGCGCCGGGGACGAGCTCTTCATCGAGCGCGAGTACGTCGCGCCGAACGCCGCCGGGCCCTGGATCGTCGGCCTCGTCTCGCGGGAGCGCAAGCGCGCGACCGCCAACGGCGCGCAGCACACCGAGACACAGACCTACTACGACGGTGAAGCCTTCACGGGTCTGCCGTTGGGTGAAGCCACCCTGGGCCTGCCGACGCGCATCGTGGAGCGCGTCGACGCGGATCGCCACGAACCGGCGCTGCGCGGTCGCTACGACGCCGACGGCAACCTCGTCGTCGAGCTCAGCCCCATCGCCCCCGGCCCGGTCCCTGGCTATCGCATGTACACGGACTTCGATCCGACGGGCCTCGACGTGGTAGGCCGGCGCTTCGAGGTGGTCGACGGCGACGGGTTCTACACCCTGCAACGGACCTTTGAATGGGACCCGACGATCGGCCGCATGAGCGCGAGCAGCGACTGGTTCGTCGCCGGGGTGGGGGCCGAGCCCGGCTGGGCGCGCTACGGCTACGACGCGCTGGGGAGGATCACCGCGACCAGCCTGCCCGGGGACCGCATGGAGACCGCGACGACACAGTTCGAGTACGACTTCTCGGGCCCCGTCTCGAAGGTCATCCGCCGGGACCGCACCGTCCGCAACAGCCGCCTCCCCGACCGCGAGCACGTCCAGTGCTTCGACAGCGCGGGCCGCAAATTCCAGGACCGCGTCTTCCTCGGTCCGGGGCGCTACCAGGTCGTGGGACACAAGGTCTTCGACGTGCGCGGGCGCACCGCGCGCGAATACATGGACCACGTCACTGACACCCGCGACTGTGAGATCCGGCCGCCCCAGGTCCCCTCCATCGTCCACCGCTACGACGCCCTGGGGCGCGCGCTGTCGCTGACGATGCCGGATGCGGACCTCTACGGGACCGCCTCCGTCAGCCGCAGCGTCTACCGGCCCCTCGCCCGCTGGAGCTACGACGCGGAGGACTCGGACCCGGAGAGCGACTTCTTCGACACCCCCACCGTCGTCCGGTCCAACGGGCGCGACCAGACGGTGTCCATCGAGTACCCGCTCGGCGGCGACGAGGTCGCGATCACGCGCTTCGGCTACGACGGCGTGGGCCGGGTAGTCGCCGTCCGGGATCCGGAGGGCAATCGGCGCACCCAGGTGCGCGACGGCCGGGGGCGGATCGTCGAGTTCGACGACGAGGACCGGGGGACCACGCTCGTCGAGTACGACGCGGCCGGGCGCGTCCTGCGCAGCGAGGACGCCACGGGGGTGGCCCTGCGCCACGCGTATGGCAGCCTGGGCCGGCGGATCGCGACGTGGGACGAGGCCGATCCGGAGGGCACCCGCGCCGAGTTCCAGTACGACCGGGCCGACGGGTGCCCGCCGGACCTCTGCGCCCACCCCGCCGAGGCGATGGTCGGCGCCCGCTATCCGGTGGCCGGCGTGCCGGTCCAGGTCTGGTACAGCTACGACGACCGCCGCCGCCTCGACCTCACGCGCCATGAGCTGGGCGAGGCCACGATCGAGACCCGGACCGAGTACGACAACCTGGGCGAGGTCGCAGCCGAGCACTTCCCCGGGGGCGTCAGCTTGACCTACGAGCGGGACGGGAAGAACCGCGCGGTGGCCATCGAGGGGCTCGTCGACGCCATCGAGTACACCGAGTTCTCCGAGGTCTCCGGCCGTACGTTCGCCAACGGCGTAGCCGAGAGGCACGACTTCAACACCATGCGGCAGACGGTCCGGCGGGTGATCGAGGGCGCCGCCGGTCCCCTCGTGGATCTGGGCTACCTCTACAACCGGATGGGGCACGTCACGGAGGTCCGCGACGGGCTCGCCGGGCGCTTCCCCGGGGCGGGGCTCGGCGCGCGCTACGCCTACGACGCCCTCTACCGCCTCACCGAGGCGGAGCTCGACCACGACGTCCCCGCCCAGCGCGAAGTGCTGAGCTACGCCTACGGCCTCGACGGCCGGCTGCTGCGCCGATCCTCGTCACGGGGCGAGGCCAGCGCCCTGCACGTCGGTGAGTACCGCTACGGCGAGGATGGCGCGGGGCCCCACGCCGTCACCGGCGCCGGCGACCTGCGGCTGGCGTACGACGCGGCCGGGCGCGTGCGTGAACGGGGCGCGGTTCGCTTCGAGCGCGACCACACGGGGCGGATCGTCATCGCGCGCCGGGGCGAGGAGACGATCGCCACCTTCGGCTACACGCCCAACGGGCGCCGGATGTGGCGGGGCGAGGGCGCGCACTTCGCCTGGGAGCTCGGCCGTGGGCTCGAGATCGAGGACGGGATGCTGCTGGTCCACGCCATCCTGGGCGAGCAGCGCGTCGCCACCACCGAGACCGACGCCGTCGCCGCGGAGTTCCTCCCCGACGGCAACGACGACGGGGTGATCGACGCAGGCGACGCGGTGGTCGCCGGTGGCGACGCCACCGAGCGGCGACGCATTCTGGCCAGCAGCGTGCGCCGCGGCCTGCTCGAGGGGCAGAGCCGGGAGACCTTCTACCACTACGACCACCTGCGCAGCGTCGCGGTGATCACCGACGCCGACGGCGAGGTCGTGGAGCGACGCGCGTATGCGCCATACGGGGCCGCGCGAACCCCCGACTCCGGCGCCGAGACGACCTACGGTCACTCCGCCAAGCGGACCGACCGCAGCACCGGGCTCGCCGACTTCGGCGCCCGGGATTACGACGCCTTCCTGGGTCGCTGGACCGCCCCCGACCCGGCGTTCCTGGAGATCAACGCCGCACGGATCGACAGCCCGATCGAGCTCACGGACGCCTACGGCTACAGCCTGGGCAACCCGGTCAACTTCTACGACCCCGACGGCGGCAAGACGACCTGGGGCATGGCCGGGAAGTGGGCCGTGAAGGCCGGCGTCGTGCTCGGGGGCACCGCCGTGGGCCTCGCGACGGGCGGCGCCTCGAACATCGCCGCCGCCGCCATCGGCGCCAGCGGCGCCTTCACCGGGGCCGTGGCGAAGGAGGTCGCCTACTTCAAGGCGGGCAACGCGAAGGTGACGAAGAAGGCGCTGGTCGGCGCGAGCCTGCGCGTGCTCGCGACGACCGCCGGTGGTTTCCTCGCCGGAGGCTTCCTCGGCGTCGGCTGGGCGGGGGTCGAGTGGGGACGCGCCGCGCTGGGGGCGGGCATCGCCTACAAGGGCGCCAAGACTCGCAGCCTCGACGGCCTCGGGACGTCGAAGACGACGAAGTGGGACGTCGCCGGGATGGTCGTCGACTACGTCACGCCCGCCGTGTCCACCCCCGCCGTGGCCGCCCTCGGCGCGGCGCAGGGCGTCTACACCTTCCTCGCCCATCGGGCGCGCAAGAAGCGCAGTCCGCTCATGCTCCACGTGGCGCAGAGGAAGCGCGGGCGCACAGCCAAGCTGGGCGCGCGGGCGCTGAAGAAGCTCCGGGGCCGGAGCCTCTCGCGAGCGCTGAGCGCCCGGCGCGCCACCCCCAGTCGGAAGGCCGCGCGACCTCGGCCCTACAAGGCGCGGGCGCCTGCAAAGCTGAAGGCCCAGTGACGCCGCGACCGCCCGCCGTGGTACACCGCATGGACCACGGCGCTGGAAACACACGCGAGAGGACCGTCCGGTGATCCACCAGACCGAAACACTCGATGGCAGCGCCATCGACGGCTGGAGCTCGCCGACCGGGGCGGGGGACAACGGGGCGAGGCACCCGCGCGTACGCCTGCTCTATCATATCGATCTCGCGCGAATCGGCCGGTTCACGGCCCCCGACACCATCCCCCCCGGCGGCGAGGGGCGGGTCTTCGGGCGGCGGGCGCCAGCGTTTCACGCGCCCTCACAGGAGCCCCCCGCCGGCGCCCCTCGACGACCCGATCATCAGCCGCCGCCAGCTCCGCATCGCCTGGCGTACGGCGGAGCGCGTCTTCGAGGTCGCGCCCATGGAGGGGGCGAAGCGGAGCCTGAGCGTCGTCGACCTCTCGGAGCCGGGGACGCTCACGCCCATCACCGGCTCGGTCCGTCTCCCCCCCGGCTCGTGCGTGGCCGTCGGAGACCGGGCGCTGCTGGCGTTGGAGCTCGTCTCGAGCGCGCCCCGCGAGGACCGCCAGGGCTTCGTCGGTGAGAGTGACGCGCTGTGGACCCTCCGCGACGAGATCCGCTCCGTCGCGCGGTTCGACGGGCCGGCGCTGGTGACCGGACCTACGGGGGCCGGCAAGGAGCTCGTCGCCCGCGCGGTCCACGCCCAGAGTCGGCGAGCCGCCGGGCCCTTTGTCCCCGTGAACTGCGGCGCGTTGCCGAGCCGCCTCGTCGAGAGCCTGCTCTTCGGCTACCAGCGCGGGGCCTTCACCGGCGCCGACGGCGACGAGCACGGGCTCTTCCTGGCCGCCCACGGTGGCACCCTCTTCCTCGACGAGATCGCCGAGATGCCCCTGGCCGTCCAGCCCAAGCTGCTGCGGGTCCTCCAAGACGGCGTGGTCTTCCCGGTGGGCGCCCACGCGGGTCGCGGGACCGACGTGCGGCTCGTGGCGGCGACCAACCGGGACCTCGCCGCCGAGGTGAGCGCCGGACGGATGCGCGAGGATCTCTACCATCGCCTCGCGGGTCATCTGCTGCGGGTGCCTTCGCTGGCCGACCGACCCTTCGACATCCCAGCGCTCTTCGTGCACTTCCTCCACCAACTGCGAGGGCGCCACCCGGAACTCGATTGGGTCTGGGAAGGCGGCGCCCGGTGGCGGCCGACGATGCCCGTCCGCTTCTTCGCCGATCTCATGCGCCGCTCCTGGGCAGGCAACGTGCGCGAGCTCCAACACTACGTGGAGCGGACGGCGCGCTGCTGCATCCAGACCGGCGCGTTCGCCGCCCCGCCCAACGAGTCCCCCACCGACGAGTATCCGACGACCCCCGAGCCCGCGGACGCCACCGACGACAAAGCCCTCGCCCACGCCAGCGAGCTGCTGGGGCTCGCCCACAAGACGATCGCCAAGCTGCTCGCGCCGGGGCGGCTCGCGGCGCTGCACCAGTCGGCGACGACGGAGCGGTGGGGCGATGAGGCCCTCACTGGCCGGCTCGAGGTGGCGATGGCCGACGCCCTGTACGAGCGACTTCGGGGCGAGGACTTCAACCGGACCCGCGCCGCGACCTCGTTGGGGATGTCCCGGACGACCTTCGGCAAGCTGCTCCGCGCCTTCGGCGTCCGGCGCGCGACGGAGCTGCGGCCGGAGGAGCTCGAGGCGGTGCGCGACGAAGCGCAGCGCGACCTGCCCGCCGCGGCTCGACGCCTGCGCGTCTCCGTCGACGGGCTCCGCAAACAGCTCACGATCCTGAACCTGCGCGAACGTGCCTAGTTCGACGGAGACGCCCCTCGCGGGCAAGGCGTCGAGCCACGCGGCGCATCCGTACTTCCAGGGTACGCGCCGGTATCGGCGGATCCGGTCCCTGGGCGCCGGTGGGATGGGGGCGGTCTTCGAGGTCGAGGACCGCGAGACGGGGCGCCGCCTCGCCCTCAAGACGATGCTCACGGTCAGCGGCAGCCGGCTCTTGCGGTTCAAGCGGGAGTTCCGCGCCGTCTCGGCGCTGCGACACCCCAACCTGGTTCACCTCAACGAGCTGGGCTGCGAGGACGAGCTGTGGTTCTTCACGATGGAGCTCATCGAGGGTCAAGACCTCGCGACGCTGTTGTTGGGGCATCACGCCGCCGACGAGCTCTCGGAGACCCTCACGCAGACCGACCTCCTCCTCCAAGAGCCCCTCTCCGCCGCGGACGTGTCGGGTGGCGAAGAGGCTGACGCCCCCGTACGGCGCCCGCCCGCGTGCGATCTCGAGGCGCTGCGCGGGGTCCTCGCGCAGGTGCTCGACGCCCTGGAGTATCTGCACGCCCACGGTGTCGTGCACCGGGACCTGAAGCCGAGCAACATCCTCGTCGACACCGACGGCGAGGTGAGGGTCCTCGACTTCGGCCTGGCCAGCCGCTATCGGCCCGGGGAGAAGCACGGCGACGGGGCGATCGTCGGCACGCTGGCGTACATGGCGCCGGAGCAGTGTCGCGGCGCGCTGTGTACGCCCGCCGCTGACCGCTACGCCCTCGGCTGCCTGCTCTTCACCCTCCTCGCGGGCCACCCGCCCCTCTCGGGGCCCCACGCGGAGGTGATGCGGCGGCGCCTCACGGAGGGGCCGCCGCGGCTCGACTCGATCGTGGAGGGGCTGCCCGCGGAGCTGGTCTCGGTCTGCGCGGCGCTGATGGACCGCGACCCCGAGGCGCGGCCTGAGATCGACGCGATCCGCGATGCCCTCGGGGTGGACCGCCTGCGGCGCGGCGGGGTCCCTGGCACCGACGCCGCGACGGAGCGTTTCGTCGGGCGCTACCAAGAGCTGGCGACCCTCACGGCGGCCTTGGAGCGGGCGGCCGGCGGAGAGGTGGCCGCCCTGGTCATCAGCGGCGAGAGCGGCATCGGCAAGTCCGCCCTCGCCCGGGCGCTGGTACGCTGGGCGCGACCGCGCGGCTTCCTGTGCCTCGCGGGGAAGTGCTACGAGCGCGAGCACATCCCCTACCTCGCCCTCGATCGCGCGATGGACGAGCTGCTGGTGACGCTGCAGGACTGGCCGCCCGACCGCCTCGAGGCCGTTCGCCCTCACTTGCATCGCCTGCGGCCGATCTTCCCGGTCGTGGAGATGTACTTCGACGCCGGGGCCGAGGCGTCGTTGGACCGGCCCCTCAAGGCCCGAGCCGAGTTGGCGGAGGCGGCCTTCGTCGACCTCCTCGACCAATGCCAGCGCGAGGGTCCGCTGCTGCTGGTCCTCGACGACATGCAGTGGACCGACGCCGCGAGCCTCGAGCTGGTCTCGGCCCTCGTACGTCGGGGCGCCGGGCGCGTCGCGCTCCTGCTTCTGACCCGCCCCGAGGGCACCGAGCCGGGGCACCCCCTCGAGCCGGTCCTCGCCCTCGCCCACGCCCACGTCTCCCTCACCGGCCTGGGCCTCGCCGACGCGGCTCAGCTCGTCACCCAGCTCTTCGGTGCCTCGGTGGACGAGCACGCCGCGCGCCAGTTGGCGCGACAGACGGGGGGGCATCCGTTCCTGCTCAGCCGGGTCGCCGAGTACCTGTTGGCCACCACCGCCGGCTCCGACGCCGACGCCCCGGTGAGCGTGGACGGCCTGCTCTGGTCTGTCATCGCCACGCTCAGCGACGAGGCCGAGGAGGTCTTCGCCCTCGCCGCCACCGCCGGGCGCGAGGTGCGCGTAGACCACCTGCAAGGGCTGGCGGGCCTCGAGTTCGAGGCCTTCGACGCGGCCCTCGCCGAGCTGGAGAGCCTGCACTTCATCCGCCCCGCCTTCGTCCGCGAGGAGGTCGTGTGGGTCGACGTCTATCACGACCGGATCCGCGAGCTCATGTACGACCGGATGCCGGAGCATCGGCGGCGCTCGCTGCATCGTCGCTTCGCGCTGCTCCTCGAAGCGGAGGGCGGCGCGTCGGCGGGGCTGCTGTTCACCCACTGGTCCGCCGCCAAGGACGAGGCGCGCCGGGTTCGCTATGCCCAAGAGGCGGCGCTCGAGGCCGAGGAGCGCCTCGCCTTCGAGCGAGCCGCCCAGCTCTGGATGCTGACGCTCAGCGAGTCGCCGAGCTCCCCCGCGGAGGGCCTGCGCTGGCTCCAAGTAGGGGATCTCTTCGACTCAGCCGGCAACCCCCTGGCCGCGGCGGACGCCTACGAGCGCGCGCTGACGGCCCTCGACGCCCAGGACATGCCGCGGCGGGTGTGGATCCACAGTCAGCTCGGTAAGATCCATGCGATGGAGGGCCGCCTGGTGCGCGCCCGGGAGGCCTTCGCGGCGGGATTGTCACACTTCGGGCTGCCGCTCGAGCGCGGTCTGTTCGCCCGCATCTCCACCCTCTTCTCGTTGCAAGCGCGGCTGTGGTCGCTCGGTCTATTGCCCGACGACTGCTGTCGTCGCGCGCCCCGCCCGACGGACGACGCACGGACGGGGATGCTCCAGTCCGTCCTCTACGGCCTGGTCTTCGTGTGGTGGCTACCCGCCGTCGAGTCGGCGCTGCGCACCGAGCTCGAGACGCGGCGCATCGACTCCACGGAGATGCGGATCCGGTCGGTCGTCACCGGCGTCGCGCGATCCGCCGCCGGGCGGCGGGTCTCCGGCCGAACCATCGAGGTGTGCCGCGCCCGGCTCTCGGACGCGGAGCGACGAGCGCAGGAGGTCGGCTCCGTCGAGGGCCTCGTCCATACCTACATGAACCAGGCGGTGCTCTGGCTCTACGCAGAGCCCAACCGCGCGCGCCACAGCATCCGGCGGGTGCTGGGCCTGCTCGAAGCCAACGGCGCCCGACACAACTTCCATGGCGTCAGGGCCTTTCGGCTACTAGTGCTCGCCGACCAATACTCCGGTCGCTACAAGGCGGGCCTCGAACAGATCCGCGTGAGGGAGCAGACCATCTCCCACCTCGGGTTCCTGGAACGCGCCGAGAACCTCGCCAGCCGGGGCTGGATGTGCTGCCTCCTGGGACTCCTGGAGGAAGCCGAGGCCGCCCTGGGGAAGCTCGACACGATGCTCCTCGACGTCCCGCGCAATCGGATGCACGCGTGGGCGAACCTCCTCCGCTGGCAGATCTGGCTCGCCCGCGGGGAGGGCGGTCGCATCCTCGCCGAGCCGAGGGCGGTGCTCTACCCACCGGGACCCTGGGGCACCAACCTCTTGCCCAACGAGCTGGCGCTGCCCCGCGGCCTGCTCCTGGAGGCGGTCTTGGTCTCGATGCGACGCGGGCAGCGTCTGCCGAGGGCGTGGGACCGCAAGTTGCGCCGGTGGAGCCGGCAAGAGCAGGGGCACTTCGCGCCCTTCCGTCAGGCGGCGGGGTGGCGTGTCACGGCGCTCCGCGCGCACCTTCGGGGTCGCTCGAAGGAGGCGCAGCGGCGCGCGCGGCGGGCCCTCGACGCCTCTCGGCTGGCGGACCATCCGCACATCCGCTGGCTCTGTCTCCACGCCGCCGTCGAGGTGGGGGCCGCCACCGGAGAGCACCACGACGAGCGACGCGCGCTCCAAAGCGAGCACGGCTACGTGATGTGGCCCGACGGCTGACCGCCCGCGCTCCTGCTACTGTTTCTTCTTCTGGCTCGCCTTCCGCCGGCTCACGGTCTTGACCTTCCGCTTGCCGCGCCGCCCCTTCTTGCCCCCGAGGAGCTGTTTCGCCTTCTGGGTGTTCTTCACGACCCTCTTGCTCGCGCTGGTGAGGCTCTGGACCTTGCGCCCTCCACCGCTCGCGGGCGCTGCGACGGGTGAGTCTGCCGCGGCCCCGGCGGTCGACTGACCGCTCGAGAGCGGCTCGATGTCGGCGATGTTCTCGAAGGGATCGGACTCCAGCGCCGCGAGGGCCTCGAGTTGCCGCTGGATCTGTCGCCCAAGGGCGCCCCCCACCTTCATCCCGCTCCCGCTGCCGAGGCCCGAGGAGTCGACGCTCGATGACGCCGCGGCGGCGGCCTGAAGGTCCCGGAGATCTCTCATGATCGCGCTGTGAGACCGGTCGGCCCTCGCGTTTCGGGCCGAGAGCGAGCTCGTCGGCGCGAGGCCTGCGCCCGAAGCGCTGTTGTTGTTGCCGCTGGCACTCGAGCCAAAGCCCAGCTTGGCGCCGACCTTCCGGAGTTGGCGCTTCAGCCAGGACGTTCGCCCGTCGAGATCCTCGAAGGCGATGGGGTTGTCGAGGTTGTAGACATAGGCACCCGTGGCCTCGCGCAGGCGGCCCGCCCCCTGCTCGGCGTCCAGCGCGTCGAAGGCCGGGTCCGGGGAGAGCCAGCGGCCCAGGGTGGGATCGTAGTACCGCGCCCCGTAGAAGTGCAGGCCGGTGCTGCGATCCATCTGCCGGCTCGCGTTGGACCAACGGCTGGCCTCCGCGCCGGCCCGTACGAGGCCGAAGGGGAACCACGCGTTGCGCTCGACCACCGCGGCGTCGGCGTCGGTGACGACGGCGCTGTTGCCGGCGTGGTCGCGGTGGTGGAAGAGCACCCTCGGAGCCCCCTCGAGCAAGGTGCGACGGGCGCTCGCGCGAAGCAGTCGCCGCACCGGATCGGGGGTCCCCTCGGAGACGAGCTCGGCCCCCGCCTCCACGCGCCCGCTGATGATCGCGTCGGCGGCGTCGATCGTCCCGTCGGGGTCGGGCGTCAAGGCGGCGTCGCCATCCGCCGGAGCGAGATCCGAGAGGACCCGCGCCGCGAGATCGGCGCTCTCGCGGGTGGCGACCAACCGGTCGCCGAGCCGAACGTGGGTCAGCGCCATCCCGTCTTCGATCTCGAAGTCGGGACCGACGACCAGGTTGAAGCCTGGCCCCTCCTCGACGACGATCCGGTCGGCCTCCGCGCCAGATCTCGACCGGAGCAGCAACGCCTCGCCGCGCCAGGCATGGGTCAACCGGCCGAAGGCGTCCCAGCTCAGATCCACGTCATCCCGCCGGGTCACGAAGCCCGCGGCGTCGTAGGCGATGACCCGATCGCCGGCTCGAGTGACGGCGTTGGGACCAGCCCCCCCCTCACCGTAGAGGAGCGCCCCGAGGTGGGCTGGGCTCCCCTCGCCGCGCGACGAGGTGCGCTGCACCAGGTTGTCGATGACGTCGTACTCAAAGCGCACCTCCTCGGCGAAGTCCGGTCGCTCGAAGTCGAGCTCGGCCCGGGTCACGCGGGCGAGGGCGTCGTAGCTGTAGCGCGCCCCGTGGCCCAGCCCCTCACCCACCGGTGACCCGTCTGCGATCTCGCGGATCAGACCCAGGCGCGAGTGGGTGTATTGCAGGTCCAACAACGTCTCCTCGTCGGCGATGACCTCGAGCCCGGTCATCCGCTCGATCACGTCGTAGGCCCGGCGTTCGCTGACGCCGTTGGCGAAGGTCACGCGGTCGACCAGCAGCGCGTGGTCGTAGCTCACCTCGTCGATGAAGTCCTCGATCGCCGTGACGCGACCGATGGTGTCGAGGGTGTATCGAAGGGCCGTGCCGTCGGGCAGCGTCGCGCCGATCCGTCGGTCGAGGTTGTCGTAGCGATAGGTGGTGGTGAACGATCTCCCGTCGATCTCCACGGTTCGGCTGGTCTGGCGCTGCCGCTCGTCGTAGGTCAACCACAGGGCGCCGCCCGGATAGCGGCTGACGACGGTCTGGTTGGCCGTGTTGTCGCAGTCGCCGGAACACAGCGCCGGGTCATCGTAGCCGTGCTCGATCCGCGTACCCTCGGGGTCCTCGGCACCCCACTGAGCGGTGACGCGCCCGGCGGCGTCGTAGACGCTGACCACCACGCGGCCGGCGTCGTCCTCGGAGCGAAGGCGGTTGCCCTCGGCGTCCACGACGTACCGGAGCTGCCCACGGTTGGGATCATCGACGGAGACGACCCGCCCGGCCGCGTCGTAGCGCTGGCGGCGCAGGTTCCCAGCGGGGTCAGTGAGCCCGGCGAGGTTCCCGTAGACATCGTAGTAGACCTGCCAGGTGGGTCCCGGGATCTCGGGCTCCATCCCGTACGCCACGGCGACGACCCGCAACTGCCCGTCGTAGCGCCGCACGGTGGGGGTGTCGAAGCCGGGGTCATCGGGGTCCGAGTCGTCGACCCCGTAGTCCCACGCCACGAGGGGGTCGTAGGTCTTGCGGGCGCGGCTCGCGGCGCCATAGATGGCCTCGTCGGGGTAGGTCTCTGTGATCGGACGTCCCCGTACGTCGCGGCGGCTGCGGACCGCGAAGTCATCGGGGGCGGAGAGGTCGCAGGCGCCGCTCTCGTCTCGATAGGCGCGGTGCTGGGCCACGACCTCGCCGCGCCGATTCCGCGCCGAGAACTGGTCTACCTCATAGCCCCCGCCGAGGACCCGATCCCGAGCCTGATACTTGCGCCCGAAGCCATCGAAGCAGTGGACGGACTGGATGTCGGGGAGCCCCGCGCCGACGTGGCTGCGCTGGCGAACCTCGACCTCGCTGACGGGATCGCCGGGTGTGTATCGCCACTCCGTCGTCGGTCGGTCGAGCGCGTCCCCGGGCCGCGCGACCCTCACCGGGCGGCCGAGGGCGTCGTAGGCGTACCGAGTCGTCGTCAAGGTCGTCAGCTCCTCCCCGTCGCGCACCATCACCCAACCGGTGGCCGACGCGGGCTGCCCCCAGATCGCGTCGTAGGTGTAGCTTCGTCGCAAACGATACGGCGCGCCGTCGGCGTCGAGCAGCTCGAACTCGGTGCGGGTGATGAGCAGGTGCTCGTCATCATAGGTCGTGTGTGTCCGGTGCCCGGCACGGCCCGGAGCACCATTTGCGCTGATGCTCTCGACGATGTTCCCGTGCTCGTCGTAGCGGCTGCGGGCGCTGGTGACGACAGTGTCTGCGTCGACGCGCTCGGTCACGCGCGAGGCGAGCCCGTCGGTGAACTCACCGCGCGCGAGCCCGACGAAGGGCTCGCCGTCGTAAAACGTCAGCTTCTCGGTGTACTCACCAGCGTCTGGATCCGCCGACGCCCGCTCCTGAACCGGCAACCGCAGCATCCAGCGCCCCTCCGCCCTCGGGGTCGCAAACTCCGTCCAGCGATACCTCTCATCCCCCTCGCACGCGTCGCCACAGGGCGCGCCGTACAAGCCTTCGGGGCGATCGCAGGCGCCACAGATGGGGCCGTCGACCACGCCGAGCTTCGCCTCCGCGACCACGTTGCCATAGCCGTCGTAGCTCAGCTCCTCGCGCAGCGTCACCCACTCGGGCTCGGCGGCCCCCTCCTGCACGACCGTCTCGGTGGCCGTCCGACACACGTAGCGCACCGCCCAAGGACCATCGGCGCCATCGACACCGGCCACCGGACAATCGTCGTAGGTGTTGGTGACGACGTCCATCGGCTCGGTCTGGCCCCCCTCGAGGGACAGCGTGTGGTCTGAGAGCAGCAGCCCCTTGCGGTAGGGGTCGGCGACGCCGAGGTCGTAGACCTTCCGCGCCACGGATCCCTGCTGCGTCTCGTCGCCCTCGACCTGCACCTCGACCCGCTCGAATCCGCGCAGCGCCTTGTCCACGGGATCGTAGTAGGCGTCACGATAGGTGTAGGAGGTCAGCGCGTGGACGTCGTTGAGGGCGTCGTAGGTGTCGATGGAGGCGGCCATGATCATCGGGAAGGGCAGCGTGTAGCGCCAGCCGCCCTCCGCCTCGGCCATCATCTCGACGCTGGTGCGATAGCCCACGTCCGTCACCAGACCGAGGCCGTTGGTGATGCGGGTGAGCAGGTTCGGCCGCAGGGGGAAGAGCTCGAGGTAGGTCACCGCCCCCGCCGCCGTGACCCAGACCACGTCGTCGGAGCCGGAGCCGTTCATGTCGGCGAAGAGCACCGTCGTGCCGTCCACCCGCTGGGGCAGGGCGCGCCCCCCCGCCTCCACCAGCGTCTCGGCGGCGTCGAAGCGGTCGCCGCCTCGGTTGAGGGCGTAGCTCAGGCTGCCGGCCTGCACGATGACGATGTCGTCCAGGGAGTCACCGTTGACGTCCTCGAGCTCGACGAACTCGATCTCGGCGGCGTTGAAGGGCAGCTCCGAGAGCTCACGCCACGCCGTCCAGCGGCCGAAGCCCAGGTTGACGCGGTAGCTCACCTCGCCGGGTCGGATGAGGACTGGATCGAGCAAGCCGTCGCCGTTGAGATCGGCGAGCTCGAGGCGCTGGTCGGCGAAGCCGGCGCCGATGCCCTCGACGCCCTCGGCGAGGGCGAAGCCCGCCGCGCCCTGGTTGCGGTAGATGTCGGTGATCACATCGGTCGAGCGCAGCACGTCGATCTTGCGGTCGTTGTCGTAGTCGAAGAAGCGGACGTGCGTGAGCTCCTCGGCCCCCACCGCGAACTCCTCGCCGAAGTCGGGCAGGTCGGCGACCTCGTCGAGGGCCTCCGGCGGCGCCCAATCGCCGCTGCCTGTGTTGAACAGCACCTGACCGGTGCGCACGTTCGCCAGATCCGCTCGACCGTCGCCGTTGACGTCGAGCGTCTGCACATAGGGCGAGCTGATCTGGTGGCTCGCCTGGGTGCCGGCCGCCGCGCGGCGACCGGCCCGAAAGGAGTGCTCGCCGCGGCCGCGGAATTCGTTGAGAAAGACCCGCAGCGCCCCCGGCTGGGCGCTGTCGACGATGTCGGGCAACGCGTCGCCGTTCAGATCGATGAGCGTGGCCTCGCCGGACCCCAGGTTGACGCCGATGGAGCCCATCTCCGTGAGGTACGGCGCCTCGCAGCCGACCTCGCAGACGGCGCCGAGCGTACGGGAGTACTCGAAGTCGAAGGCGATCGGGTGGGGCTCGTCGCCGACGCCGAAGCGCTCCACGCGTCGGAGCCGCGAGAGCCCACCGGAGTCGGCGTAGGGCTCGTACGCCAACGCGTAGCGCCACATGCGGGTGCCGTCCGAGTACACATCGACGGTCGTCAGGCGGTGGGTCCGCACCTCGTTGCGCCCCGAGCGGGCGTCGGAGAGGCGGTCCTCCCGCTCCTCGTAGGCGAAGCGCACCTCCGCCGTCGGTTGCCCGGAGGTGAAGATGTACTGGATGCGCTCCAGGTGCGGCAGCCCGCCGAGCAACAGGTAGTCATAGCGGGCGCGGTGCCCGAAGCGGTCCACCGTCTCCACGAGGTGCCAGCGAAAGATGGCCGCGCCGCGACCGATCGCCTGGGCGTCTTCGACCCGGCCGCCAGCGCGGGTGGCGCCGTAATACCGGGTGATGCCCTCGGGCGTCTCCTCCGTCCAGTAGCCTCGGCCGTCGGCGCCGTCGTGCCATCGGTAGCGTGAGAAGCCGCCCTCGAAGCGCGCGCGGTACTCGGCGAAGTCGGCGTCGCGGGCGACCCGCACGAGCTGCTGGCCCCCGTTGGCGACGATGTCGTCGGCGGCGTTGTACTCGGGCAAGCGCAGGTTGGTCATGCGCTCGATGAAGGGCACCGCGAGGTCCCAGCCGATGCCGGAGATGCCCATCGGCGCCGCCGAGCTGTAGTCGAGGGACAGGCTCGGCGTGACCCCCCCGAAGCCCTCGGGCACAGCGATCGGCACCGAGAAGCTCATCGAGCCCATATTGGCGTTGATGCTCGCGTTGTCCCCGATGCCCTCGAGGGAGCCGGGCCCCTCGGGCAGGCTGACGCGATCGTCGTTGACGCCCGTCTGGGCGAGGCTGGAGGAGGCCGCCAGGAGCGCCGCCAGGATACCAAACTGGATGCGCATGTCTTACTCCAGGACCAGGCGAGCGCCCTCGGCCGGGCGACCGTTGGCGTCAAAGCACGTGACGGTGCGCACCTCGAGATCGGCGGCGGTGGCGACCCGCTGTCCCTCGAGGAGGATCGCGCCGATGTCGCCGACGGGCCCGCCGTCACCGATGAAGGCGATGGCCAGCTTCCCGTCGCGTCGGAGGTGCTCGCCGATGACCCCGTCGGCGAACTCGACGGAGGCCACCCGCGCCTCGCCGCGCTCGTAGAACAACACATCACAGCCCCAGGCCATCGCGTCCTCGATGCGGAGCCCGTCGACGGGCGGTGGTCCAGCCATCCGGCACACGCCCTCGCGGCAGACGAGCTCGCCGTCGCAGTCGCCATCGTCGCAGGCGCAATCCGCCGTGCCGGGCTGGCAACCGGCGGGCACGCAGACCTCGTCGGTGCAGGCGAGGCCCGCGGCGCACATCCCGTCGGCGCAGGGGCACCCCTGGGTGCCGGGATCGCAGGGGGGCGTGTCGTCATCGACGCAGAATCCGCGGTCACAGACGAGGGGGCCTTCACAGGCGTCGCCGGCCCCGCAGGGGCAGCTCCGGGTCCCCTCGGGGCACCCCGCGTCGGCCTCGCGGCCCTGATCGGCCGACGCGTCCACGGCGGCCCCGCCGTCGGTCCCCCCCATGCCCGTATCAGGCGGCGCGGCCGTCGCGTCGACGGCGTCACCGCCGTCGGAGTCGTCACACCCCAGGGCGAGCGCGGTGAGCAACGCGAGGCCCAATACGGTGTGAAAGGAGACTGCCTTCGGGTGGTTCCCGGTCATCGGGTGGTTCCCGGTCATCATCGTTCCCTCATCTTCTCGAGATGCCAATGCGGTCACTTACGGCGCGGTCGCTACGGCGTGCGGTTCCAGTCGCCGGCCTCGTTGCCTCGGCCGTCGCAGAGGAAGGACAGCCCGAACTCGTCGTTGTCGCCGATGTCCGAGTCGAAGTCAGAGAACCCGCTCTGAGAGCCAGCGACCAGGCGCACGCAGGCACCCCGCCGACGCTCGCCGTCGTTGTTTCGGAAGTTGACGCAGACCCGGCAGTCCGCCAGCGTCACGTCTCCGTTGACTCGGAAGTTCTGGGTCACGGTCATCCCGCCGTTGACTCGGACATTCTGGCCCACGCTCATGACGCCGTCGAAGAGATGGAGCAAGCCGCTGTCGGTGTCGTACTCCATCATCGTCAGGTATCCGTCGGCCGCGTCGTCCCAGAACTTCAACTGACCCGCGATGCGGAGCTGCCCGGTGAAGTAGAACAGACCATTGGCGGACAGCCCGTTGTCGAGGGTCGGCCGGCTCGAGAAGGTGAACGGCCCATTCACCGTGGTGCCCCCGCCGAGCGTGAGCGAGTCCGACACCGTGAGCGGGTTGTTGAAGGTCGCCCGCTGCCAGACGACCAGCGTCCCGGGATCAGCCTGCGTCCCGAGGACCAGCGGTCGCTGCAAGAAGACGCTGGAGATCGTCGAGTTCGCGTCGGCGATGACCAGCCGCTGGTTCTCGTTGTTGTAGCGAATCGCCCTCGCCCAGCTCCCCGGGACCCCGAACATCAGCTCGCCCGTGACCCTCGCATCCCCTCCGACCGTGGCGTGGCCCCCCACCTCCAGCTCACCGGCCACTTCGAGGTCCGCCGAGGCCGCGCTCCACATGGCGTAGGGCACGGGGTTGATGCGCTGGCGCCCCCCCAGCGCCACGAAGGCGCCGTCGCCGGCGCGACGGACCTCGATGCCGAGATAGAGCGTCCCCGCGTCGAGGATGGTGTCCTCGATGGGGGTGAAGGCGCCCAGGTTCACCGCGAAGCGCCCCCCGGTGACGGTCACCGCCCGCTCGTCCACCTGGGCCCAGCGCTCGGCCCACACCGCCTCGCCACCATCCGGCGCGGCGTAGAGGCTGAAGCGCATGTCCATCAAGCCGTCGAAGGGTTGACCGTCGAGGTTGATGACCCCGTCGTAGGGCACGACCCGCGGCACCTCCTCGGTGGCCGGGTCCCCATCGACCTGGGCCAACACCATCGTCGGCGCGAAACACACCAGGAGCACCGCGAGCCGAAACGTCATCCTCTGGAACATCATCATCTCCTCAGCGATCGGCGACGCCGGCCCTGCGGACCGCCCAGCCGACGTTGCAATCATCGCCCTGACACAGTTCCTCGCTGCTCAAGCCCGTCGGGCTCACCCCGCCGCGCAGCGAGAAGCCCCCCCCGTTCAGGCTGATCGGCGCGGCCCCCTCGAGCCCCGTATTCGAGGTCACGGAGGTGTCCCCGCATAGCCAGAAGCCCAGCCGCCCGCCGTCGACGTCCGCGCCGTTGATCGGGCAGTAGCCGTCGGCGCAGAACGGGCCCACATTGGCCGCATCTCCCCCGTAGTGCAGCGGCCCGGCGTCGGTCTCGAGGGTCCCATCCCCGTCGGTGTCGATGCGCCGCTCGGGGCACCCCACCTCACACTCGGGGCCGCCGTATCCGAAGCCGCAGCCGCACAGGAGTCGGCCGAAGTTCCCCGCGTTTGCGGCCCCCACCACGGCCCGCGGGTTGGCGTCGTACCCCGGACACAGCCCCTTCCACGCCTCGACGTTGTCCCCGGGCTCCCACTCGTTGATGCAGCCCCGAGCGTAGCTGCCCGGCGAGTCGATGTAGCGGACCGCGGCGAAGCCAACGGTCCCCACGGGGATGGCCTGGTCGGCCTCGTCCTGCAACGCGGGCTCACAGGCATGGTGGGGCACCGACGGGTTCGCCCGGCCCCCCGGGTCGAAGGCCGAGCGCGCGCACCCTTCCTCGTCACAGTCCGCCGCGCAGTCGCGGTCCCCGTCGGGGCAGTCTATCCAGCAACGATTGAGCTGGAGCGAGCGCGCCCCTTGGACGCCGTTGTAGAGCTCCTGCGCCAACACTCGCTGGGGGGCCAGCCCACGGTTCTGCGGCAGCTCCGCCTCCGCCGAGACCTGAACACAGCGGAACTGACTGGCGTGGTTCACCCCGCGCCAGACATCATCGATGAACGGGCGCGCGACCTGGCACAGCCCGTGAGAGGGCACCTCGTCGGTCGTCGGTTGGTTTGTCGGTGGACCCCGCAGCGCACAGCCGCCCTCGGCCTCGCCACAGTTGTACTGCGCGAAGTCGTAGCCGACCGGCGCCAGGACCTCCGGGTCGCTGGCGAAGTTCGACGGGCGGTTGCGCATGCACTGCCGCCACCACCCGCCCTCCCCTTCCGCGTACTGCAGCGGGAAGCGATCGGCGCAGCGCGACCGCTCACCGATCACGAGCTGCCCGTAGGCGGCGTTGTCCGCCTTGGAGTAGGCGACGGTGTGCAGCTCGACGAAGTGGGTGAAGGGCAACCACGCAGCGAGCGCCGGATCGAGCCCCTCGGGGGCATCGGCGCGTTGGTGCTCGGCCACGTCGGCGAGGCCGTTGTCGTTGTAGTCGGCGAAGGGGCTCACACACCCCTTGGTGAGCGGGTTGAGCTCCGCGGGGCGGAGCGCGCGCCCCACGCCGTCGCTGACGTAGGGCGGCGCGTCTGGGTCCCGCCCCAACTCGACGGCGTCGTCGTTGCGCACCGACTCGTAGAGCGGCGTTGGCCGCACGTCTTCGCAGGCGCCCTCCCAGGGACGGCGCAGCCCCACCTCACAGAGTCGGATCCCCCAGTACTGGCCGTACTCGTTGCGGAAGACGACCCGGTCGACCTCTCGCAGGTCACAGCGTGCGTTGGCGCGGATGGCCTCGTCGTCGGACTCCAAGGACGCCTGGGCCGAGATCCGCACCCAACCATCACCGTCGGCGTCACAGGGCCGGGCGCGGATCGCCCCTGCCACGTCGGCGTAGAACCCCGACTCCGTCTCGCAAACGCAGTTGTCCGAGAAGGCCTGCGTATACGGGTAGACTCGCCCCGTCTCCCCGGGCTCACCGCACAGCAGCTCGCAGACCACGCAGCGGTTCAACTCCTCCCGCAGCGCCTCGCCCGCCGGACACGGGCTGTCCGCGCAGCTCGCGTCGGCGCCGTCGCGGCCCTCGATGCAGAACTCCCCGTCCTGGCAGGCGATGTCTGCGCAGCGCAGCGGCGACACGCAGAGACCCTCGGGGTCCTCCGGGTCCTCCAGCCGGGTCCCCGGCGCGCAACCGCCGCAGGCCGCGAGGGGCTCACCATCGCAGGTGCGGCCTCGCTCCAGGCAGTCGAGATCCGCGCAGAACCGAGTGGCCACGCACTCTCCCTCCTGCTCGATGAAGCCCTCGGCGCAGTCACCACACTCGGCGAGGGGCTCACCGTGGCACGCACGACCTCGCAGCGCGCAGTCGAGATCCGCGCAGCGCACCTCCGGCACGCAGACCCCGAGGGATTCGGTGAAGCCTTGTAGGCAGCCGCCGCAGACGGCCCCCTCGCCCACCCCGACGCACGCCCGTTGGTCGGCGGCGCACGCCTCGAGGATGCTGCCCGACACGCCGGGCTCGCAGTTGGCGCTCACATCCAGGACACACGCCTCGCCCTCCGGGCTGTAGCCGGCGAGGCAGGCGCCGCAGGCCGGCTCGGGCTCGGGAACACACACCCGGTTCCGGGCGCGGCAGCCGAGGGCCTCGCAGCTCGGCCCAGGTGGCTCGACGCAGGCCCCGTCCTCCTCCACGAGGTCGCCCGCGCAGGCGCCACACGCGGCGTCGACCCCATCACCCTCCACGCAGATCCGCCCCTCCACGGGGCAGTCGATCGCTTCGCAGCCGCGTACGGCGCGGCAGGCGCCCCCCTCCTCGATGTGAGCCGCGAGGCAGTCGCCGCATCGCGCTTCGGCGGGGGCGGGCTCCACACATGCTCGATTCTCCTCGGCGCAGCGCGGCGCGATGGTATTCACGGCGTCGGGATCGCAGACCTCGCCAGGCGGCGGCTCGGGATCGCAGCCTCCGTCTTCGTCGTTCCATTCGAAGCCGTCGGCGCAGCGCTCGAGACAACGAGGCACCTCGCCGGCGAGCTCCGGCTCCCGGCAGAGCTGGTTCTCCAGGCACGGCAGGTCCGCGCAGATCTCCGGCACCTCGCAGGTCTCCGACTCGGGGTGACAGACGAGCTCTTCGCCGCACAGCCCCTCCTCGTCGCAGGGGCAGCCCTCCACCTCCGGCGTGCAGGGATGGCAGACGTCGTCGTCGCCGCAGCTTTGCCCCTCGGCGCACGCCTCCTCGTCGCAGGGGCACCCCTCCTCGCCGGGGACGCAGCCGGGCTCGCGGCAGACGTCGTCCTCGCAGACGAGCCCGCCGCCGCAGAAGCCGTTGGCCCCGCAGGGACAGTTCGCGTCCCCCGCGGGGCACGCCACACAACCGCCGTCCACACAGATCTCACCGGCTCCGCACTCGTCGTCGTCGACACACCCGGGCGTCGCGTCTGGGGGCGGGGCCACGTCGGGCGGCGGCGCCACGTCGGGCGGCGGGCCCTCGTCCCCGGCGTCGGCGGGGGCCGACGGGCCGTCGAGCCGGGCCGCGTCGAAGCGGACGACGACGTCGGCCGACGCCACGTCCGCCGAGGACCCACCGTCGGCGATGGCCGTGTCCCCGGCCAGACCGACGTCCACCACGGGCTCGCCTGCGCCCGTGTCGTCGCACGCCCAGGCGAGCACCAGCATGAGGGGGGCTGGGGTCCACCCCCGTGGCCGGTTGAAGACTCTCATTCGCGCTTCCCCCAATCAGATATTCCCGGGCCCAATCAAAACGGTGCGGTGAAGTCGGTGTAGTAGACGAACAGTCGAATATCGGTGATCGACTGGAGGTTGATGTCCTGGTTGGCCGCCTCGTCGCGCTGATTGATCACCAGGTCCCAGGCGGTGTTGATCAGCGGTCGGTCGCGGAGCCGGAAGTTCCGGTAGATGTTGTTGTCGAAGAAGCGGCTGGCGTTGAAGAACGGGTTGAGGACCGCCACCCGCACCGGCATCCGGTAGTACTCGAGGGACTCCTCGACGGTGCGGATGACACCCGTCCCCTTCTGTCGCAGATACAGGCGACCCACGTGGTCGGCGCCGAAATCGGAGGCGACGATCTCCGCCTCGACGAAGAAGACCTTGTGGTTGCGCGTGAGGGGAGACAGCGACTCGAGCCGCGTCGAGAAGGGCAGCGTGAGGTAGCCGTTCTCGTCGAGGCGCGCGGGATCGGCCAACGCCTCGCGCATCTGCCCCGTCCGGTCCCGCTCGCTGACGGGGCGCCCCTCGGCGTCGATGCGGGGGATCGCCAGGATGTCATCGCGCAGGGAGATCTGCAGGACCCGGGTATCGGGAAGGCCGAACTCCTCCTCGAACTCGAAGAAGGCGTTCTCGATGTCGAGCAAGTAGTTCTCGAGGTTGTACTCGCCCCGGGCGATGAGCCGGACCAGGTAGAGGCGCTCCTTCCCGGCGTAGGACTGGGATGTGTAGTACTCGAAGACCCGCGTGAGACGGAACGCCTCGCGCATGGCGTCCTCGAAGGAGAGATCGGCGTTGATGATCGCGTCGTTGCGATAGATACGGATGTTGGGGTCGTTACGGGCCGCCTCGGCGTCGAGTTGAAGCTGGGCCGCCTCCGCCTGCTGCTGCTGGAGCCGGACCGCCTGCTGCTGGGCCTGTTGGAGTTGGCTGAGCTCGAGCTTCGACTGATACTCCACTCGAAGCATCTCCACCTCGAGCTCACTGATCCGCAGGAGCATGTCGGACATGCGCGCGTTGGAGTCGACGAGGATGACCTGGCACTGCTGACGGGTCTGCCACCGGGCCGTACGGCGTCGGATGTCGTTGATCCGGCGCTCGCCAGCGATGATCAGCCCGTCCACGATGGCGACCCCGGCCTCCAGGCCGGCGTAGGCCCACAGGAAGACGTTCGTCGAGACACCGGCGGTGACGCAGCTCCCGTTCACCGGCGAACACTTGGTGAGCTGCGCGGTGGTGGAGATCGCGGCGAGGAGACGGTCCGCCCGGGCCGCCGCGGCGCGGCCGCCGCTGATGACAGTCTCGAGGTCGTCGATCTCGCCCTCACGCTCGTAGACGAAGTCGGCCAGCTCGAGTTGCAGGCCGCACTGTTCCGAGGCGCGCCGCCGCTCGATCTCCACGGACTCGAAGACGTTGGCCTGTTGGACGATGAGGCGGCGCATATCCACCTCCATCAGCTCGAACTGCGCGGCCTGCTCGTGGATGCTTCCGTTGCCCACCAGGCCGCAGGGATCCCCGAGGGCCGCGGTGAAGTTCGAGCGGTCGCCGTACTTGGCGATGGCGGGGTAGACGACGCCGTCGTCGCCGGTGAAGACGCCGCAGATCTGGGCGAGCTGGTCCTCGTACGTGTTCCGAATGCGGACCAGCTCGGCTTGGAACTGCGCCGAGTCGGAGTCGAAGCTGCGGTTGGACTCGATGGCCAGATCCTCCCGTTGCCGGGCGGTCTGGGCGCGGGTCTGGGTGCGCCGCAGCAGCACCTCGAAGCCGTTGCTCTGCCGGAAGTCCTCGGTGTCGAGGGCGGGGATGGGCACGAAGTCCGGCGCGATGCCGAACATGCCCTGGTTGTCGGTGATGCCGGCGTAGGCCTCGCGCATGTCGAGCAAGGCCACCCGGTAGCGCCGTTGAGTGTGTTCGAGGATGCGCTTGATCTGGGCGCGGTCCTCCGGCGCGACCGCGCCCACGATGTGGAGCATCATGCGGCTCATCACGATGCTCTCGAGGTAGGCCCCGGTGTAGGCCCGATCGATGACCCGGCGCGCGAGGTCCGGTCGATTGAGGGCCTGGTAGCGCCGGGCGACCTGGGACCACGCGCGCGTCTTCTGGCTCGAGGCCCGCACCAGCCGGTCGAAGTACCAGGTCACGGTGGCCGAGGTGACGAAGTTGCGCCGGTCTGCGCCGAGCGCGATGGCCTCCCAGATACGCGGACTCAAGGCGTAGAAGCGGTCGAGGGCCTCCTGGTAGTACTGCGCCGCTTGATAGAGCTTGTAGAGTTCGAAGCCGGCCTGCCCCGACAGATCGACGCCGTTGTCCTCGAAGAGAGAGCCCTCGAAGGCCGCGAGGTTCTGTCCCGCGAGGTCGAAGCGGGAGGCGAAGGACCGGGTGATCGCCTCGTCGCCCTGCATGACCAACAGCTCGGCGTAGAGCCGCTCGAAGCCGTCGTGTTGGACCACGTCCCCCGGCCCGCGCAGCTCCTCGGTGTAGGAGAAGTGCTCCTCGAGGTAGGTGTCGAGGAGGCTCCGGTCATCGGCGTCGAGGTCGTCGTAGTAGGTCGACTGGATGTGCAACACACAGTCCGCCCGGCGCCGTAGGGCCTCGATGGCGTCCGCGTCGTAGCAATAGGGCCGCGCGTTGGAGTCGGGCAGGCAGAGCTCGGGGGCGAAGCCGATGTTGCGCCCCTGGCGGCTTCGGAAGCGCGTCTTGTATCGAAAGGCCTCGGCGACCTCGGAGCGGATCGGCAGATCGACGGCCTGCTCGTCGGCGGCGTCGTAGAAGACCTTGCCGCGGCGAAGGTCGAAGCGGTCGGCGGAGCAGAAGACGCGTCGCTCGTCGGCGCAGCGCCAGAACACATCGTACTGAACGAGGACTTCCTCGCGGTCTCGCCAGTCGAGGAGGGCCTCGAGACAGGTGCCCTCGGCGTTGCAATCCATCGCCCGGAGGTCCTGCTCGGTGAGGTCGCGGCGATCCACCGTGAAGTAGATGGCCTCGGAGCCCTCGGGACACTCATCGTCGAAGGCGCCCGTGCCCTTGCACAGATAGTGTGGCTGCTCATCGGTGCCGGGTCCCAGGACGCGGGCCCCGGCGTCGCTCAGGACGCCACGGACCAGCCCGTTGAGGAGTCGGCCGGCGGTGGCCCTGCGCAACCGGTCCCCGTCGAGGTAGGTGTCGACGAGCTCGGCATCACAGGCGACGTCGAGGAGATCGCGGGGCTCCTGGCGCCCATCCTGCGGCTCGGTGCCCTGGTAGATGTCGGCCACCCCGTCGTCGTCTTCGTCGGTGTCGTCTACCGCCCCGGGGTCGCGCCGCAGGACCATGTATCCGTAGGCCTCGAAGCCGTCGGTGTCGCCCACCGGATCGAGGAAGGACTCGAAGCGCTCCTTGAAGATCACGAAGAGCAGCGACTGGTTGATCAACGCCCCGTCCACCAACTCCAGCGTACGCCGGCGGGCGCGGCCGTCGGGGACCGGGTTGGCCGCCGCGAGGGCGAGGTTGCCCACCACCTCGGCCTCGGGATCCAGGCCGGCCTGGAACGGCAGCAGCGTGTCCCGACACTCGTGGCGGTAACGCAGCCCCGTCTCGGGGTCGAGGCGGGTGTTGCGCTCGAAGCCGGGCACCAGCCACGGGGTGCGAAATTGCTGGTAGCTACCGTCGGGATGGGCGGCGCACTCGACGTCGTCGGCGGTGGCCTCGTAGCGGCCTCCGACGGTGATCTGTGCCTCCATCGCGTCGAGGTAGACCATGCAGGCGCCGCCCACCGTGCGGGCGCACTCCGCGGGGTCGCCATCGAAGGTCAAGGTGAGCTGGGGATCCCCCGCATACTGGAGGGCGTAGCTGCTCTCGATGCGCCCCGTCATGCCGCCCACCTCATCGGGGTCGAGGCGGAGGTTCGCGCCGAAGGGCAGCTCCACCACACCGCTCGGGACGGGGACGGTGTCTGTGTCCGAAGAATACTCCCGCAGGCCCAGGCGGTTGCTACGGTAGAGGTAGCAGGCGGCCTCCGGGCAGTCGTCGCTCACGGAGCGCCACCGCCACGACTCGCTCTGGGTCGCCGTGAGCACCGCCTGGAACTCCTCCCAGGAGATGCGTCCACGGCGAAAGGCGCCCCAGCGCTGGACGAAGGCGTTGCCCACCCGCTCCTGTCGCTCCGCGTCGTCCTTGGTGCCGGCCCACGCCGCGGGCGGGGCCCCCGGGGGGGGATTCGGGAGCGCCGCCCAGGCGTCGAGGTCGGCGGTCCCGAAGGAGCCGAAGTAGTAGGCGCTCCCAGTCCACGCGCCCGCGGGCGTCTCGGTGTAGCCCAGGGTGATACGCGCGCCGTTCAGGCTCGGGTGGAGCACCTCCAACACGCCGTCCCACCGCACGCCGGCCACCTGGTCGGCGTCACCGATCTCGATGGTGACGCTCTCACCGGGGCCCAGATCCAGGGCGTAGGTCTGCACCGCCTCGCCCTCGCCCCGGGGGCCGATCGTCACCCAGAAGAGGGGGCAGTCCCGGGCCGCGTCGCACTCCACGCCGTCGTCGGGATCTCGGCGTACGTCCTGGGTCGCGTCGGCCCGCAGGACGGTGTGGGAGAGCTTGCGGATGCGCACCGTCTCCCGGGTCGGCGCCTCGTTGGTGACGATGATCGTCTCGCTGGGATCGGCGTTGGTGAGCTCGAGGACCTGCCGATTGAGGACGATCCCCCCCGTGACCTCGAACTGTGGCACCTCCTCCGCGGGGACGAGGGGCAGGCAGTAGCCCAGCGCACCGTCCAGCGTTCGGCAGTACTCGTCGACGCCGCAGCCGATGGCATCGGCCTCTCCGCTGCGGCAGGGGCGGCGACAGACCTTGCGGTAGCACTCCTCAGCGCCATGGCAGTGATCATCCCGGGTGCAGTCGGAGTAGCATTGGCCCGCGATGCAGGTCTGGAAGTCGGGGCATTGCGTGCCAGCTTCACAGCCCGGCGCCGCCTCGCCGTCCGCCAGACACGTCCCCTCCACGCACCGTCGCCCGTCGAGGCAGCCCTGCATCAGCCCCTCGGCGTCGCAGCGGCGGTAGACGCCGTCTGGGTCCTCGAAGGACTGCTCGCAGGGCGTGTAGCACAGCGGGTTCTCAGGGGGCAGGTCCACCTCGGCGGGATCGACGCAGATCGCGTCGAGGCAGAGCCCGCCACCGAAGCAGGCGCCCGCGTCGCAGGCGCAGTCCAGCGTGCCGAGGTCGCAGGCCACGCAGCGCCCCGCGTCGCAGCGGGCCCCCGGATGGCAGCTTTCCCCGTCGAGGCAAGGGCCATCGGCGAAGCCATCCCCCTCGACGCAGACGACCCCGTCGCGACAGACCAGGTCGTCGATGCAGCGATCGGCGGCGCACCCGCAATGCAAGGTCCCCGGCGCGCAGCCCGCCGGCTGGCAGAAGGCGTCGGCGCACACAACGGCCGCGGCGGCGCAATCGACCCCTCCGGCGCAGGGGCATCCGGCGGCCCCGGGCACACAGGAGGGCGCGACGCAGAGCCCCTCCTCGCAGGCCATCTCCTCGCCCCGGGTGTTGATCCCGCAGCTCCGGCCCGGCGCGCATTCGCAGCCCTCCGTCCCAGGCTCACAGGGGGGCGGGGCGCAGCGGTCGTCGGGGCCACAGCTCAGGCCGCGGTCGCAGGCCCCGTTGCGACAGGCGCAGCCGTCGGCGCCGGCCGGACACCCCTGGCAGATGCCCAGACCGTCGCAGTCGAGCCCCGCGTCGCAGCGCCCGTTGAGGCAGACGCAGGCCAGGGCCCCGGGCGTGCACCCGCGCTCGACGCAACGGTCATCCCGGCAGTCGTGGCCGTCACGACACGCGCCCAGATCGTTGCAGACACAGCCCAGCGAGCCCGCCGCGCAGCCGATCTCGGCGCAGCGGTCCTCCACGCAGCCCAGCCCGCCATCGCAGCGACCATCCTCACAGGCGCAGCCGCGGGCCCCCGCCGGGCACGGATCGACGCAGACGCCATCGTCGCAGCGCAGCGCGCCCTCGCACCCGCCGTCCACGCACAGGCAGCCCTGGCTGCCGAGCCGACACCCTGGGTCCAGGCAACGCCCATCGGCGCAGACCAGGCCGGCGTCGCAGGTCTCGTCGGCGTCGCAGATGCAGCGCTCGGCGCCGGGCTCACAGCCGGGGTCTCGGCAGCGAGCGTCGTGGCATACGAGCCCGTCGTCGCAGGTGTCGAAGGGCAGGCAGGCGCAGCCGTCGGCGCCCTCGGGGCAAGGCTGCACCTGGCACAGGCCGCCCTCACACCGCATCGGGCGTCCGTCGGGCCCCGCGCGGCAGGTGTCGTCGGCGAAGCAGGGGCAGCCCTCGTCACCGGGGTCGCAGCGCGGCGCTCGGCAGACGCCCGCGGCGCAGAAGAGCCCCTCGTCGCAGGCCTCGCCGTCACCACAGGCGCACGCCTCGCGCCCCGGGATGCACGCGTCGGTCGGCGGCGTCGGCGCCTCGGCGTCGGAGGGGGTCGATGCGGCGTCGGGGCTCGGAGCCACCGCATCCGGGCTGGGCTGGCTGCCCGCATCCGTCGCCGTCGATGGCGCGCCGTCGCACGCGGTGAGGGCCGCGCCGACGACCAAGAGCGCCGCGGCGCGGGGGAGACGGAGGGGCGAAGCAGCCATCGATGGCTCCGGCGAGGGTCAGGCTTTCGGGGCCTGTGTGCACCGCCTGTGCCACGAAGGGGGCTCTCGACGGGCCTCCGCCTGGGGGCCCTGTGACCAAGGTACGACGGGGATCCGGGGGGGGAGGATGGTGCAGGGAAGGCGGCGGCGGGCCCGACCAGTTGGTCGAACCGCCGCGTTCAACTGGTCGGCCTCACCGTCCTGGGGGTGCGGCCACCTCGGCGCGAAGTCGCGGCGATACCGAGGGTATTGCAAGGATGAGCGACGCAAGCCCCGGCCGGCAGGGCCATGCTGCGCGCCGCGTCGAGCCCGTGGGCGCGGGCTCAGACTCGGCGGCGGTCCCGGAGCTGGCGCTTCGCCAGGGTCTCGAACTGCCGCCGAGCGGCGGCGAAGGCATCGCGCAGGGCGATGGTGGCGTCCTCGTGCTTGTGGTCGTCGTGGTGTTCGCGCCCGACCGCGATGTCGCCCGCCCGCCCCGAGAGCTCGATGACCACCCGGTAGAGGCTGCCCTTGCGGTGGTGCTGGTGCGGCGCCGAGACCGACACGTGGCCGCTGCGGAACGGGCCGTAGCGCTCGGCGAGTTGAGTGATGTGGTCCTCGACCTGCTCACGCAGGCCGTCCGTTTCGTCGCGGAAGCTGACGGTCACGGCATCGATCATCGAGAGCACCCCTTTCGTGTGCTGCGGATTGAGCAGGATCAAGGAGCACGGTTCGTGCCAGCGCGGGGACGGGGCGCCCCCGTCGAGCGCGTCCCGCTGCGGTGACCTGGCCCGAGATCAGCGTGTCCCCGCGGTAGCACTGGCACCGTTTAGACTCCTATCCCCCTTGCGACCCCGGCCACGAGGCGGTAACGCCGGTGGGGTGAAGACGCATCCCGGGCCCGACGGCGAGAGCGTGCGCATCTCCGGACTGGTGGTCGTCGGCCAGCTCGGGCGTGGCTCGCGGAGCACGCTCCATCTGGCGCGGCACCGACAGGAGGGCGAGGCGCGCCAGGTCGTCCTGAAGGTCCTCCGTCGCGACGCGGCGGAGGACCTCCAGGACGACCTGCTGAGGTTCCGGCGGGAGGCCGCGCGCCTCGCGTGTCTCGCGCACCCCGCCTTCCCGGAGGTCTACGAGGTCGGCTGTGCCGACGGCCGCCCCTACCTCGTCCGAGCCTTGCACCAGGGGCGCACCCTCGAGGAGCGGCTGAGCCCCGGGCCCATGCCCGCCGACGCCGTGGTCCGCCTGGGCCGACGGTTGGCCGTCGCGCTGCGGACCGCCCACCGCCACGGTCACGTGCACGCGGCGCTGTGCCCGAGGAACGTGCTGCTCGACGACGCGGGCATCCCCGGCCTGCTCGATCTGAGCTTCGCGGCCCGTGGGCCGCACAGCGACCTCCCCCCCGACCTCGCCTACGCCGCGCCGGAGCAGACGGGGCTGCTGCATCGGCCCTGCGATGCCCGCACCGACCTCTACGCCCTCGGCGCGCTGCTCTTCGCCTGCGCCGCGGGGCGCCCGCCCTTCGTCGAGTCCGACGCAGAGCTGGTGCGGATGCACGTCGCCTCGCCGCCACCCGACCTCGCGGAGTTGGTCCCCGGGCTTCCGACGGCCTTCGCCGCCCTCGTGGCGCGCCTGCTCGCCAAAGATCCCGACGACCGCCCCAGCACCGCGGAGGAGGTCATCGCGGCGCTGCACCACCTGGAGCGCCCCGACCAACCGGCGACCGCGTCGGTGCGTTGGACCCCGCCCCTGGTGGAGCGCACCGGCGCCCTGTCACGGCTCACGGCCGCGTGGAACGAGGTCGTCCGCGGGCGCGGCGGGGTGGCCCTGGTGGAGGGCGACGCCGGCGCCGGGAAGACCCGCCTGGCCGAGGCCCTCGCCGACTGGGTGCGCCAGACGGGCGGGGTCGTGCTGTGGAGCGCCTGCGCCCGCCAGTCCCCCGGCCCCTTCGCCCCGCTGCGCCAACTCATCGACGCCCTCGCCGAGCACGTCCGCGCCCTCTCGGGGCCCGAGCGCGAGGCGGCGAAGGCGGCGATTCGCACCGCCGCCGGAGAGTCGACCGAGACCCTGCTGGCGCTCTCACCAGCCCTCGCCGCGGCCCTCGGCGAGCCCCCCTCGGACGCCACCGCGCCCACCGCCGCCGAGCCGCTCTACGGCGCGCTGAGCGACTTCCTCCACGAGCTCTCCACCGCGCACCTCGGTGTGCTGGTCGTGGTCGACGACGTCCAATGGCTCGACGGAGCGAGCCGGCAGGTGCTGTGGCGCCTGGCGCGCCACCTCGAGGGCGCGCCTCTGATGGTGCTCTTCACGGCGGGCACCGAGCGAGAGGAGTCGAGCGCCGTGGCCCGGGTCATCGATGGCCTCACCGGTGGCGTGCCCCTGCGGATCACCGTCGAGGCCCTCAGCCAGGAGGGGACGGCGCGGCTGGTCTCCGCCTGGCTCGGTGGCCGAGCCCCGGACGCCGATCTGGCCAAGCTCGTCCACGCCCGCAGCACGGGCAGCCCCTTCGCCGTAGAGCAATACGTCGACGCGATGCTCGAATCAGGGCTGCTGCGGCCCCACTGGGGTCGCTGGGTCGTGGCCGAGGACGCCTACGACGCGATCGGCCTCCCCGGCAACGTCCTCGAGCTCCTGGTTCGGCGGGTCGAGCGGCTCCACGCGAGCACGCGCTCGGTGCTGCGCACGGCGGCGGTCCTGGGCTTGCGCTTCTCCGCGAAACAACTGGCGGCGGCCCTCGGCGGTGGCGCCCCGGAGCGTATCCGAGCCGCGTTGGCCGACGGCGCGACGGCGGGCGTCCTCGAGCGACGCACCCAGGAGGGGGGGCGCAACTATCGTTTCGTCCACGCCCAGGTGCGCGATGTGCTGCTGCGCGAGCTCGACCTACCGGCGCGCCGCGAGGCCCACCAGGCGATCGCCTGCGCGATGGAGGCCGAGGGCGACGCCGACGTCTTCGCCCTGGCGCGCCACTACGCGTTGGGCAACAGCACAGAGACCCCGGAGCGTGCGCGGGCCGCAAACCTGGCGGCCGGCGCTGCGGCCTTCCGGCGCTTCGCCGACGAGGACGCCTACCAGTACTTCGAGACCGCCGCGCGCCTCAGCGAGCTCGCCGGCCTCCCACCCGATCCCGCCCTCGACGACCACCGGGGTCAGGTCTGCACCCGCTTGGGTCGCCTCGGCGAGGCGGTGACCGCCTTCGAGCGCGCCTTGGAGGCCAGCGAGTCGCCCCTCGATCGGGCACGGATTCGGACTCGCCTCGCCTGGTTGCACGGCGCCTGCTGCCGGGGCGAGCCCGCCCTCGTCGAGCTGGGCCGCGCCTTCGCCGAGCTGGACCGCCCGGTGCCGCGGGGTGGACCCGTGCGTACGCTCTTCGCCCTGGGCCGCGCGACCCTCGCCCGGGGCGTCGCGCGGCTCGGCATGCGCATTCCACCGGGGCAGGAGGCGCGGGCCGCGGCCTACGCCGAGCTGCTCGAGGCCGCGGCCCACATCGGCTACATCGCCCTCGAACCGCGGCTGACGGTGCGTGCCATCCTCGACGGCGCCTGGATCGCGGAGCGCCTGGGGCGGCCCCGGCAGCGCGCGATGGCCCGGGTGCTCCACGCCATCCTTCGCGCGGGCACCGGCCGGAGCGTCGCCGCCCGGAGGCTCGCCGCCGACGCGATCGCCGACGCCGAGCACACCGAGGACCCACAGCTCATGGCCCGGGTCCTGGCCCGACGCGCCTGGGCGCTCCACCTGGCGGGGCACCCGCGCGACGCCGAGCTGCTGTCCCGACGTTGCGTCGAGACCTACGGTCGCTGGCTCGATCCGGTCGACTACGCTTCGGCGTGCCACGACCTCGCGTGGAACGCCCACCTGCGAGGCTACAGCGCGGCGGCGGTCGCGTGGGTCGAGCGCGCCCACGAGCGCCTGGGCGCAGGCGCCGAGGGCGGCTCCATCCAGGGCCACCCCTACGCCAACCCGGCGGGTCCGGCCCTCGCGGCGATCGACCGGGCGGAGGAGGGCGCGCGCGTGCTGCGCGCATACCGCGCCGTCGCGGAGACGACACCGGCGGAGCGCCTGCGGTGGGCGGACCTGCTCGCCCACGAGACGGGCTTCAGGCTCGAGGTCGGCGACCTGGACTCGGACTTCGAGGACGGCGTCCTGGAGTTCGAGGGCTACGCGCTCCCGCCGGAGACGGTGAACCTGCACCTTCGTCACTTCTACGTCTTCCACGCCTACGCGCGCGCTCGACTCGGCCGCATCGGACCGCTGCGAGACGCCATCGACGTGCTCCGGCAGGCGGCGGTGACGCCGGTGCTGAGCGGGCATCTGCGGGTCTGCGAAGCGACGGCGGCGCGGCTGGACGGCGATCTGCCGGGCGCCCTGGAGGCGCTGCGTGAAGCGGAGGCCACCGCCGAGGCGCAGGACGCGCCGTGGGTGCTCTTCGAGGCCCTGCGCGAGCGAGCGCATGTGCGCCTCGCCCGAGACGACCGGCCCGCCGCGACCCGAGCGGCGCGGCTCGCCTTGTCCCTCGCCGGCGAGCGCGGCTGGACGCTGCGCGCCCGACGCCTGCGCGAGGACCTGCCCCACCTCGGGCTCGCTGTCCGCGCGGGCGTGGGGCGCAGCGCTCCGGCGGACCCCTTCGCGTTGCGCGCCCGGCGCCACCTGGAGGCGCTGCTCAACGTCAGCCTCGCGCTGACGGGAACCCTCGATCCGCGGGGGCAGATCAGCCAGACGCTGGACCAGCTCGTCCAACTGCTGGGCGCCGAGCGTGCGTTCCTCTTCCTGGTGGAGCCCGACGGGATCGGGATGCGCCTGGGGGGCGGACGCGACGCGACCGGGGACGACCTCGGGGTGGCCGATCTGGAGGACCTGGCCATCGTCGAGCGCGTCCGCGCGCAACATCGTCCGGTGGTCAGCGGCAGCCACGAGATCGCCAGCCCGGGTCCGCGCAGCGTCATCGCCGCGCCCCTCAACGTCGCCGACCGGCTCGCCGGCGTGGTCTACCTCGACAGCGAGGCCGCCGTCGGCATCTTCGGCGCGGAGGACGTCGACATCCTGGTCGCCGTGGCCAGCCACATCCCGGCGGCCCTCGAGACGGCGCGCGCGGCCCAACTCGATATCTACGGGCGCATCGCGTCCAACGTCCCGGGCATGGTCTTCCAGATGCTCCGCGGTCCCGCCGGCGAGCTCTCCTTCCCCTTCGCCAGCGAGGGCGTCCGCGATCTGCTCGGCGTCTCGGCGCTGGAGGTCGAACGCGACGCCCAGTTGTTGACGGACGCGCTCCACCCCGCCGACCGCGGCGCCTTCGCCGCTTCGGTCGCGCGCGCCGTCGAGGGTGCGGGCTCCTGGCGTTGGACGGGGCGCAGCGCCGACCGCGGGGACGCGCGGAAGTGGCTGGAGGGCGCGGCGCGGGTCGAGCGGCGCGCCGACGGGACCGCCCTGCTCGACGGGATCATCCTCGACGTCACCGACCGGATGGCCGCCGAGCACGCCCTGCGCAGGCTCAACGAGGACCTGGAGCGGCGGGTCGGTGAGCGAACGAAGGACCTCGCCGCCGCCAACCGCGAGCTCGAGGCCTTCACCTACAGCGCCTCCCACGACCTGCAGGGCTCGCTGCGGACCGTCATCGCCTTCAGCGACGCGGTCCAGTGCGACTACGGAGAGCTGCTCGACGACGAGGGACGCCACCTGCTGAGCCGCATCCAGGCCGCGGGGCAACGCATCTCTGAGATGCTCGACTCGATGCTCGCCCTCTCCCGCGTCGGGCGGGTGGCCCTCGAACGCGTGAATCTGAACCTCGGCAAGCTCGCCGAGTCGGTGGTGGAGGATCTGCGCCGCGACGCCCCCGGCCGGGATGTCGAGCTCGTCGTCGGCGGCGAGCTCGGGGTCCACGCCGACGCCCACCTGATGCACACGGTCGTGCAAAACCTCGTGGGCAACGCCTGGAAGTTCACCGGCAAGACCGAGGGCGCCCGCATCGAGGTGGGCTGCGACCCCGACGAGCGCGGAGAGCGCGTCTTCTACGTGCGCGACAACGGCGCAGGCTTCGACATGGAGTACGCGGAGCGCTTGTGGCAGGTCTTCCAACGGCTGCACGACGCCCGGGACTTCGAGGGCACCGGCGTCGGTCTGGCGTCGGTGAAGCGGGTGCTCGACCGCCACGGCGGTCGGATCTGGGCCGAAGGCACCGAGGGGGAAGGCGCGACCTTCTACTTCACGCTGCCCTCCGAAGGCGGGCGAGTGGCCCCGGGCTCACTGCCACCCCCACCGAAGACATGAGGCGAGCGTAGGCAGGGCTCGTTCACGGCACACAGCCGTCGAGGTAGTCGAACTCAGGCCCCCCGCAGTCGAGCACGTGGTCGGGCAGCTCGGTCTCGATGGGTAGCCCGGTCATGGCATCGACCCAGTAGTGGCGGCCGGGATCCGGGGCGCCGTCGTCGAGGCCGCCGTCGAGACGCGTCGTCATCGCGGAGGCGTCCATCGCCGGGCCCACATAGAGCGGTGGTCATGACCCGGTTTCCCGGACACCCCGGATGAGGCGAAGATGCTTCAGCAGGAGGTTTCGTGGGAAAGCGAGCGAGACGGAAGTTCACGGCCGAGTTCAAGGCCACCACGGTCGCGTTGATCAGGAAGGAGGCCAAGGACCCAGATGGCCGCAGCCTCGTCCAGATCGCTCGTGACCTCGATCTGACCGAGTCGGCCGTCAGGGCTTGGGTCCGCCAGGCCGATGTCGACGCGGGGCGGGGGCCGGTGGGAGCCCTGAAGACGGAGGAGCGCCAGGAACTCGCGCGGCTGCGCAAGGAGATCAGGGT
>CAYOBQ010000006.1:0-100304 GCA_964402225.1 uncultured Nannocystaceae bacterium | reverse complement strand
GAAGGGCAATTGCTGGGACAACGCCCGCGTGGAGCCATTCTTCGCCACGCTGAAGCAGGAAGCACTCGTTCCTGGACCTGATGAGCCCGGTTGAGTTCGAGCGAGCGGCCTGTCAGATTTCGGAGGTCGCAGCGAAATCAAGCTGTCCGGCAAATCGGGGCAAGACCACTTTAGCCGGTGCCCGAGGAAACGCTCCTCCAAGCCCTCGCGCGGCGTCTCCCTGCCTGGGCGGCATCGAAGGCTCGCACCCACGATTTCGCCACGGCGGACGGCCGAGGGATCGTCCAGATCAAGCAGCGGGTGCGCGCACGGCGCGACGTTCTCGCGACCGCGGTGGATCTCGCGCAGCTCTGCGCGCGCTCGCCCGACGTCCAGGACGCCTACCTGGTCCTCCTGGATCCCCGACTGTCGGCGCCCACCTTGAAGCGCCTCTGGGGCGGCCTTCGTGGAACCCTGCGGCCCGAGATCTTCGAGCGGCTCCGCCTGGTGTGCGTGTGGACCGACGGCGGTGAGCTCCTGCTCCCGGCTGACGGAGGCAGCCACTCCTTCGCCGAGGCGATCCGCGAGACGGCCGCCGACCAGCCCGAGCCTGCGCAGCGCATGGATCGCTCCTACGAGGTGGCGAAGGTCCTGCTACGGCGTCGTCTCCTGGGGGAGGGTCGGATGCGCGTCGCGGAGCTCCAAGCGGAGACCGGCCTCTCCTACCCTACGGTCGCCCGGGACCTGGCCGCGTTGAAGCGCCACTTGACGCGCCACAGCGACCGCAGCGTCGAGCTGCGCTCCCTCCCGACCGAGACCTGGAACGCGATGTGCGCGCTCGGCGGCCGCCTGCGCGATACCAGGGGGTACGACAACGCGACCGGCCGCGCGACGAGCCTGGCGCGGTTCGTTCGCCGGTTGAAGGAAGCCGCGCCGCCCCACGTCGCCGTGGGCGGGGTGCTCGGCGCGAGGCACTGGCGCCCGGACATCGACATCGACGGCCTGCCCAGGATCGACCTGTGCGTCCACGCGCCCTCGGGCCAGCGCGACCTCACGTTCCTGGAGCGCGTCGACCCCGCGCTGGAGCCAGTGGAGCAGCTCGGCCAGGCCCCGGTCGTGGTGCATACGTTGCTGCGCGCCGAGCCCCACTTCGTCGAGGGAGGCGACGGGCTGCGCGTCGCTGATCCCATCGAGATCCTGCTCGACCTCGATGAGCTGGGGCTCGCCGCCCAGGCCAGGGAGGTGTTGAGAGCGTGGAGGCTGCCGTGAGCGCGCAGGTCATCGACCCCGCAGAGGTCTTCGATCTCCTCGCCCGGGATCACTCGACGCAGCCTCCTCGCACGGGATGCCCAGGCGCTACCGACACCCTCTTCGGACGGTGCGTCATCTCGTCGGCGAAGCCTGCTCCAGCCCCCCGTTCTACACATGTGGGGGCTCCTGCAAGACCTGGAGCCTGGGCGTCCCAGAATCGTGATTTCGGCGCAGTCGCGCTCAGGAGTCGGGGCCGGGATGGCCGAGCTCGTGGATTGCGGCGTAGCCGATGAACCATCGGTTGCAGGTCCAGCACCGGCGGAAGGAGCCCAGCAGCCCGTCGTGACGGCCGACGACGTCGACGGTCCAGGGCGGCTTCCCGACGGGATGGAGCTCCCTGCCACGTGGAGGGCGGCGGGCCAGTGGTCGAACTGGTCCACGAAAAGGGCCACGCGGCGCTGCGAGGGATCTCGCAGCAGGTCTTCCGCCTGGAGCTCGTGACGGACACCCTCCCCCGAAGATCCCCTCGCTCTCCAGGACCTCGTGCGGCACGAAGTCGCACCGCCTGGGCTCGTACCGCTTGGGCTGGAGATGGCCGCCCCGAGCGTGGACCTCTCGCATCCAGGCCCAGCCGGCGAGTCCCTGGAGGTGGTTCGTGCCGCCCACCCAGGCCAGCAGGCGGGTGTGGACACCTGAGGTCGCCTGGTAGTCCCCGGTGACGAACCGGCGGAGCGCGTTCCCGAGGTCCTCCCACCCGAAGAGAACGGTTCCCGTGTAGGCGAGGGCGCCGTAGACCCGCAGGCGCTCCTCACCGGCCTCCGCCTGACGGAGCGGAGAGGAGGCCCTCGGATCGCCGGCGAGCGCGCGATGGAGCTGCGGAGTGAGGTCGAACCAGCGGTCGCCGAACGGACAGTCGCTCTCGTCCAAAGTGCCCTCTGGAGGTTGTGCGGGTTTCAGGCCCGAAATGGCCTCAAGTGACCCGCACACACGCACAGGCACTTCTGTAAGTGCCCGAAATCAAAGGGGCCGGAAGCTACTTGAGCTTCGTCTCCTTGAAGAGGACGTGCTTGCGGACCTTGGGGTCGTACTTCATCAGCTCGAGCTTCCCCGTCGCGGTGCGGCGGTTCTTCGTCGTGGTGTAGAAGTAGCCGGTCCCGGCGGTGCTCTCGAGCTTGATCTTCTCGCGCTTCGGCTTGGCCATCGTGAATACCTGTCGAAATCGGGGCCGCAGACCGTAGCGCACGGTTGTTGAAAACGCCAGGGGCGATGCGGCGTTGCCTCGCGCGCGTGTGGTTGCTAGCGTCGTGCGCCCGAACGCCGGCCCGTGCCGGCACCCGAACTACCGAGAGGGTGAGATGCAGGAATTCCTGGACGGGGTAGAGCCGACGGAGGCCCAGAACCGGGTGATCTGTCGGGCGTTGCTCGATCTGGCCGCGGTCGATGGGGTCCACGAGAGCGAGCTGGACCTGGTGCGGAGCTTCTACGCCGGCGACGGCGGTGATCTGACTGGCTTCGACGCGCTGAAGGAGGAGCCCTTCGAACTCGCGACCGCGGCGGGCGAGATCAAGGCGGGGGGCCAGCGGTTGGTGGAGGCCTTCCTGGTCTCGTCCTATCTGCTCATCTACGCCGACGGTGAGCACTCGGACGCGGAGCGAAAGCGGGTCGGGGAGTACGCCGACGCCCTCGGGATGGGCCGCGATGAGTTGGAAGATCTGCACGTGAAAGCGCGCTTGATGCTGTTGGAAATGTTCGCGCAGCTCCGCAACCCCGACGCCATGCAGGACGTCGGGGCGGAGTTGGGACTCGACGCCGGACAAATCGGCGGGGAGGCTGACTGATGGGTTTCGTCAACCGGATGTACAATCTGTGGAAGGGCTTCCTCAACGTCTTCGTCGGGAAGATGGAGGAGAAGCACCCGGAGATCGCCTACGAGAACGCGATCAACGGGATGACCGAGAAGTACGCGAAGCTGAAGTCGGCCGCCGCCGGCTTGATCAAGCACCGCGACAAGCTCAAGGCGAAGATCGAGAAGGCCGACGCCGATCTGGCCGACACAGCACTCCAGATCCAAGCCGCGGTCGACCAGGGCGAAGACGACGTCGCGCTGCACCTCCTCGAACGGCAAGAGACGCTCGAGAGCGCGCTTGCGGAGTACCGCGGCGACATCGAGCAGGCCGCGGCCCAGGCGGAGAACGCCAAGGACTCGCTGCGCGCGATCAAGGGTGAGATCGAGAAGCTCAAGCGCGAGCGCGACAAGACGGTGGCGAGCATCAAGGACGCCGAGGCGCGCAAGCAGATCCAGGAGCAGCTCGATGGGCTCTCCGTGGACGACGACGTGAAGGCCCTCGAGAACGTGCGGGAGTACGCCGACAAGGTGAAGGCCGAGGCCAGCATCGGCGACGAGCTGCGCGAGGACTCGATCGACGGCAAGCTGGCCAAGATCAAGGCGCAGTCCGGGACCGCCAAGGCCCGCGCCCGGCTGGAGGCGCTGAAGGCGAAGCGACTGCAGGCCGAGGGTGGTGGCGGCGAATCCGAGTCGAACAAGACCCTGTAGACTGACGAGGGGGGACAGCGATGCCCAGCCCTGACCTCCCGCGCGCCCCCGATCTACCCAAGTGGATGGGTCGGCTGCGCGACCGCTACCTGCGCACCGACACCGGCCAGTTCGTCCTCTACGGGAACGTGCACGACCACGTCCTCTGCGCGGGGCGGGTGTGGCACATGACCCACTTCCTCGACGCGTTCTTCGCGCCGAGCGGGAAGCTGGTCGTGCACTACGACCCGGGGAAGGGCATCTGGTTCGCCGACGACGAGGCCGCCGCGAAGGCGGCCCTCACGTTGGCGGCGGCGGGGCTCATCGAGGCGCCGAAGGCGGGGCTGCGCGGGCAGGACGGCGCCACGCGGCGGCTGCTGGCCAACCACCTGCACAAGGAGCTGGCCGCCGAGCGGACGCCCGAGGTGGCCCTCGAGATGCTCGAGACGCTGCTGTTGAAGAAGGACCAGCCGGTCGCCGCGGTGATTCACTACGCCGAGCTCGTCGCCCCCGATGGGCAGCCGTCCTCCCTCGGCTTCCTCGACCGCACGAGCGGGGCGCGGCTCCATCGTTGGAGCCTCTCGGAGGCGATGGTCGGCAACGACAACATCGTCATCTTGCTGACCTCGGCGATGCCCGACCTGGCGCGGCGTATCACCCGGAACCCGAGGGTCGGGGCGCTTCGAGTGCCGCTGCCCGGGGCCCTTGAGCGGGCGCGGTATCTGGCCTACATCAAGCCTGGACTTGGCGCTGAGCGTGGAGAGACGCTGACGCGCGTCACGGCCGGGCTCAAGCTGAGCCAGATCCACGACCTCGCGGCGCCGGGGGCAGCCTCACCCGCCGAGGTCGCGACGGCCCAGGACGTCGAGTCCGTGTTCGGTGGCGGCGGCGACCCGCTCCCCCTCGACGCCATCGCCGAGCGCAAGAAGGAGATCCTCGAGCAGGAGTGCTTCGGTCTCATCGAGGTCATCGATCCCGACCACGGCTTCGCCGACGTCGGCGGCCACGGACCGATCAAGGCAGCCCTCGAGCGCGTCGCAGCCCACGTCCGCGCCGGGCGCCGCACCCAGGTCCCGATGGGGATCCTCTTCGTCGGCCCCATGGGCACCGGCAAGAGCTTCCTGGCCGAGGCCTTCGCCCGCGAGAGTGGGATGGCGGCGGTGAAGCTGAAGAACTTCCGCGACCGGTGGGTGGGCTCCACGGAGGCCAACCTCGAGAAGGTCCTCGGCGTCATCGACGGCCTCGGGGAGATCCTGGTGATGATCGACGAGGGCGACCGATCGATGGGCGGACAGGGCTCGTCCGACGGCGGCGTGAGCAGCCGAGTGACGGCGCGGCTCAAGGAGTTCATGTCGGACACCTCGCACCGCGGCCGAATCATCTTCGTGATGATGACCAACCGTCCCGACAAGCTCGACACGGACATGAAGCGACCCGGCCGCTTCGACCTGAAGATCCCGTTCTTCTCTCCCCAGACGGCGGTGGATCGCGCGGCCATCGTCCGGGCGGTGCTGCGTCGCCACGGGATCGACGCCGAGCTGCCCGACGACGGCCTCCTCCCCATCCTCGACGGCTTGCACGGATACGCCGCCGCGGATCTCGAGGCGCTGGTCTTGCTCGCCTACGATGACCTCCAGTCCGGGATCCTCCCCGACGGGGTGGCGACGGCGCCCGAGCAGCTCACGGCACCCTTCGTCGCCCAGGCCGCGCGCGACTTCATGCCGACGCGAGAGACCGCGATGGTCGAGTACATGGAGCTGCTCGCCGTGCAGGAGGCCAGCAACCGTCGGCTGCTACCGGAGCGCTTCGCGGACATCGACGTCGGTGAGCTCAACAACCGGCTCGCCGCCGCGCGCCGCGCGCTCCCACCCGTCGGCTGACCGTCTCCCGGTAGGATTCACCGTCGTGGACAAGAGCATCCTCATCGTCGAAGACGAAGCGCAGATCGCCGAAGCGCTCGTGCGGCGGCTGCGTGCCCGGGGCTACACGCTCACCCACACGCTCAACGTCACGCAGGCGCTGGAGGTCTTCGATCTGGGCCGACCAGACCTCGTCGTGCTGAGCCTGACCCTGGCCAACGACGGAGGGCGCCAGACCTGCCGTGAGATTCGGGGCCGCCCCCTCGGCGCGCTGGTGCCGATCCTCTTCGTCGGGACCGGCCGCGAGGATGTGCGAAGCGTCGGGGAGGCGATCGCTGCGGGGGCCGACCACTACTTCCGCAAACCGGAGGGGCTCGACGAGCTCATCGGCAAGGTCACCGCGTACATCGGCCCGGGGGGGAGCGCCGCAGAGCCGGCGCCGGCGGAGGACGAGACCGCCCAGGAAGCCGCGGCGAGTCGCGACGAGCTCTTCGCGACCATCAACGACGTGATGTCCCAACAGGCGACGCCGCCTCCGGGGCACGACGCGGCGCCGCCGACGGAGGTCGTACGCGCCGCGGCCAGAGCGCTGACCGCCGAGCGGGTGGCTGCCGACGCGCTGACCTCACCGCTGCCCAAGATCGGGCGCACGCCGACGGTCCCCGGTCACGAGCCGGTGCTCAAGCTCAAGCCAGACACCAGGCAGGTCGCGCGCGAGGGACCCGCTCGACCCGCGCGTCACAGCCCGCCGCCGCTGCCGAGGCCGACCGAGGCCGTGCCCGTCACCCCCAGCGCGACGCCCGCGGCCAGCGACGACGCCGACTACGGCTGGCAGCTCGACGACGGCTACGCCCACCCGCGAGCGCAGTCCGAGCCGCCGCCACCCCAGGTCGAGGAGCGCCCCGGCCGACAGTGGCGACCACCCAGCCCGCCGCCGCCGGATCTCGACGCGGACTGGCAGGCCGTGCTCCACCCGGGGCGCGCCGTCCCACTCGCTGTGCGCGGCGTGGGCGAGATCCTGATCGCCGCCGCGAACGCGCGCATGACCGGGCGCTTCGAGATCGCCTCCGGCGGTGTGCTGCGCCGGGTCTTCGTGGAAGAGGGCCGCCCGGTCTACGCGGACAGCTCGAGCGCGGCGGAGGACCTCGCCTCCAGCCTCGCCAGCGAGGGCATGGTCACGCGCTCGGCGCTCGAGCGGGCCCGGCAACGGGCGGAGCAGGTCGGCGGGACCCCGGAGGAGGTGCTCATCGAGGCCGGCTTCCTCCAGCCCGATGATGTCTACCGCGCCCTGCGGGCCCACGTCATCGAGCGCATCCTCTCGCTCTTCGCCCTCGAGGCGGGAGAGGCGATCGTCGTACGCGGCGGGCCCAAGCCCCTCGATCCCGTCGATCTCGGACTGCACCCCGGGCGCCTGGTCCTCGACGGCGTGCGCCGGAAGTACGGCCGGCTGCGGCTCTACCGGGTCTTTGGCACCGCCAGCACGGTCCCTCGCCCGCGTCCGGGCGTCGATCCACCACCCGGGCTGCCGCTGCGCCCGGACGAAGAGTCGGTGTGGCGCTGCTGCGATGGCCACCGCAACGCCATCGAAGTCGCGCGCGCCGCCAGCACCACCGAGGTCGACGCCCTGGCGATACTCTACGCCCTCGGGATCCTCGATCTCGTCGAGGGTCCGCGCGGTCGGACGGCGGGCATATTGCCTCCCCTCGAGGCCGACGCGATCGCCCGCGCCGGAGCGCCACGCACCGCCGACCAGATGCCCGGCTTCGGCGATCTGGTCAGCGCCAAGTTCGCCGAGGTCGTCACCGCCGACTACTTCCAGGTGCTCGGCGTCCCACGCACGGCCACCGGCGCCGAGATCGAGGCCGCCTGGACCACGCTGAAGCGACGCTTCGATCCCCACCGTGTCCGGCGTGAGGGCGCGGTCTGGCACCAGGTCACCGAGATCGCCGCCGTGGTCGACGACGCCTACGCGCTGCTCGCCGACGAGCGCCTGCGTGAGCGCTACGAGCGGGCGCTCTCCTGAGATGCCGGTGCTCGAAGTCCTGACTTGGCCCGATCCGCGGCTCTTGGAGATCGCGGAGGACGTGATCTCCGTCACCGACGAGGTGCGGCGCTTCGCCGACGATCTCGTCTCGACGATGTACGCCGCGCCCGGGGTCGGCCTCGCGGCGACGCAGGTTGGCGTCCCGTGGCGAATCGTGGCCGTCGACTGTGGCCCCCGCGACGAGCAGGCGCGGCTGCACGTGTTCATCAATGGGCGCATCACGGCTCGCGAAGGCACCGTGCTGTGGCGCGAGGGTTGCCTCTCGCTGCCCGGGATCACCGCCGAGGTCGAGCGCTCGGCGTACATCGAGGTGGCCTATCTCGACCGGCAGGGACGAGCACAGACGCTCGAAGCCTCCGACCTCGAGGCGGTCTGCATCCAACACGAGCTGGATCACCTGGACGGGAGGCTCTACATCGACCGACTCGGTCAACTGGAGCGGAAGTCCGTGCTCGCCGACTACGACGATCTTCGCCTGGGACGAATCGAATGACGCCAGCAGACCTCCGTGTCGTCTTCATGGGGACACCAGACTTCGCCGTGCCCACGCTGCAGCGCCTGCTCGAGCTGGGGTGCCAGCTCGTGGGCGCCGTGAGTCAACCGGACCGAGGCAAGGGGCGTGGCCGAAAGGTCCAGCGCACACCCGTCGCCGCCTGCGCCGATCGCCACGGCGTGCCAGTCTTCCAGTGGCCGCGCCTGCGAAACGAGAGCTTCGAGACCCTCCGCGGCCTGCGCCCGGATCTCTGCGTGGTGGTCGCCTACGGCAAGATCCTGCCCAAGCGCTACCTCGAGATGGCGCCCCATGGGTGTCTGAACGTACACGCCAGCATCCTCCCCGCCCTGCGGGGCGCGGCGCCGATCCAATGGGCCGTCATCCGCGGGCACCGGCGCGCGGGCGTCGCCGTGATGCGCATGGACGAGGGCATGGACACCGGCGACGTGGCGTTGATGCGCGAAACGGAGATCGGCCCGGACGAGACGGCCGGGGCGCTCCACGACCGGCTCTCGACGCTGGGTGCAGACGCCTGCGGAGACGCGATCGAGCGTCTGTGCCGGGGCGAGCTCGACTTCACCCCGCAGGACCACGCGGCGGCCACGATGGCGCCGCGGCTCACGAAGGAGGACGGGCGAGTCGACTGGAGCTGGGCCGCCGCACGGGTCCACGACCGGGTCCGCGGGACCTCGCCCTGGCCCGGCGCGTTCTCCGGTGAGCTGAAGATCCACGCGACCCGGCTCGCCTCCGGCGCCGGCGAGCCGGGGACCGTCATCGCGATCGACGCCGATGGTCCACGGGTGGCTTGCGGCGAGGGCGCGGTGACCCTCACTCGGCTTCAGCGTCCGGGGCGAAAGGCCGTCAGCGGCGCTGACTTCCTACGCGGGTATCCGTTGGAGATCGGGGGGCGACTGTGAGACCGGACGCACGGGACGTCGCGCTGACCACCCTGGAGGCCATCGACGAGCGGGACGCCTTCCTCCAGCCCGCGCTCCAGGCCGCCGCCGATCGGGCTAAGCTCCAGCCCCGGGACCGGGCGCTGGCCCTCGAGATCGTGCAGGGCGTCACCCGCTGGCGAAATCGACTCGACTACACCCTCGACCGTCTGCTCCGCGACGGCGTAGAGGCGACCCCGCCGCCGGTCATCCGGGTGCTGCGTATCGCCGCCTACCAGCTCCTCTTCCTCGACCGGGTTCCGCCCCACGCGGTGGTGCATCGGGCGGTGGATCAGGCTCGGCGCGCCGCCGGGCAGGGGGCGTCCCGGGTGACCAACGGCGTGCTCCGCCGCCTCGATCGCGAGGGGGAGCTGCTCCCAGAGGGCGATGAACCCGAGGCGCTCGCTGTCCGCTGGGGGCAGCCGGAGTGGCTGGTGCGGCGCTGGCTGGCGCGCGACCCGGCGATGGCGGAGGGCGTCGCCGCGGCCCACAACACCCGAGCGCCATTGACGGTCCGCCCCGATCGCGCCGAGGTCGACCGCGACGCGCTGGCGGCGCGGCTCACCGAGGAGGGCGTCACCGTCGAGCTCGGTCGGCACGCGCCGGACGCTCTGCACCTCAGCGGGCACCCGGCGCCGTTTGCGACCGAGTCGTTCCGCGACGGATGGTGGCAAGCGCAGGACGAGGCCAGCCAGATGGTCGTGCTGCTCCTCGATCCGCAGCCCGGGGAGCACATCTGGGATGCCTGCGCCGCCCCCGGGGGCAAGACGCGCTACATCGCGCGTCTCATGGGCGGTGAGGGTCGGCTGCTCGCCACCGACGTCCACGTGCGCAAGGCAAAGCGGCTCGCGCGGGCGTTGCGCGACCATCCCCACGCCGCGGTCCATCAGCGCGACGCGACGGATCCGCCCGACGAGACGTTCGACAAGATCCTGGTCGACGCCCCGTGCACCGGGCTCGGCGTCCTGCGGCGCCATCCCGAGTCGAAGTGGCGACGAACCGAGCAGGACATCGAAGACGCCGTCGTGAAGCAGAGCGCCATCCTGCGCGCGGTGGCGCCCCACGTCCGACCCGGCGGATCGCTGGTCTACAGCGTGTGCAGCACCACGCCCGAGGAGGGGCCGGAGCGCGTCGCCGCCTTCCTCGCCGAGCGACCGGACTTCGCAACCGACGCGGAGCCGCTCGAGCTCCACCCGGCGACCCACGGGACCGACGGGTTCTTCGCGGCGCGCTTGCAAAAGAAAGGGTGCATATCCCGATTCTGACGGAGGGAGTGTGGAGGGCTCTCAGCACTCAGCGGTCAGCTCTCAGCCGCGCAAGCAACGACGCCAGCATGCGCTTGACTTCCGTGGTGGCCGCGTCGAGACGTTGGTGAATGGGACTGCCCAGCATCTGGAGTTGCGCGGAGAGTAGTAGCTGGTACTCAAGTTCGCTGGCCGAGCCCATCGCGATATCGAGGAATCGAGCGAAGTCGGCGTCGGTGTTTCGTCCACATCCCTCGGCGATATTCGACGGTATCGACACGGCGCTGCGCCGGAGCTGGCTTGTCAGCCCGTAGAGTTCCTCACGAGGAAACGATCGTGTGGCCTCGTACACGTCGACCACCAGCTCGTGTGCTTTGCGCCACACTTGGAGTTTCCGGAGGTTCTTCGCGGCGCGCTTGAAAAAGAAAAAGCCGGGGAACCCATAGGCTCCCCGGCTTTCGTAGTCGGGGCGAGAGGATTTGAACCTCCGACCCCTTGCTCCCGAAGCAAGTGCGCTACCAGACTGCGCTACGCCCCGCTACTTGACGCCCTCGCGGCCATGCCTTCGACAGCTCGGGAACGGATCGCCGCGATAGCTTCGCGATAATCCGGCTGCCGGAAGACCGCCGAGCCCGCCACCAACACGTTGGCGCCGACCCGAGCGACCTCGAAAGCGGTTGCGGCTTTTATACCGCCGTCGACCTCGATGTCAACTGAGAGGCCCCGGCGGTCGAGGGTCTCGCGCAGGGTCTCGATCTTGCGCACGACCTCGGGGATGAAGGCTTGACCGCCGAACCCCGGGTTGACCGACATGAGCAGGACCATGTCGATGCCACCGAGCACGTAGTCGAGGACCGTGAGCGGCGTGTGCGGGTTGAGGCTCACGCCGACCCGCGCCCCGGTCGCGCGCACCACCTGGATCGAGCGATGGAGGTGGTCGACGGCCTCGGCGTGCATGGTGATGAGATCGGCACCGGCGTCGCGGAACTGGGACGCGTAGGCGTCGGGATCGGTGATCATCAGGTGCACGTCGAAGGGCTTCTTCGTCGCCTCCCGGATCGCCTTGACGACCACCGGTCCGAAGGTGAGGTTCGGCACGAAGTGGCCGTCCATCACGTCGATGTGAATCCAATCGGCGCCTGCGGAGTCCACCGCGGCGACCTCGGCGGAGAGGCGACCGAAGTCGGCGGCGAGGATCGACGGCGCGATGAGCGGCTTCATCTCTTTCCCGTTCTCGAGAGTTCTCAAAAGGCGCTGACGTCCCCGAGACCGACGCGCAGCACCTCGGGCTCGTCCTCGCAGGTCAGGTCGACGATGCTCGACACGCCGCCGGGCACATCGCCCCCGTCGAGCACCGCCGCGAGGCCATGCCCGAAGACCGACTCGGCCCACCAGGGGTCGTTTATCGGCTCGTCGGAGTCGGGATCGATGGCGCTGGTCACGATGAGGGGTCCGTCGATGGCGTCGACGATGGCCTGGGCGACCCCGTGGTCGGGGACGCGCACGCCGATGCGCTTCCGCTTGTCACCGATGCTGCGCGGGAGCTTGCGGTTCGCCTCGAGGATGAAGCAGTAGGGGCCCGGCAGGTAGCGGCGCATGATGCGAAACGCGCGGTCGTCGACCATCGCGTACTCGCTCACATGACGGATGTCGCGGAAGACCAGCGCCAATGGCTTCTTGGGGTCGAGGCGTCTCAGGGCCATCAGCTTCTGCACGGCGACCTTGTGGTCGGGCAGGCAGGCGAGGGCGTAGGTGGTGTCGGTCGGCATCGCGATGACGCCATCGTCGCGAAGGAACGTGAGCACTCGCTCGATGCGGTACGGCGACGGGTGGCGGCCGTCCATCTGGAGGATCATGTGGCCTCGCTGACGACACCTGGGAGCTGGATCTCCGGCTCGTCGGGGTGTCGACGATAGAGCAGGGCCGTGCGGCCGATGGTCTGCGCGACGTGTGCTCCGGTTTGCTCGGCGAGCATTTGCGGGGCGGTCTTGCGGTCCACGGGGCACTCGCTGCCGACGGAGATCTTGATGAGCTCGTGCTGGAGGAGGGCATCGGTGGTAGCGCTCACGAGGCCGCTCGTGATGCCGTGCTTGCCGATCTGGACGATGGGCTTGAGGTGGTGGCCCAGGGCCCGCAGGGACCTACGTTGGGCTCCGGTGAGGGAGAGCGGGTTCTTGGGCAGAGGCGACATGGCGGCGGAGTGTGCCCGTGTGGACGGGCGAGGGCAAGGGGAGGCTAATCCTCCGAGGCGCCCTTCAGCGCATCGACGATGCGCTGCTTCACTTCGGCGCGCCCGTCCTCCTGGAGGGCGACCAGCGCTTCGGCTTCGATGAGCCGAAGGCGGGCCTCCACCTCGTCACGGTGTGCCTCGGCGACGCCATCGAGCTTGCTCGCAAGCTGCGCGTCGGCCTCAAGTCCCGCCCCCGAGCGCATCCTGAGAATGCGCTCTTCTTCGGCGGTCAGGCTCTCGACCTGAACCACCGTCGCGGTCGTGTTTTTTTCCTGCTTCTTTTTCACCACGGCGCTCGAATTATCGGGTGTCCAACCCCTCTCCAGAACTATTAGTTCACCCCCTCCGGGCAGGCAAATTTTCTCAGCAAACTCCCGCCAAACGGCGTGATTGCGTCCAGGTGGGGTCGTCGAAGGGGTGCCCGTGCGGGCCACAAGGGGTGGGGGTGGTCACTGACCCTGCAGGCGGTCGAGGCGCTGCCGGAGCCGGAGCTCGAATTGTCGTTGGTCCAAAGCGCCGTTCTCGGCGAGCATCGAGAGGAGCACCTGATGGGCCGCCGAGGCTTCTCGGAGGATGGCGTAGGCCCTCGAGAGCTGGCCTCTGAGGTGGCTGACCTGCGCCCGCAGCGCGTCGAGATCGGCGTCTTGCTCCACCGATGGCAGATCGTGAATCGACTCCGCGAGCGGGACCTGGCGGATCTGCTCCACGGCCGCCGGCGGCACTGGCCGCGTGACCTTGGCGGAGGCGAGGTGCTGTGCGCGGACGGTGGGGGCGGCGTTGCGCGCGACGTGCGCGGGGCGCGGGGGCGGCGTCGGCGTGCCCCCCGAGTCGAGGTAGAAGCGGTCGACCGCCTCCGCGACCTCGGACGCCATCGCGACCATCGGCCGGATATCGTGGCCCGTCCGAAAGCGCAGCTCGTCGAGCAGCTCGTGGTCCGCCGGATCGGCCATCGCGACCTCCAGCAGCCCCGACTGCGCGTCGAGGAAGACCGGGAGCACCAACCGCTCGCGGGCCATCGACGCCGGGATCAGCTTGAGCAGCCGCCGGGGGAGCATCGCCGTCGTCGACAGCGGGGCCACCTGGACCCCGAGTTGGGCGGCGAGGGCGTCGAGGATCTGCTCCTCCGTGCAATCGCCACGCGACAGGAGCACCTCGCCGACCCGTCGTCCGAGGAGGGCTGCTTCGGCCAACGCAGCTTGGAGCTGCGCGGCGTCGATGACCCCCTCCGCGACCAGGATCTCTCCGAGGCGCCTACGCATATCGCGACCTATTTCCTGTGCTAGTCCGGGTACCATACCTGTTCATTCGGCTTGAACGAGACCGCTCATTCTTGCAACGGCGCATTGTCCATCTTGCTTGACCTGGGTGCGTCGAAGGTGGCATTGCGCGGACCCCGGATGTCTGGAGGGACGAAATGGACGCGGACGCGGTACGTGAAGCGCTGAAGGCCATCGAGGGCCCCGACGGCACCGACATCGTCGCCGCCGGAATCGTCGGCGACGTCGAGATCGAGGGCGAGGAGACATATGTCGTGTTGTCCTTCGACGGCGTGGACCGCCAACACCGCCACGCCATCGAGGACCAGGTTCGCGGCACCCTGGCCCACACCGAGGGCCTCGGCGAGGTCTTCGTCGAGGTCGAGGTCGGTGACCTCCCCGAGCCGGAAAGCCCGACCGATGCGGGGCTCTCGGTCCACGGCGGAGGCGCCCCGCAGCCGGCCACCCCCGCCGCCAACGCCGCCTTGGCCGACGTGCAGAACATCATCGCGGTGGCGAGCGGGAAAGGCGGCGTCGGCAAGTCTACCGTCGCCGTCAACGTGGCCCTCGCCTTGAAGGCCCGTGGCGCCCGCGTCGGCCTCTGCGATCTCGACATCTACGGCCCGTCGATCCCCATGCAGCTCGCCGTCGCCGGCGCGCGCCCCGAGGTCTCGTCCGACCAGCGGCGGTTCCTGCCCATCGACGCCTTCGGCCTCAAGGTCATGTCGATCGGCTTCCTCGTCGACGACGACCAGCCCGTCATCTGGCGCGGCCCCATCGTCGCCTCGGTCGTGAAGCAGTTCCTCGATGACGTCGAGTGGGGCGCCCTCGACTACCTCATCATCGACATGCCCCCCGGCACCGGTGATGCCCAGCTCACGCTGACCCAAAACGCCCCGCTCACCGGCGCCGTCATCGTCACCACGCCCAGCGAGCTGGCCCTCATCGACGCCGTGAAGGGTCTCCAGATGTTCCGCAAGGTCGACACCCCCGTCGTGGGCCTCGTCGAGAACATGAGCCACTACATCTGCGGCGAGTGCGGGCACGAGAGCCAGCCCTTCAACACCGGCGGTACCGCCCGCGTCATCGAGCAGTTCGGCGTGCCGCTGCTCGCGAGCATCCCCATCGAGGACGAGATCCAGCGCGGCGGCGACCGCGGCGAGCCGGCGATGGCGGCCAACCCGGAGGGCGCCTCCGCCCAGTCCTTCCTATCCCTGGCCGACGCCGTCATCGAGAAGTGCCCCTTCGGAGAGAGCGAGCCCGAGGAGAAGAAGGGCTTCCTCAAGAGCCTCTTCAATCGCTGAGCGTGCCGCCGGCGCTTCTGCTCCTGCCCCTCCTCGCCGGCCTCGAGGTCACCGCCGATGGTGACCAGCTCAGCGTCACCAACCCCGGACCCTTCCCCGTCGTAGGCCTGCGTGCGGGGGACTCCACCCGCGGGCGGCTCGAGCCCGGCGCGACCTGGAGGACGCCCCGCCCCGATCCCGCCGTCGTCGGTGGTCGGTTCCCCCTGGCGCGCTGGGGCGACGCCCTCGCCGACCTGGATCCGGCGTGGGCCGAGCTCCATCTACGCAGCGCCGGTCTCTATCTCGACGCCGTGGATCCCGGCGCCCCGGGCGAAGCGAACGCCGCCAATCTCCGCGCCCTCGCGGCCGTCGATCCAGACCTCGCCGCCACCTGGGCCACAGGCCCCCCGTTGCGCCTCGCCCTCGCGGCGCGCGCCGCCTGGCACGTCCCGCCGGGGCCGCTGCTCACGGCCTTGCTCGCGGCGGTCGACCCCGCCGCGCCCGCGACGCCCTGGCCCCCCGCCTACGCCCGCCTCGAGTCCCTCCCGGACCTCCTGCGAGCCGCCATCGAGTCCCACGGCGCCGCCGCGTTGCAGATCACGCTCGACCACCCCAAGTGGGCCGCCGACCGAGGCCTCGACGCGACCCTCGCGCGCGCCTGGGCCCCACCGGCCACACCAACAATGGCCCGCGAAGACGAAGCCCTCGCCACGGCCCTCGCCAGCGGCGACCGCCGGCGCGCAGCCAGGCTGGGCGCAGAGGCGCACCTCGGGGGCCAGGGAGGCCGCCTCGTCTGCAGCGCCCTCGACCTCGGCGTTCAGACCGGCCTCAACGCGGGTCAGCTCCTAGCCGCCGAAGCCTACCTGCGCTTCGCCGCCCGAGCCTGCCCAGCGCGCCCCCCCATCCGCCAACGCGCCGCCCAGCTCACCCGCGCCCGCGGCGAGCGCGCCTTCCACGCCGGCCGCCTCACGACCGCCGCCGAGTGGTTCCGAGCTGGCTGGTGGATCGCCAGCGAAGCCGCCGACGAGGGCCGCCTCGCCGACACCCTCGCCGAGCTCGCGCTGCTGCGCTATGAGCGCAAGGAGGTCGAGGCTGGCAACGCCTTCCTCGAGCAGGCCCGCGCCGTCGCCCCCCTCCGCCCCCGGGTCCTCGACGCCTTCGAGGCCCGCCCCCACGTCGAGACTCGGATCCGCGTCGCCCTCGTCGTGGTGGTCATCGTAATGGTGATGTTCCTGCTCCGCCGCCTCCGCCGAGCCCGCCGGGACCGCCCCGAATCCCTCTCGGAGCTACGCCGCCGCTGGCGGGTCTGAGCCGGGCTCGTGCTGGCGTACTCGCGTTGCCGCGTCAAGGAGGTTGCCCAAGGCGACGGCGACAACCACGTAGGGTAGACTCCGTTCCCTGGATCGTTACCCCGCGCGGGCGCCGTGAATGGTAGGTGTTGAGTCGTGCCACGCGTCGAACTCGTCAAGGAATTCCCCGGGAGCCTCGAGAAGGGCTTCGACTACATCCAGGACTTCACGCGCTGGCGGGAGTGGTTCGCGGGGCTGACCGAGATCGTGGAGCCCGAGCTCGGCGCCTGGTCCTTTCCCGGCGACTCCGTCCGCTTTCGCTACCGGCTCCTGGGCCGCACGGTGGAAGGCGAAGCCATCCTCGAGGGCCGCACCGACTACCGCTACGTGCGCTACACGGCCTACGTTCCGGGGCTGCCGAACCTCACGCACGTGTGGCACTACAAGCCCACCGAGGCGGGGTTCACGATCACCCTCAGCTCGGAGACCGAACCCCACACGAGCTTCTTCGGTCGAACCATCGACGCGCTGGTCATCCCGCGGGCCCTCGAGCGCGATGTGCGCAACACGCTCAACAACCTGGCCGTCGCGCTGCGCTTCGGCTTCGCCGACTGACGTGGCCTCCCCGCGCTCGCTGCTGCCTCTGCTTCTGCTGCTCGCCGCTTGCGACGATGGATCGGCGGGGTCGCTCCCCGATGTCGGGCTCCCGGACGACGGCGCCCCGCCCGATGTCGCAGCAGATTTGGGGCCCGACGCGGCGCCGCGGTGCCCGGAGCCCGTGCCGTTCGAGCCCTCCGAACCCTTGCCGCCGCCACGGAGCCCCCTCGCCGGGATCGACGATGTCGAGCGCCCCGCCTACGTCGCGCTGCGTGACGCGGTCCTCTCGGATCCGGGGGTCCACTTTGTCGCGACCTGGGACACCGACGCCGAGCGGTACCGGGTGGAGAGCGCCGACGGCGCCTTTGCCTTCATTCGGACGATCGATGGCTATGAGGTCGTCGAAGGCCGGATCGGCTCCGTCTTCCCGAGCACCGACGCGACGCGCTTCGGCACCTACGCCGCCGAGCTCGAGGCCTTTGCCAACCCCAATGAGGTCGTCCTCGACGGCCTCGGCTACCCCGCGGGTGACCCCCGGGTGGGCTTCGTCGACGACGAGACGGGCACCTACCCGCTGCCGCTGCCACGCATCGCCACGCTCTTCGACGCCGTCGACGCTCCCGATGCGGCGATCGACCTTCGCCCGTGGTCGGCCCCCTCCGCGGGCTCCCATGGGACGCTTGGGCTGCTCCAGTCCCGATCGACCTTCGCCCTGAGCGGCGCGGGGGCCCGCCGCGGCGTTCGACTGGAGGGCCCCGCCGCCCTCGTCGACGTGGCGCCTACGGTGATGGCCGCCCTCGGCGCCCCGACGGTCGGTGGCGTTGGTCCCTCCGGCGCCCAGGCGGGTGGCCTGCACCTCTTGCGTCAGGACGGCCGCGTTCAGTGGGGCGCGCTCACGTGCGAGCCCGCGGATCGCGCGGTGGTGATCCTCTTCGACGGCCTGCTGGCCTCGGAGGTCGTGCACCAGGCCCTCGATGACGCACCGGACGTCGAGCTCCCCACGCTGGCCGCGTTCTTCGAGGCAGGGACCGTCTTCCAAGCCGGCGCGGTCTCAGGCTGGCCTTCGGTGTCGGCGCCGGGTCACATGACCGCCGGCACGGGCGTCTGGCAGGGCCACCACGGGGTGCTCCACAACGGGTTCTGGGGTCGGGCCGAGGCCGCCGAGATCAGCCCCTTCTCGATCCTCAGTGACCCCCAGGCCGCCCTGATGGATCCGCAGATCGTCTTCGACATCTACGAGCGGGCCGTCGCCGACGACATCGAGACGCTCTCCGCCGCCGTCGAGCGGGCCTTCGGGGCGGACGCCTTCACCGTTGTCCTCAACGAGCTGCCCTTCGGCGGCGCCGATCTGAACAGCATCGACCTGATCGCCGGCGGCGGGCAGAAGATCGACCTCGTCGCGTCACGCGCCGCCGACCTTCTGGGCGTAGGGCAGGTCGAAAACGTCCTTCGACGCTCCGATCTGCCGGTCCCCACGCTGCTGCAGGTCTCGCTGGTCATGACCGACTCCGCCGGCGAGTCCCACGGGCCCCACTCCGGTCTCCTGCGCGAGGTGCTCGTGGAGACGGACGCCCGCGTCGCGCGCATTCGCCAGGCCTACGCCGACCGCGACGCCCTCGACGGCACGCTCTTCGTGTTCGTCGCCGACCATGGGATGGAGTTGCAAGACCCCTCGCGCAGGGTCGATCCGGCGGCGCTGGTCGCCGCGTCGGGCGTGCGCACTCGGCTCGGGGCCCATCCGCTGGTGTACCTCGCCACGCTGGGGGTCGGGCGGGACGGGGAGGAGGTCGTCGTGAGCGATCGCGACACCGGGCGACCGGTCGTCGGCGCGCGGCTCACCTGCGATGGCTGCGAGCCGGCGGAGACGAACGACGCGGGCCGCGCACCCTCCGCCGGGCTGAGCGGGACCGTCACCGTGGTCCACCCCAGCTTCAACCCCCGCACCTGGTCGGCGGACTGAGTGGATCGGGCACGGAGGGGGGAGAGACGCGCACGCCGCGGCTGCTCAGGATGCGCCCATAGCGTGTCAGGGAAGGTCGAGCCGCCGGCCACCGCCACCACTACAGAAGAGCCGCCACTCCGAACCCGATCGTTGCCACCGAACACAGTATGACCGGCGTCGCGAAGAAGTAACGCAGCGCCAGCGCCACCATCACCGCACACACGCCCGCGTCGAATCCCGCGACCACCGGCCTGCTCACCACGACCTCTCCCGCAAACGTCGCCAACACAACGTTCAGGCCACCGAACGCCGCGAGTAGGATGCCCATCGCCGTGCTGAAGCCGATGTGAAACTCGAACAACGTCCTGCGGGCACCCGGCATTTCGATCTCGAACGCACGCATCGCCGCCACTGCCGGCGGCTCCTCCTCCAGCCGGGCGCGCATGACGAGGTCGACGACGATGTGCCCTACGCCCGTCACCACCAGGCTCCAAGCGGCGATCTGGAATGCGATCAACTGCATCTCGTCCTCTCCGAGCATCGATGTCTGCTCTCGTTCGTCTTCGGCGCGGCTGCTACCTCGTCGAACATGTCGGTCGCGGCTCGATCTTCAAGTCGAGCGGCGCGCGGCGCGCAACCACGCGACACCCACGCCGCAGAAGGCGACGAGATTGCCCACCACCATCCACGCGAAAGTGCGCTCCGGGTGGACGACTTGCACCAGGTGCAACGTGACGTATGCGACCCCCGGAATGGCCATCCGTTGGTCGACGGTCACTGCGAGCACGAGGAAGATCAGCCCGCCCAACAGGATGCCGTGGCTGACTACCCCGCTCGGCTCGATGCCGAGCATCGGCGCCGTGATGGTGTGCACGAACAGCGCGATGGTCCCCACCACGATGCCGCCCCAGAGGCGCTGGTTGACGGCGTTGGCCTCGCTCTTTCCAGCCCGCCGCAGCAGGACGTAGACCAGTATGATGCCGAGGGCGAGGGCGCCGTCGACGATCTGGTGGTGGGCGGTGATCATCACCAGCTCCCCACGGTGCTCGGCCACCGCGAAGGTCGCGGCGACCGAGGCCGTCACGATGCCCAGGGTGAACGCGAATCGGCCTCGCGTACGCACCTCTACGTTCAGGTCCAAGTCGTGCCGCAGCCGCTCGACGTCCGTCCGGTCGCGGTCACGGCGGATGCCGGCGGCGATGACCGCCTCGACGAGCGCCCTGGGCGGCGCCTCGCAATCGGCGACGAGCCGCTCCGCGGCCTCGACGTCGCGCTCGAGCAAGGTGCGGCGCGCCATGTCGACCCTGGCCGACTCGAGCGCCTCACGCGCGGCGAGGTTCTCCGGCCACTCGCGCAGCGCGATCTCGAGCGCGATCTCGATGGCGTGGAACACCGCCCACTCGTCTTCGGCCTCATCGAGCCCGTCGAGCTGTCGCAGCGCCTCGTCCGTAAGCTGCATGGATACCCGGTGCGTCAGGAACTCCTGGAGCCCCTCGCGGAAGGCCGCGGCGGTCTGGGGGCGCTGGTCGGGCTCGCGGGCCAGGCCGCGACGGCACAGGTCGGCCAGCTCGCGCGGCGCGTCGTCGGGTAGCTGTGGGTCGGTCGTGTTGATGCGCACCACGATGGCCGCCGCGCCGCCGGGTCCGGCGTGGGGCGCACGACCGGTCAGCATCTCGTACAGCAACGCGGCGAGTTGGTAGACGTCGGTACGCTCGTCGATCCTGTCCGCGGCACCGGTGAGCATCTCGGGTGCCATGTAGTGGGGCGTGCCGACAATCCCCGTCGTGGGGTTGCCGGCGTGAAGCTCAGCGCGCGAGAGGGCGATACCCCAGTCGACCAGGTACACCTCGCCGAAGCGCCCCAGCATCACGTTCGCGGGCTTGAGGTCGCGATGGATCACGCCTCGGTCATGGGCAAACTCGATCGCGTGGCACACCTGGAGCAGCACGCCGAGGTGAGCGACGAGGTCGTCGGGCCGCTCACCGAGGGCCTCCGCCCAGGTGTCGCCCTCGATGCGCTTCATCACCAGCATCGGGGTGCCCGCCGCGTCACGGCCGAGAATGTGGACCGGGACGATGTTGGGGTGTTGCAGACCGCCAGTGAGTCGACCCTCACGCAAGAGCTCGCGCGTCGCGACGGTGTCCGAGCGACGTCTGGGGCGCTTCACCGCGACGTCGCGGTCGAGCGAGGTCTGGCGGCCCGCGCTGACGACGCCCATCCCACCTTCCCCCAGGATGCCCGTGACGGCGATCTCCGGGGGCTCCCCGTCGAGACACCGCAGGCCGAGAACGTTCGGCGGATGCGACCACTCGAGCCCCTCGCATCGGATGGTCGCCTCCGGGTTGTGGTCGGGCAGTGTCAGCGTCGGCGTGCCGTCGCCCTGTGTGCGGTCGCTCGCGTCGTCCATTCTGGGAACGTAGCATGGGGTACCCTTGCCTCACCGCGCGAAGAGCTGCTTCAGATCGTCGCGCGAGAAGTGCGGATTCGCCCGCTCCGGACTTCGCAATCGGGATGCGCTCGACGATGTCGAGAATCGAGTGACTGAAGATAGAGGCTCAAGTTGGCACCCTTCGCGACGATTGCGAGGTGGGGCGGTGTGCCCCGCGGACGGAGTCGGTGCGCGCAGCCGAGATGGCCCTCGTCATCAACACCAACATCGCCTCGCTGAGCACCCAGCGGCGTCTGAACCAGACCACCAAGGGGCTCGACCGAGCGTTTCGTCGTCTATCCACCGGCCTGCGGGTCAACAGCGCCGCCGACGACGCCGCGGGTCTGGCCATCACCACCCGCTTCACGGCGCAGATCCGCGGGCTCAACACGGCGGTGCGCAACGCCAACGACGGCGTCTCGATGGTGCAGACGGCGGAGGGCGCGCTTCAGGAGACCACCGCCATCGTCCAGCGCATGCGTGAGCTCACGGTCCAGGCGGCGACCGACACCAACACCGACTCCGACCGCCAATCCATCCAAGCCGAGGTGGACCAACTCCTCGCCGAGATCGACCGCATCGCCGAGGACACCACTTTCAACGACCGCGCCATCCTCAACGGCAAGCTCCTGGGCGCCCGCTTCCACGTCGGGGGCAACGCCGACGAGTCCCTGGACATCTCCACGGTGGATGCGCGCACCCAGACGCTGGGGCGCCAGGCACGGGCCGACGGGGCGGCGGTCGACGCCGACGAGATCCTGCTGGCCAACGATCTCGCCTTCAACGGGACCAGCGTGCGCGCCTCGGTGGCCGCCGACGACCTCGTCTCGACCAGCGGCAACGCGGCCTCCGCCATCGCCAAGGCCGCCGCGATCAACGACTCCGCGGCCTTCACCGGCGTGCGCGCGCTGGTCAACGCGACCCGCGTCGGCGGTGGCGACATCCAGTCCGTGGTGCTCGACACCACCAACTTCATCACCATCAATGGACAGGCCATCACGGGCGTCGAGGTGACACCGAACGACGCGACCGGGGCGTTGCGCGACGCCATCAACGCCGTGTCTCGGGAGACCGGCGTCACCGCGACTCTCGACGCGCGTCACCACCTCGAGCTCACCGCTCAGGATGGCAGGAACATCCAGGTCGAGACCGCCGGCTCCGGCGCCGGTACCGGGCTGACGGACGCGCTCTCCGGCGGCTCGCTCACGCTCCTCTCCGAGGACCTCATCGAGATCGACTTCACGGCGGACGCCAACGGCAAGGTCGGCTTCTACCCCGTGGTCGCCTTCGGCGGCGAGGCGCCCTTCGATCTCGAGCCCCTCGACGTGCTGCGCCTCGACGTGAACGACACCGGGGACGCCGACGCCGTCTTCGATGGCATCGCCGAGCGCTCACGGTCGGCGGCGGGCACCTTCGACCTCGAGCCCGGTCAGGCGCTCACGGTTCGCATCGACGGCGGCGTCAACCAGAGCTTCGCGTTCAACGCCGTCGCCGCGAAGCAGCGCTCCATCGCGGGCCCCTTCGATCTCGAGCCCGGCCAGACGCTGGTGGTGAGCGCCGACGGCGGCGGCAACCAGACGGTGACCTTCACCGCGACGGCGGAGGTGCAGCGCTCCGCGGGCGGCCCCTTCGATCTGGAGGACGGCGAGACCCTCGACATCAGCATCGACGGCGGCGCGGCCCAGACGGTGGTCTTCAACGCCGCGGCGGTCGCGGACATCGACGCCGTGACCCGTGCGGAGGCGGCGGGGATCATCGCCGCCGAGATCGCCGGGGCCCAGGCGCAGGACGATGGGACCGGCGTGCGAATCACCAGCAACATCCGAGGCTCGTCTTCGGCCGTCCAGATCGTCGGCGGGACGGCGGCGGCGGCCTTTGGCTTTGCCGAGATCCAGGCGGGGGGCGGCAACGTTCAGAACATCGACGCGGTGGGGGCCGGCGGCGCGGCGGCGGCGATCGACGCGGGCATCAACGGGGCATCTGCCTTCGCGGAGGGACAGCAGGTGGCGATCGCCAGCGCGACCCGAGGGACCGCGTCGACGATGACCGTCGGCGGCGGCACCGCGGCGGGTGCCTTCGGCTTTGCCCTGGCGGAGGCGGGGGCCGGGGACGTGGCCGATATCGACGCCGTGACCCGCGCCGAAGCCCTGGCGAAGATCGACGCGGGGCTCACCGACGCCACGCTCATCGACGACGGCGTCGGTCTGGTGATCACCAGCGACGTGCGCGGAACGCTGTCCTCGGTGGTGGTGGGCGGCGCCGCGAGCCCGGCGTTCGGCTTCAACGAGATCCAGGCCGGCGACGGCAACGTCGGGAACATCGACGCCGTGACCTTCGCGGAGTTCGAGCAGATCGTGGAGGGGGCCTTCGCCCTCGTCGACGCCGCAGAGTTCGGCAACAGCGCCACCCTCGCCGTGTCGGGGGCCGGGGCCACCTTGGACATCGACGCCGCGTCCGCGGGGGCCTTCGGCTTCGAAGTCGGCCCGGTGCTCATCGTCGGCGATGGCCGCGCCCTCATCGCCGTGACCAGCGATCGCGCCATCGAGTCCACCGATGTGACGACCCGCGCGGCGGCCAACGAGGCCCTCGAGACCCTCGATCTGGCCTTGAAGCAGCTCTCCCAAGCCCGCTCCGGTCTCGGCGCGCAACAGAACCGGCTCACCTCCACCCTCGCCACGCTCACGACCGCATCGGAGAACCTCTCCGCCGCGCGCGGCCGGATCCTCGACGCCGAGTTCGGACAGGAGACGGCGCTCCTCGCGCGGGAGCAGATCCTGTCGAGCGCCGGGCTGTCCGTGTTGGCGCAGGCGAACCAGGCGCCCTCCATCGCCCTGTCGCTGCTGGCCGCGATCTGAGGCATCTTGATCGGCGTGCTGCGCGCGATCACCCTTTCGCTCATCGCCCTCGTCGGCTGCGATGACTCGCCGGAGCTGGCGGTCGACGCCGGCACCCCGGACGCGGAGGTCTCGATGGACGTCGGCCGTGCCTGGGCGGAGAGCGCGGCGGCGACCATCGACGCCGACTGGCTGCTCGAGCGCGTCGCGGCCCTCGCAGACGACTCGATGGCGGGTCGCGACAACCAGAGCCCGGGGGGCGAACGGGCCCGGGAGTGGTTGGCGGCGCAGCTCGAGGCGGCGGGGGCCGAGCCGGTCGGCGACGGCTGGTTCCACCCCTTCGCCGAGGGCTCGAACGTCGTCGCAGTGCGCCGCGGCGTCGACCCAAACCTCGCCGACGAGTACGTGGTGGTCGGCGCCCACTACGACCACCTCGGACGGGCGGGTGATACAGGCGCCCAATGCGTCCGCGCGATGGGCGACTCGATCTGCAACGGCGCGGTGGACAACGCCACGGGCTGCGCCGCCGTGCTGGCCGTCGCCCGCGCCCTCGGGACACCGGGGGGGGGCCCGCGCCGGTCGGTCTTGCTGGTCTTCTTCGACGCCGAGGAGGACGGGCTCCTCGGGAGCCGTCACCTGGTCGCCGCGCGCGAGCCGATCGCGCCCGCCGAGATGGTGGCGATGTTCAACCTCGACATGGTCGGCGCCTCGATCATCCCCGGCGCCGAGGCGAGCTTCGCCCTGGGCGTCGAGTACGCGACGGGGATCGGCGAGCGCGTGCTGCGAAACGCCGAGCACGTGGGCCAGGCGACCTACCCCGTCTCGTCCTTCTTCGACGGCTCCGAGGACGGTGAGCGCAGCGACCACCATCCGTTCCGTGGCGCAGGCGTGCCCGCGCTCTTCTTCTCCTCGGGCGCACCCGCCGTCTACCACTCGCCCGCCGACGAGGTCGGCCAGGTCGAGCCGGAGAAGCTGCGGCGCACGACGCAACAGGTCTTCCTCACCGTGACCGACGTCGCCAACGCCGACGACCGCCCGGGCTTCGTCGATCCGCCCGCGCGCCACCTCGGCGATGCCCGCGCGCTGCTGGATCTCGGGTCGCTGGTCGTCGCTGAGCCCGAAGCCGTGGGACTCGACCCGATGTTGGTGGGTATCGTCGAGAGCTGGTTGGTGCGGCTGCGGGGCTATCTTGAGACCCCGCCGGAGACGGAGGCGCAGTGGGACGAGTACGAACGCTTTGTCCGGGCCGTGGTCGGCGCGGTCGTCAACGCGACGGGGCGCTGATGCGCGCGGGGTGGCTGCTGACGCTCATGGTCTTCGCCGCGTGCGACGACGGCAGCCCGACCGATGGGGTCGACGCGGCGGAGGCGACCGACGGTGCGCCGGACGCGACGCCGACCCCCGTCCCCGACGCGGCCCCCGACGTCTCGACCCCACCAGACCCACCGACCCCACCAGACCCACCCCCGGATCAGACGGACGCGGTCTTTGATCCGACCCACCTGATCGAGGTCGTCGTCGAGATCGATCCGACGGACTGGGAGACCCTGCGGGGACAAGGGCGCACGGGCCTCGACCGCCGGGGCGCCGACTGCCTCGACGCGCCCTTTCCGTCGCCCTACGACTGGTTCTCGGCGCGCGTGACGGTCGACGGGACGAGCTACGAGGACGTCGGCGTCCGCAAGAAGGGCTTCTTCGGCTCCCTGAGCCGCAGCAAGCCCTCGCTCAAGATTCGCTTCGACAAGTTCATCGACCGCCAGACCCACGAGACGCTGACCCGCCTCACCCTCAACAACGGCCGTCAAGACCCCACGCTCCTGCGCACGTGCCTGGCCTATGGCGTCTTTGCCCGCGCCGGCGTGCCCGCGCCGCGCTGCAACTTCGCGCATCTGACGGTCAACGGGCAGCCGCTTGGGGTCTACGCCCACGTCGAGAGCCTCAAGAAGCCGTTCCTCCGGCGCCACTTCGTCGATCCCGATGGCCACCTCTACGAGGGCACGCTGAGCGACTTCCGCCCGGAGTATCGCGGGACGATCGAACAGAAGAACGACGAGGCGAACCCCTATCCGGCACCGATCGATCGCCTCGTGGAGGCCGCCCAGCTCCCCGACGCCGCGCTCCTCCCGGCCCTCGAGGCTGCCCTCGATCTCGATCGCTTCCTGAGCTTCTGGGCCGCCGAGGTGCTCACCGCCCATTGGGACGGGTATGCCGGCAACACCAACAACTTCTGGTTCTACGATGACCCCACCAGCGGTCGCGTGGTGTTCATCCCATGGGGACCCGACGCCACCTTCGGCCCACCGCGGCTCTTCTTCGAGGGCGCTCGGGCCCCCTGGTCGGTCTTCGCCAGTGGCATCCTCGCCCGCCGGCTCTACCTGCACCCCGAGGGGCAGGCGCGCTATCTGGCCCGGCTCGACGCGTTGCTCGAAGAGGTGTGGGACGCCGCTGCCCTCCAGGCGCAGGTCGACGCTTGGACCGCGCTCATCACACCCGTCCTCTCCGACCGCGTGGGCCGCACCCACGCCGGAGCCGTCACCGAGCTGAAGACCTACCTCGGTCGGCACGCCCGCGACATCCTCGCCGAGCGCCTCGCGGGCCCCATCCCCTGGGAGTACCCGCTGCGCCGCAGCCTCTGCCAGGTCCCCCTCGGGCAAGTGGCGGCGACCTTCGAGACGACCTGGGGCACCTGGCCCACCGACGACACCTTCGCCACCGGGACCGGCACCGTCGAGGGCACCATCGGCGGCGAGCCCCTCGAGACGCTCCGAATCGGCGGCGCGATCGGCCCCGGCGAGGAGGGCGACGCCATCATCATCCTCCCGATCGTCTTGGCCTCCCGCGCCCTCGTCTTCTTCTACCTGCGCTTCGACCCCGACCTCGCGACGGTCGGTGAGATCGACATCGAAGGGGCCGTCGAATGTAGCTACAACGCCTTCGATCCAGAGACCCGCCAAGTCACCGGCCTCGCCAATTGCCCCGAGGGCCAGCTCGCCTTCGAGGCCATCGAGCGAACCCCCGGCGCCCCGGTTCGCGGGCGCTTCGAGGTCTCCCTGTGGGGCACCGCCGAGCCCTGACGCGCCGGGTCCGCCCCGCAAGCTCGGGCCGCGCTTCGCTACTCCGGGACGTAGATGACCTCACCGCTCGGCAGACGGTAGGCCGTGCCGAGGCGCTCGCCTTCGCCCGAGGCGACGTCGCGGCTGACGCGGTAGCGATCCACCTTCACGCCCTTCTTGTGGATGACCTCCATCTGGGGCGTTCCGGGGTTCTTCACCAGCGTCATCTCCTCCCGCTGCAACAGCTCGGGGAGGCCGAGGTAGGCGACGAGGGCGACCAGGAGTCTGCACGTCCCCGGTGGACAGCGCGACGAGGGCGGGGCCGATGGGGATGAGGGGGCCGGCGAGGCCGAGCATCGGGCCGAGGCGTACGCCGAGGCTCAGGCGCGCGAGGTTGCGCTCCGCGCGCAGGTGCAGGTCGTCGATGCCCTTCTGAGCCGCCGTCGGGGTCCGGCGGACGAGGTCGAACAGGTCGCGCAGGGATCCAAAGCCCTCCGGCAGGTCCGTCGCCTGGAGGTCTCGCTCTGGATCGTGGATCAGCGCCACGAGCCACGCCCTGAAGACCGGCCGCTCCCGACGCCGTTGCCACGCGCTCCCGAACAGCCCGCCGCCGTAGACCAGCGTCGCCGCCACCCCCACCGCGAGCAGCGCGATGTCGGGTAGGAGCAGCGCGGTCGTGAGCGTGAGCAACCCCTGTTGGACCGCGTCGAACATCGTCACAGACCCCCGCTGCGCCGCCAGGCGCCGAGCAACACCAGCAAGCCCGCGGCGCCGAGGACTCCGAGCATCCATCGGACCGCGGCGCCTCGACGGCGGCGTTGAAGCGGGCCGCGAGCGGCTCGTCCCCCGGGGCGTCGAGTTGGCGGCGTACCGTGTCGTCGAGGGCGTCGTTGCCTCCGCTGACGAGCCCCGCCGAGGGGCCATGCCGCGCCACGGACTCGGCGTAGGCCCGCGCGATGGCCTCGCGCTGCGCGTCGGTCGGATCCCAGTAGTCCTTCCGCGCCGCCTCGAGCAACGACGCCAGGACCTCCTGGCGCGCGTGGGGGTTGTGCTTCTCGAAGAACGCCTCGAGCCCGAGGGCGTAGCGATCCTGCACATAGGCCTCGAAGATGTCCTCCCAGACGCCGTGCCCCACCGCGCTCGCCGGCGTCACCGACCAGCCGAAGGTGTTCTTGACCGGCTCCGCCATCTGTCCGGCGCCAGCGTACTCGTGCTCCATCATGCCTTCGACCCACCTACGGTTGAGCAGCTCCGCCCGCAGGCTCGTGGCCAGGACCTCCTCGAAGCGTCGCATCCGCCCCTGCTCCGGGTCGCGCACGTCGGCGATGATCGCCAGCGTAGACGTAGCTCATGGTGTCGACATAGACGGAGGCGATCTCCTGGGTGTTCTCCCAGACGCCGCTGCGCGGCACGAGGTGGAGGATGTTGGTCCTCGACATGTGCCCGGGCTTCGTCCCGAAGATGCGCGCCGTCGCCAACCCGTCGGCCCGGCTCTCGGAGAAGCCCTTGGCGATCAGCGCCTCGCGTTGCAGACGCGTGCCCGCGGCGACCCCGGGACCGCGGGCTACTCCTCGTCGGGGGCCAGGCATTCGCCGATCAGCCCGCAGTCGCCCTGGGCCTCGAGGGCGCACGCGTACTGGTCGCGGGTGAGGCTGGCGCAGGCCGCGAGGCAGAAGTTGCGACCGCCGACGCCGATGCAGGCCTGGAGCCCGTTGTCGCAGAACGCCGTGCACTCCTCTGGGGTGGGGCGGAAGTCGCGGCCTCCCTCGCAGATGGGGCGCAGCTCTCGATTGCGGCGGTAGACGGTCTGGCGGACCTCGCGGCAAGAGAGCGCCTCCCACTCACCGAGGGCCATCTCTTCCGGCGGATCGTCGAGGCAACCGGCGGTGCAGTTGACGCTGAGCGGCGGGGGGATCACCCGGGGCGGGCACGCCTCCTCCAAGCAACCTTGGAGGTGCTCGCAGAACCGGGTGCAGCGCGCCTGGCCCTCGGGATCGCCGAAGCACGCGTTGACCTCTCCGCAGTCGTCGGCCACCTGGAGGCAGACGAGGTTCGGCTCGTCGAAGTCGGCGCACTCGGCCTCGCACTCGTCCTGGTCGAAGCCGTCGTCGCAGCCGCCGATGGTGTCGCGGCACAGCAGCTCGCACACCTCGTCCTCGTCGTTCTCGCAGCGCGCGTCGATCTCGTCGTGGCGCTGGCGCACGCCCACCACGACGTCGGGGCAGAGCTGCTCGAAGACCCAGGCCATCTCCTCCTGGGGCGGCGGGTCCTGACGGCAGTTGGCCTGGCAGGCGTCGTTGAAGCCGTCGGGCAGCGTGCCGGCGGCGCACTCGAGGAAGACGCACTGCGCCTGGCGCCCGCAGTAGGCCTGGCAGCGCTGTCCGTCGTCCGGCGGCATCGGCGGCCGCTGGAAGCAGCGCCCGAACTGCATGCAGTTCTGCGCGCCGCGGAGGCACTCCAGGGTGTCCTCCCCGACCGCGCGACAGGTGCCCAGGCAGCCCTCGCGACCACCGGGGGCGCCGCACTGCTCGGCGAGGTCGCACACCGCGTCGCACCCTTCCGGCGGGGGGATCGAGTCGTCGCAGAACCGGGCGAGCTGGTCGGACGTCGCGAAGATCCGGTCGTTGAACGCGTCGCACTCGAGCTGTGCCCACTCGCGGAGGGTGGCGTCCCCCTGGCCGCGGCACCCCGCGCGGCAGAGCTGGCGCGTGTTGCCGTCGAGTGGGGGGCAGGCGGGGGCGAAGCACTCGTCGAGCCGCGCGCAGTAGGCGTCACAGCCCTGGCCCTCCGGCGGCGGCGGTGGCGGCGGGGGTGGGGCGTCCACATCGGGCTCCGTGCCCTCGTCCGGCCACGCGGCGTCGACGGCCCAATCGCCGGCCGCCGCATCCGAACCGAGGTTGCCCCCATCGTTGTCGTCGGCCACGCCGCCATCCGCGTTATCGTCCGCCGCCGGTTCACCGGCGTCCTCGACGCAGGCGGTGACCGCCACCAGGGCGCCCAGCAACCAGAATCTCTGCATCTCCAGATCCCCCCGGAAAAGGTCACCGAGCCTAGCAGTTGTGCGGGTCACGAGTCACCCGGGGCTCAGGCTTCGACGCCTCTCGCCGTATCGAGGATCGTCAGGAGGTCTGTATGCAGCGCGCCCACCGAGTCCTCACTTGCCTGCTCGTCGCCAGCGGCGCCTTCGCCGCCAGCCCACGCGACCGAATGCTCGGCGTCGCGAGCTACGCCCAGAACCATCAGGCCAATGGGCCCGACTTCGTCGCCGTGGGTGTGCTCGCGGTGGTGGGGCTCATCGCGCTGGCCCTCTTCGGCGCGGCCGTTCGAGACGAGACTCAACGAGTGAAGGTGAAGCGCCGCCGCCGCTGAAGGCGGCGGGCCCTCAGAGCTGGGCGCGCTGGAGGCGAATCGCGTACTGCGTGAGCGCGTCACCGGCGTCGGGCGGCAGGGCCATGAAGTGGACCGCGATGCTGTGGGTCGCGTAGCGCTCCCCCGACACCAGCTCTCGCTCCCCCGGCTCGAGCTCGACCACCCGGACCACGTACGCCACCGCCCGCCAGCGCTCGGGCGAGCCGGCGATCCCCAGCTCGCACAGCAGCGCGTCGTCGGCCTCGACGAGCGCCTCGTCGTCGAAGCGCAGCCCGGTGACGCTGAAGTTCATGAAAGGGTCTGGAGTCCGCCAGGCTGACGGCGGCGCCGGATCATCCTCGCCGGTCATCCAGCGGTCGATCTCCTGATCCAGCCGGCGCGAGTCGGCCACGCGGTAGCGCAGCGGGACCCCCCCCGCCAGCCGTGGATAGTGCCGGTTATCCGGCGCGGTCGCGCGGTGCTCCTGTGCCCGCAGATGCATCCCCTCCCGCTCCCGGATCGTGGCCGTGACCCGACGTCTGACGCCGCTGAGCAGGTTCAGCACCAGGCGGGTCCCGACCTCGAGGTCCGGCGCGTCCTCGTCCAGATCGATGTCGTACATCGCTTGCGAGAAGCGCACGACGGTGCCGTGGTGCGTACGAAGGGAGGGTGAGCTCACATTGACGATGTCTACAGACACGTTCAGCCGCTCTCCGACAGGTAACAACATACCCTCAGATGTCGGCGCGATTCGTCAGGCGCTTGAGCCGATGGCCATTTGGGGTGTACCTCGGGATCGAGTCCCAACGAGGGGGTGCCCGTGGACGACGCGACGCGAATCGAGGTAGAGGCGGTCGCTCTCCGGCATCTGGTGGCGCATCTGCGCGAGGCGCGCTACGGCATGCCCTACGAGGCGTGGAAGCCGGCCCACCAGACCGGCATCAAGCGCAAGCACATCCACGACGTGGAGAGCGGGGCCGGCGAGATCGCCGTGCAAGGGCCTCCCGACGCGCCCCTCGAGGCCGTCACCGCCCACCTCACGGCCGTCGGCTGGCTTTGACGGCCTGGCGCCTCGCGCGCTGGCTGGGGCCCTGGGGCGACGAAGCGGCCCGTCCCCACGTATCCCGAGAGGATGTCACGGTCCCGGGGGCGCGCCCGATGCGGATGCGCGTGTACCGACCGAAGGGCCCCCCGGGCGGCAGCCTCCTGCTCATCCCCGGCCTCCATTTCGCCGGCCCGGACGACCCGCGGCTGGACCGCTTCGCCGCCATCCTCGCCGACGCGGGGCGCTGGGTCTTCGCTCCCTTCCTCCCCGACTTTCTGGCGCTGCGCGTCGAGCCGCGCCTCGTCGACGACGCCGAGCGCGCCCTCGACGCGTTGCTCGCCACCATCGGGCGTCCCCCCGGCCGTCCCGCGGTCTTCAGCATCAGCTTCGGCAGCTTCCCCGCGCTCCGGCTTGCCGCGGCGCGCCCAGGCGAGATCGCCTCGCTGGTCGTCTTCGGTGGCTTCGCCGACTGGGAGGAGACGATGCGCTTCTGCCTGAATGGCGCCCCCGGCTTCCCCCACGACCCGTTGAACCGACCGGTCGTCTTCCTCAACCTCCTCGACGCCCCCGATGCCGTCGCCCACGCCTGGCGCGCCTTCGTAGTCGAGACCTGGGGCCGCCCCGAGATGAAGGCCGACGCCGCCTGGCGTCCAGTGGCCGAGCGCTTGGCGGCGGCCCTGGATCCCTCCCATCGGCTCCTGTTCCGACAAGGCTGCGGGTTGGCCCCCGGCGCTCGACTCATCGACGACGCCCTCGAGTCGGACCGCCGCCCCTGGCTCGATCCCCGCCCCCACCTCGCGAGCCTGCGCAGCCGGGTGCACCTCGTCCACGGCCGAGACGACGACGTGATCCCCTTCACCCAATCGCAACGACTCGCCGAGTCGATCCCCCACGCACGGGTGCTGCTCACCGGCCTCTACGACCACACCGGACAGGCGAAGCTCCGCCCCGGCACGCTCTGGCGAGAGCTGCGCACCATGGTCGCGATCGTGCGCGCCCTCGCCGCGAGCTAGTCGACCTCGAGGGTGATGGTGGCGGAGGCTTTGGGGCCATAGGAGCGGTGTGCCCCGTCGGCGAGCTGGAGGGTGAGCGTGTGCTTGCCGGAGGCCAGCACCAGCTCGGCCTCCGTCTGCCCCTTGCCGTAGTGGATGTTCTTCGAGTCCTTGGGCACCACGACGCCGGTCGCCAGCGGCTCGCCGTCGACCACCACGTGGTGGTGGCCCGTGCGGTGGTCCTTGGGGTCCTCGCCGGCGGGTCGGATGGTGTAGCCCTCGAGGCCGAACTTCAGCTTCACGGGTGACTTCACCTTGGCGCCGTCGGTGGGCTCGAGGAAGAAGACGCGGGGCGCTCCCTCCGGGGCCGCGGCCTCGACCTCGATGGTCTTCGACAGCGTCGGGCCGTAGGAGAGGTGCGCGGCGTCTGCGAACTGCATCGTCAGCGTGTGCTTGCCCGGCGTCAGCGTGAGCTGGGTGGTGGTCTGACCCTTCCCGAAGTGTATGTGCTTGTCGTCTTTGGGCACCGGCTGCCCCGCCGGGATCGGCCCGCCATCGATGATCACGTGATGGTGGCCCTTGGTGCGATCGCCCGGCGAGTCACCCGCGGGGACGACGTGCATCCCCTCGACGCCGAAGGCGACCTCCACGGTCGTGAGCACCCTCGCGCCGTCGGGGGGCATCACGAAGCGAACCGAGCCCTTCGGCGCCGGGGCCGGCTTGGGCGCTTCGGCCTTCTTCTCCTGCTTCTTCGGGGCCTGTTTCGTCTCCGTTGGGGACGTCGGCGTGGGCTTGTCGCAAGCCGTCAGCGCGAACACCCCGATGAGCGCGACCGTCCATCGCAGCATCGGTGTCTCCTGGTTGTGGGAAACGCGAGCATGCACTGGCCCCGTCACCCGCGCTACAACCCACAAGCATGCGCACCACCCTCCCGTTCTGCGTCGCTCTGCCCGCCCGCGGCGACGGCGCCTCGAGAGACGAGCCCATCGACCCGCGGGCGCCCGATCCCGAGCGTCACCGAGAGCGAGGGGACGCCGACGCGGTCATGGAGGCCCCGCTGGGCTTCGCGCCGCTCGACGCCGTCGGCCCCGAGGGTCCCGATCACAATCGACCCCGTCCTGGCCCACCGAAGCACCGTCTTCAACAGCTTCGTCGCCAGGGAGGACGCGCAGGTGCACAATCAGGTCTCCTACATCGGACAAGCGCAGATGATGAGATTCCTCGAAGACGGCGTCGTGTGTCTTCCCGGAGCGGCCGTGAGGTTGGCCCTCCTGACGGTCGCGCTCGTGGGTTGCACCACCGGTAGCTCAGGCGGGTCGAACGACGCCCCCGACTCCGCCCGCGATGCCGCCACCGCGCCCCAGCCCGACGCCGCGGCGACACCCGACGCCGCCCCCGACGCCGCCCCCGACGCCGCGACCGAGCGCTGCGACGACCAGGCGCCGCGGGTCGTGGTGGGCGACACCGCCGACGGCGTCGAGCTCGTCGCCGATCTGTACCCCGGGCCGCCCACCGGCCGCGGCGTCGCGCTCTTGCACATGATCCCGCCCAACAACGACCGGACGAACTACCCCCCCGCCTTCATCCAGGCCCTCGTCGAGCGCGGCTTCACGGTGCTCAACCTCGACCGCCGAGGTGCCGGCGACTCCGACGGCGATCCAGGGGAGGCCTACACCGGGCCCAACGGACGCCTCGACGTCAGCGTCGCCTGGACCCACCTGCTCGCCGCCGGCTGCGGCGTACGCCCCGAGCAGATCGCCCTCGTCGGTGCCTCCAACGGCACCACCTCGGTCCTCGACTTCACCACCGACCCGCTCCTCCCCAGCCCCGCCGCCATCGTGTTCCTGACCGGCGGAGGCTACACCGAGAACCAGACCCGCATCGCGGACCAGCGAGACACCCTCGATGCGCTCCCCATCGACTTCGTCTTCTCCACCGGCGAGCGCGCCTGGAGCGCCGGCTTCACCCCCGGCGCGCCCGACACCTGGAGCTTCGACGAGTACGACCCCGGCGGCCACGGCACCCGCATGTTCGACGTGCAGCCCGACGCGGTGGCCAACGTCGCCGACTGGCTCGACACCGTCGTGGACTGATCTGCTCTTCAGTCCGTATCGACGCAGAGTGGTGTCTCGAGCGTGTGCACGAAGTGTTCATGCCAGCCTCCCCCCGCGGGCTCCACCTCGAGACTCCCATCGGCCTCCAGCCAGACCACGACTGAACCTGCGCAGGGGACCTCGCGCCGCGCACCGTGTGCACTGTTGCTCGGTGTGCCATCCGGGGTTCGATGCCGGTAGGGGTAGACGACGCCCCCCACCCGAAGCAGCGCGTCGGCTCGGTGGCGCTCGGGGTTCTCGGTGCAGCGAGGCGTCAGTTGGGTGCAGGAGGTGCGGCAACTCCGCGAGCGGATCGCGTCGAGATGCACGGCGCGCGGGTGCTTGTGGCCGTTCCAAGTGCCGACGGAGACGATGGCGAGCTTCGGCCCGATCGACTGGTAGAGGTCCTCGTAGGTCAGCGCGGACGGTTCGTCGTCGAGCAGTCCGCCGTGGTGGGGAGTGCGGACGACATCGGCGCGGCGCAAACCGGATTCCAGGGAGGCCCAAGCGACGAGCGGCGCGTCCCCACCCACGACAACCGCCCGCCCGCCGCGGGTGACGCGCAGGACTGCCGAGACCGAGTTTGTCTTCTCCGGGGCGCAGACGTTCGCGGCAAGGACGCGGGCGTACCAGGGGAGAACCAGGTCGATGGACCAGCCGTCCCCTCTGAGGATCGGGCGAGGCTCCTCCTCGCGGTGGGGAGCCAACAACTCGAGCCGCCCCGCCTCATGCTCCGATACCAGGTACTTCAGAAGCTCCCGTGCTTCGGAGCGTCGACCGAGCTCGAGCCGGTCCCTCGCGACGAAGACACGGTCGACTTCGACCTCGGGCTCGAGCAGGCACCATCGAACGAAGGGACGCAGTCCGGCGATGTGGTCGTTGTCGAGGTGAGAGACAACGATTGTGATGCGGTCGATGCCGTGGTCCGCGACGAAGCGCTCCGCGACGTAGGCGTCGTTGCAGTCGAAGAGGACGGCGTGGCGGCCATCTGGTGGCACGATGAAGGTGCAGTCTCCCTGTCCGACGTCGAGCGCGAAGACGCTGAGGCTGCTCACTCGAGGAGCTTCTCGAGGGCGTGGTCGAGGGCCTCGTCGTCCAAATCAGCGAGGCGGTCGATTGACTCGACCGGGCCCACCACCGGGCCGCCTGGCCCCGCCCTCCGGACTTGCGCGGCGACCAACTCGTCCGCAGAAAAGGACGGAAAGGGACCGTCGAAGGCGGTGGACTCGACTTTGTATTCCCGCCCTCGCCCATCGGCGGCGGTCAAGAAGTAGGCCGCCTCGGTGATGTCCCATCGGATCCGTCCGATGACCTCTGCTGTCATCGCCGTGGCGGGGGTCAACTCCGAGCGGACTACGTCGACCATTCCGAGGAAGGTCCGCTTCCGCATCCTCTCGGCCGGGCCCAACTCGGGGGTGAGCGTGCGCAACAGACGACCGGTCTCCGCGCGGACGGTCTCGATGAGAGCCGTCAGCGCCTCCAGAGGGGTCCCCGAACGTTGCGTGAGTTCCAGCGCATCGAGGATGGCCACTGCTCGACTCTTGCCGATGTTCATTCGGATGGCGACTGGCTCGTGGAAGTAGACGGAGCTGGGTGAGAAACCCTCCACCCACAGGAGCCGCGTTTGCCATCCCTTCGTGAGCGCGTCGTGAAGTGCGTCTTGGGCGTCTCGTCCCTGGGCGATCGACTCCACGTGCAGGTCTTCCCAGACGTGTAGCGCTTCGAGTACCCGCCCCCGACGAAGCAGTCGGTCCACTGTCCGGGCTCGCAGCTTTCGGGTCTTGTCGCGGTGCGCCGGGACCTGTTGATCTGCGCGGCGAAGAGTAGCGAGCGCGGGTCCACGGCGGCCCTGATAGAACTGGACGAGCGCCAGCCGTGAGTGAAAGACGGCGTGTTCGGGCCACATTCTGGGCTGGACGGCTCTTTGGAATCCGCGCTCGGTCTCGGGGAGGTTCGGGACCTGATCACTTCGAGCCTGGTTGTAGTGGAGATAGTGCGTGGCGTACGCGCGCGCCCTGGGCCCGAGCAGACGGATGTCCTCCCGCTCAGCCGTGTCGTCCAGTTCCAAGACCTTGGAGTAGAGCCCCGCTGCTTGGCCGAACAGGCCGGGGTTGGCTGCGCGCTTGGCGCCGAGGGAGAGTCGGCGGGCGTGACCAATGAGCAGCTCGGCTCCGTATCGGGAGAGGCCGACTGCGCGCTGCGTGTCCCCGGCCGCGATCCAATGGCGCTGTGCCTCAAGGACGGCGTCCGCGCACCCATCGATCTGGGCCGACTCGAGATCGAAGGACGCGGAGAAGGCCTCGCCGAGTACGCGATGGAGCCTCGCCACGCCACCGGCTTGGAGTGTCAGTGAGGACCACACCCCGACCGAGGTAAGCCCCAAGCCAGGCTCCTCCGCTGTGAGGTTCCACTCTCGAGCGCGCTTCATCGCAGCCCGGGCCTCGTCGCTCGAGATCTCACCCAGCGCACGCAGGGCGGTCTTGAGGAGACGCCCTGGGAGGGGGCGGTCGTGCGCGTCGAGGATGCTGAGGAGGAGGCGGATATCTCGTGGCAGGCAGGCCCACACGCGCCCGCGGAGGGTACGCTTCTCGGCAACGTCCGCTGGGTCCGGCAGCTTCGCGTTCAGGATGGCATCGAGGGCGATCAGCGAGAGGTGTTCCCGGTCACCGTCGATCGTGTCCCAGTATTCCGAGAGGTCTTGGTCGTGGCCGTTGCTCAACCGAAGGGGTACCAAATCCGGGTCGGCCCGAAGCCTCGATCGGCCTTCGAGAGCCCTGAACGGTCCCGTCGTGACCGCGGCATGATCTCGGAACAAGGCGCCGAGCGCACGCTCCTCGTTCTCGTACACGGAGCTGAGTTCGTCCAGCGTGGGCTCGTGCAGTGCCCCCACGCCGTGGACGAAGAGGGCGCGCCCGTCCAAGCAATGCTCGATGTCCTCGACCGCGCTGATCACCCCGCCCTGGCGAATGCGCTGCGCGGTCCAAGGGAGACGACCGAGGCCTCGCGCGATCATGAAGGTCGTGGCGACGAGACGATCGGGGCCGCTCGGTACGCGAACCCAGACCCCCTTCTGGTCCACGCAAATCGCCCTCGCCAGATCGGCCGCGGATTCGGGGTCGCTGGAGGTCAACCCGAGCTTCTCTCCCGCGGTGAGCCGCGCAAGGCTCGTGTTCAGGAGCTCGTCGACCTTCGCGCGCTGCACCCTCATCGAGGCCTTCTCCGCGGCATGGCCTGGCCGCCGGAACAGGGTATATCGAATTGTGCCCCTGCCCGAAATCCCGACCGACTCACTTGGACTTGGCCGGTCTGCGGGTGGCTGCTTAGTCCTCGCGCCGACGTAGGGCGCGGGCGCCTGCGATGAGCGGTAGGTGGTGGGCGAGGAGGGTGACGGCGAGGGCGCCGGCGACCCGCGCGGTGTGGGCCAGCGCGCGGCCGAGGGGGGGGCGGAAGCCGTTGTCGATCATCGCTCGAAGCACGTCTAAGGGCCGGGACAGCAGCGCGAGCACGACGGCGAGGTAGAGCAGCCCGAGGAGCATGAAGACTACGCCCCCGACGCCGCTGGCGATGCGGGCGGGGTTGTCTTCGTGGAAGCGGGGATCGGTGGCGCCGAGGCCGACGGCCATCCCGGTGAGGGCGTAGGTCGTCAGGAGCGCGATGACCGCCGAGGCGAGGTGCATCGAGAGGGGGAGCTCGACGACGAGGTTGCTCGACAGCGTGAGCAGGAGGCTGAGCATGAGCAGGGGACCGAAGGCGAGGCGGACCTTGGCCTTCAGGAGCGTGGCGGGGTCGATGGGGGCGGTGCGGACGACCCAGAAGGCGCGCCCCTCGAGGCTGACGGAGGGGTAGAGGAAGCGGACGGCGATGGTGGTGACGACGAGGCCGCCGAGGCAGATGTTGATGAAGAACAGGGCCGTCTGCCCGAGCATCCCGGTGGTCTCGAGGGTGCGGAAGTGCTTGAAGTTGAAGACGTAGACCACGACGAGCGCGCCGATCATGAGGAGCTGGGTCCACTGGCCGGTGGTGCGGAAGAAGACGCGGGTGTCGCGCTGGGCGAAGGCGTGGCGGACGGAGCGCGGGTAGCGGGCTTTGAGGCGGGCGCCGACGGTGCTGGCGAGACGGCGCCACACGGAGGCCTGGGTGTCGCCTCGACCCTCCTGGGCGAGGGAGAAGCTGCGCAGGTAGATGGCGCGGGAGAGCCAGGCGCCGACGGCGCAGGCGGCGGGGGCCGCGGTGGCGAGGACGAGGGCCGATGGCAGGGCGTTCGCGGGCTCGCCGCGGGCCAGCCAGAACAGCGTCTCCAGGGTCCACTCGGTGGGGCTGGCGGAGGGGCCGGCGGTGCGCAGGCTCCCCACGAGGGCGACGAGGTCGTCGAAGCCATCGGGGTTGAGGAACCGCTCGGGCTCGGCGAGCCGGAAGGCGACGTAGACGACGAGGAAGCCGATCATCGCGAGCACCACGAGCACGTCCTGCGTGCGGTGGGCGGGGAGCCAGCGGGCGAGGAGCATGGTGATGGAGGTGCCGGCCACCGAGCAGAGGACGGTGAGCGGCAAGACGACCAGCGGCAGGGCGACGTAGAACCACCAGCCGGCGCCCAGGACCGGGCCGCAACCCGCGAGGATGGGGAGGGCGAAGACGAGCATCATCCACGAGGACTGCGCCCAGGTGTCGAGGAGCCGCGCGAGGTAGAGCCGCCCCGTGGACACGGGCGCGGTGACGAGGAGCGGCAGGTCGTCGGCGAGGTAGAGCGTGGAGAAGGCGGTGATGACGTTGGAGAAGATGAGCAGCCCGGAGAAGAAGAGCAGCACGATCCCGAGCACCCGCCGGATCAAGAGCTCGGCCAGGAACTCGACCTCGAGGAAACGGGAGAAGAGCCAGCGCGCTCCGGCGAAGCCGCCCCACATGAAGGCGGCGCCGAGGGTGGCGAAGATGAGCAGGCGGAGGGGGCTTCGCCCGTCCCGGCTGCGTGGCTGATTGACGACCGCGCGCCAACGCGGCCACAGCAGCAGGGCCCAGGCGTTCAACCCCAAGTATCGGTCATCGGCGGCGTCGGCGGATCCCGAAGAGGAGACCGAGCAGGGCCAGGCCGGTAGAGGTGGGGGCGCTGTCGCCGGTGCTGCACGCGCTCGCACAGCCGCCGCCGCCGGCGCCGGAGAAGGTGGCGTCGTAGCGGGTCTCGAGCTGGGGCGTGCGGTCCTCGACGACCACCGAGGGCCCGGCCTCGGGGAGCTGCTCGATGAGCCGGGCCCCCACGGTGTCGGTCCCGCGGACGGTCTCGCCGTTCTCGCGCTGGATGGCGCCGTCGACCTGGTTGTTCTCGAGATCGACGGCGACGCGCAGGCCGCCGGCCTCGATGTAGCTGTCGACGAAGTTGCCGTCGCGGTCGCAGTCGAAGAACTGGGTCGCCGTGCGGGTGGCCGAGACCTCATCGAGGTCGGGGTTGAGGGCGAAGAGCGGGTCCTCGTCCATCTCGGCGGCGCTCATCGTGGTGAAGAGCCGGGTGAGGTAGCGGTTGTCGACGAGCAGCTCGACGAGCTTGGCGCGGGCGGGGTTGACCAGCGCGAGGGCCTCCGCCACCGCGGCGCCGTCGACCTCGGCGTCCCACTGGGCGCCGTCGCCGAAGCAGTCGGGGCAGGAGAAGAACTGGGCGGCGTTGACCCCCTCGGGGACCTCCACGTGGGCGCCCAGGACGCGCTGGGCGTCAGCGTCGATGTTGTAGCCGAGGGCCTCGTAGACCGCGCGGAGGGTGTGGGCGTCACCGAGGGCCGTGAGCTGCTCCTCGGGGAAGGGGCGGACCTGGTCGATGGCGCCGGCGTCCCCCGCGAAGTCCGTCGTGAACGCCTTGCCACCGGCCTCGTCGGCGGCCTGGCTGACGACGTCGGCGTAGTTCTGTCCCCCATTGAGCCAGTCGATGGCGGCCTCGTTGATCTGCACGTGGGCGTAGTTCTTGGGGATGGAGCGCTCGGTGGCGAGCAGGTGGACGATGATGCCCATGTCGGGATCCGCGGCGACGGAGGTGGGCACGATGGGCACCGCCTGGGCGCTGCTGGTGAAGCTCAGCACGAGGGGCGCGACATCCCCGCTGTCGCTGCCGGGCAGGAGCTTGAGGGCGACGAAGACGGCGCCCGCCTCGATGTATGGCGCGAGGACCGAGTCGGTCGTCTCGGGGATCTGGAACTCGTTGTCGTCGAGCCACTCGCGCAGCACCTCGACGTTGTCGGCCTCGAGGATCGCGCGGTCGTAGGGGCCGACCGCTTCCCGTGAGAGGACCTGAACGCCGGGATCCTCGCCGCCGCCCTCGGCGAAGTCGTTCCCATCGGCCGAGGGCACCGCGACGCCTCGGCCCGCCTGGGCGCAGCGGTCGCTGAACTCACGCTGGAGCTGGAAGCGAGGCCCATAGGACTGGTCGAGCGTGGTGAAGAGCAGCTCGGAGCCGAGGGTGGTCTCCACGTCCGGGGCCGTGGGCAACAGCCAGCCGAAGTCCTGGGGCGGGCCGTTGTAGGTGATCTGCACGTGCATGTGCACGGTCTCGCCCTCGCGGGCGAAGAAGATGCGCTCGGCGGATTGATTCACCGGCTGCGCGTTGTTGCAAAACAGGCCACCACAGGCGAGGGCAGCAGCCGGCGCGAAGGCGATCGCGGCGGTGCTGAGGGAGAGCAAGAGAGAAAGCGGTCGCGTCATCGGTCTACTCCATGGAAATCGCTGACCGGCTGCCTTGCAAAGCCTATTCCGCGATCCCGCCCTGGGTGATCTTCGCGGGATCGAGCAGCTCGTCGAGCTGGGCGTCCGTGAGATCGGTGAGCTCGCGGGCGACGTCCTTGAGGGCCCGCTTCTGGGCGTAGGCCGTCTTTGCGATCTTGGCGCCCAGGTCGTAGCCGATCACGCGGTTCAGCGCGGTGACGAGGATGGGGTTCTTCCCGACCAGGCCAGCGATGCCCTCGCGGTTCACGGTGAAGGTGGCGATGGCGCGGTCGGCCAGGATCTGTGCGGCGTTGCTGGTGATCTCGAGGGCTGATAGCAGGTTGTGGGCGATGACGGGCAGCATGACGTTGAGCTGGAAGTTCCCGGCTTGGGCGCCCACCGTGACCGCCGCGTCGTGGCCGATGACCTGGGCGGCGACCATGCAGACGGCCTCGGGGATCACGGGGTTGATCTTGCCGGGCATGATGCTCGAACCGGGCTGCAGGGCCTCGAGCTGGATCTCCCCGATGCCGGCGATGGGGCCGCTGTTCATCCACCGGAGATCATTGGCGATCTTCATCAGTGAGCAGGCGATGGCCTTGAGGTTCCCGCTGAGCTCGCAGGCGGCGTCCTGGGCGGCGATGTGCTGGAACTTGTTGGGCGCGCTGACGAAGGCGACGCCGGTCTGCTCTGCGAGCAGGGCGGCGACCTTCGCCCCGAACTCCGGGTGGGCGTTGATGCCGGTGCCCACGGCGGTGCCCCCGAGGGCCAGCTCGCAGATCCGCGCGAGCGCCGACTCGACGCGCGCGGCGCCGGCGTCGATCTGGGCCTGCCACCCGCTCAGCTCCTGGCTGAGGCGCACCGGCATGGCGTCCATCAGGTGGGTGCGCCCGGTCTTGACGACGTCGTCGTGGGCGGCCCCCTTCTCGGCGATCGTCGCGCTCAGGTGGCGCAGCGCGGGCAGCAGCTTCCGGCTGGCGAGCAGGGCCGCCGCGACGTGGATCGAGGTGGGGATCACGTCGTTTGAGGACTGGCTCATATTGACGTGGTCGTTGGGGTGGACGGCCTCGCCGAGGCGATCGGTGGCGAGGCGCGAGATGACCTCGTTGGCGTTCATGTTCGAGGACGTGCCGGACCCGGTCTGGAAGACGTCGATCGGGAAGTGGGCGTCGTGGGCGTTGGCGGCGACCTCGGCGGCGGCGGACGCGATCGCCTCGGCGCGGCCGGCGTCGATCAGGCCCAGCGCGAGGTTGGCGCGGGCGGCGGCCCCCTTCACGAGGCCCAGGGCCCCGATCATCGCGGGCGGGATGGGCCAACCGCTGACCGGGAAGTTGTCCACCGCGCGCTGCGTCTGGGCGGCGTAGAGGGCGTCTTTGGGGACCTTCATCTCGCCCATCGAGTCGCGTTCGATCCGGTAGTCGCTCATCGGTGTTTCCTCCTGGCGCGTACATATCAGATCCGCCAGTTTTCCGTGACCGGCTCTCAGAAATCCGCGAGCAGATCGCCCACCCCCACGACAATCCGTGGGTGGTTGGGCGGCACGCGCCTTGCTGAAGGACTCGGGCCGGGAGGTTCCTCAAATGAAAGCACTCTTTTCACTCGCCGCGGCCCTCACGCTGGTGCCCGGCGCGGCCCTCGCGTGCGGCGGCTTCTTCTGCAGCTCCGCCCCCGTCGACCAGCAAGCCGAACGCGTGCTCTTCGCACAGGAGGCGGACGGCGTGTGGTCGGTCTACGTCGAGATCATGTACCAGGGCGAGGCGCAGGACTTCGCCTGGGTAGTGCCGGTGCCCGAGGCGCCGGAGCTCGACACCTGGTACGGCGCCGCCTTCAGTGCCCTCGACCAGGCGACGCAGCCCAACTACCAGCCCGACGGCCGCTGCTTCCCGCCGGCCCTCGCGGGCTCGGCGGAGGACGACGGTGACAACGCCGCCGCGCTGGAGGACGAGCAGAACGGTCGAGTCAACGTGCTGGCGCGGGAGCAGGTGGGCCCCTTCGACACCGTCACCGTCGAGTCCCGAGACCCGCGGGCGCTGGTGGAGTGGCTGCGCGTCAACGGCTTCCGCATCGTGCCGGAGATGGAGCCCTTCATCGCCCTCTACACCGCCGAGGGGCTCGCCTTCACGGCGATGAAGCTCCAGCCCGGCGAGGACACCGCCTCGATCAAGCCGATCAAGATGACCTATCGCAGCGCCGCGCCGATCGTGCCCCTGCGGCTCACGTCGGTGGCGGCGATGCCGGAGATGGGCGTGAAGGTCTGGGTCCTCGGCGACAAGCGGTACGGCCCCGCGAACGTCCCGGAGATCGAGATCCCCTTGGAGGAGGTCGTCTTCGATTGGAACACCTGGCAGACGAACTACATCCCGCTGGTCGCCCGGAAGGTCGACGAGGCGGGGGGCCACGGCTTCGTGACGGAGTACGCCCAGGCGACGGACGATCTCGCGATGCAGATCGGTGGGGGCTTCGTCCCCGAGTGGCGCGAGGACTACGACGAGGCCATCGCCGCCCGCGACGATCTAGCTCGGCTGCTCGGCTCGAGGCCGTACCTCACGCGCCTCTACACCCGCGTCTCGCCGGAGGAGATGGATCTCGATCCCATCTTCGAGGCCACCGGCGGCGAGGACGTCAGCAACATCCACGTGCTGCCGGCCCCCGAAGACGACCAATGCAACCAGGGTCCCGCCGCCGTGGACGCCTGCGAGTTCGCGGCCTGTGGCGCCGCCGGTCAGTGCGCCGTCCCCGAGGAGGTCGTCCCCGGCCAAGGCGCCCTGGCGACGGGCTGTGCCTGCGCCGAGGGGTCCGTGGCGCGCATCATCCCGGCGACCCAACGCGCCCCGGCGACCGTGAGCTGCGTCGACGCGCGCCTCAACTTCACGGCCCCGGCCATCAACGTCGGCGCCGTCGCGCTGCCCGACCCCTGCGTAGCCAACCCCTGCGGAGACAACGGCGAGTGCGTCTCCCTCAACGGCGCGCCCACCTGCCGCTGTGCTCGGGGCTTCATCGCCGTCGCGATCCCCCCGACACCGGAGCGCCCGATGGCGGAGCCGAGCTGTGTCGCCCCGGGGGAGGCGATCCCCGAGATGTTCTACGCCACCACGGTGCTCCGTGAGCCGAACCTGCCCTACCCGGGCAAGATCCTGCCCCCCACCGGCGGCGGCGTCGGTGGATCCGGCGGCGGCTGCTCGACGGCCACTGGCCCCACCCCCGCCCCTTGGTTCATTCTCATGGCCGCGCCGTTGCTCGCGCTGCGCCGCCGTCGCCGATAGGAGTCATCGAATGCCGCACCTCACCCGCCTCCTCGCCGCCTGCGCGGTGCTGCTCCCCTCCGCGGCCTTGGCCTGCGGCGGCTTCTTCTGCAGCGCCCAGCCCGTCGACCAACAAGCCGAGCGGATCATCTTCGTCGTCGACGACTCGACGGTGACGAGCTACGTCGAGATCATGTACCAGGGGGAGCCCGAGGGCTTCGCCTGGGTCGTACCGGTGCCCGAGGCGCCGGAGCTCGACGTGTGGCACGGGCTCGCCTTCAACGCGCTGGATGTCGCCACCCAGCCCCAGTTCCGCTGGAACGGCGGCTGCTTCGACGCGGCGGAGGACGCTGATGGGGAGGGGGCGCGCGGTCCCGGTGGAGCACCGCCGCCGGCGCCCGATGTCGATGTGCTGGCCCAAGAGCGTGTCGGCCCCTTCGACACCGTCACGGTGGCCAGCGAAGACCCGCGGGCGCTGGTGGAGTGGCTGCGCATCAACGGCTACCGGATCGTCCCCGAGATGGAGCCCTTCATCGCGCTCTACACCGCCGAGGGCATGGCCTTCCTGGCGATGAAGCTCGCCCCCGGGGAGGACACGGCCTCCATCGAGCCCATCTCGATGACCTACCGCGCGGCGGGGCCGGCGATCCCGCTGCGGCTCACGGCGGTGGCCGCCCAGCTCGAGATGGGCGTGAAGGTGTGGATCCTGGGGGACAAGCGCTTCGGCCCGATGAACGTGCCGGCCCTCGAGATCGACGACGAGGATCTGGTGATGGACCCCTGGAGGTGGACCACGAACTACGCCGCCCTGGTCGCCAAGGCCGCCGACGAGGCGGGCGGCGCCGGCTTCGTCACCGAGCTCGCGACGCCCAGCGCCGACCTGGCCCGCGCCGTCCGCGAGAGCCGCATCCCGCCCCGGCGCGAGAACTTCGACGAGGCGGTCGCGGCCCGGGACGCCCTGGCCGACGTCCTCGACTCGAAGCCCTACCTCACCCGTCTCTACACGCGACTCTCCCCGGAGGAGATGGGGATCGATCCGATGTTCGAGCCCGACGCGGGCGAGGACGTCAGCAACGTTCACCAGGTCCCCGATCCGGCCCCGGGCGAGGACCAGTGCGGCGGCCGGGAGGCGGACTTCGACGCCTGCGCGTTTGCGGCCTGCGGCGCCGCCGGCCGCTGCGCCCCGGTGGCCGACGAGGGTCGCGGCGTCGTGGCCGGCTGCGCCTGCGCCGAGGGGACGGTCGCCCGCGCCTCCGGTGACGCCGCGAGCCGCACCGGCGCCCAGGTCGCGTGCGGCGACCTCCGGCTGAACTTCGCCGGCGCCCCCGGTGATCCGGCGCTGACCTTCGCCGACCCGTGCGCCACCGACACCTGCGGGGACAACGGCACCTGCGTGGGGCTCAACGGCTTCGCGGCCTGTCGCTGCGAGCGCGGCTTCGTCGCCGTCGCCCGACGCGACGCCGAGGGCATGCCCTACACCTCCTGCGAGGCCCCGGCGGAGGCGGTCGATCCCGACTTCTACGCGCAGCCCATCCCCGAGCCCCAGCTCCCCTATCCGGGGCGTCCGGCGGCCCCCGTCGATCCGATGACGCCCGCGCCCACCACCCCCGTCGATCCCGGCGGGATGGGCGGCGGTGGCGGCGAGGACGGCGGCCTCTGCTCGGCTGTGCCCGGCCTCCCGAGCGGCGGCTGGGCGGTGCTCATGCTCGCGGGGCTCGCGGTGCGCCGCCGCCGGTGACTATGCTCCCCGCATGGGAGACCAGGTAAGCGGGCGCATCGTGCGTGCCCTCGACAATGACCGCTTCGTCATCAACGCCGGGCTCGCCGAAGGTGTGGCCGAGGGGGACCGCTTCGCGGTCTTCGAGCTGGGCGAGGAGATCATCGATCCCGAGACGGGGACCTCCCTCGGATCGCTGGAGCTCGTGAAGGGCCACCTGCGGGTGCTGCACGTGCAGGAGCAGATGGCGCTCGCGGGGATCGCCTCGCGGGAGCAGGCCGCCGCGCCGCCACGCGCCCCGGTGCTCTCGGCGGTGCTCGCCCAGACCTCGACCGGTGGGCCGGACGCTCGGGGGCGCGGGCGACCGAGCTCCGCCGAGATGGACGTCGGCGATCGGGTGCGGCGGGTCGGCTGAGTGGAGTCCGCCCGCTGCCCGGCTCACCCCGACGCGACGCTTCGAGGCGCCGTCGTCCGCGCCATCGACCGCTTCTGGGGCACCAGCGGCGAGTTCACCTATGGCGCCTGCCCCGAGTGCGGCTCCTGGGTCCTCGATCCGCGCCCCACGCCGGAGGAGATGGGCCCGCACTACGCGAACTACTACTCCGACGCCGAGCTCGCCGACCGCCGCCGCGCCTTCGGGAAGCACGCGCCGGAGGTCGCGTTGGGGCTCGATCGGCTGCGGGCCCTCGACGCCGTCAAGCGGCTGCGCAAGTGGGGCGCCAAGCTCGGGCCGGGGCACACGCTCCTCGACGCCGGCTGCGGCCTTGGCGGCTTCGCCCGCGCGATGCGCGATCTCACGCAGACCGAGGCCCGCGGGCTCGACTTCGACCCCAAGTGCCGGGCCTTCGCCGCGGAGATCCACGACCTCGAGGTCGACAGCGGCGAGCTCGCCGAGCAGCGCTACGCCGACGAGCGCTTCGACGTGGTCACGAGCTGGCACTGCCTCGAGCACACCTACGACCCCGCCGCCGAGCTGCGCGAGCTGCACCGCATCACGCGGCCCGGCGGCTTCCTGCTGCTGGAGGTGCCGACGATCACGCTCCTGGGCCGCATCTTCCGTGGGCGCTGGCTGTTCCTCCAGGCCCCTACGCACCTGTTCCATCTGCGGCCGAAGGCGCTGCGGGCCCTCGTCGCCGGCGCGGGCTACGAGGTGCGCGAGGTGAAGCGCCCGTGGCTGCCGAGCGAGCTGGCGGGGAGCGTGCTGATGGCCCTGGGGATGTTCGGCTTCGCGCCGCGCCTGTTGGTCTCGGGGCGGCCGATCCGGGATCGGCTGTGGGCGTGGTTGATGGGCCTGCTGCTGATGGTCGACGTGCCGGTCACGCTGCTCGCGGCGCTGTGCGGCGACGCGGGGGTGGTGCGCGTGGTGGCGCGGAGGTCCGAGGCGTGAGGTTGGTCGTGTGGGGCGCCGGCGAGCTCGGTGGTCGCGTGGCGCGGCGTTGGGTCGAGGCGGGTGGGCGCGCGGTCGGCTACACGGCGGGGACGTCACGCCACGAGGCGCTGGAGCGTGCCGGCGTGGAGGCGCGGATAGGGGCGGCGGAGATCGAGCCCGAAGACGCGCTGCTGCTCGCGCTGCCGGGGACCGACCGGCAGATCATGGCCGTGAGCACGCTGGGAGAGGCGCCGGCGCGGGCGGTGCTCGTCAGCTCCACCGGCTACTACGGCCTCGCGAGCGGGGCGGTGGACGAGGACACGCCCCCGGGCAAGGGCGAGCGAGCCCAGCGGATCGCCGCGGCGGAGGGGTTGTTTCGGACCTGGGCGCCCGCCGGCGTCGTGCTGCGGATGGGCGGCCTCTATCGCCAGGGCCGCGGGCCGTTGGCGGCGTTTGCGAAGCGGGGCCGCGTGCCCCGGGGGCCGCCGGACAAGACGCTCGCGCTGATTCACTACGACGACGCCGCCACCGCGACGCTCGCCGCGCTGCGCCACCCTGCGCCGCGTCCGGCGTACAACTGCGTCGTCGCGCCGTGCCCGACGCGCGGTGACTTCTATCAGGCGGCGGCGGTGGTCAATGAGCTGGAGCTGCCGGTCTTCGACGTGCCTTTGGGGCGTCCACCGGCGATATTCGACACGACGCGAACGCGAGAGGACCTGCTGCCGGAGCCCGAGCGTCCGAGCTGGCAGGCCGCGCTGGTGCCCTGACGAAGAGGAGGAAGCATGGGAACGACGGACATCACGGCCTGGGCGGGCACCGACATCGGCAAGGTCAAGGACTCGAACGAGGACGCCTTCCTGGTCGACAAGCGCCTGCGGCTCTACGTCGTCGCCGACGGGATGGGCGGCCACGCCGCCGGCGAGGTCGCCAGTGAGACGGCGGTCAAAGAGGTCCGACGGGTCGTCAAGGAGGGCGAGCACATCCTCGTCCGCTTCGTGGAGACCGGCTGTGGGCGCGACCTCATCCTCGATCTCATCGAGCTCGCCGTGCGGGAGGCGGGGCGCGCCATCTACCTGCTCGCGGAGCAGGACCCGGCGAAGCGCGGGATGGGCACCACCGTCTCGTTGTTGGTGCTCACGCCGCACCGAGGCTTCATCGCCCACGTCGGCGACAGCCGGGTCTACCTCGTCCGCGGGGGGGAGGTCTTCCAACTCACGGAGGACCACTCGCTCATCAACGAGCTCATCCGCCGCGGCAAGCTCAAGGCCGAGGACGCCCACAAGGCCCCCTACAAGAACGCCGTCACCCGCGCCGTCGGCGTGTACCCCGACGTGGAGGTCGACACCCTCGACTTCGAGATCGCCGGCGGCGACAACTTCATGCTCTGCAGCGACGGCCTCTCCGAGTACCTCGAGGACACCGGCGAGATCGCCAGCGTCCTGCAAGACGTCGAGTTCATGGCCGTCCCCAAGCGCTTCATCGAGCTCGCCAACGAGCGCGGCGGCAAGGACAACATCACCAGCCTCGTCGTGAAGATCCCCGCCGCCGACGGTGAGGAGAACGACACCGCCCTCAAGCTCGACGTCCTACGCAAGATGCCGCTCTTCCAGCACCTCAGCTACGTCGAGCTCGTCGAGGTGCTCAACGTCAGCGAGATGAAGAGCTACGAGCCCGGCGATCCCGTCTTCGCCGAGGGCGAGGCCGGCGACGAGCTCTTCGTCGTGCTCGATGGGCGCATCAGCATCCGCAAGGGCGAGGTGGAGCTGGCCTTGCTCGGCGCCGGCGGCCACTTCGGCGAGATGGCGATCATGGACAAGGGCACCCGCTCGGCGGGGGCCGTCGCCGCCCTGCCCTCCCGCCTGATCGCGGTAGGCCGCAAGCCACTCTTCTTGCTCATGCGCCGCGACAAGGAGATCGCCGTCAAGCTGCTGTGGACCTTCGTCCAGGTCCTCAACCACCGCCTACGCGCCACCAGCAGCGACCTCGAGAGGTCCAGATCGGAGCAGATCGAGCTCCAGGACCAGCTCCTGGGCATCGAGGAGATCGACTAGCTCTCAAGCGCGCATCAGGGTGATCTCGCGCCCCGACGGGGTGGTGGCGGCGTCAAAGCCGGTGCGCTCGGAGATGGGTGCTCGATCCCCGCGACGGTCGAAGAGCACGAGCACTCCGGTGTCGAGGCCGAGACGGTCCAGATAGCTGTCGAGCTGTGACAGCCCGCGCGCCAGGGGATCGATCTCGCCGTCGCGCCACACCTTCAGCTCGAACGCGATCCGCTGCCAGACGCGCTTGCCACCGAGCTCGTGAGGCCAGCGGATGAGGAGGTCGACTCGCCCGCGGCCCACCCCATACTCGCGGTCGATGTGTCCGCCGCCGTTGACGACCCGCTGGAGGTACGCCATCAGCACGAGCTGCGCGGCGGCCTCGTGGTAGGCGTCGCGGGTGGCCAGCCACTCGCCGTGCTCCACCCAGAATCCCGCGAACTCATGGAGGAGGCGGTCGATGTCGAGGCGCCCGTCCCGGGCGATGAACGTCCGATTGTCCTCGAAGGGCACCATGCCCTCGACGGCGCCAGCGAGGACGCGCGCGATGATCTCGCGGTAGATGGGGTTGGCGACGCGCACCGGGTTGTTCTGCGCGATGAGGCCGAGGTCGCGCACGTAGTGCACCGCGTCGTCGTACTCGGCGTCCAACTCGAGGCGGGTGCCCGCCAGGATCGGCTCCATCACTGGCCGGACACGGGGCTCGTGCAGCCGCTTGACCAACGAGTCGAGGTGCGTCTGCCGCGCGAGCACCAAGCGCTCCTTCGCCTCGTCGAAGTGCTCGGCGGTGATCGGCTCGGCCGGGGGCACGCGGATGTTGCGCACGATCTCGCGCGCGAGGGCGTTGGTCAGCCAAGGCTGACCTCGGGAGAGCGCCCAGGCCCGCTCCAGCGCCGGCCCGGTGAAGACCTGCCCCGTCTCTTCGGTGTGCTGCCCGTAGAGCTCGCGAGTCTGCGCCTCCGTGAAGTCATGGATCCGCAGCGACTCGTCCTTGATGTTGAACGGACTCGAGGTGCCGAGACGGCTCGGACCCCCCCCGCTCGCCGCCTTGTAGTCGCGCACGTCGCGCAGCCCGCACAGCGCTACCGACCAAGGCGCCCTCTCCGGCCGGGTCTGATAGCCGTCGCGAAGCTGTCGCAGGACGGAGCGCAGGCTCTGTCCCAGTAGCGCGTCGATCTCGTCGAAGAAGAGCACCAGCGGGCGCGGACAGGTGCGCGCCCAGACGAGCAACGACTCCCTCAGCAGCGCCGCGTCTTCGGCGGCGGGCCACACGGGGGGGCGCAGGCTCTCTTCCAGGTACGCGTCCGCCGCGCGTCGGATGGCCGCCAGCACCGCGCGCTGGGCCATCACGATGTCGTCCCCCGCGGGCTCGCCGGTCTCGCAGGAGAAGTGGAGCGCGGCGTAGCGTCCTTCCTCCGTGAGCTGGCGCGCGAGGGCCCACAGCGTGGTGGTCTTCCCCGTCTGCCGCGGCGCGTGCACCACGAAGTAGGCCTTCTCGTCCACCAACTGCCGCGCTTCGGGGAGCCGCGGCTCCGGCGGCAACATGTAGTGGTCCGTCGCGTTACATGGGCCCGAGACGTTGAAACGTCGCATCTTGCGAGCCTACCACGCCCCGGTGTGGGTGCCGCTCGACAGGTCACCGATCAGCGCGCCGCCCTCGGTCGGTGCTCCGGATCGGAACTAGACGTGTCCGGCAGATCCGGGCAAGACCAACGGCGGGAACTCCTCCTTTTCCTGTCAGGTCTCGCGGCGCGCGGCGAAGACCCAGGCAGAGGCGAGTGAGCGACGGCGTCGGGATGGCGTCTGTTCGCGGGACGCCGCCCAAACCGTTCGCTGAGAAAGAGGAGAATCGAGATGTTCAGCCACTTCTGTCAGAAGGCCGCCTTCGCCGCCGCGACCCTGCTCGCCGGATCCGGGTGGGCCTATCAACCCAAGATGTTCAGCTCGTCCGAGGTGGGCGTGATCAAGCAGGACGCCGCCGCCGCCCTGAAGGCGGACATCGCGCGGGTTGCGTACGGCAGGCAGGTCAGCGAAGGCGAGGTGGCCAAGGCCATCGCGTTCCAGGAGCGCTTCGCGGAGTACGCCGAGGGCCTCGACGCCCGCTTCCCGGACCAGATCTCAAGGGTCTGGCTCGAGCCGGTGCCGAGCACGCGGGCCTTCGTCCAGTTCACCGACAAGGTGCCCGTCGACTTCGCGCCCAACAACGTCGTCCTCTTCGGCGACGGCGTCTTGACGCGGGCCCAGCACGCCCACCGCGCCGAGGTGGCCGCCGACGCGCTGAAGGCAGACGGCTACCGCAACTTCCTGACCTACTTCGACGTCGTAGAGGGCGCGATTCGCGTGGAGATGGTCATCGACGAAGGCGCCCGGGCGCCGGACCACCAGGGGATCGTCGACCTGGTGAACGAGGAGATCCAGTTCGCCGAGGCCAAGACCGGCAAGAGCCTGACCGCCGCGCCCTCGAAGATCGATCTGCGGATCGTCCGGCGCGCCGGCCCCATCTACACCCTGGAGTGGAGCCGGGGCGGGCTGTGGTGCCGCGACGGTGGCAATGAGGAGTGCACCAGCGGCTGGGCCGTCAGCGGGCCCAACGGCGACGGCATCATCACCGCCGCCCACTGCACGGGCCTCGACACCATCGGCGGGAACGACCACGACATGACGTTCCGCTCCCAGGAGCGGGACAAGGGTGACGCCGAGTACCACACCACCAACGGCGTCGAGGTCGCCGAGTTCTTCGCCTCGGCCGGCGAGCTGCGCGACGTCGAGGACACCAAGGCCACGCTCTGGATGCTGCCCGGCAACTCGGTCTGCGTCTACGGCCGCTCCTCCGACGTCCGCGACTGCACCCACGACATCGAGGCCACCGGCGTCACGGCGACGTTCACCGACGGGGTCACGGTCCGCAAGCTGGCGCGCGCGTCCGGTGACAGCACCATCGGCGGCGACAGCGGCGGCGGCTGGTCATGGAGCACCAAGGCCTGGGGCGTCCACGCCGGCTCCAACGGCGTCGACTCCTACTTCACCCCCGTCCGCCGCGCCGAGCGTGAGCTCGACGTCGACGTCCTGCTCGCCCCCTAGAGCGCCTGCGCCGGTCGCCTCGGCGCGGGCCAGCTATGCCGCTCGGAAGTCCGCCAGCGCGGCGGTCACCAACGCCGCGACGGCCATCGGGTCCCGGCCGCTCGTCTCGATCTCGAGCACCCGCCCGACGGGCGTCACCTGCCTACGCGCGCGCATGTTCGCCAGCTCGGTGCCGCTGCCGCGCACGCGTGCATCGCCCGTCGCGCCGGAGTCAGCGCCTCGCCGGGGGTCGCCATTCCGAGAAACCCTCGCAGATTCCCGCACACGGTCGTCTTGCCGACGCCGTCGAGCCCTTCGATAGCCACTACGATGCCGCGCGCCATCAGGCGACCTCCCGTGACGAGCGAAACGGCTCCACGCAAACGCCATCCAACGCTTCGATGGAGGCTGGGTGGGTGTCCTCAGTCTCCACCAGGGCGGCGGAGATTCGGGCCATCTGACGGTGGTCATCTTCGGAGAAGGTCGAGCTCGCGACGACGGCGGGGATCTCGTCTCGGTTCTCGACCAGCCCCCAGCGAGCTCGCTCGCGCTCCAGCGGGGTGCCGCGCAAGAGCATCAACGGGAAGGCTTTGAGACGGGGGATGCCGCGCCGAAGGCACCAGTCGACCGTCTCCCGGAAGGAGGCGAGCGTCTGGTTCGGCAGGCCGTAGATCAACGAGACCTCGTGGTCGATGCGCCGGTCTCGCAGGGCGGCGAGGCCCTGCTCGACGGTCTCGCGCTTGTTGAATCGGTTCACCGCGCGTCCCTCCGCCAAGTGGATCGTCTGCAGCCCGAGCTCCACCGTGACGTCGAGGCCACCGATCGCGTCCAGGAACGGTTGGTCGAGACCCTCGAAGCGGCACTGCAATGACAGGTGACCCACATAGCCGGCGTCCTTCAGAACCCCGAGGACGTCCAGGGCGCGCCGCCCGTTGTTGAAGATCGGATCGAGCACGGCGATGGCGTTGACCCCAGCGGCCACGAACGCCCGGGCCTCCGCTCCGAGGCGTCGCAGATGGAACGGCGTGGTCGGTGCGCGGCTCCCCGCGTGTCGATGTTGGCAGAACGAACACCGATATCGGCAACCTCGCTGGGTCTCCCAGCGGACGAAGTTGCGCGGGGCGCCCTCCTCGAAGACGAGGGGTTGGCAGTCTGTCAGATACGGGGATGGGAGCTGGTCGAGCGGCGCTTCGGCCACCGTCCGCATATCGAGTTGCCCGGCGACGTGTACCCCCGGGATCACCGTCGGGCGGACCCCTCGGTACAGATCGCAGAGCGCCCGCTCGGCGTATCCACGGACGAACACATCGACCTGGGGGTAGAGCAGCTCCAACCCGCCACCCGCGTAAGACACCTGCGGCCCGCCCAGCACGATCCGGCCGGAGAAGCCCCTTCGACGCAGCTCGACCAGCAGCGACTTCAACAGCCGCTCGTTCCAGACATACGCTCCGAGCGCGATGTCCGCTCCTTGCCCCGCCTCTTCGAGGACTCGATCGGCGACGCTCGTCGCGCTCGATCCCACGACCGGGAAGGACAGCGAGGCGACCTCGATGTTCGGGTCACTGCGCAGCGCCGCCTCGATGCTCGCCTGTCCGAGCGGCACTCGAGGGTCGGACGCCCGATGCCACACCAGCCCGACCAGGACGACCTTCCTCCGCCCGACGCTCATCGGATGCCCCGGCGCATTCGCCGCGTGTCGGTGGAACGGAAGACCGTGACCGCCGCGCCGTCCGGGGCGAGCACCACACAGACGTTGGTGTACGTGCGCAGGTCGACTCCGAAGCAAGCCGCCCGGGTGACGGCGCGCTCGCCGAGGTGAAACAGCGTGCGTCCGCCCCGCTGCTGGACCTCCCGCCCCCAATCGATGGCCGCGCAGACGGCCGCCCTGGGGACTCCTCGCTGGGCGACGCGACGCCGGGCGTGCCCGGTCAGTCTCGGCCAGACGCCGGACACACGGGCCCCGCGTGGGATTCTCCTACCCATCACTGTCTCCTCGGTTCTGCTGTGTGCCCAGCCCCAAGTGCACGGCGTGTGCCACGCCTTATCCGGCCAGCGAGCCGCGTGGCTGGGGACTCGGAGCAGGGAGATTCGCCGATGGGGGTCGCTATTTTCGCGACCACATGTCGTATTCTTCGCGCGATGCAGACGAAGCCAACGTTCGAGAAGGTCCTCGAGGTGGTGGGCGCCGCGCTCGGGAACCCCTATGAACCCGGGCTCGGCGCGGTCCTTCTGCGGGCGCGAAGTCAGGGCAACGAGTTGTTTGGCACCCTTCCCGCACGCGACTCCTCAGAAGTTGAATGGATCGAGTGGTCGAAGGAATGGAGTCAATGGTTCGGAGAGGTGGTCCCCCTGGCGGCGTGTGTGAGTCAGGAGGCTCCTGCGGAGGCGGGCGGGGAAGAGATCGCCCGATGTGTGCGGCGGATCGCGGATCCCACGGGCCTGCCGGACGAGTGGGCGGAGCTTGCGTGTCGGGCCTTGCGGGCGCGGGTCGACCTCGACGCCATCGTCGGCGACTCGTCGGCGATCCGACAATGCCGTGGGCGCGCGTGGACCGCCGCGTTCGGTCCAAGCCTGGCGGAGTCGATCGGGCTGGCCGGTCTCCTCACCTCCACCCCGGTCCTGATCCGGGGCGAGACGGGGACGGGAAAAGAGCTCGTCGCCCGGGCCCTGCGTTGGTCGGTTCCCGGCACGTATTCAAACGGGCGTTGGACTCCGCCCGTCTACGAGGCGATCAACCTGGCGTCGATCCCCGAGAGCTTGGTGGCGGCGGAGCTCTTCGGACACGAAAAGGGGGCTTTCACCGGCGCCGTGAAGGCGCGCGCAGGCATCCTGGAGCGGACCACCGATGGGGTCGTCCTTCTCGACGAGATCGCGGAGGTGGCGCCCTCGGTTCAGGTCTCGCTCCTCCGGGCGCTTCAAGACGGCCGGATCCGGCGGGTCGGGGCCGACTCGGAGTGCGAGGCGCGGCCGCGGGTCATCTCCGCGACGCACCGCGATCTGGAAGCTGCGATCGAAGCGGGGAGCTTCCGCCGCGACCTCTTTCATCGGCTCACCGGGGCGACCGTTCGTACGCCGGCCTTGCGAGATCGCCTGGAGGATCTGCTCCCCCTGGCGGAGATGGTGCTCGCGGAGGTCGCGGGTGGGGCCGCGGCCGGCGTGCGCGAGCGGGTGGAGGCCGCGCTGCGATCCGAGCGAGCGTGGAGCGGCAACGTCCGCGAGCTTCAGGCGCTCGTTCGTCAGGTCATCCTCGGCCTCCCGACCGAGGCTCCGGTCTGCCCGGCGGTGGCACCGCAGGAGCCGCTTCCCGAGCCGCTGCGAGCCGTCACGTGGACCCTGCGCGAGCTCCAGCGGTGGTACGCGACGCGGGCGATGGATCGCCTCGGGTCCCAGGCCGCGGCGAGCCGCCGTCTCGGAGTTCACAGAGAGACGCTGGCGCGCTACGTGTGCCCGGAGAAGAAGGAGACACGCGATGAGTGACGACGCGTGGCCCCCTCGGCCCCAGCGCTTCTATTCCGATTGGTCGACGTTTGCCGCCGAGGCGCTCTCGAAGATCGTCGCCTCGGGAGGCGGTCGGGAGGTCATCGCGGCCGCGCTCATGGTCGCCAGCGCGCTGTTGGGATCCGCGGTCCTGGTGGAGGTGGTTCGTCGCAACCGCGCAGCTATCGACACGCGGGGCGACGAGATCGGGATGCCGCAGCTCTTTGTCCTGCTGCTCGGTGGGGGCGCGGTCGCCGGGGGGGTGGCGGGCGGACTCGGCGCGGCGCTGGTGCAACGGATGCTGTCTCGGGCGACGACGGACGCGCTGGTGTCGCGGCTGAGCGACCGCCTGACGAGGGCGCGACGGGACTTCGAGGAGCTGCTGCAGGATCTCAACGCGGGGCACCTCGACGCCCACGTCCATCGGGCGGCCGTCGAGGCGCTCTTCCTCCGTGTCACGTCGCCGCTGGCGGGGTGAGGGTCGCGCCGCACTCGTTGCAAAACCGCGCGAGCATCGGGTTCGCGTGCCCGGCCGGGCACCAACTCGTCGTACGTTCCTGCTCCGCCAGCAGGCGGATCGTCGCGACCTGCACGACGCAGGGGATCGTCACCCGAAACGCTGGGCCGGCGAGATCGACGGCGGTCCACAGCGCGGTCACGGCCCATCCAATCGGACCGGTAGCGATGGCGATGCTACGGCTCAGCGCGGCGTTTGCCGCCAGCGTGAGCCCACGCCCGAGGACCGCCCGGGCGACACCGTTGGCCACGACCAGGGCCAGCTTGTAGAACGCAAAGCCCGACGCCTGGATAGCGACCTGGAGCACCGCGAGCGGCAACGCCTGTGGTAGCGCGCCGGAATACTCGGCGCCGATCGTGTCGAGCAATTCGTGTCGCTCGCGGTCGTCCATTCGGGGCCACGCTTGTTCGAGGATCTTGAACAAGACGCGCTCCTCGACGAGGGCCAGCGGAGCGTCCGAGCCGAGGTCGACCCCGAGCTTTCCCGCCACGTCTCGGGCGATCTCGGCGTAGCGGACGCCGCGTCCAAGCCGCGCCACGTTCGCGAGCGTGTTGCCGCCGAACTTCTGAAGCTCCGCGGCGATCTCATCCGCGTAGCGGCCGTGGGCGGGGTGGTGCTTCTGAAACGCCGCCGTCCCGCTGAGCTGGCCCGCGAGTCGGCCCTGCCCGTCGTCTGTGAGGTAGCCCACGAGCGGATCGAGCATGTCGTCGGGGGCGCCGCGGAGCAGCGGCACTAGATCGTCGTCGGCTTCGATGAGTCGGAGCGTCTGCATACGCGGCCCTTCCACACCCTCTGAGGCGTGTTCACCCGCAACGTTGCATCGGCGTCCGACCGGAGTCAACGGGGCACTGAACGGGCATCCACTATGCCCAACAAGTTCGCGCCGGCCTCGAGTCCGACTTGCTCGACCAGCTCCAATCCCATCCACGGCGGGAGGGGGATGTTGTCGGCGTAACTCATCGTGGTACCTCCGTCCGGTCGTTCGATCCGACCACGTGGAGGCGTCCAACCGCCGGGATAGCGCGGACCATGTCGGTTCCGTCGAAGCAGCTCGAGCGCCTCTTCGTCGACGAGAGCTACAGTTTCTACCCCTTCGATGTGATTCTGCCCTGCACGAGCGACGGCGTGCCCCTGCACGACGACTTCACCGACGTGGGCCGCACCCGTGACCGCTCCGAACTCGCCGTGTTCCAGGACTCGGCCAACCATGGAACGAACGTGACCGGCGATCGGCCCTGTGGCAGGATATCAAGGGCTTTTCTGTTCCACCCGAGGACAGTCGGCGAGAGGGCGCGTTGCCCGAACCACGAGGACCGAGATGGCGAAGGCCGACCAAATCAAGGCGCTGATTCGTTGCCACGCAGAGGGTGACGACACGCGCTTCTACGCGGTGGCCGTGCAGGTCGCGGCGCAGGCAGCTCGGTCCGGCCACGGCAACTTCGCTCAGGAGCTCCGCGAGCTGGTCGACAAGGCCAAGGTCCAGTCGAAGACGATCGCCTCGACCCGGGCCCCGCGCCCCGTGCCGATCGCTCAACCTAGAGGTGAGCTCGCGGGTCTGCTGACCGTCGGCTACCCGAAAATGCGGCTCAGCGACATGGCCATGAGCGAGGCGCTCGCCGAGCGGCTCACTCGGGTGATTCGGGAGCAGAGGCAACGAGATAGGCTCCGCTCGCACGGCTTCTCGCCACTACGCAAGCTTCTGCTCGTCGGTCCGCCCGGGACGGGCAAGACCATGACCGCCTCGGCGCTCGCCGGCGAGCTGGGCCTACCACTCTTCTCGATCCAGCTGGATGGATTGATCACGAAGTTCATGGGCGAGACCGCGGCCAAGCTCCGCCTCGTCTTCGAGGCGATCGCAGAGACCCGCGGCGTGTACCTCTTCGACGAGTTCGACGCGCTCGGCACCCAGCGGGGTACGGGCAACGACGTCGGCGAGATTCGGCGCGTGCTCAACTCCTTCCTCCAGTTCCTCGAACTGGACGACTCGGACAGCCTGGTCATCGGCGCCACGAACCATGTGGGCCTCCTCGATCAGGCGCTCTTCCGCCGCTTCGACGCCGTGTTCGAGTACGATCTACCGACGCGAGACATCGCCGTCGAGGTGATGAAGGCTCGACTCGCCCTGCTCGAGACCTCCGCGGTCGACTGGGACGTGGCGATCTCGAACGCCGACGGGCTAAGCCACGGCGAGCTGACCCGAGCCTGTGAGCAGGCGGCGAAGCGCGCGCTTCTCGAGGAAACGACGGCGCTCGAGACGGAAGGTCTGATCGCGGCGCTGGATGAGCGACGAATGATGCGTCGATAGGCCATCGAGCCTGAGCAGGGAGCCCGTCGATGGCCTCGAGGCGCGACCGTCAACATATCCAAGTTCCTGTCGAGCCGTGGCGAACACGGGAAGACTACACCCCGCACGGGGGCGGCGGCCCGTCGAAGAAACCCGGCCCGCCTGCCTCTGGTCGTCCCGCCCACGGCAAGTCACTCGAGGCCGCCATCGAAGACGCGACGACTCGGGCAACGGAGCGCCGTGAGGCGGTCGCGGTCGACATCGCTGGTGCGACACCTGGGATGTACCTGGCGTTCGAGTCGTTCCCGGGGTGGGACCTGGCGCTACAGAGCATGGAGAAGCGGCGCGCCAAGGATCCCCGTCGGCACATCGAGCTCGTCGCGGTCACCGAGCACGTTGAGGGTGAGGGCGACGCGGCCGTCCGCACCCAACGCGCGGCGGTCTTCGTCCCCGATGGCGAGGTCGGTCATTTTCTCGGGCAGCTCGAGAAGTATGCGGACGCGACGCCGAAGCAGCCTCGCCAACGTCGACACGAGAACGTGTACGATCGAGTAGCCAGCGTGCGGCTTGCGGCCCTGCGCGCGCTTTGGACGGATGTCGAGGAGGCTTTCCCCGAGGGCGACGATGACACCATCTGGTGGGAGGTGTGGCTCCGTCGCACGGACGGCCAGGAGGTCGAGCGGCTGTACGAGTACTGCGCCCACGTAGACGCGACAGTTTCACCGCGCCGGATCGAGTTCGACGACCGCATTGTGACGCTCGTCTTCGCGTCCCCGAACACGCTCGCGAACTCGCTCGACGTGATGGGGGACATCGCCGAGCTTCAGCGTGCGAAGGAGACGGCGACGTTTTTCGTGGAGGAGAAGCCCGGTGACCAGGCCAAGTGGACCCAGGATCTCGCCGGACGAACGACCGCCGCCGACCCCGATGCCCCAGCGGTGTGTCTGCTCGATACGGGGGTGAACGCGGGGCATCCCCTGCTCGAAGGATCACTTGCTCCGGAGGATAGGCACGCCTGCGACCCCACGTGGGGAGTCGACGACGACGGTGGCGGCCCCGACGTGGAGGGGCACGGCACGGAGATGGCTGGTCTCGCGCTGTACGGTGACCTGGTCGACCATCTCGCCGGTGACGCTTCGGTCGAGCTTCGACACCGCTTGGAGTCCGTGAAGATCCTGCCTCCGGCGGGACACAACGATCCGGACCTCTACGGCGCCGTGACAGCGGAGGCCGCGAGCCGACCTGAAATTCAGGCGCCCACGAGGCGCCGGGTGTTCTCCATGGCGGTCACGGCGAAGGATGGGCGCGACCGGGGCCAGCCCACCTCGTGGTCCGCCGCGGTGGATGCGCTGGCGTCCGGACGTAGCTTCGACCCCAGCGACAAGGGCCTGAAGTACATCGACCAGCACGAGGACGCCTTCCGGCGTCTTTTCGTCCTGAGCGCCGGGAACATCGAGGGGCCGGTTCTGGAGCGCGACCACATCTCCCGAAGTGATGTCGAGCCGGTCCACGATCCCGCGCAGGCGTGGAACGCCCTGACCGTCGGTGCGTTCACCGGCAAGGCGGTCATTACCGACACCGACTGGGACGGCTGGTCTCCCGTTGCTCGCCGTGGGGACCTGTCGCCGTGGAGCACCACATCCGTCGTGTTCCAGCCCGCCTGGCCCATCAAGCCCGAGGTCGTCTTCGAGGGCGGGAACGTGGTGCATGACGCCGCCGACAACATCGACTTCCCCTGCGATGACCTGTGCCTGCTCACCACGTACTACAAGCCAACGGACAAGACGCTGGTGTCGACATGGGCGACAAGCGCAGCGACTGCCCAGGCCGCACGCTTCTGCGCCGCCATCTCGGCGGAGTACCCGGACCTCTGGCCCGAGACGAGCCGTGCGCTCGCCGTACACTCCGCCGAGTGGACCGAGGCGATGCGAGGCCACCTCGCCAAGGCGGGAGGCAAGACGGCGCGAGCACAGGTGGTACGTCGCTACGGTTTCGGTGTGCCCGACCTCGGGCGCGCGCTGCGAAGTGCCTCGAACGCGGTGACGCTGGTCGCCCAGGACAGCATCCGTCCCTTCGATGACGGGAAGATGCGCGAGATCCACTTCCACGATCTCCCGTGGCCGCGCGAGGCGCTCGCGGCGCTCGGCGACACCGCCGTCCGCGTCCGAGTGACGCTGTCGTACTTCATCGAGCCGAACCCAGGGCGTCGCGGCTGGCAGACGAAACACCGCTATCAGTCTCATGGGCTTCGCTTCGAGGTGAAGGGGCCGGCCGAGTCGCCCGGCGAGCTCCGCAAGCGCCTCAACCAGAGCGCCCTCGAGGAGGAGGAGAACCGGCCATCCTCGGGCGCGGACAATGATGGATGGTATCTGGGCCCGCGCGCCCGGAACCGCGGCTCTATCCACTCCGACATCCTGGCCGGCCCCGCAGCAGAGATCGCCGAGCGGGGCACCATCGCCGTGTACCCGGTGACGGGGTGGTGGAAGGAGCTGAAGAAGCGCGACCGCAGCGAATACGGAGCTCGCTACGCGTTGGTGGTCACGATCGAGACTGACGAGGTCGATACGGACATCTGGACGCCCATCGCGAATCAGTTGGGCGTGACGACCGAAGTCGAGACGTAGGTCACGCCGACCCACTCCCCATCACATCGCCCCGTAGGCAGGATCTCGCTCGGATCGCCGGTCGATCAGCGGCGGGCGATCCGGGCGGGACGGCGAGGATCGGGCTTCATCCGGGGGGCCGCCCACGGATCGGTCTCGCCCTCGGGGCCGTATACGGCGCGGTAGGCGGCGTAGCTGCGCAGCACCTTGCGGGTGTAGCCGCGGGCTTCGTCGTAGGGGATTTGCTCGACGAACTCGTCGCTCTCCAGATCGCCGAAGCGCTCTCGCCAGTCGTTCACGGCGCCGGGGCCGGCGTTGTAGCCGGCGATGGCGTACATCAGGTTGCCGTCGAAGTAGTTGAGGAGGTGGCGCAGGTAGGCGGCGCCGTAGTGGACGTTGCCGCGGCGGGTGAGGACGTACTCGAGGCGGGGCTCGGGCTCGTGGAGCTTGCGGGCGACGAGCTTGGCGGTGGGGTAGAGGACCTGCATGAGCCCGAGGGCGCTGGCGTGGCTGCGGGCGCGCACTCGGAAGGCGCTCTCCTGACGCATCACCGACCAGATGAGGAGCGGATCGATGCCGTGCTCCTTTGCCTCGCGGAGCACGACGCCGGCGTAGGGCGTGGGGTAGGCGGCGAGCCAGCGGGGGCGCTCGGGGCCGTCGGGGGAGGCGTCGAGGGGGTCTGCGTGCTGGACGATCCAGTGGGAGCGCCACCAGTCGGGCTTCTGCCGGTAGATGGCCGAGACGAGCTCGACGCCGCGCGGGCCCAGGCGGCCGAGGTCGTGGAGCCGGCGGAGATCCGCCCGCGCGGCCTTGGGGAGCCCGACGCGGAGCAGGGCGACGGCCGAGGCCGCCGAGGGCTCGACGGGTCGGACCTGCCAGGGCGCGGGGGCGTCGAAGTCGCGTGCGTCCCCGCCCGTCCCCAGCGTTGCCACGGCCTCGCTGGCGGCGACGAGCCGATGGCGGGCGAGGGTGGCGTAGTAGCTGTGGGGGTAGAGGCTCATCACCGTGCGCCAGCGGCGCTTCGCCTCCGGGACGTCGCCGCGCCGCTGGGCGACGCGGGCCCGCCAGTAGGCCGCCCGCTCTGCGTAGCTGCGGCGCGAGCGGTCCTCGGCGTGGGGGTGCTCGGCGGCGAGGCGGGCGAGGGCCGCGTCGGCCTCGGCCCACTCACCCGAGCGGTAGGCGGCCCAGCCGAGGGCGAACAGAGCGTGGGGGGCCTGGGCGTGGGTCGCGCCGTGGCGCTGGGCGAAGCGGGCGTAGAAGCTGCGGGCCCGCGCCCAGTCCCCGAGCCGGCTGGCGAGCTCGCCGCCTTCGAGATCCGCGGTCGCCCCCCGGCCGGCGCCGTGGGCCGTCTGGGCGATCGCGTCGTAGGCGTCCATCGCCTCGGCGCTGCGCCCGCCGCGCCGAAGGGCCCGGGCTCGGCGCAGTCGCAGGTGGTCGCGGATAGCGGGGTGGACGGCGATGTCGAGGGCGGCGGTGGCCTCCCGCACGGTGCGTCGCGTCCAGGCGACGGGGTGGCGCCAGAGGAGCAGCAGCGTGGAGAGCCCGGTGGCCTCGGCGCCGAAGCGCGCCTTGGCGGCCAGGGAGAGGCGTCGTCCGAGATCGCCCTTTCCGCCGCGGGCCCGGGCCACGACGACCTCGACGAGATCGTCGAGGGAGAGCGGGGACGGCAGCCCGCGGTCGTGCAGCGCGTTCAACAGCACCGGCTCCGCCTCGCGGGCCGCCGCCGTGGTCGGCCAGCGCAGCCAGAGCTCGGCGAGCCGCGCGCGCCAGGCTACGCGGTCCCCGTCGAGCATCAACTGGGCGTCGGCCCGCCACCTCGCCAGCCGCGAGACGTTCCATCGCCAGTGGACCTGCCCAACCAGCCGCGCCAGGGCGGCCAGCGCCGCCCGCCCGTGCCCCGCGTCGAGGGCGTGCTTCGCGGCGACAAAGACCAGCTCCGGGAAGCGGGCGTGGGTGGGCGAGAGCTTCGCTGTGAGGTGCTGCGCCAGCGCCTCGTCCTCGGCGTCGCGGGCGTGGGTGATGCGCTCCACGAGCGCCGCGTCGCGCAAGCCCGGCATGGCGTCCGTCGCCAGCTCGAAGCCGACCTCCGCCTCGGGCCCCCAGCCGAGCCGGAGGTCGCAGCGCGCCACCAGGAAGTCGAGGGCCGGCGCGGTCTCCGCGTCCGCCGACGCACGAATGGCCAGGAGCTTCCCCCGCGCGCGGCTGATTCGACCCGAGTCGTAGTCCGCCAGGGCGTCGGCCACGGCAGGGTCCTCCGTCACGCTACGCCCCACGGCCACCGAGTCGGCGACGGCGGCCCCCTCGCCCAGCAGCTCACAGACGACCCCCGTGGGGAACACGAGACCCCAGAGGCTGACCACGAGCTGGGCGTATAAGAAGGACATCGCGCTCTATCCAACAGGATACGGACTTGGATTGATTCGGCCCAAATCGAGGGGGTGCCCGAGCGGGGCCTTCGAGGTAGAGTCTGTGGATGCTGGAAGACAGATATGTCGCCCTCGGCGAAGACACAGACGACCTCCTCGGCCAGAAGCCGGCGGTGCGGATGCTCGGCGATGTGTGCCGCGGCGTCCGCGCGCCGGCCTGTGTCGCCGTCTACGGCTCCTGGGGCAGCGGCAAGACCAACCTTCTGCACAACGTCTACGACGCGTGGCCCGCGGGGCAGCGCGTGTGGTTCGACCCTTGGGCCTACGCTGACCGCGAAGACGTGGTGACGCCGCTGCTCTCGCAGATGGTGCGCGACCTCGACGAGGTGTCGGGCTTCCGCTCCCCGGAGACCATCGCCTTGGCGAAGGGCGTCGCCAAGAGCGTGCTCTCCATCGGCGGGCGCGTGGCGATGGCCTTCGCCGGCTTGGGTTTGCTCAACGATCCCAACATGCTGCGGGCGCTCGCGCCGGTCCTCGGGCTCAACACGGAGGCGGTGGGCGGGCACTTTGACCCGCTGGAGGACGACGTCGAGAAGGCGCGGGACGACTTCGCGAAGCTCATCGCCCTCGCCACCGGTGACGATCCAGACGCGCGGGTCCTCATCTGCCTCGACGACCTCGACCGCTGCCTGCCCGAGTCGGTGGTCGCCCTGATCGAGGCGATCAAGGTGGTGCTGTGCGCCGGGGGCACGGTGGACCCTTGGCCCGACGACGAGAGCCGCCCGGCCGTCGTGTTCGCCTTCGCCCTCGACCGTCAGATCGTCGGCGAGGCGATCCGCAAGAAGTACGGCGCGGCGTCGCTCTACACCGGGGAGAACTACCTGGAGAAGGTCTTCGACTTCTCCCTCGAGGTGCCGCCTGTTCCTGAACAGGACCTCCATGCTTTCTGCACGAACGAGCTCACGAAGCTGGGGGACCTCCAGCGCTTCCCGGGCGGCCTTGGTGAGGTGTCGCACGCGCTCAAGTCGCCGGTCTTCGCCAACCCGCGGGTCATCAAGCGTGCCCTGAGCCGCGCTTGGCTCCTGCTCGGAGACGACGAGAGCAAGGGGCGCGTCGAGGCGATCGTAGACAAGCCGCGCTTCTATCAGTGGCTGGCGGGGACCGAGCGCTTCCGCACCTTCCGCCACTTCTTCCGCACGGCGAGCCTCGACGAGTTGAGAGCCCTCGACCACGCCGTGAAGGCCGTCGCGACACCGAATCCCCAGGCCAGCGAGCTGCCGGGCGCGGTGCGCGCGCTCTTCGAGACGCCGGGCTACCTGGAGCTGCACACGATGCTCTTCGAAGGCACGACGCCCGAAGCCGAGCGCAGGCCCGATGGTTCGAGGCTGCGGGACTTCGATGACCTCATGCGGCGGGTCGGGCTGTGACGCCGCTGCGCGTCCTCCACCTCGTCGGCCTCCGCGTCGGCGGGGCCCACAACCCGCTGCGCTCCCTCGCGGCGGCCCTCGGCGACGGCGGTGTCCTCGCCGAGCGGCGCCCCCAGCTCATCGTCCTCGGGGGCGACAACCTCGACGTCTCGGACCCCGACGCAGCCAGCGCCCTCATCGATGGCCTCGACCGCTGCCTCGCGGCCTGTGCCCTCGAACGGTCCCGCGTCGTCGCCGTCCCGGGGCCCCTCGACGCGCGGCCCGACCGCTGGTGGGCCCCACCGCCACCGGAGGCCTACGACGCGTACTTCGCCGACGCCGACGCGATGGATGAGCGGCGCCTGCGCTTCAAGTCCTTCTTCGAGGTCAGCGACGCCCTGGGTCAGGTGCGGGCCTTCCACGCCCAGCCGCCGCTCCTCACGCAGAAGCGGGTCATCGACGGGTGGCACGTCGGGGTGCTCGGGCTCAACACCGGCTGGCTCTGCCCGGGGGCCCAGGGGCCGGTGGTCCTGGGCGGAGACGCCCTCGTCGGGCACGCCGTCGAAGCCGCGCCCCGGGCGTCCCTCCTCCTCCTGGTCGCGCGCCACGGCCCCGACCAGCTCGACGCGGCGGACGGCGCCCGCTGGGCCGAGCGCCTCGCCCCGGCGGCGCACCTCGCGCTGACCGGCGGCCCGCCGGAGGCGGCGGGGGGCTGGCTGGTCGAGATCGACCGGAGCCGCGCGGTCCGCCAGCGCCTCGAGATGGGCGTGCGCTGCGCTTGGCACCTCGCTGGGGACCCCGAGACGGTCGAGCTCCGGGCGCCCCTCGACTCGGCGAGCACGCCGGCCCCAGGGCCCCTGGGCGCTGGCGACCTCGAGGCCCTCTGCGCGGCCACCCGCAAGGCCTGCGCGCGGGTCAACCTCAAGGGCCTCAGCCGGACCCGGGCCAGCGCCGAGCTCAGCGATGTGTACGTGCCCCTGCGCACGCTGCGCGCAGGGCTCTCGGCCCCCCCCGATGGGCTCGATGTCGAGCCTGGGCAACGCGCGCTCAGCGACGACGAGCCAGCCCGGCTCGAACCCGCGCTGCGGGCCCTCGGGTTGCCCGCGGAGATCGCCGGCAGCCCCGAGGTCCAGCGCGCCGCCCTCGATCGCCTGAAGCAGCTCCACCCGGAGAGGTGGCGACCCCTCACCGCGCCGGTCCTGCGGCGGGCGCTCACCACCGTCGAGCTCGATCGGGCGGTCGCCGAGAAGGATCGCGTCTACCTCGAGGGCGACCCCGGCACCGGCAAGACCACCACCCTCCACCACCTCGCGATGGTCTTGGTCCGCGCCCACGCGGGCGAGCCCGACGACGCGGAGCGGCTCGGCTTCTCCGAGCCGTTCCCGGTCCCGGTGTTCGTGCCTCTCGCAGACCTTTGGAAGAAGCTCGGCTCCGACCTGCCCGAGGGCGGCCACGCGCCCCTGCTTCAGTTCCTGCAAGACCGCGCCGGTTTCGCCCTGCCGGACCCCGAGCGGCTCGAACCCGCGCTGCGGGACGGCCGGATCATCCTCCTGCTCGACGGCCTCGACGAGGTGCCCAGCGTCGAGGGGCGTCGCCGCGCCGCCCTCATCCTGAGGGACTTCGTCGCGGCGTTCCCCCAGAGCCGCTACGTCCTGAGTACGCGCCCCTCGGGCCTCGACAACGAGGTCCGGGAGGCCTTCGACGAGGCGGGCATGAACCACCTGCGCGTCGACCTGCTCGACCGCGACCAGATCGAACGCTTCGTGGGGCGGTGGTACGAGGTCATCGAGACCTGCGAGGAGGCGGCCAGAGACGGGGCCGGTGAGCTCCTGCGGCTCCTCGAGACGCCCGACCGCCTCGACGACCGCCGGGAGCTGCAGAGCACGCCCGTCACCCTGCTCGCGATCACCAAGGTCCACGCCGTCCGCGGGCGGCTGCCAGAGCAGAAGGCCGAGCTGTATCGGCAATGCGTCGAGACGCTGTGCACCCTACGCAAAGGGTGGGGCCTCGATCTGAAGGTCATCGTCCTGCGGCGGCTCGCCCTGCGGATCCACGAGCAGGGCAGGGATGGCCGGACGCTCCCCGACGTCGCCGCGCGTCGCGCGACCTTCGACGTTCTGCCCGAGGAGCGTCGCGGGGCGGGCCCGGAGTGCGTCGATCCGATGCTCGAGGCCCTCGCCGACCAGACGGGGCTGCTGATTCGCAGCCCCGAAGACGATGGCTGGCAGTTCCGGCACCTCACGTTTCAGGAGTACCTCGCGGGCCGCGCGCTGGTGGACGAGGAGACCTCGGACGCGCGGAAGGACGCCCTGGCCGAACGGATGGTGGACACTTGGTGGCGGGAGTCGGTCCGCCTCGCCCTGGGCTACCTGTGCAACCAGCCCGCGGAGGCGGGTGAGGTCCTCTCCCACCTGGTCGAGCGCGTCCTATCGAAGCTCCACGGCGAGGAGAAGACGCGCGCCCTGCACACGCTCGCCGACGGGATGTGCGACCTGCGCGGCTACGACCAACGCCCGACGGAGCTCACGGACTGTGCGGGGAGGCTCCAGCCGGCGTGGGCGGAGGGCGCCGAGGACCCGGACGTGGAGCAGCGCGCCCGCCTCGGGATGGGCGAGGCCCTGGGCGCCTTCGGTGACCCCCGCCTCGGGTTCACCGCGGATCATTGCGTGTATGTGCCCGGTGGCCCTTTCGTGATGGGCGACCCGGAGTTCGGCGACGAGCGGGAATCGGTCGAGGTGCCGGAGCTCCGCATCGCGCGCTACCCCGTGACGTGCGGTCAGTTCCTGGAGTTCGTGGACGCCACCGGGCGCGAGGTCGAGGAGAGGCATCGGAGCTACTGGTCGCGGCGTCTCAACCACCCCGTCGTCTATGTCTCGCGTCCCGACGCCGAGGACTTCTGCCGGTGGCTCAATCAGGCCCACCCGTGCCCGGACGGGTGGCACTGGCGGTTGCCTACGGAGAAGGAGTGGGAGAAGGCGGCGCGCGGCGGCGCGGTCATCGATGGAGGGCCCAACCCGGCGCCGGAGCGTTCCTGGCCGTGGGAGGAGGAGACCTTCATCGAGGACGCGGCGAACTACGACGAGAAGTTGCGGGGGACCAGCCCGGTGGGCTGCTTCCCCGCGGGTCGCGGTCCGTACGGGGCCCTCGATCAGGCCGGCAACGTTTGGGAGTGGGTGTACCCAGAGGGCGGTGGGACGCGCGCGCGGCGAGCGCTGCGGGGCGGCGGCTGGGGCTCCGTCCCGCACAGGCTGCGGGTCTCGTCCCGCGGCGTCGACGAGCCGGCGAGGCGCGTCTTCGTCATCGGTTTCCGGTGCGTGGCCTCGCCCCGGCCCTTGTCCCCTTGACCCTCCCCCTCGCCGCGCCAGCGGCGATCGCGATATTTTTCTCCGGCAACGCCGGCGATGCCATTGCCGACTTCGGCAACCATCGGCAATATGCGTGGCCATGAAGCTCAGCGTCCGCGACGCGGCCCGCATCCTTGGCAAGAGCGAGCGCACGGCGCGCCACCTGGCGCAGACCGGGCAGATCCCCGCCCAGCGGGTCGGTGGTCGGTGGCTCTTCGAGCGAGAGCACCTGGAGGCCCACGTCTCCGGGGGCCAGACCCTCGCGGCGGCGGTGGACGGTCTGCGCGACGACGTGGTGGAGGCCCTCGAGGACGCCAAGCCCAAGCTCGGGGAGCGCGGCTTCTACTCGGTCCGCGACGTCACCGCCTTCAAGTCGGGCTCGAGCGTCCTACGTCAGCTCGAGGAGGCGAGCAAGACGCCTGGCACCGAGTACCTGCGCACCTTGCTGCGCTGCATCGCCGACGGCTTCCACCAGTACGATCCCGAGACCAAGCTCAACTCGTTGCTCGCCGCGCGCCGGGCGGCGAGCGGAGCGGTGGCGGATCTTGCCCACCACGCCGCCGCCGACGAGGCCCTCGACCCCCTCGTCGACACGCTGGAGAAGGTGACGCTGGGCTCCCTGCGCGGGCTGATCCGCCGGGCCGAGCGACGGCTGGAGGAATGAACTACCAGGAGGCGCCGCTCTACACGCGCAGCTACGACCTCGTTCGCTAGGACACCGCGGCAGAGTCGCGACGCGGCGCGCTGCACGCGCCCGCCAGCCGATTCCTGCGTTGCAAAGCCTATCGATATCTACGGATATCGCCACGGCTTCGCGCCTTGGACTCGGCCGGCGGTCACGCACATCGCTTGGTCGCTTTGTCTGCCGCGGTGTCCTGGCTGGTGGAGCGCACGCGGCGCTTCCCCAAGGACCAGCGCTTCGTGCTCGCGGCCCGGGTCCAGCGCGCGGGCTTCGACCTGCTCGAGGCGGTCTCGGTGGCGCTCGTGCGGCCGGGCATGCGCGAGCCGCGGCTCCTCGACGCCGACGACGCCCTCATCCGCCTGCGCCCGCTGCTGCGCCTCGCCCGCGACCTCCACTTCCTCTCCGCCTCCCAGGTCGCCCACGCCATCAGCGAGGCCGACGAGGTCGGCAAGATGGTCGGCGGCTTCCTGCGAAGCACCCGCCACCGCCACGGATGAGGTACGCTCCTCGGCGGAGCGGCCGAGCCGCGCGCGGCGAGCGCTGCGGGGCGGCGGCTGGCACAACGACCCGCACAGGCTGCGGGTCTCGTACCGCGACGACGACGAGCCGGCGAGGCGCAACGACGACATCGGCTTCCGGTGCGTGGCCTCGCCCCTCCCAGGACCCGCTCCGGCCGGGATGGCCGCGCCCGACGTCGCGCGCGGTCGAGTTGCTCGGCGGGTCCAGGTCGCTCCCGGAGGTCTATGTGCCTCCCCGCGCCCGCCCGTTCGGGTCCCGTGCCCGTCCGGGCGGGCACCTCTTCGCCCCATGAGGCGCCGCGCCCGGGACCTGATGCCGCGCATCGCCACCTTCGACAACGTCTGGGCCGCGTGGCTCACGACGCGCCGGGGCAAGCGCCGGACCCGCGCCGTCGCCGGCTTCGAGATGGTCGCCGAGCGCGAGGTCCTGCGCCTCGCGGCGGAGCTGGCCGACGGCACGTGGCGCCCGGGCCGGGGCCGCGTGATCCACATCCGCCACCCCAAGCGGCGCCTCGTCCACGCGGTCCCCATCGCCGACCGCGTCGTCCACCAGGCCGTCCACCAGCACCTCGCGCCGGTCCTCGAGCGCAGCCTCACGGACGACTGCTTCGCCTGTCGCCCGGGCCTCGGCACCCACCGCGCCGTCCTCCAATTCCAAGCCGATCTCAGGCGCCACGCCTGGGTCGCCCGCCTCGACCTGTGCCGCTACTTCCTGGAGATCCGCTGGGATCACGTCCTCGACCTCTTCCGCGCCCGCGTCGACGACGCCGCCCTCGAGGCCCTCGTCACGCGCGTGATGGCCTCGGGCAGCGGCCTCTACCACCACCCCCCGACCCTGCGCTGGCTGGGCATCGAGGACGTCTACCGCCCGGAGCCCCGCAAGGGCCTCATCATCGGGAGTCTCCTCAGCCAGCTCTTCGCCAACACCCACCTCGACGGCCTCGACCACTACGCCCGCCGCGACCTCCACCTCCCGGCCTACATCCGCTACCTCGACGACATCGCCGTCTTCGGCCGCCGCCGCGGCGACGTCTCCCGCGCCACCCGAGGGCTGCGAGGGTGGCTCGTCGAGCACCGAGGCCTCGAAGCCCGCCTCAAGCTCCAGCCCAGCTCCACCCGAGGCCGCTTCGAGTTCCTCGGCGTCGGCGTCGACCGAGAGCGGCGGTGGCCCTCAGCCCGCGCCCGCCGTGGGCTGAAGGCCAAGGCCCGAAACCTGGCCCGCAGCGGCCGAACGGGGCCGGAGTCGGCGACGCTTCTTGCCGCCCACATCCGTTCTCTTGCCTTTTGACCGAATGCGGCTGCCGGGATCGGCAATACGGCCGCCGTTCGGCGAAAAAAAATCGTCTTCGAACGTGGCCGTTGGCCACGCTCGAACCGGGACAAGGACAAGGCTCAATGGGCGCGGGGCGAGGCCACGCACCGGAAGCCGATGAAGTCGATGCGCCTCGCCGGCTCGACGGCGAAGCGGTACGAGACCCGCAGCCTGTGCGGGCCGAAGTCCCAGCCGCCGCCCCGCAGCGCTCGCCGCGCGCGCTCCCCCTTGCCGACCTCGGCGGCCGGGTCAGGCAGCTCGTCGGTGTACACGTCCGCCGTCCACTCCCACACGTTGCCCGCGAGGTCCCACAGCTCCGTCACCGGCTGATGTCCCGAGGGGAAGGCCCCGACAGGCGTCACGCCACCGTGTTGGCCGCGGAAGTTCGCGCGCCCGTCCGGCGGTTCTTTGCCCCAGGGGAAGATCGCGCGCCCCGTCGGACCGTCGAGCGGCCCCCGCGCGAGCCGCTCCCACTCGTGCTCCCGGGGTAGACGCACGACGCCGACCTCCTCCGGGAGCCCACGCCGAGTCTCCGTCAGCCACGCGCAGTAGGCCCGCGCCGCCCACCACGACACATCCGTGACGGGCGCCGTAGGCTGCTCGGCCTGAGCCGCCCAGCGTCCGGGGCTGCCATGGGCTCGCGCGTCGCCCGGGGTGCCGGACCACCAGTCGGCGTTCCGGTACCCGCCGTCCTTCACGAAGTCCCGGAACTCGTCGACCGTCACCGGCCACCGACACGCCCACAACGCGCCCACCTGCACCGGCCCACGCGCCGTCTCGTTGTCACGCTCGTCGATGTCCCCCTCGATGGCGCCGAACCACGCCTCGCACGCGTCGAGGGGCACCCAGCGGTTCTTCGGCACGTAGCGCGTGTCGGCCAGCCCAACGGCGCGCCAGAACCCGACCCGATCCGCGGGCGCCACCTCGAAGTCGGCGTCCTGGTAGCGCGGCTGGAGTCCATCGACCTCGATGGCGAGGTCCCCGACCCGCTCGCGCCGCCCCTCGATGAGCTGTGCCGCGAGTCGACCACGCGCCGGCCTCGACCCCGCGTCACCGACGAGCGTGCGGACCGTCGCTCCGAACGCATCGCGCCCAGGGAGCTCGTGCTCGTCGCTGAAGAACATGTCCGCCCACAGCCGGGCCACCTCGCGCCAGGTGGCGTCTGCCCCGAGCTCGCGGATGGTCGGGCAGGGCTGCGTTGGCTTGGAGCACGCGTCCCGGTAGAGGCGCAGGGCGACGAGATACTCCCCATACGTCCGGTGTCCGAAGGCGAGCAACGGCACCTCGCCCAGGTCGTAGCCCACCCGGCGGACGAGGGCGGTGCGCAGCTCCAGCCACCGCACGGCATCGCGGGCCACCTCGAGCTCGCATTTCACCGCCGCCGCGACGGCTTCGGCGGCGGCCGTGAGGTTGAAGGTGGTGCCTTCACCGCCGCCCTCGATGACCTCGAGCTTCCACCAACGCCACGCCACCGCGATGGCGGCGTTGCGTCGCTCACCCAGCGTCCACCCGGAAGACGGCCCCTCCCACTCCGTGGAGTGCGTCAGGTCCTTGCACAGGCCGCGCACGATCTCGCGGTACAGGTCGACCCGGTCCGAGGGGAGCTGTCCGTCGGCGTGGTACTTGCCGCAGATGAGCGTGAGCAGGAGCGGGTTGGTGCAGTCCTCGTGTAGCCTCGGGTGGCGGCGCAGGTCGTCGAGCAGGCGGCGCGCCTCCGCCTGGGCGTGGGCCTCGCCGCGCTTCTGGTGGCGCCACGCCATCCACTTGCCCACGAACTTGGCGCGCCGCTCGTCGTCGAAGGGCAGCAGCTTCCGGCGCGCGAAGGGCGGGACGAGGGCGCTGGCCACCTTCTTCTCGTCGAGGGCCGCGGGCCGCGTCGTGAGGACCACCTTCAGCCAGTCGTTTTGCCGCACGATGCGGGCCGCGGCGTCGGCCACGCGCTTGCGCCGTTTCGGATCGGTGACCTCGTCGAGCCCGTCGAGGAGCAGCAGCGCTCGCTCCTCTTCCCAGCCTCGGCGGGGCACCGCCGTGCCCGCCGTGCCCTGGGCCTCCTCCGACAGCGCCCACTTCAGCAGTGAGCTTGCGCAGGGCGAGGGGTGCTTGGCGGCGTAGTCGGCGAGGACCACGTGGAGCGGCACGACGCCCGGGGAGAGCCCCGGCGGCGCCTCGCCCGCCGACAGCCCGGCTCGACAGGCCTGGCACGTCAGCTTGCGCACAAAGGTCGTCTTCCCCGCCCCGGGATCGCCCACGAGCAGGAGCGCCCGGGCGCCCTCGAAGGCGTCGTCCACCGTCTGCGCCGCCTTGTCCCCCGAAGCGCCGCCGTCGACGTAGATGTCCGCCAGCCGCGGAGGCTCCGGCGTCTCGCCGGTGCCGTCCGCCTCGAAGCGCTGCCAGGGCAGGAGGTCGTGGTCGCCCAGCGTCGCCCGGAACCACGCCTCCGCCTCGGCCTCCCGGGCCAGCGCCTCCGGCCCGGCCCCGGCCACCCCGAGCACCAGCTCCGGCGCCCCGGCGTGGCCGTCAAACGCCCTCGCCAGCGCCCCCGCCGTCACCTCGCCGCCGGCCTCCACCAGCGCCTTGGCCAGCCGCTCCGTGATGCCTGAGCCGACGATGCGCAGGGAGGCCTCGGGCCACGAGACGGCCCCCGCGTCCCCCGTCGCGTCGACCACGAGGACGAGGTCGCCTTTGGGGAGCGCCTCGAAGAGCTCCTCGAGCCGCAGCGGGCGCGCGCCTCCCAGCCGAATGGCGGGCTTGCCCCGGTGGACGAGGAACTCGCCGGCCAGCCACACCCAGGCGAGCCCCCCGGACAGGGCCGCCACCGCCTCGTAGACGTCGTCCTCCGTCCAACGGGCCGACTCGAGGAAGATTCGCGGCCGCTCGACGGCCCGCGCCCCGTCCAATGACCGCAGCGCGTGGTTGGCGAGGGGGAGCGCGGGATCGTGCCCCGCGATCACCGCGACGTGGTCTGTTTGTGGCAAGACTCAGCCCTCTGGTTCGAGCTCACCGAACCGTGCGCGATACCTGGCCAATAGAGCGCTCGCCTCGGCGGCCTCGCTCTTCGCCTCGGCGGCCTCGCTCAGCGCCTCGGCGGCTCGCTCCGTCGAGAGGGGGACGGGCGTGTCTTCACCGTCGAACCAGCGCAGCCACGGCGCCTCGACTCCGCGTATCGCGCCGTCCCACACACCGAGCGTGAGGCCGATGCTGGGGATCGGGTAGCGCCCCTGCCCGTTCGGCTCGGCGACCTTGTAGCCGTACGTTCGGGAGTCGTATTCGTTGACCTCGATTCCTCCCGTGAACGGGTCGTAGATCACGTAGGTCTCGACCCGCAAGCGGCCGTAGACGTCCTTCTTTCGCCTGCAGGGGAGGTCTTCGCCGCGCGGCGGCGGGCTCACCCCCCAGGGCCAGCCCTCCTGGTCGTGTTCCGGCTCGGACATGCAAAGCATCTTTCCGCTGGAAGCACCGTGCCCCCGGATCGCTCAACGTCAATCCTGACAGCGCGGTCGAGAGATTGCCAGCGAAGGGGGGACCCGCGCAGGGCGGCTCGACCGAGCCGCACGGCTGCCGTAACCTGGGTCCCGTGGACGACCTCGTCGCCGAGCTGGTCAGAGCGTCGGAGGAGCGGCCCGATTGGATGTCGAGTCGGAGCTGGAGCGTCGGCTCGGCCTGAGCGTTCAGGTGGTGGACGTCGAGCGGGTGTCGGCGGCGCAACGAGTACTTCGACCTGCTGCCGTACCTGGTCGAGTACCGCAGGGCCCGCTCATGGCTGGCTTCCGCAACGTGCTCGTGCACGGCTACACGGCGGTCGATCCTTCGATCGTCCGCGATGTACTCCTCCACCACCTCGGGGATCCGGAAGCGTTCGTCGAGGCGCTCCGAGACGAGTGATACCAGGGCTGAGGTGGTCTACTCGGCCTGGCAGTAGAACTGGTACATGCCGCGGAAGACGTCGGGGTTTTGGGTCTCGAAGGTGTCCCAGGCCTGGAGGTCGGCCCAGCCATCGGGGTGGGTGGCCTCGAAGCGGGCGCGCACCCGGATGTCGCGGAAGTCGAAGCCCAGGAAGCGGAGGTCGAGGGTCTCGAGGTGGGCGCGCAGGGTGGGGATGTCGAAGCGGTGCTCGTGTTGGTGGAAGAGCAGGTCGCGGCACATGCTGAGGTCGTGGAAGTCGCGCTGGTAGGCGAGGGGGCGGAGGTGCTCGTAGGCGGGGTCCTCCCAGACCAGGTGGCGGAAGCGGCGGATGTCAGCGGGGGTGGGCTCGAGGCCGAGGTCGGCGATGGCCTCGCGGGCCTGAACGACGAGGGCGCGGGCCTTCTCACTGTAGAGGCCGATGCGCATGACGCCGCCGGGCTTGGTGAGGCCGCGGAGGACGCGCCAGCCTTGGAGGGGGTCGGCGAGGTGATGGAGCACGCCGACGGACTCCACGAGATCGAAGCGCTCCTCTGTGACGCCGGTGGCGAGGAGGTCGGCCTGGGCGAAGTCGATGCGGTCGGCGACGCCGTGGTGGAAGGCCATGCGGACAGCGTAGGCGAGGCTGGCGCGGCTGAGATCGATGGCGAGGATCGAGAGCTCGGGGAAGGCGCAGGCGAGATCGACGGGCTGCTGGCCGGTGCCGCAGCCGGCGACGAGGACGCGCGGGGTGTCGGGCCAGTCGGCGGGGGCTTGGAAGCCGGGGCGGCGCCCGAGGTGCTCGAGCAGGCGGCGCATGGGTTGGGCGCCGCCGCGGCGCCAGCGGGGGTAGGGGTTGACCTCGTAGTGGGCGCGGACCTCGTTGGAGACGGCGTCTGAGATATCGGTGAGGGCGGGGACCTCGGCGGCGGTGAGGCGGTCGTCGAGGGGCCCGCGGAGGGTGGCCTCGATCACCGGCTTGGCGGCGTCGCTCCAACCCTCGAGGGCGGCGAGGTCCTCGGCGTTCTCGAGCTCGCATAGGCGCTGGTAGGCCGCCAGGGCGAGCAGTTGGGGCTCGAGGTGGCGAGCGTTGAGGACGGGGGCGCCCTCGATGCGGGCACGCAGCGCGTCGACCTCGGACTGCTCCGGGCAGTCGGCGACGTAGTCGGTGTCGTAGCACTGCAAGGCGACGGCGGCGGCGAGGCGCGGATCGGTGGCGTCCGGGGCTCCGAGGGTGCGGCGGCGGAGGCGCTCGACGAGGCGCTGGAGGGGCGGGTCGGGGACCACGCAAGCGGAGAGCAGCGCGCGGAGGAGCGGGACGTCGACGGTGGGGAGGTCGCCGCCCTCGAGGGCGCTTCGGACCTCGGGGATCGCCTCGAGCAGCGAGAGCGCAGGGATGACGAGGGGCTCGGGCTCGATCCGGGGATCGGCGATGGCCTCGGCTACGAAGCCCGCGAACCAGGGATCGGTCTCGCCGAAGCGCAGCCCCCAGAGGGCGCGAGCGAGGGTGCGCCTGTAGTCGAGGTTCGCGGGCTCGGCCTGGACAGCGCGGGCGAGGCGGAGCGCGGCCTCCTCGACGCGGCCCAGGGCGGAGAGGGCGGCGCCCGCGCGGTGGTCGAGCTCGGCTGTGGTCCCGCCGGCGCGCTCGGCGCGGTCGTAGTGGAGGAGGGCCTGCTCGGGATCGTCGGCGGCGCACAGCGCCCCGAGGTTGGTCAGGGCGGGGACCCAGCCGGGCCGATGCTCGAGGGCGGTCTCGTAGGCGTCGCGGGCCTCGTCGGTGCGGCCGAGATCTCTCAGGGCGTTGCCCCGGCCGTTGTGGGCCTCGGGGTAGTCCGGCTTGAGCTTCAGCGCGTTGCCGAAGGCGATCAGCGCGTCGTCGTAGCGGCCCGAGGCGCGTAAGGACTCGCCGTGGTTGTTGTGGAAGAAGTGGGGCCGGGGATCGGCCTCGATGGCGCGCTCGATGAGGACCACGGCGCGCTCGGGTCGATCGCGGCGGAGCTCGACGAGCCCCAATAGGTGCAGGGCGTCGGGGTCGCGGGGGGCCTTCTTCAGCACGCGCCGCAGGGAGCGATCGGCGGTGCGGAGATCTCCGGCGCGCAGGGCGTCGGTCGCGCGGTCGATCTCCTTTTGGTTCGACATCAGTAGAGGAAGGCGGAGGCGACGCTCACGGCGGTGGCGGTGCCGAGCAGGCCCCGCCAACCCTCGATGTCGAGATCCTCTTCGACCACCACATCGGTGAGCTTCAGCAGCGCCATGTTCACGACCAGCGGGACCAGGAGGCCGAAGGTGACGAAGTTGGGCAGGAAGAGCACCACCGTGGTGATGCCGCTGAGCAGCCAGCCGAGCACGGCGTTGCTGATGCCGAAGACGAGGGCGGCGCCCGCGGCGGCCCCCCAGGAGCGCACCTTCACGTCGGGGAGGAGCGCGGCGGCGGCCATGAAGACGCCCGAGAGGACGGCCCATTTCCAAAGCAAGGTGATCATCGTTCTCCTTTACTAAAAACCTGTCGCTCCACCGCCAGCCCACCCCCGTCACGACCGGCCAGGGCGAGCACCCGCGCGGGGCGTCCGCGATCGTCGTCGAGGAAGCGCAAGCGACGCGTGGTGAGTCCGGCTCCGGCCAACGCGAGCAAGAGCTTCGCGGTGTGGCTGGCATCATAGACGAAGACGACGCGGCCGTGGGGGGCGAGGGCGCCTTCGGCGGCTCGGGCGAAGTCGCCGACATCTCCGGCGAGGGCGTGGGTGGCGCCTTCGCGACCTCGGCTCGTGCGGCCCCAGCCCGCCGGATAGAAGGGTGGATTGGCCAGCACCAGATCGAAGGCGCGTGGCGCCACGGGCAGCGCGCGGACGTCGCCGCGCACGATCGTGGCGCCGAGATTGCGCGTCGCTCGGCTGGCCTCCGCGCGGTCGAGCTCGACCCCCACGCAGGGGCCGATGTCGGGGTGGAGCTGACGCAGGGCGCAGAGGAGGACGCCGACCCCGCAGCCGAGGTCCAGCGCGCGATCCCCGGGGCGCGCGGGGGTGAAGCGCGCGACGTCGAAGGCCCAACGGCAGGGGCGGAATCCGCGGCGGGCGCGGACCAGCCAGGCGTCGCCGAAGGCCTCGACGACCTCGCCTTGGCGGCGGGGGATCATCGGCGCTGGACCCGTATTTTGGAATCGAGGGGCGAACCGGGCCATTGTGTAGGGGGATGCGTCGCCATGGACCGCTGTTGATGTGTGCGCTGCTCTCGGCCGGTGAGGTCGGGGCCGCCGAGACCCGCTTCGGACTCGCCGCCGGGCTGGTGGTGCCCATCGATCTGCGCGTCGATGGCGAGCACTCCGAGACCGAGCCCGGTCCGCTGCTGCTCGTCAGCTTCGATCACCAGGTTCACGAGTCGGTGGACGCGGGGTTCTTCATCACCGCGGGATCGATCACCGCCGAGGCGCGTGGCGAGGAGCAGGTGAACCTCATCGAGATCGGGGTCGCGGCCCACTACCGCTGGCCCCTCGAGGCCGGCGGGCTGCTGCGCCTCGGTGGCGGGGCGGGCTACCGCCGGCTCTTCGCCGACGCGAACCCCTACGACCGGGTTCAGGGCGTCGCGATCAACGCCGACGCGGAGTACAGCCGCCCGCTCGGAGACGATCTCGTAGGGCAGATCGAGCTGGGGCTGCTGAGCCAACCGTGGGGCGGCAACCGCGGCTCCACGGTGGTGTGGGCCCCGATCCCCTACCTCACGGTGGGCGCCGTCTTCTGAGAAGACCGGACGCAGCCTAGGACGCAGCGGCAGTGTCCTAGAACGCTAGAGCTTGCCGAGCAGCTTCGAGGTGGCCTCGGGGCGAGTCTTGCTGAGCTGCTCGCCGATGTGCTTGAGGACCTCGCGCTCCTGATCGGCCACGCGGCCCCAGAGCCCGAAGACGCCACCCGCCGCGTCAGCGATGCGGTGGGCGAGCTCCGAGAGGTTCCCACCGGCTTGGCGGGCCTGCTCTTCGTCCATGACCGACAGCATCGCGCGGACGAAGTCGAGGGCGGCGTCGAAATAGCCCTGGGTGGGGCGTGAGTCGAGCAGCTCCTCGAAGGCCTCGCGGGCTGGCCCTTCGGTGATCCCGGCCGAGTCCGCCGCTTTGCACAAAAGCAGCCGCTCGTAGTCCTGGATCTCGCCATCGGCCCAGGCGACCTCCACCAACGGCACCAGGTGCACCATGTGCACGGTGTCGTGGGTGACGCCCAGCTCGGCCAGGTGCTGCACGATGACTTCGTCGTGGACGCCGGTCTCGGCTTCGATCTCGCCGGCTTCGGCTTCCACGGCCATCCGCTTGCGCATGGCCTCGATGAGTTCTTGGTTCCGCCGTCGGAAGTACTCTTCCTCGTGGGCGCTGCGCACCCTGTCCAGCGGGTTGTTCTTCTCGGACATCGGCTTCTCCTGACCGCCGGCCCTTCCTACAACCCGCAGAACCGAGAGACAATGCCCGAGTGCGACGAAGAGAATTCTTGGCGACCGGCGCGGGTGCTCTCTTGGGGGGCGCGGTGCCGTCGATGGCGCAGGAGCCGCTGGCCCGGCCGGGGGAGGTGCTCGAGGCCCGACGGCCCGCGGTGGTGCGCTCCAGAGACCAGGTCGACGCCAAGGCCGCCGCCCGATTGATGGACGAAGCCCTGATGGCGTTTGCGGGGAAGGCCGACCCCGTCAGCGCCCTGGGCGAGTACGTTCACCCCGCAGACATCGTGGGCCTCAAGGTCAACGCGCTGGCGAGCCCCGGGCATCCGTTCCTCGCCTCCCTCGCCTGGCACCTCGCCGGCCACCTCCAGGCCCTCGGCGTCCCGCCCTACAACATCGCCATCTATGACCAATACGGCGACCGCATGCGCAAGGGCGGCTACCGGTACCGAGATCGCAAGGGCAAGGTGCGAGTCCTCTACCACCGCCGCGTGGGCTACGAGCACAAGGACGTCCACTTCGACAAGGTGCGCGCCCTGCGGTGGTCGAAGGTGCTCACCGGCACCACCGCCGTGCTCAACCTCTGCGTCCCCAAGGACCACGACCTCGCCGGCATCACCGGGGCCCTCAAGAACATGGCCTTCGGCAACATCGACCGCGTCCCCGAGTTCCACAAGGTCATCCACCGGGCCATCGCCTGGATGTACGACCAGCCCGAGATCCGCGACCGCACCCGCCTGTGCATTTGCGACGCGACCCGCGTGATCTACGAAGGCGGCCCCAAGGACCGCCCCAAGACCCGCGTCCCCCACGGCTCCATCCTGGTCGCCGAGGACCCCGTCGCGATGGACTGGGCGGTGCTCGACATCATCAACGGCCACCGCGCCCACCACGGCCTGCCAAAGATCGAGTCCCTGCGCCCCCCCCGCTTCCTCCACGAAGCCGCCGCCCGTGGCCTGGGCGCCCCCCTCGCCCGCCAACGCTATACCCGCATCATCGACGGCGGCGCGCCCACGCTCTACGTGCCCCGCCACATCGATCCCGCCTTCGCCGCCGGCTGAAGTCAGAGCGTAAGGGACCCGTAAGGTCCCGGGGGCCCGCCGCGGCTACCTTCGGCCTGAGCAATCGAGCTGGGGCTGGGGAGAACGATGGCCAATCGGCGCAGATCGGACGGGCGGCGCTGGCCCGCGGTGATGACCTTCGCGCTGTTGGGCTGTGGGGGCGCGCCGCCGCCATCGCCTCCCCCGCCTCCCCCGCCTCCACCGGCGATCTGCGACGGCTCGATCCTCGAGCCGGCGAATGGAGCGTTGGTGCCGGAGGGGCGGAGCTTCTCGGCCTTTGGTCGCCTCTCGCCCGCGTGCTCCGCCCCTTCCGACTCCGACGGGGCGACGTTGGAGATCGTCTCCCTGCGTACTCGCCCCAAGGATGTGGCCGCGCGTTGCGCTGGGTCCGGGCTCGACGTGCACCGTTCGCATGAGGCGTCGGCGTCCCTACCCGATGGGATGTACTGCGCGCGGCTCACGCGGGACGGCGTCCTGATCGGCGAGCCGCGCTGGTTCCTGGTCCACGCGGGCCATCGGCCCGCGGAGGGGGAGGCCGACGGTCTGGGGCGTGACGCGCTGCTGGTGAGTGAGGACCGCGACCGGGTCCGCGTTCGCTACGCAGCGCGGGAGGCCGTCGAGACGACCGTGCGCCTGCGTCGCGTTCGGAAGGAGGCGGAGCGAACGGCGCCGCCGCCCTTCAGCGTGATGGCCCACCCCGCGCGGCTGCGGCTGCAGTTCTGCTGCAACGACACGAATCCCCTCGCCGGGCCCGTAGGCAAGACGAATCGCGACTCGATGAAATGGCTCCGGGCATCGGTCAGCCGTCGTGAGCGGCGGCGCGCCCGGGTGCATGTGGCCGGCTACGCCAGCACGCCCGGAGGTTGTCACGCAAACGAGTGGCTGTCGCGGTGGCGGGCGCGTCGAGTCGCCCGCTCCCTCCGCAACGCTGGATTTGGCCATGTGAAGGCGCGTTGGTGCGGCGAAACGGGCACGGCCGACGACGTGGAGCCGATCGACCGAGGCGCCTATTGGCAGCGCGTCGATGTGCGCTTCCCCGAGGACCACGTGGCCTTTCGCGTTCAACACACCGACGAGCATCGGCGGGCGCTCCCGATCCCCGAAGGGACGACCGTGACCGTCAGGGAAGGTGCGACGAAGCGAACGCTCTGCAAGACGCGGGCGGGCGCTGCGCGACAGGTCGATGTGGTGGTCGCGATCGACACGTCGGGGAGCATGGCCGACGATTGGACCGAGTTCATCGCGCCTCACATCCGTGGGCGCCTGGCCGAGATGACGGAGCGGTTCTCCGCCGAGGGTGTCGACGCGACGGTCACCGTCTACACCTTGGGGGCCAACCTCTGCGGCGCCGTCGAGGCCACCGGCGGCGCGTCCGACGGAAGGTATCGATGCCTCGCACTCACGGGCATGGCGCTGCGCCCATGCAACCAGTCGGAGCCCAACGAGAGCTGGGGTAGCGCGATCTCGTGGATCTCTCGGAATCACCCGTGGCGCCCTGGCGCGGCCCGGGCGGTCCTCCCGATGTCCGATGAGTTGGCCTGCGAAGGGGACCACTCGGGCGGGGGGTACTCTGACGATCTCGCCGCCGCGAGGGGAGGCGCCCGGGACGCCCGAGCGGCGGGGGTTGTCGTCTACCCCTACTTCGGCACGCTGTCTTCCAGTTGGGGCAGCAGCGCGCTGGTGATGGAGATGATGCACGACGTGGCGGCGAGCACCGGCGGCGACGCGCTCTCCCTCTCGAGCCTCGCCGATGGTCCCTTCGAGCGGCTGCACGCGGCCCTCCGAGGGGGCGTCTCGAAGGCAGCGACCGCCGTGCGCCTCTGGTGTGTCGGTGTGCCCGCCTCCGAACAGGTCGTCGTCGAGGTCGGCGTCCCCGGACGGGCGCCGTGGACGGTCGCCGGCCAGCTAGCGGACTTCTCGTACACGGCCCACCGCGAGACGGAGGACACGTGTCGTGCTCGCAGGACCTGTGGGCCGGACGACGACGCGCCGGTCTACGGCCGCCCGCCGCCGCCTCGGGAAGGTCTGGTCGTCGACTGCGGGAGCGGACGATGAAGCATCTGGTCTGCCTGGTGTGCGGCGTGCTGGTGGCGGGCTGTGGTTACAGCCAACTCCGGGTCAGCGAGGCGAGCTTCGAGCGAGAGATCGGGCGGGCCGAACGGGCGTCTGTGTCCGAACCGGTCGGGCAGCTCAGCGCCACCTGGTCCGGCGCTGTCCTCGCGGTCACGCTCGTCGAGGAGCGAGTCTGCGAGCGCTGGGACGAGGTGGAGTTGGAGCAGGGCAATCGAGTGTCCCGCGACGTCAGCCGGAGCGGCTGGGACTACGCGCTGGGCGGGCTGAGCGTCGGTGGTGGTGCCTGGGCGCTCTCCGAGGCGCCAACGTTGTCGAGCGAGAAGCCGTCGGAGGACGAGTCGAGCCCGCAGGACGCCGCGTACTTCTGGGGTGTCGTGGCCGTGGCGGCGGGCGCGGCGCTGCTGGGGCATGGTGTCTACCACACCGCTCGTTCGGGGGACGAGGAGCGCGATGTCGAGCGGGTCACGCGCGTGGAGAACAGGCTCAGTGGACCGTGTCGGCGGGGGCCACGGGCGGGTCGATCCGTCTCCGTTCGCTTCGGCGAGGACACCTTTCCCGCCGGCGAGACAGACGCGAGCGGCCGGGCGCGGGTGTCGGTTGACGTGCTGCCCAAGGGGGCGCGGGCGCTGCTCGGCCGAGAGGCGGGGAGAGCCTTCAAGGTGGTCGCCGATGGGGAGCTCGTCCGGGTCGAGTCGGCCGCGCCGTGGTACGAGGTGCTGCACGCGCGTGCGCTGGCGAGGGTCCGACGGCGAGACGACGCCGCCGGGTACCGGAGCTTCCTCACGCTGTTTCCCCACAGCGGGGAGCGCGATCCCGTCAAAGGTCGCGTCGCTGCGCTGGAGTGGGCCGAGTTGGCCGGATCGAGCGACACAGACGGGCTGCGGAGGTTCGCCGAAGAGCACGCCGGGCGGCCGGAGGCGAACCTCGCCCGTGCTCGCGGCGCAGCGGTGGAGTGGGCGGCGTTTGGGGCGTCGCGCGACGTCGGGAGACTGGAGGCGTTCATCGCCAGACACGGCCGCCATGGGGCCGAGGCGCAGACCCGACTCGCCGCGGTGCGTCGCGCCGTCGCCATGAAGGAGGTTCGTCGGGCGAGGAGCGTCGATGACCTGGGACGGATCTACCAGGGATCGACGGACGTGAAGGTTCGAGCCGCCGCGCGAGGTCGTGCGCGGCGGCTCCGGAGCCGAGAGATCGGCGTCATACGCCGGGCTGGGCGGCTCGTCGACAACCGTCGTTGGTCCCAATACAATCTTTACTTCTGTGGCTTCGCCCGCGGGACGCTCTCCTACACGCTCGAGATGACCGGGATGGGCGCCTTGAGCGTCCTCGCCGGCGGCATCGAGCAACACCTGCGCGGCACCGCGCGCGCCGAGCGTCAACTGGAGCGAACCCTCGTGAAGCATGTGTCCGGCGTTCGGAGAGCCGAGCACGTGATGTCCTGTAACTCCGGTTGGTACTTGTAGCGAGCCGTCGGCTCGAATGGAGGTGTCTTGTGCGTTGGTCCCTGATCTCGATCCCCTTCGCCCTCTTGGCGTTGCTCGCCGCCCCGGCCCATGCCGACTCGATCTATGGGAGCTGTGTCCGACCCGATGGATCGAAGTGTGACGGTGCGGCCCGGATCTCGACGAGTTGGAACGGGAAGCAGGCGTTCCCGCGGGGTGGCCGCTACCGCCTGGACTTCGGAGGGACGGTGGGCAAGCGCATCACCGTCTACTGCGACGGGAGCTCCGTCGGGAGCATCGTCGTCAAGGGCGAGGCTCGCTTGGACGTCGTTTGCCGGTGACCCGGCTCGGCGCCCTCGTCGTGTGCCTCGGTCTCCACGTGTCGGCCCCCGCACGGGCGGCGGAGTCGGTGGAGTCCTTGGTGCGCGCCGCCGAGGAGGCGGGGACCGAGCGGGCCGGGCGCGCGTGGCGACTCCTCCGTCGGGCGATTCGCCGCAACAAGACGACCCGGGAAGTGGCGGACGACAGGCTCCCGCTCATGGGCGCGTGGCTGGTCTTCTACGCGGTGAGCGATGTCGTCGCACGGACGCAGTCGGATGGGGACCGAGCGTGCGCCGCCGCGGAGCGCACCCTCCGCGAGGTCTCACCCTACGCGCCCGGTGCGAAGCAGGCCCTCTCCCACCCGGGCGAACAGCGGTTCCTCGCCTGGCCGATGTTGTTGGTGGTCGCGAGCGCGTGCGACGCCAACGCCGGGCGAATCACCCGGGCCCGACGGCGTCTCGACCAGGCGCTGCGTTTCTCACCCCTCTTCTCGGGCGATCCCAACGACGGGCTCAACCGGGCGATCGGCATGGCCAGGCACAACCTGAGAGTCGCTGAGCGGGCGAGGTAGCGGCGGGCTCAGGCTTGGAGGATGCGCAGCCGATCGGGGGGGACCTCGAGGCGCGTCCAACCGCGACGGCGCGCGATCAACGTGCGAGGGGCGTCGATTGAGGCCAAGGCCGCGCGGGTGTCGTAGACCAGCTTGTCGAAGGCGTTGTCGGAGTTCTGAGCTGCGACCGCTACGCCCCAGACCTGGCGCCGAAGGGTCTCTGTGTCCACCCAACCATCGGTCCCGCCCAGCCGAGCGCGGGCGAGGGCGTGTAGGAGATCGAAGGGGGCGGTGAACGTGGCGCTGGTGTGCTTCGAGCTGTGGTCGACGGCGACCGATCCGCCCATCGGCAAGGGTCGCAGCGTCATCGCGATCTCTGGGGTGTCCTCGGTGGCCGTCGCTCGGAGGCCCGGCTCGTCGTGGTCCATCGAGCCCGGACGGTCGGCGCGTAGGACGTGATACCGCAGGGGGCCGAAGTGAATGGTGTCGCCGGGCCCGAACGCCCGCCAGGCTTGGACCGGGACCTCGCCGTGGACGGTCCCGTTCGCGGACCCCAGATCGTTGACCTGCCACCGCCCCTCACGGAAGGCGAGGACGGCGTGGCAGGCCGAGATCGCTTCGTTCTCGAGGACGAGACCGTTGAAGGCAGCCCGCCCGACCTGCAAGGTGTCGTCAGCTACGGCGTAGGGCAGATCCTGGTCGATGGGTTCCAACTCGAGCATCTGGTCGTTGTCGCCGCCCGTCAGGGGATTGTCAACGGCCCTCCTGTTGCTCGCGCTGACCGCCGGGACGGCCCGCGCAGAGGGCTCCGACGGGCGGTGGTGGCGGAGCGCACCGGCGCCCTGGCAGCCGGAGGAGCGAACGCTCTTCGTGTTGCCCCACCCGGATGGGGTGATGGCGCTGACGCGGACGCGGCGGTTCATCTGGGACGGGGGGCGCTGGCAGGTCGATCTCGATTGGCGAGCCCTCCCCCCGATCGTGAACACCATCGCGACGATCCCGGGCTCAGACGTCGTCTGGTACTCCGCCGCGGACGCCACGCATCGCCGGATCGGGGGACGCGCCGAGGCGGACTCGATGTCGCTGTCCGCGGCGGCGCTGCACTTCGTGAGCGGCGAGGAGGGGTGGGCTGGAGTGGGGCGCGGGGAGCTGCACGCCTGGGATGGGCGCACCTGGCGAAAGAGCCCTGATGTGCCCCTGACGGCGGGGGCCGGGCGCGCGATCTGTGGGGTGGGCGTCGATGGCGAGGGTCACCTCTGGGTTCGCCCCAGTCGGGGCCGGATGGTCCGACGGGTGGGGGGCCGCTGGGAGACCGCTGGACCGCCACTTCAGGACATCTGCGGGCCATCGTCGTCGATGTGCCTGCTCCCCGACGGCTCGCTGGTCTCGGTCGGTCGGACCACGTTGGTCCTCGGCCCGACGGTGGAGGTCAGCGAGGTGGCGTCGCGGAGCTGTGTCAGCACCCCCGAGGCCACTTGGGTCGGACGCGAGGATGGGGGCGTCTGGAGATGGGACGAAGGCGGCCGCACTCTCGTCGAGTCGCAGTTCGAGCAGCCTGTCGTCAGCATCGCCTTCTCCGCCGAAGGGGATGGGTTCGCCGTCGCGGACGGTCGCCTGCTTCGCCTCGGAGATCGGGCCCGCGTGTCCTTCGAGGTGCGCGCTGCTGGCTCCCAGGCGGCTGGATCCGGGCGCACCCGCCTCGCTCTGCTGGAGGACTTCGACGGGTCCGCCGGCCTCGATCTCCTCGTCTTCGACGATGGGGCCCGCGCGAAGCTGCTGCTCAATCGTGGGGGGTGGGCGTTCCACGACGCGAGCGGTTGGCTGCCCGCCGGGGTGGGGTCAGGGCGGGTCGAGTCGGCGGTGGCGTGTGATCTCGATCGCGACGGAGACCTCGACCTGCTGCTGCGATACGGAGGGGAGAGTGGTGCCGCGCTCCAGGTTCGGTACCTGCGCAACGCCGGCTCGCGCTTTGTCGATGAGAGCGAGCGCGGAGGGTTCGCTGGCACACGGGGAGAGCACGTGCCGGCGCCCGCCCTCGCAGGGGACTTGGACTGCATCGACTGGGACTCTGATGGGGATCTGGACGTCTTCGCCACTCGGTTCGAGGGCCTCGACCATCTGCCGGGCACCAACTCGATCTACCTCAACGACGGGGTCGGCCGACTCGCCCGCAGACCGCTCGCCGCGCGGGGGGCGGGCGCAGGGGGAGACTGGGTCGCGTGCGCTACCTTCGCCGATCTCGTGGGCGACGATGGGGTGGATCTCTATCTCGGGACCTTCTGGGGGCGGGGCCCTGTGCTGCTCACGCGCCCCGCGGGGCACTTCATTGAGCGCCCGCACGCCGCCACCGGCCGACTCTTCGGGATGGTCGTCGACGCGGTGCCTGGGGATCTCGACGGCGACGGGGACACCGACTTGCTCGTCCTCGACAGTCGCTTCCCCTCTCGGATCCTCTCGCGCGAGCCCGAGGGGCTGCGGGTGGCTCCGGTCCCACCGCTTCCGCCGACGCTGGGCGGTGGGTTGGCGGACTTCGATGGCGACGGGCGCCTCGACGTGGTGACCTCCGCTCCGACGCTCCGGCTCGGCGGGGATGGATGGGGCACCGAAGACGTCACCGAAGCCGCTGGGCTCGCCGGGCTCGATCTGCGCGGTGTCGCGATCGGCGATCTCGACGGGGACGGCAATCCTGATCTCTACGCCTACGGGGACGGGCCCAACCTCCTCCTCGAGAACCTCACGGCGGGCTCGCCGCGGCCGGCACCGACGCGTCGTGACGCGCCGTCCACGCTCCACCGACTTCGCGTGCGGTCCGCGTGGCTCGGGCGAACGCATGCGTGGGGCCTCCTCGTCGTCGCCACGGGTCTGATTGGGATCGTCGTCTGGTCGCGGCGGCGCCCGTGCACGTGGTGGGCGCGGGCCGTGACGCCTGGGGCCTGGATCGCCACCCACGCCGCGGTCACCACCACCGCCCTCGCCGAGGCCACCTCGGGCTGGATTTGGGCCGGCGCGTCGAGCTCGGTGCTGCTCGCGGGCGCCAGCGCTTGGATCGATCGCTGGAGAACGGAGTTTGCGACCGCCCGCAGGGCCGGGCCGTTTCGGCTCCTGGAGAAGATCGGCGAAGGGGCGACGGCGGAGGTCTGGCTCGCGCGGCGGCGAGGGCAGCGCCGTCGGGTCGCGGTGAAGGTGCTCAAGGCCCAGGTGGCCTCGGAGCGAGCCCAGATGAAGCGCTTCGAGCGGTCGGCGCTGTTGGCCGCGAGGATCGATCACCCAGGTGTGGCGCGGGTCATCGAGTGGCACGTCGGCGTCAGCGCCGACGACGAGGGCGCGTGGATGGCGATGGAGTGGGTCCCGGGCCAACCGCTGGATGAGCGGCTGGCCGAAGAGCCCCTCTCGGAAGGAGATGCCATCCCCCTGCTGGTGGCCTTGTGTCGGGCCGTCGCGGCGCTACATGCGGCTGGCCTGGTGCATCGAGACCTCAAGCCAGCGAACGTGATCGTCGGTCCCGGCGGCGCGCCGACGCTCGTGGATCTCGGTCTGCTCAATGGGTTCGGTGCCACCCGGATCTCCCAGACGGGTGCTCTGGTGGGCACGCCCGCCTACCTCGCGCCGGAGCAGTTCATCGGCCGTGGTGAGGTCGATGCCCGAAGCGATGTGTGGTCCCTCGGGGTCCTGGCCTACGAGGTCCTCACGGGGCGCCTCCCCCACGAGATTCCAGAGCCCGGCGCGCGTCGCTCGGAGTCGGCGATGTTGGCCCAGGTGCTCAACGCGACGGCCGATGGGCGACTGGTCCCCATCGCCGACATCTCGCCGGGGCTGCACCCGGCGCTGGTGGCCGCCATCGATGGCGCCCTCGCGTGGGAGCCTGTGGACCGATGGCCCGACGCCGGCGCGCTCGCCGATGCCATCGAGCTCGCGGGTTGAGGTCGGCCCTCCTTCTGTGCGCCGTTCTCGCTGGCGGCTGCGAGGCGGTCGCGCCGGTCTCGACGCCGCCTCTGCGGTCGACACCGGCGCGTGGTGAGCCGGTCGACGCGACGCTGCTTTGGTTGGGGGGGCCAGTTCGTGACGCCGCGCAGGGGCCGGCGGGTCTTTGGTGGCTCTTCAACGGGGCAGGCGCCCTCCGGGGTGATCGCTTCGTGCCCACGCCGGGCGTCGCCCAGGCCGGCGCGGTCGTCTGTGAGCGCCTGTGGATCGCCGACGGCCCGGCGGGGGTCTCGATGGTGGAGGGCGGGACCATCGCTGCGACGCAGCGGCTCGGAGATGTGAGGGACATCGCCCGGGCGGACTCAGAGACGGCCGTGCTCGCCGACGGCCGCGGGCAGCTTCTCCTGGTCCGCTGCGCCGAAGGTCGGCTTCGCGTGGTCGCGTCCTTGCGGGTGGATGGGACGCCGGTCGGGGTCGCCGTGGAGGGCACGCGCTGGGCGGCGGCGTTGCTCGAGGGTGGCGCGGCGATCGGAGAGCTCGAGGGGGATCGACTCCGGCTGGTCGAGCGTCGACGCGACCTTGGCGGGACGGCCGCGGTGGCGCTCCTTGGGGGCATCGCCGGCTGGCTGAGCCGGGGTGGGGTCCTGGTGTTGCACGGAGACGAGTGGGAGCGCGATCCGATGGTTCGGGCCGCGTGCGATGGTCAGCGGCGCGGTGGGTGCGCTCTCGGGACCGATGGCGTGGCGTGGTGGGTCGCGGACCAGGCCGGTGACCTCCGTCGAGTCCGTCCGGCGGGCGCTCCGACTCGGCTGGACGTTGACTACGCGGCGCTCGTCGTCGCTGACGACAGGGGGGCGTTGCGTGCGGTCACGACGGGCGGCGCGATCATGGAGGTCGGGGGAGCGGGCGAAGAGCCGCCACCCCGGCCGGGTCTCGCTCAGCGTGCCGTCCTCGTCGAAGGGGCCCTCTTCGCGACCCACGCGGCCCACACTCTGACCACCTGGCTGCGGGCGCTCGATGGGCGCGCGTGGTCCGCGGGAGGCAGACCCCGGGACCTCGCGGGGGCGTCCGATGGCGTACGCCTCGTGACGACGCGCGGTCGCTTCACCGCCCGGTTGGGTGCCGCGCCGATCGCCCTCGGGGCTCCAGCGCCGCATACCGTCGGGCTCTGCCGATTCGCGCCGATCGTGCGCCTCGGGGCGGCGGCGGGAACGACGGCTTCGGTCTGTCAGAGGGTCGGCGTCCTCGCCCTCGGCGAGGGCGACGAGCGCACGCTCCATGCGCTGCAAGGCGGGGCGGCGGCCATCGAGCCGGTCGCTGGGGACTGGCTCGTCTCCGTGGATGGCTGGGGACTGCATCTGGTCTCGGCGGATGGAGCCGATGCGTTCCTGCCGCTCCCCGGTGAGCCGCGCGGGATCGATGTCCTCCACGCCGAGGGGAGGGTCCGAGCGGCGGTGGCCTGTGGCGCGGCCGGGGTGGCGCTCGTCGAGGTGCGGGCCGCCGAACCACGACTGCGGCTGGAGCGGCTGCTAAACACGTGGGACACGGCCCTCGACGTCAGTTGGGCGTCTGACGGTGCGCTCTTGGTCGCCGACGGCTCCGCCCTCATCCGGCTCCGGCCGTGACGGTGTGCATCAGAACTCGGCTTGGACGCCGAAGGTGGGGATGACGGTGGTGCCCGAGAGGCTGCGCTTCTTGTCGCTGAAGAGCTTGTAGCTGCCGAAGTCCTGGTAGTAGACGGCCAGCGAGAAGAGGGCGTAGACGACGTAGCCGGCCTTCACGTTCACGAAGCCGCCGAAGGCGTGGACCGAGCTCTCACCGCTGGGCGGATCGATCGCCTCGAGCTCGTCTTCGAAGAGCTCGTGGACGACCTCGGACTCGATGCCGTAGCTGATGGACGTGTAGTTGTAGGCCACGCCGAACCCCAGGGCGCCGTACTCCTCGTTCTCGCCGAAGCCGTAGCTGAGCACGACCGGGAAGAGCAGATCGGTGCGCTCGAAGCGGTAGTCGAGCAGCGACTGCAAGGTGTCAAGGCCCGCGAGGGACGGCGCCTCGTACTCCTGGCGCGAGTACTGGACGCCGACCGCACCGGAGACGCGGGTCTCGGGCTGCTCCTCCCCGATGGGGCCCATGAACTGGAACATGGTGTCGAAGACGTGGGTCCCCGAGGCGTAGCGGTAGCCGAGGTCGAAGCGGTCGTAGACGCCGACGCGGAGGAAGAGGTCGGTGCCGGTGCCGACCGGATCGAGGCCGTGGGCGAGGAGCGGCTCGATCAGGTCGTCGAGATCCTCGCGCGTCTCGAGCTTGATGTCCCCGTCGTCGAGGTCTTCGATCTGACCCTGGAGGCCGTCGTAGATCGCGCCGCTCGTCGAGCTGGAGATGCTGATCGGCACGGCGACGCCGAGGCGGACGTCGCCCGGAGGGGTGACGCGGCCCGACTGGGTGATGGAGCGCGGGGCGGCGCAGGCGCCGAGGGCGCAGGCCAGCGCGATGAGGCTCCCTCTTCGCATCAGATTCCTCACGGGGCGACGTGGAGCCGCGTTTCGTAGTGGCGAGTCTCGGACCCGAGCTTGATCTCGATCACGAGTATGTGGGCGCCGGGGGATAGGGGCAACGTCTCGCCGACGACCGCGTCGACGTGGACCGCGCCCGCGCCGCTGATCTCGACGGTGGTGGGGAGGGGACGCAGCGCGGCGCCCTCGCGTCGCAGCAGACGGGCATCGACGCCCTCGATGTCGGTGGCGGGGCGCGCGGTCAGCAGGAAGCGTGAACCCTCCGCGTAGCTGTGGGTGCCGTAGCTCTGGGTGCCGACCGTGTCGCCGCGCCACGTGCGATCCCCAGAGCCGACCTCGAGGGCGTAGTGGGGCAGACGAGCGGCGGGCCACAACGCGATGAAGGCGAGGGAGGCGGCGATGGCCAGCGCGGCCCAACCCAGGCCGAGCCCGCCCCGCCCCCCGCCCCCAATCGCGCGGGGTGGCTCGACCGCGGCGGGCCCTTCGACGGGGGCCGCCGCGGGGAGGGCCGCGCCCAGGAGCGCCTCGAAGTCCGCTCCGCCGATGGGACGCAAGGCCCCGTCCTCGCTCGGCCACGCCTCCTCCATCTCGGCGTCCTGCTCCCGCGCGAGGGCGCCGAGCAGATCGGCTAGCTGGGAATCCTCTTCCACCTCACCCTCCCCTTCGCCGCGGGACGCCGGTTTCTGACCGGACTTGCAACAGCGCCTTGCGCATCGCCTTGCGCAACCGACTCCTCCAGGCATAGACGGCGTCGGCGCTCATGGACCGGGCGGAGCAGATCTCCTCGACGGTGCGCTGCTCGACCACGATGTCCCGGAACAGGTCGAAGCCCAAGGGGCTCAGGGTCGCGCGGAGCAGGTCGAGGACCGCGGCGAGCTCCTCCCGGTCGCCGACCAGCGCCTCCGGGGCGCGCGCCTGGCCGGAGACGCGCTCCAGGGAGGCGGACTCGGTGGGGGTCTCGGTCCACGGGCTGCGCCGGGCGCTGCGCATGATGGAGGCCACGCGCCGCTCGGCGACGCGCCCGACGAAGGTGTTCAGCGAGGCCTCGCGCTGTGGATCCCAGGTGCGCAGCACCTTCCCGTCATCCTTGAGCAGCGCGACGAAGACCTCTTGCGTGAGATCGAGGACCTCTTGGCGCACGACACGCCCGCGCCCCGCCGCCGCGCGTCGCATCAGCGCCGCGCAGACGCGCTTCTGGACGTGCGGGAGGAGCTGCTGCATCAGCGCTCGACCCGCCGCCGGCTCGCCGGCGAGGGCCCGCTCGATCTCGTCTGTGCCGACCACCGTGCTCAGTATATGAACAGCTCGCTGGAGGTGAGCGAGACCTTACCCTCGGCGCTGACGGGTACGAGCAGCCACGCCGAGACCAGCTCGTCGATGGGGAGCTCGGCTGCGAGGTCGAGCTTGAAGGGCGCCCCGTCTTCGAGGGATGGGAGCTTCACGGTGAAGCCGTCGGAGGCGGTCTTGGCGTAGATCGTGGCGGTGCCGGCGGGATCTGCCTGGAGCTTGCCGTAGAGCGTCGCGCCGACGAAGCCGCAGATCGGGCACGTGGGCGTGCCGGGTTGCGGGACGGTGTAGGGCGCCGCGTAGGTGCTCTCGGCGTCGGGGGTCGGCGGGGCGTCGGGGTCGGAGGCGACCGCCGCGGCCTGGGCGTAGAGCAGCTCCGCTATCTGTGCCATGTCCGGGCCCGCTGGGATCCCCGCGGGCCGTGGCTCCGAGCCCTCGGGGCGGGCGTCGCCGAGGGGGCAGCGGCCCACCTCGAGCCCGTCGGGGCAGGCCGCCTCGAAGGCGCGCGTCGCCGAGAGTCGGCGACGCTCTGGTGCCCCCGCGTAGGCGAACTCGGCCGGGGCGCCGGTGGGCTCGCCGGAGGCCCAGACCCGCTGCATCACGGCCCACGGAGGCAACTCCGGGCGCAGGCTCCAGACCATCGCGGCGACCCCGGAGGTGGCGGCGGCGGCGAGGGAGGTCCCGCTCATCACCTCCGTCGCGTCGTGGTCCTCCTGGCTGGACAGCGTCTCGAGTTGAACCGAGACGAGGGCCGCCGGGGCTACGATGCGCGGGCTCGCGCCGGCGCGGGCGATCGACAGCGGGGTGTCACGACCATCGACACCGCCCACCGCGTGGACCAAGGGGGCGTAGGGCGCGAGGTCGCCCGCGTCGCCGCAGTCTCGGGGTCGCGACTCCCAGCCGGCGGGGTAGAGCGGGCCCTCTCCGCCGTCCACGCCTCGGTTGCCAGCGGCGGCGATCAAGAGCGCGCCCTTGCACGCGGCGTAGCGGGTGGCCCACAGGGCGACCTGGCCCGAGAGGCGGCCGGTGCTCGTGACGTCGTGCTCTCCGGTCCAGCCGAGGGAGAGGTTGAGGACCAGGTGGGCCGGTCGCGTCCTGGCGGGCTCGGTACGCCAGTCGTCCACCGCCTCGGCGACCGCCGCGGCGTACTCGAGGTGGGTCCCGAAGTAGCCGCCGAGCTCGCCCTCCTGGCCGCGCCGGATGTAGGGCATCGCGCCGTAGACCGGCGCGCCGACCGGGCAGTAGCCAACCTCGCCACGCTCCGGGCAGCCGATCGCCCGGACGATGGAGCTCATCGCCTCGGCGTGGTCGACCATGTCGGCGGGGAGGTCCGGCGAGTTGGCGACGCCGCCGAAGCCGTTGTCGATGACCGCGACTCGAACCGACGCGGGGGTCGGCGCCCCCTGGGGATCGGCGACCGACCAGTCGGGCAGCTCGATCTGGGTCTCCCAGCTCGCGCGCAGGGCGTCGGTGACCTCGCCGGGGAGCGCGTGGGCCGACACGACCTCGCAGTCGCGCTCGAGGCGAATCGAGGGGCGGTCCGGCAGCGCCGCGATGTCCGGCTCGGGGCGATCGGCGTCGAAGGCGGCCCAGGTGTAGAGGCAGACGCGCTGGAGCTGACGGTCGCGCGACCGCGAGAAGGGGCGAGTGATCCGCCACTCGCCCCGGTGGCTTCGCGCCTCGGGGCAGGGGCCTCGGCCTCGGCGCCTCGCGACCCACTGCCGGTCCGTGCAGGCGGCGGGGGGGACCGCGCGCTCCCGGCCGCCGCACGTCCACGCGGGCCGGCGTCCGCGCCGCGCCTGGCGCAGGCAGCGCTGATGGCGCCTGTGGGCGCGCCGCGTGAGGGCCGAGCCCTCGGCGCTCAGCTCCTCGACCTCGGCCTCCGGCGCCTCCACCGCCTCCGGTAGCGCGAGACAACCCAAGCTCAACACGGCGGCCCACGGCAACAGACGAGTCATGGCTCTCCCCTTGGTCGTCGACTCAACGAAGCGACAGGGTGGATCATTTCATAGTCAGGGTACGAAGAGGCGATAGGCGTCGCCCCCGGGTCCCGCGGCGGCCCGTCGGAAGGCGGGCTCGAGGTCGTCGTCGGCTTCGTACAGGGTGGTCGAGAAGCGAAGGGCGTCGGCATCGCGGACGGGGCGGACCGAGGCGACGACCCGCTGGGCCCCGCGCAGCAGGAACGCGTGGGCGAGGCCGACCCCGGCGGGGCCCGCGTCGGCGCGGCCCGTCTCGCAGCCGGACAGCACGACTGTCTGGGGGACCGCCGGGAGCAGGAGCACGTCCCCCACCGAGAGCTGGCCGTCGCGGAGGGGCAGCGCGCTGTCCCAACCCTCGCGCCCCCCGAAACGTCCGTGCCCCGCGTAGTGGAACAGCGACGCCCGTGCGAGGGCCGCTCGGACCGTCTCCGGCGTCGCGGCGGGTCCGATGATCCGGTGTACTCGGGGCCCGAGATGGGCCGCGACCTCCGCCGCCTCCCGCCGGGATTGGGGCAGATCCCCCGTGGGGTCGGCGACCACCAGGGGGTCGCCCCCTCCGCCGTGGGGGGGCGTGCGAGGGGGCAGGTCGAGGGCGTAGACCACGGGGCGATCGCCGACCTCCAGGCCGTCGGCCAGCACCGTCGCGTCTGCCAACGCGCGCACGCGCACCGCCCGCGACAGCGCGTCGGTGAACGGCGTCGTCCACGCGCCCGCCTCGACCGGCGCGGCCAGCACGCCCGCGGTGGTCGCCGCGAAGCCCATCCAGCCGTCGGGGACTCGGTGCCACGCGAGCAGCAACTCCCCGGCCTCGAGGGGCCGCAGATCGGCGTCGGCGGCGAGGGAGGGGGAGGAGTCGGAAAGCACGCTGAGGGCCTCGTCTCGGAGCCGGCGGAGCGCGCGCTGCTGGCCGCGGCGGATCTCGCGCCCCGCCTCACGGCTGGCTGCGGACTGTCTCCAGGCGTCGGTGAGATCGGCCTCCGCCGCGTCCCGGGCCTGGCGGTAGCGGGCATAGGCTTGCTCCCAGCGCCTCCGCCCGTCGGGGCTCAGCCGGGCGATGCGGTCGGGGGCCGGCAGGGTGGTGAGCGTGCGCCGCCGGGACCTGCGTGCCGCGGCGAGCGCTTCTGCGGGCCGACCCAGGCGCACCAACAGGGCGACGAGTCGCCGCGCGCTCCGGCTTCGATCGAGCAGGAACCCACCGCGGCCCGCGTCGACGGGGATCGCCAGCACCTGGCCCGAGAGCTCGGACTCCGCCCGACGATAGGCCGCGATGGCGGCGTCGTTTGAGCCCAGATCCTCGAGGAGCTCTGCGCGGGCCACCTGCGCACGCCAGGCGAGGCCGGGCAGATCCGCGGCGCGCGCGCGTTCGCGGAGGCGGGCCAGGGCCGGCGCCCCGCGAGATCCGAGGAGGCGCGCCTCGACGTAGGCCGCCCACCGCTCGACCTCCGGGATCGTGGTGAAGCGCGTCGCCGACCGGTGCCAGCGTCGCGCCTCGTCCGGTCGCCCAGCGCGCAGCGCGTGGAGGGCGAGGTTGATCCTCGCGTTGGCGCGTCGGTGGGGCGGGGCCTCGGGGCAGTCCCGGTCGTAGGCCTCGCGGGCCGCGGCCAGCACCTCGCCGGTCTTCGGGGCGCCCGCGTCGCCGCTCTGGAGCCGGGCCCAGCCGAGGTTGTCGAGGAGGGCCGCACGGATGCACGGGGGCAGATCCTCCGAGCGCAGGGCCTCGAGGGCGGCCACCGCCTCCGGCGCGCGACCCATCTCGAGGAGCGTCGTCGCGCGCTGCTCGCGGACCACGTGGGCCAGCGGGAGGTCGAGGCGGAGGGTGAGATCCCAGGCAGCGTCGAAGCGCCTCGTCGCGCCCCGCAGGTCACCGGCCGCGCGGTCCACGAGGGCCTCGACGTAGGCCGTCATGGCGTGGGTGGCCGCGTCGCCGGGCGCTGGCTCGGGGGCCCTCGCCAGCGCCGCGCGCGCCGCCGGGAAGTCGCGGCGCGCGAGGTGGATGAAGGCTTGGAGTTGGGCGCTCTCGACGGCCCCCGAGAGCCAGCCTGTCGCGGCTTGCTCGCGCTGGGCGGTGGCCAGCGTGCGCAGCGCGTCGACGGGGCGCCCGGCACGGTTCGCGTCGCGCCCCTGGGCGTGGAGCGAGACGGCGTCGCGGACAGGCGCCGGCGTGCCGCGCGAGAGGCGCAGGCGCCAGGGGGCGTGGCCGGCGATCCGTGCCTCCGCGGCGTCACCGGAGGCGTCGAGGCGAGCGCGCCAACCACCCGCCACGGGGACCGCGTCGGGGAGCCCGGGGGTCTTCGTCCACACCGTGATCCGCGCTTCGGGATCGACGCAGACCGGCCCCTGGATGACCTCGCGGCAACCGGCGAAGTCGATGGCGGGTGGCGGCGCCTGGGGGCGCGTGCAGGCGGCGAGAAACAGCGCTGCGGTGATCGATCGCACGGCGCGATTCTACCCCAACGCGGCACAGGAGTAGGCTGTGGGGTGGTTGCCTGGAGACCGAGCCGGGAGGAGGTCCGGATGTGGAGATCTTGGGTCGTCGCCGCCTGCGTGGTGCTGGGCGCCGGGTATGGAGGTGAGGCGCGCTCCGAGCCGGCGGGGAAGCCCGCCGCGCGGCACGCCCATTGGAACCCGAAGGCGCCCGTCGGTGAGCGGCTGAAGCTGGACGACGGCGCGTGGAGGTCGCTTCTGAGCCGCGAGCAGTACCGGATCCTGCGGGGCCACGGGACCGAGCGGGCCTTCACCGGGACGCTCTGGGCAAACAAGGCCAAGGGCCTCTATCGCTGCGCGGCCTGCGGGGTGCCCCTCTTCGACTCGAAGACCAAGTTCGAGTCCGGCACGGGGTGGCCCTCCTTCTACGAGCCCGTCGCCGCCCAGCGGGTCGGCGCCTCCACCGACGAGCGCTACGGGGTGACGCGCACCGAGGTGCACTGCGCCCGTTGCGGCGGGCACCTGGGCCACATCTTCTCGGACGGACCCCCGCCGACCGGTCAGCGCTACTGCATCAACAGCGCCGCCCTCGACTTCGAGTCGCGCTAGACGGTGCGGCAGACCAACCGACCGAGCGATGTGCGTGCCCGCCGGCCGAGTTCAAGGCGCAACGCCGAATCGGTTGGTGGGCGCGTGCAGCGCGCCGCGTCGGGACTCTGCCGCGGCGTCCTAGCGCGGCGGGAGGCAGGCCGCGAAGCGTCGGAACCGAGTGCAGACCGTGCCCTCGATGTCGGCGCAGTCGCCGTCGCCCTGGCAGCCCCGCGTGCAGATGTTCCAGCCCTGGTCGCCGCCCTCGAAGACCCAGCACATCTCGGCCCCCTCGACGCAGTCGTCGTCGGAGTCGCACAGGCCGCCGAGGGGCACCTCGCCGTTGCCCTCGAGGGCCGCGCAGGCGCCGTTCTCGAGGCACGAGGTGCGCAGCGGCTCGGTGCCGCCGCATTGGTTGGCCTCCGGCGTGCATGCGTCGTCGTTGTCGATCAGGTCCACGGTGATCGCGTAGCTGGTGTCACGCAGGGCATCGCTCGAGAACTGGTCGACACGGACGAAGTACTCGCCGGGGGCGATGAAGCGCACCTCCGCCGTCTCGGGCGTCTGGTCGGCGCTGATCGCCTGACCAACGGGGCTGCCGTGGGTGTCAAAGACGTAGACGTCGATGTCCACGCCCTCGCGGAACTCCACGGTGACCATCAGCATCCACGCCGCCTTCTCCTCCGGCACCTCGAGCCGGAACCAGTCGTCGTCTCCGTTGCAGATGTTGAGCTCGTCGACCGTCTCGCCGTCGGCGGCGATGTCCGTGGCCGCCCCCCGGTTGCTGTCGGGCTCCCGCGCGTCCTCCCCGCACTCCGCCGGCGGTGGGGCGACCCCGCAGAAGCGCCCAAACTGGATGGACTGGCAGATCTCGCCTTCGCCGCAGTCGGCGTCGACGCGGCACTCACCCCGGATCTCGCAGACCGAGTCGACGCAGCTACGGAAGCTGCTGCAGTCGTCGTCGCTCGCGCACGGCGGGATGCAGACGGCGAGCCCCCGGCCCACGGGGGCACACATGGCGCCCTCACCGAGGTCATCGCACTGCCCCTGGCCGTCGCACTCGCGGGAACAGAAGTTGTCGTTCCCGCCCGCGCGCCCCGTCCAGCAGAACTCGGAGCCTTCGCCGCAGTCGGCGTCCTCTCCGCAGCGCTCACCGGGCATCGCCTGTCCGCCCGCCTCCACCGCGTGGCAGACCCCCGCGTCGCAGACCGGGAGCGCGTCGTTTCGGCAGTCGCGGTCGATCTCGCAGGCACCGCTTCGCCCCGCGATCTCGAGCCGATATTCGACGTCACGGTCGCGCTCCCCCTCGGGGATGAAGAGGAACACGCCGATCGCGTAGCGCCCAGCGGGCACATGCGACAAGGAGAGGCGCTCGGGGTTGCTCCGCGCGTCCCCCGTCGCCTGCGCCACCTGCCGGCCTCGGTCGAGGTCGACGACGAAGACGTCGAGGTCCGTGCGTTGCGGGAAGGCCACGAGCAGGTCGGCGCTGTCACCCTCCGCGAGCTCGATGACGAACCAGTCCCGGTCCGCCCCACAGGCCACGCCTTCGACCAGATCCCCCGCCTCGACCGGGGCGCCGTCCACGTCTCGGTCGTTGCGCTCGAAGTCGTCGATCCCGCACTCGGGGATCGCGAAGGGCTCGCAGCGCCCGCGGAACGGATCGCAGACGCCGCCCTCGGGGCAGTTCGCGTCGGCTCGGCAGCCGCTCGACACCGTCAGCTCGTAGAATGACGCCTGCTCGCGGAAGCCGACGACGCGCACAAAGAAGACTCCAGCCCTCGGCGCGACGAAGTCGATCTGCTCCTCGCCGAACTCGCCGGCGCTCTCATCGAGAACCACCCCCGCCTCGTCGCTGATGGCGAGGTCCAGGTCGGTCTCCGGTGGGTCCGACACCAGGCGAATCGTGATCCCCTGCCCGGCGGAGAGCTCCAGGCGGTACCAGTCCTCCGTCCCGGCGCAGAGGAAGAGATCGTCGCGCGCGAAGCCCGGCTCGATGGCCGCCGCCGCCTCCGACGTCTGGTTCGGTGCCAGGGCGTCCTCGTTCCCGCACGTCTCGGGCACGGGCTCCACCGCCACGTCGGGCGTCTCCGCGGGCCCCAGATCGGGCTCGAGTTCCTCGACCCCGCCGTCGGGCGAGACCGCGCCGTCCGTCTCCACGCCCCCGTCGGCCTCGACGCTGTCCTCAGTGGGCGCGTCCTCGATGCAGCCGGTGGCGAAGCAGAGACACGTGAGGGCGACCCAGCAAGTCCTCATGGATGTTCTCCCGTCAGATTGTTGGGCGCCGACCCAGCAAGAAGCGGGCCCGAAAGGAAGCTAACGCCTGTCGCAGTCGTCGCGGGCGACGAGCGCGGCTCCGCCCACGCATTGACGGCGCGACCGCCAATCACGACATGGTCGAGCTCCTGCGACACTGCGGCAGAGTCGCAAGGCGCGAAGCCGTAGCGATATCCGAAGGCTTCGCAACGCAGAAATCGGTTGGCGGGCGCGTGCAGCGCGCCGCGTCGCGACTCT